>JANIHI010000012.1 GCA_024518585.1 Methanolinea sp. | reverse complement strand
CGGAGAAGAACATCGCGACAAGAACGATTTTCACTGCCTCTACAGCTTCATTGATTGGCTCAAGCTTGTTCTTTGAAAACACCTGTCTAGCTTCACGGCTGGAGACCAGTGACAACACTTGTTCGAGTAGAAACCATTTTGGGTCCTTGCGATCTACTATCAAAGGGGAATTCATTGTTTCACCAAATATGTATTCCCCTTCGAGAACAATCAATTTTACGATTTATTCTTGCTTATTTTTCGATTTAGAGGTTTTTAGAAATGTACTTTTACATTAGGTCCATGAATTTCTTCGGAATCATAGATTGAAATGTGTATCAGGCGATTTTTATTGAGGAAAAAAGGAGGGGGCTATCCCCATTTTCGACCGAATCGTACACGATACCTTCTCGTCACATGCCCCCCGACGAAAAAAAACGCGGAAACGTTTTTCATCCAAACCGCCATTGACCGCTGTGCAGTCAGGCGGAAAAAAGTGAAAAATCACGAAGTGATTTTCATGAAATGCGGGGATACGATCTTCCCGGGGAAAAAAGGATTTTTAACCGAGCTCATCCCACTTCCGCCGCCTGCGGAAAAGGAGGAAACCAATGACGACGATCACAGCGATGACTGCCATAATGATAATGATCGTTATCCCCCCGACCAGGACCCCCGCAAGCATTGTTGCTGCCCCTGACAGGGGGTTGGACTCGATCTCTGATTTAAGTTTGAGGGCATCGGCAAGTGCACTGTCTGCCTTGGTTACTGCCTCCGACGCCTTGTTCTGTGCCTGGTCATACTCTTTTCGTGCAAGGTTGTCCTTTGCGTCAGAAACGAGATCAGCTGCATCGTCATAGGCAATCATGATGGGAGTGAGGCGGGCATCTGATCCCATGCTCCTGTTTACCCGGAAATCAGTTATCAGGGCATTGACCTCCTCCATTTTCGCATCTGCATCGGCGATTGTCTTCTGGATCCCCAGTGTGACGAGCAGTTCCTGTGCACTTTTCAATGCATCATCGGCTGTCTTGAGGGATGCCTGTGCTTTGGCATAATCCGTTGTACTCTCCGCGCTCTGGATCGCATTGGCGGCTTCGTTGTATTTCTGCTCGACACCGGAGAGATCGATCCCCGGCATCATCATTGCATCGATCCGGGAACGGAGCTGGGAGAGAGTGTTCTTTGCCTGCTGGACCGATTCCTTGATCTGGGCGGGATTGATGACCAGCTTTTTCTTGACGACCTCGGAGGATGCAACAGCCGCACCGCGGCTGTCAAGCACTCTCACACCCACGACGACCTTTTCGGCTGTCCCCTGGACGGTGGGGGCAGTCGCTTCCATCGTGACCTTCATGGAGAGCTCCCTCCGGGACGGATACGAGAGGAGCCACCCGTTGATATTGACATTCTGCCCTATTTCAGTCTTTGAGGGGTTTTCAACGCCATCAAGGACTATCGCGTAGGTCCATGTCGGGTTGTCCATCTCGCTCGATAACTGGAGGGTGTTTGCATCATCGAATGTTTTGCCCCCGCTTGCGGGAAAGTTGATGACGAAGCTCGACCTGACCTGCGACTGGCCGGACACGAGGTCACCGGATGGGCTGATGACGATATTGCCCACGGCAATTGCTGCAACACCCTGGACAAGGATGCAGAGAAAAACGAGAAAAGACAGGTGAATCCATATCCTCTTCATAGTATCACTCAAATAGTGGTTCTATTTCTTCGTCAAACGTAATGGGTTTTCTCTCCTGGGCCTTTGCGACTTCATCCTTTGTACTCCGGGCAATGTCCATTAATTCGCGAATCCTCGGGGCGTTTGCCACCGTTGCAAGAACAACGACGGCCGCAACGTAGTTGCTGTTGACGGGGTAATCTCCACCCCGGACCTCGACACCCGCGATGTTCTCTTCCACCCAGCTCTTTGCCTTCTCGATGCCCTTCCGGTCGAGCTCGTCGGGTGGTCCTGCAACGAGGACGAGTGCTCGCTCGGCAGTGCTGAAATCACAGGGGAGTGTCAGCCTCCCGAGCATGGCCCGTCGCACGAGTGATATGATCTTTGCAGTCCTGTCCTCTCCGAGGAGGACTTCCTCGGTTGCCTCCTTCTTGCGCAGGGTGCCCTTGATCCCCTCGAATATGCTCCCGACCGAGGGTTTCGTTTTCCTGCTGACGACTTCCGTGATCGCGTACCCGACAGAGGTGATCCCACCGCCCCGCAGCGTGTTGATTATCTCGCTCGAGTCAACGACCATCTCGCCGACTCCTGCGGATCCCACCTCTCCTGCACGGAAGAGCACACCAAAGCGACGGACTATCTCGTCGTTCAGGCGGGAGAAGGCTGATTTGATACTCTCTCCCTCGTTCTTCCACGCACTGTTGTCGAAGATGAAGGTGTTGTCGGCCTCCTTGATCAGGGTGGCAAGGCTTCGTGCCGCGTTATAGGAATAGAGCCGCCCCTCCTCTGGTGCGGGAAGGATGCCGAGGACGTAGACCGGTTCCCTGTAAATTTTTTTCAGAGCCCTTGCAAGGACAGGAGTGCCCCCTGAACCGGTCCCCCCGCCAAGCCCTGCAACGACCATGAAAGCATCAACGTCATGCGTTCCCCTCTTGTCGATGGCACTGACGATGCTGTCGATCTCGTCGAGGGTAATCCGTGCCCCTGCAGCATTGTCGGTCCCTACACCATGGCCCTTGACTACAGTCTGGCCAATGAGTATGCGGTCCCGGAGATCGATGTGTTTTAACCCCATCAGGTCAGTGCGGGCGGTGTTGACAGCAATGCCCCTGAAGCTGCTCCTCCCAAGCTTCCTGTCCTGCTCAAGGAACATGTCCACGATCTTGCCGCCCGCCTGGCCGAACCCGATGAAAAATATCCTCATGGAACCTATGACACCAGCCCGGTATTTACGCAAGGACTTTTAAATTTCTTCAATTAATATGGTTTCTTTTGGGAGTTCAAATACTTTCCTTATGGCGGCGCCCCTTCAAAACGAATTTAATACGGTTATTTCGAATGCGGAGCCTTTTTCATCCCCCTTTTCCAAACACTACTGAGCATCCGGCATGAAGATCTGCATTATCGGGGGAGGCTTAACCGGCCTCGTGGCCGCATTTTTCCTTGGACGGGACCATGAAATTGATCTCTATGAAAAACGCCGGCACCTGGGGGGGTGTGTTTCATCCTATGAAGTGGGAGACACACACATCGAAGCTTTCTATCACCACTGTTTCGCCTCGGACACTCACCTCTTTTCTCTGATGAAATCGCTCGGGGTTTTGGACCGACTCGAATGGCTGAAAGGCACGACGGGGTATTACGTGGACGGCCGTATCTATCCGCTCAACACGCCGCACGAGATCCTCTCCTACCCCTACCTTTCGCTTGCTGATAAGGCACGCCTGGCCCTCCTGACAGTCCGTTCGCGTCGCCTGGATACCGCACGGCTCGACGATATCACGGCACGGGAATTCGTCACAAGGGAACTCGGGGAAAGGGTATACTCCTCTTTTTTCGAACCGCTCCTCTCGAGCAAATTCGGCGATTGCAGGGACGCAGTGTCTGCCGCATGGCTTGTCAGCAGGATAGCGATTCGGTCCAACAGGGGAATTTCAGGCGAGAGGCTGGGCTACCTGCAGGGAGGTTTCCATACCCTCGTGGAGGCGCTGGCCGAAAAAATCGGGAATGACTGCGTCATCCGGCTCGGGGACCCTGTCACATCCCTCTCCCGTGACACAGGGGGCTGGCGGGTGAATGACCGCAGGTACGATGCAGTCGTCTCGACGATCCCGCCCCAGGCCCTTCCTGCCGGGGTTGTGACCGGCCTTGGACCGGTCCCCTACCAGGGTGCTGCCTGCATGCTCCTTGCCATGGACCGCGATGTGACGGATGGAATCTACTGGCTGAACATGAAAGACCCTGCACCCTACGGTGCGGTCATATCCCACACAAATTTCATCCCCGCGGAGAAGTACGGGCAACACCTCGTCTACCTCGCCTCATATTTCTCGGGAACCCTTCCCGGAAAGATCGATGAGACCATGCTTGCGGACTTCTGCAGCCGGTTCCGGATCCCTTCCGGGGATATCGCCTGGCACAGGATGTCTGTTGAGCCATTCGCGGGACCCCTCTACACACGGGGCTTTTATCATAAGATCGTTCCCTACCAGGCGGAGGGCCTCTATTTTGCCGGGATGTTTTCCAAACCCAATTACCCTGAAAGGAGCATGAACGGGTCGGTAGCCGCGGGAATGGACGTCGCCCGCCTCATTGGAACTGCCGGGGGGGCGTGACGTGGAGAATAACGTGGCTTTGAGCGCGGTCATTCCCGTGTACAACGACGAGGAGAGCTTAAGGACTGCAATTCCCCGCTCACTCGATGCCCTTGAAAAGACCGGACTTTCATTTGAGCTGATCGTCGCCGAGGACGGGAGCACTGATGGGAGTGCCGCTGTCGTCAGGGAATGGGAACGACTGGACAACCGGGTCCGCCTCCTCCACAGCGACCTGCGCCTGGGAAGAGGTAAAGCGCTTTCCCGGGCTTTCTCATCGGCGCGTGGGGAGATTGTCTGTTACTATGACGTGGACCTTGCCACGGACATTGGACACCTCGCCGAACTTGTGGGGGCCATCCGGGAAGGGTATGACATCGCGACAGGCTCCCGGCTCCTCCCCGAAAGCAGGATCGCACGGAGCGGGGGCAGGGAGCTCGCCAGCAGGGGGTATAATTTCCTCGTTCGGACCATCCTCCGGTCCAGGGTCCATGACCACCAGTGCGGGTTTAAAGCATTCCGCAGGGAGAGGCTCCTCTCTCTCCTGCCCTCGGTGAGGGATACCCACTGGTTCTGGGACACGGAGGTCCTCGTCAGGGCCCAGGCACGGGGGTATTCCATCCGGGAATTCCCGGTGCGGTGGAGGGAGGGGAGAGGGACAACCGTCAGACGAAAAGACGTTTTCCAGATGGGAAGAGCCATATTCCGGCTCTGGTGGCAGATGCATGTGGAAGAAGGCTAGTTACATTGTCATCTCTACCCTGATCGCCGTCGGGATCGTTGCCTGGATGCTGTATGCCATCTGGGACGACCTGCTCATCGCGGCAAGCCACGCCGTATGGTACTTCCTGGTCCTGGCTTCAGTCGTCTGCCTCACAGCATGGTGGCTCCGGGGCCTTCGGTACAGGAATATCCTCTCTTCCCTTGGGATACCGGCGGGAGTCACCTTCTCTGTCGCCTGTATCTTTGTCAGCCAGACTGCAAATCTCATCGTGCCTGCACGCCTGGGAGACCTCGTGAGGATACTTATCCTCGGCCACGAGTACCATTCGACGACCTCCCAGGGATTATCTTCCATCGTTATCGAGCGGGTCTTTGATGTCCTGATGGTGGCAATCCTGGGTGCCGTTGCCCTCCTCTTCGTGCTTGACGTGCCTTCCTGGTTTTACACGATCACGATTGCCCCGATCTTGGCTGGGTTTTTATTTTTCATCATCCTCGCACTCTCCGGAAAGGTATCGACTGAAAACCGGGTGACCCGGGCTATCCTCTCTGTCCTTGAACAGGTCCGCGAGGCATCCCTCTCGATGCGGGCCATCATTTTCCTGTCTGCAAGTTCCCTCGTCATATGGATCATCGACGTGCTGGTTTGCGTCTGCGTCGTGATGATGTTCCAGGACCAGGTGCCGTTTGCCGTCGTTGTCCTGGGGATCGTGATCGGGAACCTCGTCAAGGCCGTCCCACTGACGCCCGGGGGTGTTGGCACGTACGAACTCGCATTGGCAGTCACATTCTCCCTGGCCGGTGTGCCGGCCGCGGAGGCCACGATGATAGCGGTGGTCGACCACCTCATCAAGAACCTCATCACGCTCGGGGGAGGGGTCGTCTCCATTTATTTCTTCGGTCCATGGGTGCTGGACAGCCTGAGGAGCACTTTCCAGAGAAGGTTCGGGGGGATTGGATCTGGCAGAATGTGAATTGTTTCTTACGTGCATCTTCTCCTGGCTGCTCCTCCTCTTCTTCCTCCAGGTCTCGGTCTGGCCATACCTCCGGAGGGCATGCGGCCAGTTCGCCTATCCTGTCGCGTTCCCTGTCTCACTCCTCCTCTTTTGCCTCCTCTCGTGGTACTGTGGACTCCTCCGGCTTCCCGTGATTCTCGCACTGGTTCCTTTTGGCGTCCTGTTGCTCTTTGGCGCATACAGGAATGCCTATGCCAGGAAGAACTGGGCAGGACAGCAGGTCTACGCGTTCATCTTCCTGCTCTTCTTCCTTTCCATGCTGAGTGTCCGGTATGCAAATCCAAGCATATCGTACGCAGAGAAGTTCATGGACCATGCGTTCCTGGCCTCGATCATGCGGGTACCGGTCGTCCCACCCCTCGATCCCTGGTTCTCGTCCGGATCCCTCGATGTCTATTACTACCTCGGGTACTGGATGTTTGGTGCCCTCGGGATCGTGAGCGGTGTGCCATCCCCGGTTGTGTTCAACCTGGCACTCCCCACGACCTTCGCATCCTCTGCCGTTGTCCTGTATGCTCTGGGAAGGCTGATTGCCCCTCGTTTTCCATGGCTTGTCCTCGGGACACTCCTCCTCGTCAACCCCTCCTTCGTATGGCAGCTCCTCCAGGGGAAGGCACTAGGATCTCTCCTCTGGGACAGCACACGGACCATTCCCAATACGATCAATGAGTACCCCCTCTTTTCCTTTCTCTGGGGTGACGTGCACCCCCACGTCGTCGGGATATTCAACCAGATCCTCTTCCTTTTCCTCCTCGTCTACGCCTACCTCCACTTTTCCCGGCTGGACAGGGGGGGGCGGTGCATGCTCATCCTTCTGGCAGGCGCAAGCCTTGGATCGATGCCCCCCATCAACACGTGGGACGGCGTTATCTATGCCCCTGTCACGGTCCTCTTCGGTCTTTTGATATGGTCCCGCGGGCGGGCATCAGGGGGCAGCATTCACCGCTCATTGGCCAAAAACCTGGCCGCACCGGTCCGAATGGCCCGGGAAAAGGTGGGGGGAATCCTCTCTTGTCTCAAAACGAAGACCCCCTGGACCACCCGCGAGATCATTGCCAGGGTCCTGGCTGCGCCGTGGTCGTTCCTCGTCCTGGTTCCGGCGTGTGCCGTCGCGGCCTATCTCCCCTTTTACCTCCAGATGACCACGCAGGGTATCATGGGCGTGGGCCTTGTCCATACCCCGACGTCTCCGGCTGATTTCCTCCTGGTCCATGGATTCTTCCTCCTCGTCATGGTCCTCTCAGTCGCAGGCGAGGTCAGAAAACGTCCCTGGCTCCTCGTTCTCCCCGTTCTCGTTGCAATTTTCGGGTATCCCGCCGCAGCGATCGCTGTTCTTCCCCTTGTGTACTTCCTGGTCGGAAAGTGGGAAGATCCTGTCCACATCCTCGCGGTTGTAGGCCTCTCGATTGTCATCCTCTGCGAGGTCTTCTACCTGAAGGATAACATGGGCGAGACCTATTACCGGATGAATACGGTCTTTAAGTTCTACATCGCCGCGTGGCTGATGATGGGGATTTCTGCCCTTGCACTTCTCTCGCGCATGCTCGATACGCGGGTCCCCCGTGGCATCTTCCCCGCGTGGTCCCGGTGGGCCGCCGTGGCGCTCGTTTCAGCTGCGCTGGTCTTTTCACCGCTCGTCCTCCCCCTCAACCCCCCGTACGGGGGAGGGACACTCGATGGCCTTGCCTACCTCTCGACCGCTCATCCAGGGGATGCAGAGGCAATTGCTTATCTCCGGTCGCTCTCCGGGGTTGGGGGTATCGTCGAGGCACAGGGGGGTGATTATACGTATTACGCGAGGGTCTCCTCCTTTACGGGGATACCCACGATCATCGGCTGGCCGTTCCACGAGTACATGTGGCGGGGGGATGCAGGGGGCTGGTACGGCACCCGTCTTGCCGATGTCCGGGCCATATACGAGGATCCGGCTTCCACTATCCCGCTCATGCGGTCCTATCGCATGACCCACCTCTACGTGGGAGACCCGGAGAGGGAGCGGTATAGTGTCCGTGCCGGTGAGGCGGGTCTTGTCCTGGTATATGACCGGTGGGGGGTCCAGATCTTCGCCCTTCCCTCATGATTCCAGCGAAAAATCCGCGGGCACCCGGGTTCTTCCAAACCTTTATGCCTGCACCTGTCGAAATGATATGGCTGCATCGTCGATACTGACTGATGAGTGATGAGGGAGCTTTTGCAACTCCTGAATGAGGTGAGTCATGGCAAAGTCATATGTCAAATTCCAGGTTTCTGAAGAGATCCAGAACAAGGCCCTCGAAGCCCTGGAGATAGCGAGGGAGACGGGGAAGATCAAGAAGGGATCCAACGAGGCAACAAAGGCCATTGAACGCAGCATTGCTGCACTTGTCCTCATCGGGGCCGATGTTGAACCCGAAGAGATCGTCATGCACCTCCCCCCGCTTTGCGAGGAGAAGAAGATCCCGTTCCTCTTCATCAACAAGCAGAACGATATCGGGACGGCCAGCGGACTTGACGTGGGGTCAGCGGCCGCAGCCATCGTCAAGCCGGGGAAGGCAAAGGAACTGGTCGATGAGATCATCAAGCAGGTCAGCGAACTGAGAGCGTGAAAGGGCCATGGCTGATGATGGGACTCCCGCAGAGGTGATTGAGGTGATCGGCTCTACCGGGATGCATGGAGAAGCCATGCAGGTGAAGTGCAGGATCCTCGATGGACCGAACAAAGGCCGGATCATTACCCGGAACACGGTCGGCCCGATCCGCGAGGGGGACATCCTGATGCTCCTTGAAACAGAGCGTGAGGCAAAGAAGCTCTCCCGGCGGTGAGATGGACATGGTCGAACAGAGAAACTGCAGTTTTTGCGGGGATAACATTGAACCTGGCACCGGGAAGATGTTCGTGCGCAGGGACGGCTCTGTCTTTTACTTCTGCAGCACAAAATGCCAGAACAATTTCCGCCTCGGGAGAGCACCCCGGCGCGTACCGTGGACAGAAGCGGGACGGAAGGCAGCGGGCAAGGAGTGATCACGGATGGACCGCACCTTCGTGATGGTCAAGCCGGATGGAGTTGCACGGGGGCTCATCGGCGAGGTCATCTCCCGGCTTGAGGGCAAGGGGCTCAAGCTCGTTGCTGCACGGTTCGAGCGACTGACGGAAAAGAAGGTCCTTGAACAGTACAGGGAGCACATCGAAAAACCGTTCTTCCCCTCTCTGCGCCACTTTATCGAGAGTGGCCCCTGTTTCCTGATGGTGTGGGAAGGCAGAGACGCCGTGCGGGTCGTGCGGCGCATGGTAGGGGCGACCAACCCAGGCGACGCTGAACCCGGGACCATCCGGGGCGACCTTGCCATGGACACCGGGAGAAACGTCATCCATGCTTCCGATTCCCCCGCAAGTGCGGAGCGGGAAATAGCCATCCACTTTAATCCCGGAGAGATCGTGACCTACAAGCGTGCGGATGAATCCGCACTCTACGAGTAGGAAACGGTCCTTTCTTTTTCTACTATGAAAATCGCATCCGCGATTTTCATTTTGTATCCTTGTGTCTCGAAGAGAATCATGTGGTTTTTTTTTCGTTCCGGGATTAGCCCTTGGTTTTCACTTCACCGCAAACGCTGCGCACGGGGGGCAAACAGGCGGTCTTTCAAGGTGTTTCTCCGCTGGCATGGGGGACGGTTGGACCACATTCGTCCTGCGCAGGAGAAAACAAAAAGACGTTTCCCGATACCTTATTGACAGGTATGAGACTGTGCTGTGCACAGGTACAGAGTGTCTGGGAAGAGCCGCGTGCGACCCTTGAACGCGTCGAGCCCTGCATAGCCCGGGCATCCCGCAGCGGCGCCGATATCGTCTGCTTCCCCGAACAGTTCGCCACGGGGTGGGACCCGGCGTCGTCCCGGAATGCCGAGGACCTGGACGGACCTCTCGTTGGGCGCATCGCGTCCCTTGCAGAAGAGTATTCCATTGCGATTCTCGGTTCCCTGCGGGAAATCTCTTACCCCCTTCCCCGGAACACGTGTTTTGTCATGGGGCCGGCCGGGAACATACTGGCAACATACTCGAAGTGCCACCTCTTCTCCCCCGCAGGCGAGGACCGGCACTTCCAGAGGGGCAATACAGTCGGGATATGTACTCTTGCCGGGATGACATGCGGCCTTGCCATCTGCTATGACCTCCGCTTCGCGTCCCTCTTTTCACTGTATGCAGACGCCGGTGTCCATGCCGTCCTCGTTCCCGCTGCCTGGCCTGCCTCCCGGCAGGCACACTGGGATCTCTTCATCAGGGCGCGTGCACTCGAGTTCCAGATGTATGTCGCAGGGATCAATACCACGGGTGAAACGCCGGTTGACACATACGCCGGTGGCTCCCTCGTCGCAGATCCGACTGGTGCCATCCTCTGCCACGCTGGATGCAAAGAAGGAGTCTATTCCTGCGAATTGAGCCCAGACCTCGTCGAAAGGGTCCGGTCTGCATTTCCCGTGACTCAAGACCGGCGTTCTGACCTGTCACCGGGTGGCAACTCAAGTGTTCCCGGAAACGGTTCAGTCACCAGGGAGACGTGAAATTTCCCGGCGGCCCCTCCCCCGGGTTTTCTCACCATCCCCCTCCTATTTACAGGGGGACCGCCTATATTACACGCATGTTCCGTCTCGTGTGCGTCAGGTGCGCAAAGGCCTACCCGCCTGATGAGATTATTTACCACTGCACGCGCTGCGGCCATCTCCTGGCAGTGGAGTACGACCTGGATGCTGTCACTATCACGCGGTCTGCCTGGGAGAAGAGACCCCTCTCCGTCTGGAGGTACCGTGAGCTCCTCCCCGTGTCAGTCTCCCCGGTCACTCTCAACGAGGGGGGAACCCCCCTCTATCACCTGACCCGGATCGGGGAAGAACTGGGCCTCCCCTTCCTTTATGCAAAACACGAGGGCATGAACCCGACAGGGTCCTTCAAGGACAGGGGCATGACGGTCGGCGTCAGCATGGCTATCCAGCTGAAAAAATCGTCGGTTGCGTGCGCAAGCACGGGCAATACCTCGGCAAGCCTCGCTGCCTATGCCGCGAGGGCGGGTATCCCCGCGGTTGTCCTCCTTCCCGCCGGTAAAGTTGCGCTCGGAAAGGTAGCCCAGGCCCTGATGCACGGCGCAAAGGTTCTCTCCATTCGGGGGAATTTTGACAGGGCTCTTGAGATGGTCCATGAGCTCTGCCTCACCCATGGGCTCTACCTCCTCAACTCGGTGAACCCCTTCCGCCTGGAGGGACAGAAGACGATCGGTTTTGAGGCCATTGACCAGCTGGGTGAAGTGCCGGACCGCATCGTCCTTCCTGTTGGGAATGCAGGGAACATATCGGCGGTCTATAAAGGCTGTGTGGAACTTGAAAAGCTTGGTTTCCTGGAGAGGATGCCCATGATGACCGGGATCCAGGCCGAAGGTTCAATGCCTGTCGTGAGGGCTATCCGGGAGGGGCTCGCCGAGGTTGAACCCGAACCTCACCCCGAGACCGTTGCCACTGCAATCCGTATCGGGGCCCCCGTCAATGCTGAAAAGGCTCTTGCCGCGATCCGGAAGACCGGCGGCACGGCCGAGTCCGTCACGGATGACGAGATCCTTGCCATGCAACGGATGCTTGCCCAGAACGAGGGTATCGGTGTCGAACCCGCCTCTGCCGCGTCTGTCGCGGGGGTCAAGAAGCTCGTCGAGAACGGGAGTATTGACAAGGACGAAAAGATCGTGTGCGTGGTGACCGGGCACCTCCTCAAGGACCCGGAGACTGTGATAAGACAATGCGCAAGCCCCCTGGAGATAGACGCGGACCTGCCCTCGCTGCTCTCTGCACTGCAGTCCTCCTCGTAGTCCTGCCTGTCGCAGCATCCACCGCAGAGTACAGGATCCTTCCGGACGGGACGGCATTCAATGCCTCGGTGGAACTGACCGACGCTGAACGGTACGAGTTTTTCGAGACCGGAGTCCTGGGGGAGAGGGTCCCCCTGGTGGTCAGGGACGTGGTCCTCTCCGGGGCCTGCAATCCCTGCGGATTTACCTGGGACCGTGACTCTGTCATAACTTTCCCGAGGGGGAATTACACGCTTTCATTCCAGGGCCCGGTCAGGCAAAATCATTTCATGGCCGCATTTGAATCAGCGCGCCACGTTACAGTCATTCTCCCCGAAGGGCTGGATGTGCGGAACCCCGCGCTGGGGATGATCAGCGCGGGGGGCGTTGTCACAGCCCGAGATGACGGGGGAGTATCCGTCACGTGGAATGCGACCAGGGTCGCCGAGGTCCGTTTCTATGACAGGGGTCGGGAAGATCTCCTGTACATTTTTGCCAATTTCTGGGTCATCATCGCAATTGTCCTGCTGGTGCCGTTCCTCCTCACCTGGAAAAAACCCGGGAAATGAGGGTGGTGATTCAGGAGAGCACTGCCCTGATAGCGTCGTCCAGGTCTTTCATGCGATAGGGTTTTGCTACCGCCCCGGCAAATCCATATTCCCGGTAACGGGAAAAAACCGGCTCTCCCGTGAAACCGGTTGTAATCAGGGCCACGATGTTGGGATCAACAATTTTGAGGTCTTCGAGGGTCTCAAGGCCCCCCTTCCCCCCCTCGACAGACAGGTCGAGGATGACAAGATCGAACGGATCGCCCTCGTTTTGCGCCCGCTGGTAGGCGATGACCGCACTAACGCCATCCGGAACGACGGCCACGCGGTATCCGAGGCGGCCGAGCATTATCCGGACGACATCCTGTATCCCCTCGTCATCGTCCATGACGAGGATCCGGAACCCCCTGCCCACAGACATCCGTTTTCTCTTACCCTATTGACCAGGGCCGGATAAAAAGAGTTTCTCTAGGGATATTGGTAATTTATTTCTTGATCTTGATATCGATTCCAAACTTCTCGGCGTTCTTGTCGGCAATTGCCTGGATCTTGGCAATTTCTGCATCGTTTCTGACCGGGCGGAAGAGGTGCCGGAACCGGCGCTGCTCCCTAAGGTACTCCTCGACCGGCCTCCTGACCACCTTTTTGACCCGTGTGACCGTGCCGTTCTCCATTTCATAGCTGACAAAGAGACCGGTCTCGATCGCCAGTTTGGCAATGGCAATTGTCTTTTCCCCCTCAAAACCCCACCCCGTGCAGCAGGGTGCATGGACCTGAACGTAGCAGGGTCCCTCGGTCTCCAGGGCTTTTTGGACTTTCTTTTTTAAGTCGGGGAGATACGCGATGGAGGCTGTGGCCACATAAGGTGCTCCATGTGCTGCAAGGATGGCAGGGAGGTCCTTCTTTGGCCTCCGGTTCCCCATAGAGCACTTTCCGGCCGGGCTCGTCGTGGTCGATGCATCGTAGGGTGTCGCCCCTGACCTCTGGATGCCGGTGTTCATGTAGGCCTCGTTGTCGTAACAGATGTACACGAAGTCATGGCCACGCTCAAACGCCCCGGACAGGCAGAGCATCCCGATGTCAAAGGTCGCACCATCACCACCGAGGGCAATGACCTTTTCCTTGCGCCCCTGCTTTTTAAGGGCAGCTGATATGCCGGACGCCACTGCCGCGTTGTTTTCAAAGAGCGAATGGATCCAGGGGACCTTCCATGCTGTTTCAGGGTACGGCGTCGAGAAGACTTCCATGCACCCCGTTGCAGAGACGATGATTGTGTCCTTTCCCGCGGCATTAAGGATCGTGCGTGCCGCAAGGGCCGCAGCGCACCCGCCACATGCCCGGTGTCCGACCTCAAACAGAGAACACGAATCCCCTGTCATTTCAGCACCTCATTCCGAAGGCCATAGAAGATATCTCCTTTTCCTGACCGCGTCAGGTCAACGACATTCCGCACATCTTTCTTTCTCACGTCCCTGCCCCCGAGCGCAATGATGTACCCCTGGACAGGGATCTGGGTCCCGTAGAGGGCATCCCTGACCTCCATGCAGACGGCTCCCTTGGCCCCGAGGGAAATATTCTTGTCCAGGACCGCGACAGAGGAGACCCCGTCAAGGGCTTTGCGGACCTCTTCTGCCGGGAAAGGCCGGAACGTCCGGATCCGGAGAAGACCTGCCTTTATACCATCCTTTCTCATGTCGTCGATGGCGTCCTTGACCGTCCCGCAGATCGACCCCATGGCAACGATGGCGCAATCCGCGTCCTCGAGCCTGTACTCCTCCACAAGGGCGCTGTAGTCCCTGCCGAACATCTCCCCAAACTCCCTGCCGGAGGCCTGGATGACACCGGCCGATCCCTTCAATGCGCGGTCGACAAGGTACCGGAATTCCATGTAGTAGTCCGGCGCGGCAAAGAGCCCTATCGAGACAGGGTCAGCACTGTCCAGGCGCAGGACCGGCCTGTAGGGAGGGAGGTAGCTGTCAACCTGGTCCTGGGTGAGCATTTCCACGGGCTCGTAGGTATGGGAGAGGATGAAGCCGTCAAAGCAGACGAATGCGGGGAGAAGGACGTCCTTGTGTTCGGCGACCCTGTATGCCAGGTAGTGGAGGTCTGTTGCCTCCTGGTTATCCTCGGCATAGAACTGGAGCCACCCTGAGTCGCGCAGGGAAATGGAGTCCTGCTGGTCGTTCCAGATGGAGAGGGGAGCGCCGAGGGCCCTGTTGACGATCGACATCACGACCGGGAAACGCATCCCTGCAGTATTGAAACAGACCTCGAACATCAGAGCCAGGCCCTGCGATGTCGTTGCAGAATACACCCGGGACCCTGCCGCACTTGCCCCAAGGCATGCTGAGAGAGCCGAAAATTCGCTCTCAACCGTGATGTATTCGGCATCCAGGGTGCAGTTTGCAACCATCTCTGCGAGCGCCTCGACGATGTGGGTCTGGGGAGTGATCGGATACGCAGCAATGACCTCGGGTCTGCACATCTTCACTGCATGGGCCACGGCATGCGACCCTTCCATGATCTCCATCATCCTATTTCTCCTCCTTTTTCATCTCGATCGCCTCGCTCGGGCATTCCTCGGCGCACAATCCGCATCCCTTGCAGTAATCGTAGTCAGGTACGGGGAGGCCTCCTTCTCCCTCACTGATGCATCCCTCGGGGCATACCTGGATACAGAGCCCGCACCGGCTGCATTTGTCATGTACAAAGACAGGGCGAAATGTTCTCCAGGACCCCGTCCGGTTTGCACGCGAGCTGCCCGGGCGTGCCGAGCAGCCGAGACCAAGTGCCATGGGCCTTACGTCACCCCCCTGACGTGGGTATATGCATCCCGGGCTGCAGCAATGTTCTTGTCTGCCATTTCACCCGTGAATCGCCCGCGAATGGCTGCCTCGAGGGGATTGATGTTGATCTCCCCGCTGGCCGCGGCAAATGCGCCCATCAGGGTCGTGTTCGTGATGGGAACTCCCAGGTGTTTCAGCGCCATCGTGGTCGCATCGATCGTAATCACCCTGACCCCCGGGGGAACCTGTTCTGTGATGGGTTTCTCGGTGTTCACGATGACAATGCCACCTTCCTTGACACCGTAAAAGACGTTCACGTCGCGGATGAGGGTACTATCCTGGACGATGATGTAGTCAGGTTCGTAAACCTGGCTCCGCAGTCGAATTTTCTTGTCATCAAACCGGACAAACGCCTGGACGGGTGCACCCCTCCTCTCGACCCCGAACGCCGGGAATGCCTGGGCGTACACACCACCCGCAAAGGCCGCAACGGCGATTAATTCTGCCGCAGTGACCGAACCCTGGCCCCCACGGCCATGAATACGCAGCTCGCGCAAAGAGATCACTGTATAATTTTACATGATTAATCATACTAAAATGTTGAGATGTGATTTCCGGGCGCCACCGGCAGGCCGAGGATCTCTGTTATCCTCCCGGAAAAGACCTGCTCCGCTATGAGTGAGAGGCCGTCGGCTGCGCACCACTCGTCATAGAGGGTGACCTTTCTCCCCAGGAGATCACTGACCATGTCACCCACGTGTCCCGCCATGCTCCCCGCGAGGGCAACCCGTGCGCGGGGGTTCAGGAGCAGGAGGGCTGCGCATTCCATTGCGGCAAAGAGGGCAAGTGCAGGGAGGCGTTCTTCGGGCGGAAGAGTATGGTTCACCCCGGCTGAAAGGAACGCCTCGTTTGCAGAGATCTCGCCGCTGTCAATCTTCCGGATTGCCTCGACGTCGATGGCCCCATGCTCTGTACCAGGGGCAAAGATGCAGGCGTCAAGGGCGCCTCTCAGCTTTCCGTCCGCAACGAGGAGTGTTACAGTGTTTGAACTGATATCAGATACCACGACGTCCCCGCCGAGGTCCCTGACCACCCGGAAAGCAATGCCAACCTTTTCAGGACTCGCCTGGTGGGAGTAGACACGGAACCGCGGGTCGGTAGGGGAGCGCCGGTGCAGCCCGGGGACTGCAACGGCAGGAATGCCGCTCTTTGCGACCTGGTCAAAGACCCGCGTCCCCCCACCGGTATGCTTGCCGGCACCTCCCCGGCTGATGAGACCGCGGTTCGCGAGGGCTGAGAGGGGGGATATGGCAGAAAAATTGTCCCCCATGGAGTACGAAAGGGCAATACCCTGTATCTCCCCGATGGGGCATATGGCAGACAGGTCACCTATCTCGAACCTGACTGCCTCTTCGCGGCTTATCTTGAAC
Source organism: Methanolinea sp. (assembly GCA_024518585.1). Lineage (GTDB taxonomy): Archaea > Halobacteriota > Methanomicrobia > Methanomicrobiales > Methanospirillaceae > Methanolinea_A. Next base: position 54,508 of record JANIHI010000012.1, on the reverse strand, counting down.
CTGTGGCCTTCTCCCCCGGAGAACCGCATCGCGGAGGTCCCATGGTCGATCCCGATATACATAACACTATCCCTATACATGGCAGCCACATACATATTAGGGTATGATGGCGAACGTGGTGACGGGGGGTGCAGGGTTCATCGGCTCCCACCTGGTCGACGCACTTGTCGCCCGGGGAGAGCCGGTGCTGGTCATCGATTCCCTGCGCACCGGGTCTCTCGAAAACATCTCATCCCACCTGTCGGAAGGAAGGGTCCGGTTCATCCAGGGAGACCTCCTCGGGGAGGGGTGGCAGGAATCCCTCCGCGGGGCGGGGAGGGTCTGGCACCTGGCGGCCGACCCGGACGTCCGTTTAGGGGCGGTGTCCCCCGCCTCCCAGGTCCAGCAGAACATCCTTGCGACCTGGCACCTCCTCGAAGCGATGCGGATGAGTGGTGTCAGTGAGATCGTATTCACCTCGACGTCAACGGTCTATGGCGATGCAAAGGTCATCCCGACACCCGAAGAGTACGCCCCCCTTGAACCTGTTTCCGTCTATGGTGCCACAAAGCTCTCCTGCGAGGCGTTGATCTCGGCATATTGTCACAGCTTCGGGATGAGGGGCTGGATATTCCGGTTTGCAAACATCATCGGGGCGCGGAGTAACCATGGGGTGATCTGGGACTTCATTCAGAAGCTCTCTGCGGATCCCCGGCGGCTTGAGATCCTGGGGGATGGGAGGCAGTCCAAGTCATACCTCGAGGTAGGGGCCTGCGTGGATGCAATGCTCTATGCTGTGGCACATTCTGCTGATCCGGTCAATGTCTTTAACATCGGTTCGGAAGACTGGATTGACGTCCGTTCCATCGCAGACCTCGTCGTCTCGGCGATGAAGTTATCGGGTGTGGAATATTCCTTTACCGGGGGAGAACGCGGGTGGGTCGGGGACGTGCCCCGGATGCAGCTCTCGGTCCGGAAGCTCCGCGACCTGGGGTGGAAACCTCCCGTCGGGTCAAGGGAAAGTGTCACGATTGCCATTGCTGCCATGCTGGGTTAAAATGATCGATATACCTGCTGCCCTCACCGTCGTCATCCTGGGTGCCACGCCATTCTTCGAGGCCCGGTATGCCATTCCGGCGGCAATCCTCTATGGTTTCTCGCCTTCGACGGCGTTTGCTCTCGGTATCCTCGGCAACCTCCTGCCGATCATCCCCCTCCTCCTGCTGTTGGAACCCGTGTCAGGCTGGCTCCGGGTCCGCTCTGCCACCATGGAGCGTTTCTTCTCCTGGCTCTTTGAGAGGACTCGCAATCACGAGGACAATATCCGGAGGTACGGGGCACCGGCACTCTTCCTTTTCGTGGCCCTCCCCGTCCCTGTCACCGGTACCTGGAGCGGTTGCGCAGCAGCTTTCGTTTTCCGTATCCGTTTCCGTGATGCTGTTCTCGCGATTGCAGGGGGCGCTTTCGTGGCCGCTCTCATTACAACGCTGCCCCTCGTCGGACTGATGAATCTGTTGGGTGGACCATGAAACCAGGAAAGTACATCGTTGTGCTGGGAGACGGGATGGCAGATGAACCAATCGGGGAACTCGGGGGAATGACCCCCCTGGAGTACGCATCAACCCCGAACATGGACCGCATCGCACGGGAAGGTTCCTGCGGCATGCTCCAGACCATCCCTCCCGGGTGCGAGGCCGGCTCAGACATTGCAAACCTCTCCATCCTCGGCTATGACCCGCGCGTGTTCTACACGGGCAGGGGACCGCTCGAGGCTGCAAGCATGGGTCTCCTGCTCGGCGAGTCTGAGATGGCCTACCGGTGCAACCTTGTCACCATCAGGGATGGCACGATGGCTGACTTCTCCGCCGGTCACATCTCGAGTGCCGAGGGCAAGGCCCTCCTCTCAACGCTCCAGGAAGAGATTGCACCCGTCAGGGTTTACCCGGGGGTCAGTTACAGGAACGTCCTCGTTCTGCCCTCTGCCCGCGGCGCCGTCACTGTCCCCCCCCACGACATCGTCGGGCAGCCGGTCATGCCGCACCTGCCGCAGGGCAACGATGCGGAGGTCCTGCGCTCGTGCATGGAGGCATCGCAGCGGGTATTTGAGCACCACCCAGTCAACGAGTCCCGGGTGGCGAGGGCTCTTTCGCCCGCGACACATATCTGGCCGTGGAGTGGAGGGAAGACCCCCCAGCTCACGCCATTTTCCCAAAAATATGGCATTTCAGGGGCCATCATCTCGGCCGTAGACCTGCTGCGGGGGATCGGGAGGTGTGCCGCCATGGAGGTCATCGATGTCCCGGGGGCAACGGGATACCTTGATACCGACTACCAGGCCAAGGCACGCTATGCCCTCGATGCCCTCCACCGCGTGAACTTTGTATATATCCACGTCGAGGCCCCTGACGAGGCAGGCCACATGGGGAGCGTGGAAGAGAAGGTCAGGGCCATCGAGCGCCTCGACACGATGGTTGGCACGCTGATTGAGGGGTGCAGTGCCCGGATCGCGGTCCTGCCGGACCACCCGACCCCCCTCCGGATCAGGACCCACACGAGTGACCCCGTCCCGTTTGCAATCCTTGGAATAGGACGGGATAATTGCCGTTCTTTCTGCGAGAGAGAGGCTGCCGGGGGTTCCCTCGGGCTCCGCGAAGGGCAGGAGTTCCTCTCCCTCTTCCTGGGAGAGGGGAGCGCCTGAACCACCGGGGCGGAAAGATTGTATCATCCCGGCACGATCACCTCCTGAGATATGTCAAGCCCCCTCCTCTGCACCGATCTCGAACGGGTAGCTGGTCCCCTCTCTCCCCTCCAGAGGGTCCTTCTGGGGACCGACGGTTCCGTGACGCGGCTCCTTGAACTTGCCTCGGGTGCACCGGTCGCAGTTATCACCCGGTTGCAGGTGGTGGAAAGGGCAGATCCCCGCATCGCAGAGCAACTCCAGGTGAGACCGGGCGAGGAGGTCAACCACCGGGTTGTTGAACTCAAAAACACCCGTTCCGGAGAGACACTCATTTATGCAGAGTCGTACACACCGCTCTCGCGGCTCTCTCCCTCTTTCCGCGACGACCTCATGCGGGCTGACATCCCGATCGGGAAGATCCTCGAGATGCACCGCCTCGAGACGCGGAGAGAGATCCTCGGGATCTCGGCCGGCACCCGTCCCCAGGAAGTCGCGGCGGTTTTTGGGCTTGCCGGAAACCCCCTCTTCCTTTCCCGCCAGTACCGCATCATCCACGAAAACAGCCCTCTCATGCACATCGAGGAGACTTTTCCTGCCATGTTCTTCGCCGGCGAGCGCCGGGTCGTGGTCAGGGCTCCTTCCCGCCTGCACCTCGGCCTCCTCGACATGAACGGGAGCCTCGGGAGGGTGGACGGAGGGGTCGGGATTGCCCTTGACCACCCGGAGGTCGTCCTTTCTGCCCGGCGGAGCGAGGGATTTTCCGTCGTCGGGGGAGACGAGGATGCCCGTTCGAGGGTACTTGCTGCCGCAGACGCCATCGCGCGGGCCCTCTGCCTGCCGGGTGGGGCGGAGTTTTCCCTCCCGTCCCTGTACCCCGGCCACGTGGGTCTCGGGAGGGGGACGCAACTTGCCCTGTCTGCAGCAACGGCACTCTGTCACCTGTACGGCCAGGTCTGCCCGCCGCACGAGCTTGCCCTGATTACAGGGCGCGGCGGGACATCAGGGATTGGAACTGCCGCGTTTTCGACGGGGGGTTTTCTCGTCGATGGGGGTCATTCTTTTGGCACTTCCAGGGACAAGGCGGCATTCCTCCCCTCATCGGCCTCGCCGGGTGTCCGCCCGCCGGAGATCATCGCCCGGCATGATTTTCCCCCCCACTGGGAGATCCTTCTTGCCATCCCCCGGAGTGCCCCCGGAGCAAGCGGGGCTATTGAAAAGTCCCTCTTTTCACAGTACTGCCCGGTCCCGCAGGAAGAAGTCCGGGAACTTGCACACATCGTCCTCTTCCTTCTCCTGCCGGGGCTCGTTGAGAAGGACCTTGAACTCTTTGGAAAAGCAGTGAACCGGATGCAGGAACTTGGGTTCAAGAAAGTTGAGAACATGCTCGCACCGCCCGTTTCACGGGACCTCATTTCCACGATGCGGAATGCCGGTGCTGTCGCGGCAGGGTTGAGTTCATTTGGTCCTACGGTCTTTTGCTTTGGGGAAGGGGGGATGGATGACATCGGGAGGGAATGCCGCGAAGTCCTTGAACCGGCCGGCGGTGGTGACATCGTGTGCACCAGAGCTCGCAATGCCGGGGCCTTCGTGACCGTCACCTGACGGGTAAGGATCTATCACGGTACAGGAATGGGGGGATCCGGCTCCCCTGCGGGGTGAGGTTCAGAGGCAGCACTTTCATTAGAAATACCCGATGAATATGATACCATGGACAGGCAGAGGACACTTACCATCGGGATAACGGTCAACCTCGAGAACTATGAGAACCTCCGCCTGGAAGTGAGCGGTGCCGTGGAGTCCGAGGAGGATGCAAAAGAGCTCGCCCTGTTCCTCGATCGTGTCCTCGGGATGTTCGGGCGTTCCGACCCTGCATCACGGGAAAGAATTGATGGGTACCGGAAACGCATCCTTCCACCGGGGGCAGCGGAATATGAGGCCATCGCAGGCCCGGTCACCACCGCGAATCAGGGTCTGGGCACGGGTTCTGACCAGCCGGTCGCAGTTTCAGTCCCAGAAAGGGACGTGTCCCCGGAAAAAATCCCCGGGCCTGGAGCTCCTGACCAGATGAAGGTCGCCACGTGCGAGGAGTGCGGTGCACCCGTGAAACCGGCTGACCAGAAGATGAGCATGCTCTTTGCCAGCAGGACGCTCTGTCGCAAATGCCTCAAGAATATCTGAATTTCCCGAAAACCCGAAAAGAGCAAGGGGCGAGGGGGAAGGCCAGGGAATGAAAAAAGACCTCCTCATGTGGGACGAGACACTGTTCCGGGACCCCGAGGTCTTCGAGATCGATTATGTCCCTGAGCAGTTCAACTTCCGCGAGACCCAGATGAAGGAACTTGCCTTCCAGATAAGACCGGCAATCCGGGGAGCCCGCCCGCTGAACACGGTCTGCCGGGGTGTTCCCGGAACGGGGAAGACGACGAGCGTCAAAAAGCTCTTTGCCGAGATCGAAGAGACAACGAAGAAAATCGTCCCGGTTTACGTCAACTGCCAGATTGACAACACCAAGTTTTCTGTATTCTCCCAGGTCTACAGGAGGCTCTCCGGGCACCTCCCTCCCTCATCCGGGACGTCCTTTAAGCAGGTCTTTGATGCCATTGCCCGCATGCTTCAGAAGGACGAGCAGGTCCTCCTCGTGGCGCTTGACGATGCAAACTACCTCCTCTACGAGAACGAGATAAACCGGGTCCTCTATTCTCTCCTGCGCTCCCACGAGTCCTATCCGGGGACGCGGGTGGGGGTCATCCTCATCGTCAGTGACATGGACGTGGACATCGCACGCGTGGTTGACGCCCGCGTCTCCTCGGTGTTCCGGCCAACGGAGATCTATTTTCCGCCTTACACCACGGAGGAGATCCGGACGATACTGGGGGAACGCGTCCTCCAGGGGCTGTACCCCGGTTGCCTCCCGCCCGAGATGTTTGACCTCGTGGTGGAACAGACCCAGAAGAGCGGGGACCTCCGCGTGGGCATCGACCTCATCAAGCGTGCAACATTGAGCGCGGAGAGGCGGGCCAGCAGGAAGATAGAAAAGGACGATATTTGCGGGGCTTACCGGATTTCACGGTATATCCACCTGGCCTCATCCATAAAAACCCTCAAACCCGAAGAAAAGTCCCTCCTGAAGGCACTCGCGGAGCACGCGGCACGCGGGGGAGAGATGAGCGCAGGGGCCGTCTACAAGGTTGTCAAAGAGGAGACAGGCCTTGGCTATACCCGCTTTTACGAGATCGTGAGGAAACTCGATGCCATGCGTCTCGTCAACCTCGAGTACCGCGATGGAAAGGGCAGAACGAGGGTGATTACACTCCGCTATAACCCCGAAAGAGTCTGTGAATACCTCACATGAACCCTTTTATAAAACGATCATTTGATAACTCTTATCTGTTTCCCGGGTGTGTTCTATGGTGAAGGGGGTATTCCACGTGCTCAGTGTGAATGAACTTGCTCTGGAAATTTTCGAGAACCTTGCAGAATATGCCGAGGAATTCAATGCAACATACCATGAACTCGATAACGGGGCCCGGATAATCGATTGCGGCGTCAGCACACGCGGGGGGTATGCCGCCGGGCGCGCCTTTACCGAGATCTGCATGGGCGGCCTTGGGGAAGTCAACTTCCGGATGGCCTCCATCAGGGACTACCCGATCCCTTTCATCGATGTTTTCACTGATTTCCCCTCCATTTCATGCCTTGGGTCACAGAAAGCCGGGTGGACGATAAAGCACAACAACTACTCTGCAATGGGGAGTGGCCCGGCACGGGCGCTCTCCCTCAAACCCAAGCATACCTTTGAGGTCATCGATTACGAAGATGACTTCGATTCCGCAGTTATTGCACTGGAGAGCGACCACCTCCCCCATGCGGAGGTCATGGAGAAGATAGCGGCCGATTGCCACGTGGAGCCGGCAAACGTGTGCGCCGTCGTTGCCCCCACTGCATCAATCGTCGGCTCCATCCAGGTCGCCGGCCGGTGCGTGGAGACCGCTATCTACAAACTGAATGAACTCCACTTTGACACGAGGAAGATCTCTGCTGCTATGGGGACGGCGCCAGTACCCCCCGTGCGGGGACCGAAACTGGCTATGGGTGTGACAAACGATGCGACGATCTACCATGGGCGGATCATGCTCACCATGAAGGCCCCCGAGATCAAGGAGTACCTCGAGAAGATCCCGAGTAACAAGTCAAAGGGTTACGGAAAACCGTTCAACGAGATCTTCAAAGAGGCAGGGTATGACTTTTACAAGATCGATACCTCGCTCTTCTCCCCTGCGGAGGTCGTTATCAATGAGGTCTCTGAAGGTGTCGTCTACCACTGTGGTGCCGTCAACCCTGACGTGACCCTCAAATCTTTCGGTCTGCTCTGATGCGTGTTTCTCCGGGGGACAATCCCCCGGTCTTTTTCGAAAAGAGATGCCTGCAGCAGAGCACAGGGACCCCCAAAAACGGGTTGCAACCTGGAAAATCCCCATGACACATCCCTCTCAATTCGCATGGGACAGTGAGTACAGGCAGAAGGGACAGCTTTTTGCAGGGGTAACCCCCGGTATCCCGGTTTTTTCCCCGGGAGAAAGAGTCCTCGAGGTGGGGTGTGGTGATGGAAAGACCCTCGCGAGCATGGTTGCCCGGGCGGCGCCGGTCCCGCAGCCCTCCATCGTGGGCATGGACATTTCCACGGCTGCACTCACGCTCTGCAGGAAACGTTTTTCCAGGGCCAACACCCTCCAGCTTGTGCACGCAGATGCCGCACGCATGCCTTTCCCGGATGGGTCTTTTGACTGGGTCCTCCTTATTCATGTCCTCGACCATTTCCTCACAGATGGCAGGGAACGTGTCGCCCGCGAGGCTGCCCGGGTGGTGCACGCGAGGGGCCGGGTCCTCGTCCGCACCTTTTCCTGTTCCGATTTCCGGGCGGGCAGGGGAGAGGAAATTGAGGAGGGGACATTTCTTCGCGGGTCCGGAATTTTCACCCACTATTTCACCGGGGAGGAGGTAAGGGAACTTTTCTCCCACCTTCGCGTGGTATCGCTCGAAGAGGTCTCGTGGAAAATACGCGTCATGGGAGAGACCGTCACAAGGGCAGAGATACACGCGGTATTCCAGGAGGAATAGGGATCTCCACCCCGCCGGTGACCTGAAAAACGCCATTTCCCATGGAAATGACCGGGGTAGGTCCACAATCCAACAGGTGGCTTTAATACCCTCACCGTTGAATTTTTCTGGCTGTCCGGGCCTGTGGTCTAGTCGGTCATGACGTCGCCCTTACACGGCGGAGGTCGCCGGTTCGAATCCGGCCGGGCCCATGGCTTTTTCCCGGTACATTCCCGTTCCCATCTCCCCCGGCCCGGGTGCCCTTCCACCCATCATTTCCGGAAGGGGCTTCGCACTGCGACAACGAGGTTCCCGGGAACGGGTCCCCCTCCGGGGAGGAGACCGTTTAAAAAACGTCACCACCATCCCCTGCGGAAACCCTGTGGTATCCGGGAGTGTCGCGAAAATTTTATAAACCAGACACTGCGGCACCTCTGGGAAAGCCGTTTCAAATTTCAACCCCGTTATGCGTCCCCCCTCAGACTACCCCCCTTTCCTTCCCCGGGAACGGAACACGGTGGATCGGCACTTCACTCCTCCATTCCCCATATTTTTCGTTATTTTTTTATTTTGAATCTTTTAAATCGTTTTTAATGATGGCACGATAATTTTGTTCCAATTTCAATTTGCCTTCCAAAATGTCTGACGCATGTCAAAACAAACGCAAAAAAGTCACTTTCGACCACGGAATTTATATACAAGGAGATGAAATGGATTTTTTGGTGCACCGTTCAGCGGGCGACGCCTGCCTGAAAAAGCACTATACAATCAAGGTGGCATCATTATAGGCAGTACTCCAGGCTTTGTAACTGGCGGCGCTTCCCGGTACACCAGAATGAGATATCACATGGGGATAAAAAAAGTATCGGATCGCATCGGGACACATCCCCCGATGCATACCCCCACTTCTTGAAATGAAGGGTTTTTTTTAGCTTTTTAAGCCCATTTGTATGCTATTTTGAAGGGATCTGCTCCCCCTTTCCCTGGCCTCCCCGGGATGATGTACCCTCGATCATTTTTTCCGGATGATTTCATTCAGCGTGATTGTTACTTGGAGTTCCCGGCCTGCAAGCGGATTGTTCTGGTCAACCGTTGTCGTGTCCGGCGTGATGTTGGTGAAGGTATAGTAAAAGACCCTGTTGTCCGGGAGCCTGTACATGAAGACTGTCCCCTCCACGCCCGGGATAGTAACCTGGGTAAATGTCCCGTTTTTCTCAAGATTGGAAAGGATGATCTCGAGAACGGTTGTATTGACCTTCCCAACGAGCTTTTCATCCCTCAATCCATACCCGCGTTCGGGGGGGATGATGACTGTCTTTGTCTCCCCGGGAACCATCCCCACAATTGCCTGGTCAAAGCCCTGGATCATGGTCCCTGAACCAAGGACGAACTCGAGGGGGGATCCGTTCTGGTTACTCTCAAAGGCAACTCCTCCGGGAAATGCCATGCTATACGTGACACGCACAGTATCACCCGGTGCTGCTCCCTGCGGGGATGTACACCCTGCGGCAAGGATACTCACAATGACAAAGAAGGATGCAACCTGACCAACGGTCCCAAGAGCGGGAACAGCTGCCTTCCTCCCTTCCCGTGTTCTCATAGAAAGAAAATGTGGTGCTGCACAGCAATAACCCCACCGGGATGGGGAAAAATATCGTTGATGGATGAAATACTGCTGTAACGCGGAAAAAAAGGGTGAAAGTGTCCGAAACGAATTGTATTTAATATCTCAACCCCCACCCTTTCCCCGTACCAGCATCCTGTTTCACAGGTCGAGGGCTTAAAAGATGACAACAAACGAGTACAGGGTTGCCGATGTCGGGGGAAAACCTGTCCAATGGGACCCCGAACAGCTCCGCAAGATACGCGAACACCCGTGTTTTTCAGAAAAGGCATGCCATGCCTTCGGGCGATGCCACCTTCCCGTTGCCCCGCGATGCAATATCCAGTGCAATTACTGCATCCGTGACTTTGACTGCGTCAACGAGAGCCGCCCGGGTGTGACAACGAAGGTCCTCTCTCCCCTTGAGGCTGTGGAGATGGTCAGGAAGGCCATCGAGAAGTACCCGTATATCAAGGTCATCGGGATCGCCGGGCCCGGGGAACCCCTTGCAAACGAGGAGACTTTCGAGACCCTGCGGCTCCTCCACGAGGAATTCCCAAACGTTATCAAGTGCATCAGTACAAACGGTCTCCTTCTCCCGGAAAAGATAGACCTCCTCCAGAAGTATGACGTGGGAAACATCACGGTCACCCTCAATGCCATTGACCCGGATATCGGTGCGAAAATCTACCAGTTCGTGGACTACAAGGGCAAGCGGTACGAGGGGCGGGAGGGCGCCGAGATCCTCCTGCGAAACCAGCTCGAGGGGATCAGGATGGCGGTGGAGCGAAAGATGATCGTGAAGGTCAACACGGTCTACATACCCGGGATCAACGAGGACCATATCCCTGCAATTGCAAAAAAAGTTGGAGAGATGGGCGTCTATACATTCAATGTCATCCCCCTCATTGCCCAGTACAGGTTCTCCCATATTACCCCCCCAACCCCCGAGATGAAGAGAAAGATGCAGGACGAGTGTGCCAAGTACGTCCGCCAGATGCGGCACTGCCAGCGGTGCAGGGCAGATGCCATCGGGAGACTGGGCCAGGACGTCCAGTCCTGCCTCTACAACGAATGAAGGGCAAAAACCCTGAAAAATATCGAATTAATGCGAAATGAATGGTGAAACCGCCGCCGGGGCGCCGTTTTGGGGCGGCGGAACTATCCTCATGTGGGGGTGTAGGGACCAGGCAGCCCCCCATTTTGGTTCCTATCCACCCCCTCAAAAATAGCGAAGAGCCTCTTTTTTATTGCTTGCCGCGGTGTGTGGCAAGGATCTCATCAATCGTGACGATGACAGGCATCAAGGGGGGTGGAACGCCCGTTGTCTCGGTCGTGATTGTGCGGTTTCCAAAAACCAGCGTGTAGGAGAAATAATCTGCACCGGGTGATGGTGCAGGGTAGGACGTATTGAGGTTCGGGACATCAGCGTCCCTGATGAGACTCCGAAGCCTCTCGAGTGTCACCTCATCGAGGATGAACATACCAGACCCCTCGCGTGTCTGGTAGACGACATGGCCATTACTGTAAATGACTACCCTGTCAAAGAAGCCCGCAATCCCACCGCTCCGTGAATAATCAACGAGTAACGCTGGAGGTTCTGCAATTGGTCCCTCTGAAACGGGCTTTTGTGTGCACCCTGCGACCAGTACACAGGCAAGAGTGGCAAGGACGAGGAGGACTGCCAAAAGTGCATCCCTTTTTCCATTCCACGAATTATTTATGGATTCCATGGAAGAATACGGCCTCATTTTTCCTTTTGTGAGCCGGGATATAATAGCCTTTACCCCACCCTCCCCGGATCATCCCGGGCCGTTATCGCCAATCCGCGTCCCATTCAGGTGTCATCTCCAAATTATGCAGATCCCCCCCCCCGTGCTTTCCAACCGCGCAAGGATAAGTGCTGATACAATACGTTTGCCTATATCTCGAGGATGTCCCCCCCACCGCTTTTTTGGTCTTTTTTCATCGGCGCAACGTCCTCGATGGTCCTGATGAGGGAATCGACCTTGGGATTCGAAAATATCTCCCGGAACGCGGCAAGCTCTTTCCCGTTCATGATCATGATTCCCTTCTTCTTCATCGGTCCACCCTTTTCATTGACGGGGTTGACCTCGATGGCAAGCGAGGGGGGCCGTGTTTTTGTACCCGGAAGCTTGATGATCGAGACACCTTTCAACGAGGTGTTCTTCCTCTCCCAGTCCTCTCCCGTTTCAAGGAATCCACGCAGGACTTCACTGAGTTCCATGCAATACCTATCAGAGGGGGGGTGTAAAAAAACCCTGTGGTGCGCTTTCCGAAAGTGACACGCAAGGGTCCAACCGTGCCTGATCCGCCACTCTCAAATCCCATAGTCACCTATGGGAAAGGGCAGGAACCGTGCCGATGCCGCGAATCACTCTCACACCAGACCAGCCATTTTCCCTTGACCTCTCCCTCTCGTGCGGCCAGGTTTTTTCCTGGGAGAAGGAGGGGGGAGTCTGGACGGGGGTGGTGGGCAGCAGGGTCATCAGGATAACTCAGAGAGGGGACTCCCTCTCGTTTTCCGGGGCAGATCCCGGCTTTATCCGGCACTATTTCGGGCTTGATGACGACCTGCCCGACATCCTCTCTTCCATTGACCGCGATCCCATCATCCATGCGGCAATCGAGCGGAACCGCGGTCTCCGGATCATCAGGCAACCTCCCTGGGAGTGCCTTGCATCGTACATCTGTGCAACGTACGCCAATATCCCGGGGATAAAGAGACGTATTTTTCTCCTCCGTCAGAACCTGGGAGACCCTGTCCCGGGAAGAAGAGACGGGGTATATTCCTTTCCTTCTCCTCATACCCTCGCAGGGGCCGAACCATGCGTCCTCTCCGGGTGCCGGCTCGGGTACCGGTCAGCGTACCTCGCAAAGACCGCACGCCTCATTGCCGGCGACCCGGCCTGGGAAGAGAGGGTGCATCGTCTCCCCTACCGGGAGGCCCAAAAGGAACTCCTCCGCTTCAGCGGAGTGGGAAAAAAGGTTGCAGATTGCGTCCTCCTGTTCGCATTCGGCAAATGGGAGGCTTTTCCTGTTGACACCTGGATCCAGAGGATTATCACGACCTGCTACCCGGACGCGGGGCCGTTGAAGACCTATGACCAGATCAGTGCCTTTTGCCGGTCCCACTTCGGTCCCTGGGCAGGTTATGCACAGGAATACCTTTACTGCCACCGGACGACGCTTGCACGTCCATGCGGGGACCTTTCCCCCTGAAAAAAATTCCGGAAGGGTATTCACTGATTTTCCTCCGGTATCCGTCGTTGGAATGAACACCGCGGCCTGCCGTTGAAAATGGCCCTTCCATATCCCTCTTGCCAGGCCCTGGTCTGATGACCGCCCCTTGATTTGTTACGTTCCTGTCTCCCACCCCGAGAGGTACTCACGCTGGGCTGGGGTCAGTTCATCGATGCGCAATCCAAGGGAGGCCAGCTTCTTCCTGGCGACGGTCTCGTCGATCTCGGCCGGGACTTCGTGCACCCCGGGTGGCAGTGACCGGCCGGTTTTTACGATATAGCGGGTGCAGAGGGCCTGGAGGGCGAAGCTCAAGTCCATGACTTCGATGGGATGGCCCATCCCCTTGGGCGTGGCAAGGTTGACGAGGCGGCCCTCAGCGAGGACGTGGATCTCCCTGTTCCCAAGCCTGTAGGAATCGATCCCTTCCCGCCTCATCACGGCATCGGCATTCTCTTCAAGCCACGTGATGTCAATTTCAACGTTGAAATGCCCTGCATTTGCCAGTATGGCGCCATCCTTCATCTTCGCGAAGTGGTCGGCCGTAATGACGGAGGTATTGCCCGTTGTGGTGATGAAGACCTCTCCCCGCCCGGCGGCTTCCTCCATGGTCATGACAGAGAAGCCGTCCATGTAGGCTTCCAGGGCTCTCCGCGGGTCGACCTCGGTCACGATGACGCTCGCGCCGAGCCCGTGGAGTTTCCGTGCCAGCCCACGGCCACAGAACCCGTATCCAGCCACGACAACGGCTTTCCCGGCAATAAGGACATTTGTGGTCAGCATGATGCCTGCAAGGGCACTCTCCCCTGTACCATGGACGTTGTCGAAGTACCGCTTCATGGGCGTGTCATTGACCGCGACGACGGGAAATGCCAGTTTCTTTTCCCGTGCCATTGCACGCAGCCGCAAGACCCCTGTCGTCGTCTCCTCACAGCCCCCTATCACGTCCGGGAGAAGTTCTGTCCGCCTCGTATGGAGCCGGTGGATCAGGTCCATTCCGTCATCAATCGTCACGTGGGGCCGCGAGTCGAGCACCCTGTCGATGGCGGCATAGTACTCCGCAGACGAGACTCCCCGGCGTGCGTAACACGAGACCCCAGGGAACCGTCCCAGGCTTTGTGCCACGTCGTCCTGGGTGCTCAGGGGGTTGCACCCCGTGATGTGCACTTCTGCTCCCCCCGCGGCAAGCGTCTCGACCAGGCAGGCCGTCTTGGCCTCGACGTGGAGGGCCATCCCGATCCTTATCCCCAAAAAAGGCTTTTCCTGACGGAATTCTTCTGCAATGGAGGAGAGCACCGGCATGAACTGCCTCGCCCACGCAATCTTCTTCTCTCCGGTCTCCATGGATACACCAACTCTGCCGGGAATACCGAGGCGGTCCCGGGAATTCTCTTATGGATTCCGCGGGCAACCCACATAAAACCCCGCGATAGGGGTGCCATAACCCTGATATCCTGGCCGGGTCCATCTCTTCCCCATGACACTCACCCGACGGATCATCCCCTGCCTCGACTTAAAGGATGGGAGGGTGGTCAAGGGGACGCATTTCATCGGTCTCCGGGACGCCGGGGATCCGGTTGAGCTGGCACAGCGGTACAATGAGCAGGGTGCGGATGAAGTGGTCTTCCTCGACATCACCGCATCGATAGAGGCCCGGGGGACTATCCTCGAGGTGATCACGCGTGCGGCTGACCAGCTCTTCCTCCCGCTCACGGTGGGAGGCGGGATACGGTCCGTTGACGATATGCAGCAGATCCTGCGTGCAGGGGCAGATAAAGTGAGCATCAATACGAGTGCTGTCAACAACCCCTCGCTCATCAACCGGGGGGCGGAGAAATTCGGGACCCAGTGCATCGTTCTCGCCGAAGATGTCCGCCGGAATTATTCAAAGAACCCGGATGCAACTGTCATCTCACTGCCTGACGGCCGGGAATGCTGGTACGAGGTCGTCACGTACGGGGGGAGCCGGCCGACGGGAATCGACGCCGTCACGTGGGCCCTGGAAGCCGAGGAGAGGGGGGCGGGGGAGATCCTCCTGACGAGCATGGAGACAGACGGCACGAAAAACGGGTTTGATATCCCGATCACCGCAGCGATATCCGGGTCGGTGGGGATCCCTGTCATCGCCAGCGGCGGCGTCGGGACACTGGAACACTTCTACGAGGGTTTTGTCAGCGGCAAGGCCGATGCCTGCCTTGCCGCCAGCGTCTTCCACTACGGGGAGATGACGGTCCGGCAGGTCAAGGAGTACCTGGCTGCCCGGGGTATCCCGGTACGGCTGTGAGGTCTACCTCGACGGCGGCAACAGGGTGCTCCAGCTCCCAGGCGTTCAGGACCGCGGGGTGGACCTCGCCGAAGACTCCCACCTCCCGTCCCGCGCAGACAAGGGTCCCCCTGCGGCCCGGGATGAACGCGGGGTCTTTGGATTCCTCCACTGATACCGCGACCGCAAGTTCCCTCGCCAGCGCATCTGCAACGGCATAAGCCTCCGAGAAATCCGCAGTTGCATGGATGCTGACGCAGGCGGCCCGGGGGAGGGTTTGTATCCCCTCGACCACGTCACCGACCGCAAAGAGGCGCTGGGGGAGTTCGCGGTGCCTGTTCAGCTGGCACATCTCGAGGAGGAGCGGGAGGAGATCGGTCCGGACAACGGTCTGCTCCTCGGAGATGGGGTGCATCACCCGGAGGACAGAGTCTTTCAGGGGTCTCTGCATCTTTGCAGCAAGTACCCGTTCGTTGGTGAGGGTAAACGGGAGGACCTCCTGGAACCCAAGGCCTGTGAAGATCTCCCGCGCAATGGCATAAATCGCCATCACGGGGTGGGGTGCCCCCGTGGTATACGTCTGTGGCATCTCGGCATCGAAGTTCCCGTATCCGTAGGCAATGGCCGCGTCCTCGAAGATATCCCAGTCATGCATGATATCTGCCCTGTAACAGGGGACCAAGACCCGGACCTCGCTTGGCCCCGCGGGTTCTGCCCCGTACCGCATCCTCTCGAGGAGGAGAGAGAGATCTTTTGGGTCAAGCGACACGCCGAGCAGGGCCGACGCGTCATCGGAACTCACGATCCTCTCGGAAGGTGCAAGGGAGGGACACTCCCGTTCCCCGATGGTGACGCTCTGGACGGCGGCCCCCGTATCGGCAAAAGCCGTGCAAATGATATCGACCGCCGTTGCGACAGCCCGCTCATCTGTACCCGTGGTGTCGAGCAGGATGTTTTTCGTCCCCTCCGTGACCCGGGTGAGTTCCCCGTTGATGATGGGGGGAAAGGATAGTACCCTGTCCCTGGCATCGACAATCAGGGGGTAGCGGGGGAAGTCCCTGACGATATGGGCATAGGTCCTTCCCTTCGGGTGCTCATCCAGGATCTCGTCGAGTGTCATCTCCCTGTCAAAGTCCAGGGGAACGAATGCCCGCGACTTCTCTGCGGCGATGTAGTGGAACGGCGGGATGACAGCGTCCAGGTCGTGGATCCCGATGGCAACCTTGCTCCTCCCCCTGCCGACTGCCCAGTGGAGTGCCTCCTGGAGTCCCATGAGGGAGAGGATGGACTCCTCGTCGAGGCTCACGTTCCGGATGACGGCAGAACCAAGGAATGGGCGGATCGTCGCAAGGCCAGGGTCAACAGAGAACCGTATCCCCGACGGCATGACGCTGTACCGGGGGAGACCTGTCTCCCTGCCGAGAAAACCCCTCATGGCGCGTGCGACGCCCTCGACGGAGAAGAGGTCGGGGCGGCACGGGAAGAACTCGACGTCCACGTGGTCCTCCTCGATGCGCTCTATGTCAGAGCCAATCATGGGCAGGTGGGCGAGGATCGTCTCCCTGTCGGCACCGACCATCTTCTCCAGGTACCGGTAGGAAAGCCTGATGACCGGCATTACTCTCCCCCCCTCCGGGTGTCCAACCCGACAAGCCAGGAAGGTGTCTCCCGCACCCACCCGATATCGCTCTTGTAGAGGAGCCGGAGGTCAGAGAGTCCCAGCCGGAGCATCGCAATGCGGCTCACTCCAAGCCCCCACGCGAGCACGGGGTGGGTAATGCCGAACGGTGCCGTTACCTCCTGGCGGAAGATCCCCGCACCTCCCATCTCGACCCACCCGAGGGACGGGACGTAAACCTCCGGTTCAACGCTCGGTTCCGTGTACGGGAAGTACCCGGGTCGGAACCGGACCCCCGGGAATCCCATCCTGTGGTAGAATTCCTTCAGAAACCCGAGGAGGTGGCGGAACGTGACACCCTTGTCCATCACGATGCCCTCGAGCTGCTCGAACTCTGGCAGGTGGGTCGGGTCGATGGCCTCGCGCCGGTACACCCGGTTGATGCAGAATGCCTTGACAGGCGGTTTTGGGTGTGCCGCGAGGTGCTGGATGGAGAGGCTCGTCGTGTGGGTGCGCAGCACGCACTGCTCGGCCTTCTCCCGTGACCACCGGCCTCCCCACCCCGTCGAGGACGTGTCTCCACCATGGAGGTGCATGTCCCTGACGCGGCCATAGCATTCCGGAAGGGGCATTGTCTCTCTCAGGTAGAACGTGTCCTGCATCTCGCGTGCAGGATGGTCCTGGGGCTGGAAGAGGGCATCGAAGTTCCAGAAGGCGCTCTGGACGATGCCCCCGTAGATCTCGGTAAAGCCCATGCAGAGGAGGATCTCCCGCATCTCCCCAATCACGCGCTGGTACGGGTGGATCTTCCCGGGGTAGACCTTGCGGGGGGGTGCTTTCAGGCTGTACTTTCGTAACTTCACCTCCTTCCACGAGCCGGAGATGATCTGGTCCCGCGTCAGTGAGCCGACCTCCTCGGACATGTCGAGGCCCCGGCGGGCACACTCGAGGCCCTCGGGCGTGATTGCTATCCTGTAACGCGTCTCCTGGCCCTCGACAACAAGGTTTCTCCTCCGCAGCTCGGTGAGACCCGGGCCGCCGCGGGAGAGGTCCCGGAGGGCCAGTTCGTCCTCTCCCGGCGCATCGTTCCCCGTCTTTTCCACGATTCCCCCGCGGACGACGACCCAGCCTTTCCTCTTCATCTGGCCTATCCCGATCCGGGCGAGGGGGTGACGGGTGAGGTCCTGGACAGGTATTTTTTCCCCAAAGCTCCCGAGGAGCTGCCGCTCTGGGAGCCCGTCCCTTGCATACTGCTTCCCCTCTTCCGTGAGGGTATATGTCGTCGTTACCTCTCTGTCGACCGTGCAGAGTCCCCTGTCCGCAAGCAGGTGCGCATACTGGATCACTGCCTCCTGCGTCACACCCATCTCTGCTGCCAGGGTTGCAGGGTCTGCCGATTTTACTCTCTCCAGGACAATCAGGAGCCTTTTTTCATTGGGTGATAGGTCCATCTCATTCAACCTTCACGAGGTGTGCTGCAGCCTCCATCTTCTCCCTGAAATCACGGATGAAGGCAAGTACACGTTCTGCAGTCTCTTTCTTGCACTGCCCGCACATCATCTCCCCTTCCCGGCAGCGCCGGTGTATCTCGGCGAGTTCGGCGTCGTCCTCCACCATGTGGAAGAGGTTGAGGAGGAACAGGGGGCACCTGTCAGGTTGTCCTCCCAGCTCTTTCTGCTCGGCAAGGGTCGCCCGTCCCCCGGTAAAAGCCCCCATCACCTTCTTCCGAACGACGTCATCAGGCTCAAAGAAGGTAATGATACTCTCGGGGATGCTGCTTGACATCTTGCCACCCTGGAGGCCGGGCATGAACCGGTGGTATGTTGCCGAAGGGGTGTAAAAGCCATAACCTCCATGGGCGATCTCGACCTTGCGGACCAGTGTGCTCACCTCGCGGCACCCGGCCCGGGGGATGTCCACGTGTCCCTCGTATTTCCTTGAACCCGGGAACATGCGGTGCACTTCAGCCAAAGCCTCCGCCGGTGCATTCTTCGACCGGACGCTGATGTACCCGTCCCTCTCCTCGACGGTGAACATCCGGAGCTTGTGGGCAATTCCCCGGGTCAACCGGATGTGGGGGTCCTGGTCGATCCCAACCGGGACAATGGTCGGTGCCGGAGAGCTCTCGACCTGGGGATAGAGGATGTCCGCGACCTGTGTGATCACGCTCTCTGCATGCGCAAGGTCCGTCTCATCAGAAAAACCGTAAATAGCGCGGAGTTCTGAAAAATTGACCTTTGTCGCTGCCTCAAAGGCGAGATCTTTCAAGACATTGTTCCGGCTCTGGAAATACGTGCGGCCCCGGTATCCCAGGGCATAGAGGCACTGGAGGTACTCCCTGCCGAACTCCTCGCACCGCTGCCACGGGATCTCCCTGACCGCGTGGGCCTCCCTGTCCGCGATGGTGATGTATCCCGAGCCACCCTGCTCGACGTGCCATACCACTTCCTTCATGACCATGAGGTGCCCGAGGTGGGGGTGGCCTGAGGGCATGAACCCCGTCAGGACGTGGAACGGACGGCCATCCCTGATGGCCTCGGCTATCTGCCCGTAATCGCGGTGCCCCACGACCACGCCCCTTGCAATAAAAGACGGGACACGCGGGAGGATGCCTGCAACAGTGCTGATGTGTTCTATCCCAAAGAGGGAGAAGAGTTTCTCGATGTCTTCGGTCTGCTGGCTGGACCAGGGGTTTATCGGTGTATCCATTCTCTTCCTGCCCTAGAGCTTGATACGGGCAAATTCCACGTAGCGGATTCCCCCGTTATGTTCGCATGCAAATAACATCTTCTTTTTGACACTGTGTGCGAGCCGGACCGACCGGGATATGCTGCTCATGGGGAGGGCCGCACCTTCCGGGAGAGCCTGGACCAGCATCTCGGAATGGACTTTCTGCCCCGTGTAGACCCTGAAATGGTGCCCGAACTTGTAGCCTGTCCGGGGGATATACCCCTTCTTCCTTAAGTCCTCGTAGACTGCCAGCTTCTCAGGGAACTCGAGGTCAGACTCGCGGGCAAGGTCATAGAACGTCTCTGCCCCGACGGGAGACCCGTCCCGGGAGAGGACGAGGTGCCCTGACCGCATCAGGCAGAGGATCTCGAGGGGTGAGAGGACCAGGCGGTCCGGGTCCAGCTGCATGCCCCAGCCACCGCTCATGGCGACACCTCCCGTATGGACGATGGCATACCTGCCGGCCAGCTGGGCCTGCATCTGCGGCAGGGGGATATCTCCTGCCCCCCCTCCGAGGGGTTGGAGTTTGACCTCGTAGTAGGTCAGTTCGTTCTCGTCGTCGACCACGGCGAGGACGTGCTGCTTCCTGATATTGCGGGAGGTCGTTACCTCGGCTATCACCGTGTCGAACGTGACCAGGTCCCGCTCCGAGATGACAGAGACGCTGTACTGCGACGGACCTTTTCCCGGCTTTTCGCCCCGCCGGAAGACGCGGAAGTCGTGGGGACCGGTCTGGACCACGTACCCCCGTTCCCTGATGTCGCGGTATACCAAAAATGACCGCATGCCGTGGGATGTCCCGGCAAGGGTCGCAAGGAGCCGGTCAAAGGGATACCCGGGTACCTCGATACGGCCCCGGTGCACGAGGTAGAGGGCCTCTTCGGGGGCGAGCCGGAGGCCTTCCCTTTCCGGGCGCCCATACCCGCTCTGGTCATAGAGGGCCTTTCCCTCCGGGCCGAGACGGACCCAGGTCCCATCGAAACTGGCTAACACCGATGTACTCATGGGGCGGAAAGATTCATAATAGCATGCGGCAGGAAGGCTCTCCTCTTCCCCCTGGTGGCAGTGTCAGTCCCCGCCACCTCCCGGCTCATGCCGCCAGTTCCCGGACCTTCGCGATGTTCCCGCGGTCGTCCCGCCTGCTGTCGACCGGGGTCTCGCAGATGAGCGGTCTTTGCCGGAAAAAATCTTCGTGGAGCAGGAGGGAAAAACCCTGCTCGCCGATCGCCCCAAGGCCTATGTGCTCGTGCCTGTCGAGGCCTGACCCCCGGTCACCCCGGGAATCGTTCAGGTGGATGAGGCGGACGAGAGAAAGTCCGATGACCTCGTCCAGTCTGCCCAGTGTCTCGGCGATCCCCTCCGGGGTACGGAGTTCATACCCGGCACTGAAAGCATGGCAGGTGTCAAAGCAAACCCCGACCTGCGAGGGGTACTCTACCCGGTCGATGACTGCCCTGATGTCCTCAAAAGTACTTCCGACACCATTTTTTTCTCCGGCCGTGTTCTCCAGGAGGAGCATGACCCCCCGGGGGGCGCTGGCCAGGGCCTGGTTGACGGCATTTATGACCCTATCCCGCCCCCGCTCGATACCATCGCCGAGGTGGTGGCCGAGGTGCGTCACCAGGTACGGGATGGAAAGCTGCCCGCACCTCATCAGTTCGGCTGAAAGGGCAGCGCACGACTTCTCGTACATATCCCCGCGGGGGGTCGCCAGGTTGGGGAGGTAGGGCATGTGGTCAAACACAGGTCCGATGCCCGACGCTGCAAGAACTTTCCGGAAATTTTCTGCCTCGGTGGGGAGGAGATCCTTAAACCCCCACCCCCGCGGGTTCCGCGAAAAGATCTGGAAAGTATCGCAGGAAAGTTCGCGGGCCCGCGTAACGGCATTCACAAGTGATCCCGCGATGGAGACGTGCACCCCGACTTTTACCATTTCCCTTCACCCATTGAACAGACACCGCATCTGCGGGTTTTCCCCAACGACTGTGACCCTGTCTCCCGATGCCTTCGACCATTTCCAGGTGCGGGACCGCTTGCAAGGCGTACCAAATGTGCCAATCCCCCCTGACCGCATGACGGCAAGGACCAGAAAAGCTGCATTCCGCAGGCAACGGGAAATTCCATCCCAGACGACCATGTCAGTCCTGGTCCCTTCAGGAGGGGGTTCCGGCAAGGATGTTATTGACCTCCTCGATGAGCACATCCCTGTTGAATGGCTTGATAATAAACCCTGATGCACCTTTCCTGACGGCTTCCCTGATGGTATACTCCTGGTGGTCTCCTGTGCACATTACGATGCGGGTGCGGGGGCTGGTCTTTTTTATCTCTTCCAGCACCTCGAGTCCCTTCATGTGGGGCATGATGAGATCGAGTATGACGAGGTCAGGGTCCAGTTCCCTGACCTTGGCGATTGCCTCCCTTCCATCCTCTGCCTCGCCCACGATCTCGTGACCCCCCGCGGTGAGAAAACGGGCAAGCAGGAACCGGGTCATGCCGGAATCGTCAACGAGGAGTATCCTGCCCATACCTATACCTGCAACTATGAAAGGGAATATATATAAATTGCCCGTATGGCCTTGCCATCCCTGTCATCACGTTCTTCCCCAGGGACTTTTTTTAAAGCGGAAACCCCATCGTGATTTTTAATTATATACTCGGACGCACGGCGGCCATGGCATATCTCGTGAAAAAGGTTCTGCCCTCTCGTTCCCGTGGCCGTTGCCCTGAAGCGGGCCCCGTCGTCTCCTAAGTGCGGGACCGGCGTGCGAGTTCCCGGATGACCTGGTCCCCGAACTCTGTCGTCGTTGCACTTCCGCCAAGGTCCTTCGTGCGTATCCCTCGTGCCAGGACCTGCTGGATGGCCTCCTCTATCGCGGCAGCACCTGTCCTGTCGTTTGCCCTGTAAGAGAGGAGCATGGCGGCACTCCGCAGGGCAGCGACCGGATTGGCGATATTTCTCCCGGCGATGTCCGGTGCACTGCCGTGCACGGGTTCAAAGAGGGCGTACCGGTCACCGAGGTTTCCGCTCGGCAGCATCCCGAGCCCGCCGACCAGGAACGCGGCCACGTCAGAGACGATGTCCCCGAACATATTCTCGGTTAGGATGACGTCGTACTTCTCAGGGTGCTGGAGGATATCCAGGCACAGGGCGTCGATGTAGCACTCGCGGAAGGGGACGTTTGCACGTTGGGCCTCGGCGATGCAGATATCGCGGAAGAAGACGTCGGACTTGAGGACGTTGGCCTTGTGCCCGATGGTGAGCTCGCGGCGGGACTTAACAAGGCGGCACGCGCAGCGGGCAATCCGCTCGCTCCCCTTTCGCGTGATGCAGCGGACCGTGCAGGCAGAGTCTTTCTCTATCTTTTCCATGCCTGAGTAGAGGCCTTCCGTGTTCTCCCGGACGATGATGATATCAAAACCCTTGCCAGAGACGGGCCGGATGTTGGCGTAGAGGTCAAGGGTTTTTCGTATCTGCACGATGACGCTCCGGTAGTCGGGATCGGGGGGAGTGGTAATTGCCCCAAACAGGATTGCATCCGCCGACTTGAGGGCCTCCATGTCCTCTTCTGTCATGGCCTGGCCGCAACGCTGCCATTTCCCGTACCCGACTTCGACGGGGAAGAACTCAAAATCCGGTCGGAGAACCTCGAGCGCCCTCCGTGCAACCGGAATCACCTCGTGCCCTATCCCGTCGCCCTCGACAACCGCTATCTTCATGGCACGCCCCCGTTCTCAACGAGCCGGAGGACAGCCCTGTAGATCTCTCCCGGTCCTGCCCCCCAGTGGACGACGACCCCCCTCTTCCCGTTGACCGTCCGCAGGCCCTCCCGCTCCTTCCTGCAGCACCGCGTGATGAACGGCTCGTCCTTTACCCTCTGCAGGGGGCAGATATCAATGAGTGAAAAGTCCTGCCCGTAACACTCGCGGGCAAGCTGCGAGCCCGTCAGGCACCCCGCGATCCTCTCCCCCCCTGTGAGGGGGTCACTGTCAAGGGTCCTTCCAAACCCTGCCGCCCGGCAGGGGTAGACGTCTGCCTCGACCTCTGAGATGTCCTGGAGGGAGTGGACAAACCTGATATCGAGGTGACCGAACATCCCGGCCTCCTCGAGGTCACGGATCGTTGAGGAGAGGGACGGGCGGGGGGGGACGACATCATAGACATGGATTCTGGTGAATGCCCCGGGGTCCGGGTCTAGGACGAAGGTCACGTGTTCATCGTGCCCGAAGAAGACGCAACACCTTTTCCCGCTCTCGGATGCCAGCTGCACGAGGAGGGCCCTGTTGTGGATCTGGACCTTTTTTGGGTACATGCTCACCTCCCCGGCGTGCGCAAGGACCCGGGCTTCCTTCACGGGTCGCATCATTCCCTGGGCTGCCGGGTCCGGGGTCACCTCAAGGAGTTCCATGCCTTCTCCCGTGTCCCGGAGGATGTAACGCGAGAGGAAGTAGACCCTGTCGCCGCAGGGACGACCCCCGGCCCGCCCGATTACCTTGCACTCGCGGGGGAAGATCACCGTCTCTTCCTCCAGTACTCCACAAGCCCCCCGGCCGAGAGGATCTCCTGCATCCGGGGTGAGAGGGGGCGGGTCGGGAATACCCGTCCACCGACGAGGACCGTTCCTCCTCCCAGGTCGACAGCGACATGCTCACCGTCCCTGCACGGGCAGCTGCATTCGAGGACGGGCAGCCCGATGTTGACAGCGTTGCGGAAAAATATCCGGGCAAATGAGGGGGCAATGATGCAGCGGACTCCGGCCTCCTTGAGCGCTATTGCCGCCTGCTCCCGTGATGACCCGCACCCGAAGTTCTTACCCGCGATGATGATTGTACCCGGGAGGCGCATGGCAAGGGACGGATCAAGGTCCTCGAAGACGTGGGCTGCCCATACCGACCGGTCTTTCGTGCGCAGGTACCGCCCGGCGATGATCACATCGGTGTCGATGTCCGGACCCAGGCAGAGGGCAGGTCCCTCGACTTTCATCGTCCCTCCCCCGGCACCGTCAGGCACCCTGCAAGGGCACTCGCGGCGGCTGTTGCCGGAGATCCCAGGTAAATCTCCCCGCCAACACCCATCCTGTTCTTGAAGTTCCTGTTTGCCGTCGAGAGGCAGACTTCCCCTTCCCCGAGGACCCCCAGGTGGGCACCGAGGCACGGTCCGCACCCGGGCGGAAGGATGGTGCACCCGGCCTCGAGCAGCCATGACAGGATACCGGTCTTCGCCGCCCTGGCAAGAACGCTCCGTGACGCCGGTGCCACGAGGGTACGGACGGCAACTTTCCGGCCCAGGACCAGCCGGGCGAACCTCTCCAGGTCTTCGTACCTCCCGTTCGTGCACGTGCCGACGAATACCTGGTCAATGGAGAGCCCGGCAAGCTCCTCGACGGGTCTGACCGTGTCCACCCGCGGTGGCACGGCAACGACAGGGACTATCTCCCCGAGATCGAGATGGAGGGTCTGCTCGTACTGGCACTCTTCGGGGACCTGGGGTTCCACACGGTGTCCGAATTCGCGGAGGTAGGTGCACGTGGTCCTGTCGGCGTAGAAGAGACCCGCCTTGGCACCGGTCTCAACGGCAAGGTTCGAAACGGTCATGCGTGAGTCCATGGAGAGGGACTTGACGCCCTCCCCCACGAACTCGATGGCCCTGTACGTTGCCCCGTCCATCGAGAGCCTGCCCACGTAGGTGAGGGCAAGGTCCTTTGCCTCTGCAGGCTCCCTGAGCGAGCCGGAGAGGGAGATGGCAATGGTCTCGGGCACGCGGAACCACGTCCCGCCGTCCGCCCAGATTGCAGCCATGTCGGTTGCCCCCACCCCGGTGGCAAAGACCCCGAACGCCCCGAGGGTGCACGTGTGCGAGTCGGCACCAACCACAATCTCACCGGGGAGTGCGATGCCCTCGGCCATAACCTGGTGGCAGATACCCTCCCCCACATCCGTGAAGGTGAGCCCTTTCTCGCGGGCGAATGCACGCAGGTCACGCTGGAGGCCGGCTGTCACCGAGTTGTTTGCAGGTACGATGTGGTCAAAGAGAACGTAGGTTCTTTCCCTCTTGGCTATCTTTTCGGCCTGCATGGCCCTGTAGGCCTCGAGCGTGAGGACCCCCGTCCCGTCATGGACATACGCCCGGTCCACCGGACAGTCCACGTAACTCCCGGCCTCGGCACCAAGGATCCGCTCGGAGAGCGTGCTCACAGCGGCGGCCCCCCCATGACCATCTTGATCAGGTCGATCAGGGTCTCATCCGTGAGCTCGACCTTTTTCTCGCCCCTGTCCTTGACAAGTTCAAGGACGCGGCAGAGGTCTTTTTCCGGTAAAGAGTACCCGAGGCGTGCGACCTCGTGCTCGAGCGCCTTCTTCCCGGTATGCTTCCCGAGCGTGAACTTCCGGGTCGCGCCCACGAGGGTGGGCGGGAAGTACTCGTAGGTCTCCGGGTCCTCGAGGATCGCCGCGATGTGGATCCCGCTCTCGTGCCGGAAGGCATGGTCACCGACCACCGGCTTGAGCTTGTCGATGGGAATGCCGGAATACTGGGCGACCATGCCGGAGAGCGTGACAAGGTGCGAGAGGTCGTAGTGCCTGACATTTCCCTTCATGTAAAGGGCGACAAGGACCTCCTCGAGGGCTGCGTTCCCTGCCCGTTCACCGATGCCGTTGACTGTCGTATGGAGCTGGAAAGCACCTGCCTGGGCGGCTGCAATGGTGTTTGCCGTGGCCATTCCCATGTCGTTGTGGCAGTGGGCGCACAGGGGCTTTTTAATCGCCCTCACGATCTTCCTCATCGTCCTGTACATCTCGAGGGGGGTGAGGGCTCCGACCGTGTCAGCAAACGAGAGGAGGTCGGCGCCATGCTCCTCGCCCTGCCTGTAGACTTCGAGCAGGAAGGGGAGATCAGTCCGCGAGGCGTCCTCTGCGGCAAACCGGACCTGGAGGCCGTGGTCGTGGGTGTAGTCCACCATCTCGAGGGCATCGGCAAGGACCTTCTCCCGCGGGGCATGGAACTTGTGGCGGACGTGGAGTTCTGACGTGGGAATAAAGATGCTCACCATGTCAACCCCTGCGTCAATTGCTGCGTCCACGTCGGGCTTCCTGGCCCTTGCCAGGCAGCAGATCCGTGCGTTGAGTCCCAGAGCTGACACACTGCTTACGCACCGTTTTTCATAGCTCGAGGTCGCCGGGAAACCGGCCTCGATGACCTCTACTCCTATCTGGTCGAGGACTTCAGCGATCCTGACTTTCTCCTCGCAGGTGAACGAGACCCCCGGGGTCTGCTCACCGTCGCGGAGGGTAACATCACATATCTCGATATGCCACGATTTCATGGTCCTGTCCCTCCGGGCATTCTCCCCTGATCACGATGACACCGGGCCGGTCCGCCGTGCGAAAGAGGTCCCGGATCCGTGGGATTTCTGATGCACCAACAAAGTGCGGCCGTGCCCACCCGATATACCGCTCGACCGGGATCGAGGGCTGTTTCCCCGTCATTGCTGCACAGCGGTTGTCCAGGACAACGCAGAGCAGGGGGAGACCCTTTTCATACACGTCGATGAGGGCGTTGAGCCCGCTGTGGAGGAGGGCGTAGTCACCTGTCAGTGCAACCCCCGTGCTCCGTGCTGCTACCGCGATGGAGGATCCCATCCCGTAACTTGCAACGCCGATGCGGTACGGCGGATTCATTGCCATGACGACGCAGCCGGCATCGCATACCGGTTTCATGCCCTCGTCCTTCATCAGGGCGATGACCGGCTTATACGGACAGTCGCGGCAGAACGTCCGGTAATACCCCCTCTTCTCGAGGGTCTCGGGTTCTTCTTCCCCTGTTGGGGGAAGGAACCGGTGCCGGCAGTGATCAGCGGAAAACGGCAACCCCACCTCTCCCACCGGAAAACACTCGGCCAGGCGGGCAGGGGGTGGAAAGACAGTCACGACCCTCGATTCACCGGGGACCGGTCCTATCCCTGCGGACCGGCCTTTCCACGTATTGAGGGACGAGCGGTCCGACCACTCCTGCATCTTCCTAAACACCATCCGGGATGCCGTCACCCTCCCGTGCATGGTGTAGCTCCTGTCCGTGAGCCGACCCCTCTTTTCTGAACGGCGGGCGGGGCTGCCGGTGACTTCTGCCTCGAGGAGAGCCGGGGTCACGCGCAGCATGGCGACCCGCGAGAACTCCTCGGATGCCTGGAGCGCCGCCTCTACTGCCAGGAAACAGTCCGGGGGGCCAGGTTCGAGCACGGGTATCTCGGCCAGTTCCCCGATGATGCGCGAGTCCTGGGATGTCTGGGACCCGACTGCTGCCGGGTCGTCCCCGGCAACGAGGAGGACGCCGCCGATGAGCCCCTGGGCCGTGGCCTGGACGAGGGGATCGACGCAGGCGTTCACCCCGACGTTCTTCACGACCAGCGCGGCACGCCTGCCCGCGAGGGAGTCCCCGAGGGCGTACTCTAGGCCTGTCTTCTCGTTGACGACCATCTCTCCCCCGCACAACGCAGAAAGCCTTATGATGGGGTAACCCGGGACCGAGTACTGCCGATCGGTCGCGGTCCGGATCGCTTCCGCAAGGGCTTCTTCTCCTTTCACGTATCATCCCTCCCGGGGACGAGGTCGCAGCCCGTGCAGGCAGCACACATGGAGATCGCATTCCGGGGATCGAGGCCCGCGTCCCGGAGGGCATCTGCATGGACACGGTAGATCGCGAGGAGTCGTTCCCGCGGGGGCCGGGAGAGGTTGCTGCACCCTGCTGCCGGCGTGAGGGGACGGATGATGGGGATGACACCCCTCCCGGTCAGCTCCCTGATGCACGCCGCGACCTCCCCGTCGGTCTCTCCCAGCCCGATGATGAGGTTCGAAAAGACGTGGTTCTTCCCGAACAGGGGCACGGACCGGGAGAGAGCGTCCCAGATGGCGTCCCGCGAGAGCCCGGGACACATCCGGGCAAAGAGCCGGTCGGTTGCCGTCTCGACGTTGAACTTGACCTCTGCAACCCCGAGGGAGAAGAGCCGTTCCGGCGTCCCTGGCGTTGGGTATATGGAGACCCCGATGGGGAGGGAGAACTGCCGGAGACTGCGGACCACTTCAAGGACGTAACGTTCCTCTTCCTCCACGGACCCCATCACGCCGCTCGTCAGGGAGATGGCATCGACGCGGTCTGCTACCCTCCCGACCATCTCCACTATCTCTCTGATGGTCTTCCGCCGCTGGGGCTCGGCCGGGACCCTGCAATACCGGCACGAGAACATGCACCCGCTGCTCACCGTCAGGTAGGCCTGGCGGGGGCAGTGGAGGGCGACAGGCTCAATCTTCCCTTCAACGTGGTGACCACCATACTCGAGCACGGCATCTCCCCCTCCCCGATGGATGATACGCACAGGGCTCGCGCTGTCAAGGGTGAGCCGGACCCTCTTCCCCCCCTCGGCGAAAAAGACAGAGCCCGGGCCTCCTGCACCCGGGCCGGCCGTTGAAAGGGCGACGTAGTCTCCGGCAGGTTCTCCCCCGAGACTTGCTGTCCCGATGGAGAGGAGATCAGCTTTCAGCTCCATCCATCGCACAGGGACAGCGCCTCCTGGTAACGGGTGTAGAAGGGGATGGCAGCCGCAGCACCGATGATCCCCCTTCCCTCCATGATGCAGTCAAGGCCTCCTTTCTTGAGGGCATCGAGTCTCTCACGGCTCACCTCGCCCCTCTTGACCGCCCACGCAAACTCCCCGAGCAGGGTGGCGGGGTCAAAGCCCCGGAAGACTGCCATACCTGTTTCAGGGGAAAGGGTGTGGCGAGAGAGGTGGTGTGCGAATGTCGAGACGAGCCTGTCCGGGTCCCGTGATGCAAACTCGCAGACAACGGCCACGCAGTTCTTTGTCCGGTACGGCACAGGAAAGAGCTGGACGATGGTATGCGAGAGGTAGCGGGAGTCCTCGTCCTGGACAGCCCGGGCAATGTTGTGGCAGAGTGTCCACGTGGCTCCCTCCTCCGGCGTATCGGTATCGTCAACACCGATGAGGACTCGTTCCCGCCGGGGAAGCCATATCGTCGCCCCCGCCTTCTTCCCCCCTCCCGAGGGGTCACACCGCGACCGGAGAACACCCCCCGCGAGGGAACGGCAGCCGGATGCGCCGACACCCCCCCCGCCAAGGCCGATATAGGAGATGGCGACCTCGTCCTTCCCGACCTCGACACCCGCAATGCCGGCGGGGAACCGTGATCCCTCGAGCTCAAGGTCGACCTTCCCCGGCGAGAGCATGTACCGGGTACTTGACCCGACTGTCCGGACGGAGCGGACCAGCGGGCTCTTTGCATAGTGCACCTGCACCCACATGGCACCTCCCGTGCACTCGAAGAACTCCACGAGTTCAACGCGCTGCCCTTTGGTATCGGTCACTACCACGATCTCGGGATAACGGATGACGTAGGGGTCTTTGAGGGGGGAATCGTCTCGTCCCATTACTCCGCCATCCCCGCCGGCCCGGAGAGAGAGAGAGCTTTCGTCATTTTGTCACCGAAAATTTCGTGAACAAGATATCCGGCAGTTATGTATTTATATGGTTCGATCCTTTCCCCGGAACTCGGGGGGGCTTGCCGGTATCTCCAGATATGCCTGCAGTGTTGGGGCTGGAATGGAGATCGGGGTTAACCAGGGAAAAATAATTCCTGCGTTAGGGATTGGCCGCCGGGCCTGCATACGCGATTTGCGTATAGAAAAAAGATCAAAGGATTTTATGGAGTTCAATCTTGTAGGGGCCAAGGTTTCCGCCAAAGTTCCCCGCGCTGATAAATTTCACGCCGGGAACCGTGACTGCTGCCCTGATACCTTTCGCCATGGCTTCTGCGACCACCTTCTCATCGAGGCCATCGATCACAATCTCGAATGCCGCGTTGACCCCTGGAGGGATCTTGCTGTCCGGGACTTTATCTTTCAGAGTGGGGCAATACTTCTCGTTCGTGCTTGCAGGGATGAACTTGTACTTGTTCGATCCTACCTTCGAGCCACTGGCTACGATGCCACCCGGGAAACTCGTGATTACTCCTTTCACGCCGGCAATCGCGTCCGATGCCGCCTGGGCACCCATGAGGGCTGCCATCTGGTTCTCGCCCATCACGAAGAAGTTGCCCCCGGCAACTCCCTTGACGATCCCAAACTCCTCTTCGCCGATATATTCACCTGACATGATGGGGATTGCCCATACCTGCCTTCCTCCCACCTCTTTTTTGTACTCGTACCCGTCGCCAAAGAAATGGAGCTTGACCGGGACCTTCTCCGCAGCCTGGGGGAGCCCGTCGAAGACCGCGGTGGTGGCAGAGGTAATGACGCATTCACCAATCCGCTCGATCAACTGCTCCTTTATTTTCTTCTTTGCCGCACAGATGAGAATAGACACACCCGGTCTTCCGTCCGGCGTCTCATCCGGTGAGAGCTCGCACTCGATTCCCGCCTCGCAGGGACAGCCGATCGCAGAGGTTGCGAATCCCGTGGCTTCGGTCGCAGCCTTCTTTGCCCATTCAAGAGTCACTGCAGTTATGATGACGCGGGCGATCCAGGTCGGAAATGCTTCCGCGTACGTGTTGTCAATGGTCACTCCGTTCAGTTGCATGACAGAATTCTCCGTATGGACAAGGTGTACAAAGATGATGGAAGAAGAAATTTTCGAAATACGTGTCCTCAAGAGCTCTCCCGAAGGACCCCGGGAAACCACGAAAGGTGCGGGAGAAGGAAGACCCTGCAGGGGGTGGATAAAAGTTTCTTCACCATTCGTAATGAGGAAGATAAACGTTTTTATTTGACTTTTTTACCGAATCCCCTCCGTGAAAACGCTGCAAAATACGGGCTATTTTTTCAATTTTTAATTAACACGATAAAATGTTAAAAATTTTTATTTAACGTTAAATGCGCGGCGGGGGTTCGTCCTTTCGGAAAAATCAGACAGGTTTATCTATATACGTTTACCATTGTTTTTTTAGTCGATTTTTCAATCGATTGAAAGCTGGTGCGTGAAAAAGAATGGCATTTGCATTGCACGTGAACATGGACCGGTGTACCGGCTGTAACAACTGTGTGGTGGCATGCCCTGTTGATGCACTCGAGTTATTCACCGTAGACCCAGTGACCAATGAAAAGATCTACAAGGTGAAGCATGGCAAGGCAATGGTTCTTGATTTCAAGCAGGAACTGTGTGCCGGCTGTGGCGTGTGCGTTGAAGCCTGCCCGCACGATGTGATACGGCTGGCAGGCCGTGGAGCAGTGCCCCGTGAGGCCAAGGTATGAACGTGTGACTACAGGAGAATCGTGAGGATACCCAATGACACTGTTTCCAAAATTCAAGAAGACCCGGGATGGCGTCAA
Organism: Methanolinea sp.; assembly: GCA_024518585.1. GTDB lineage: Archaea > Halobacteriota > Methanomicrobia > Methanomicrobiales > Methanospirillaceae > Methanolinea_A. The sequence goes on along the minus strand of JANIHI010000012.1, from coordinate 22,946 downwards.
CGTCATCTGCGAGCAGAGGCTCCTCCAGCAGGTCAACAACCTCGTACTCAATTCCGAGGTCTGCACCGGGTGCGGGATCTGCGTCGAGGCCTGCCCTGAAGAGGCCATTGCAATCGGGCTCGTCGGCGCAACCCGGAGGGGGGCAGTCGGCTATGCCGCCCCAGTCGATATCGACGAAGTCAAGTGCTCGTACTGTGGCGTCTGCGTTGTCATGTGCCCGTTCAACGCGCTGACCCTCAAGATCGATGGCGAAGAGCGCCTCCCCATCGTGGAGAAGGAAGGATTCCCCCAGTACGACATGGTCGCAGATATCGACGACGAAAAGTGCGTCCGCTGCACGATCTGCGACGAAGTCTGTCCCCGCGATGCTATCGTCCGTGACGTCCCGGTATACGAGGGGGCCGGGGAAGGCGGAAAGGAACGCCAGGAAGCCCTCAAGAGCAAGACGACCTTCAAGGTGGACGACGAAAAGTGCACCCTCTGCGGGATATGCGGGGCAGTCTGCCCGGCAATCACGGTGAAACACAAGCCGTTCACGCCAGAGACAGGGAAGGTCGAGGGTGAAGTCGTCTGGGACGAGAGCCGCTGCGATGCCTGCAAAGTGTGCGTCGAGCTCTGCCCGGAGGAATGCATCACCGTCGAGCGGGAAGTCATCGAGGGCAAGAAGCTCCCCGGCCAGGTGGACATCGACCAGAAGATGTGCTGCACATGCACCTGGTGTTCGCGGAACTGCCCGACCGAGGCCATCACCGTTGAGAAACTCTTCGAGGGTGAGATCGAGTTCTTCCCCGAGAAGTGCCCTGGCGGCTGTTCGACGTGCGTTGAGGTCTGCCCGGCAAATGCCATTTACCTGCCCACTCCTGTCAAGGCCAGCGAGATGAAGGGCAAGGTCGAGCCAACCATTGCCGTGAACAAGGACTACTGCATCCTGTGCGGCGCCTGCGTGAACGCCTGTCCCGGCGAGGACATCATCAGGCTGCACCGGACTGGCATCAGGATAAAGGGCAAGGAGACGGACCTCTTCAAGAAGATCAAGGATAAGCTTTGCACTCCGCGGACGTCGAAAGTAAAAGAAGAGACTCCCGGGAGTGTCCAGCTCAAGATGATGGAGAAGGCGTGAGGTACCATACATGGCCAGAACAAAAGGATACCCCGAACCACTCGAGAAGAAACTGAGGGATACCCGCCTCTACGAGGAGGATACGAATCCCCAGTTCACGAAGACCGTCGAGAAGATCTCAATGACCATCCCGCACATGTGCTACCAGTGCGGGACATGCACCGCGTCCTGCCCCTCTGCACCCCGCAGCTCCTACCGCATCCGGAAGTTCGTCCGCCGTGCGCTCCTCGGGCTGGAGGAAGAGGCTCTCACCGACCCGGACCTCTGGCTCTGCACGACCTGCTACAGCTGCACCGACCGCTGCCCGCGGGACATCGCCCCGACAGACGTCATCATGGCCATGAGGAACCTTGCGGCAAAACGGGATATCGTTCCTGTCAACTTCCTCAAGACCGTGCAGGCCATTTATACGACAGGTCACGGTGTCCCCAATAACGACGTGAACCGGGCAGCCCGGAAGAAACTGGGGCTCAACCCCGAACCACCGACCACACATGGTTTTCCGAAATACGTGAAGGGAATCCAGTACATTCTTGATTATTTTGGGCTCAAGCAAAGAGCAGACAAAATTATCAAGGAGAGGGAGGGGTGAGGAGCCATGCGTGAATATGCATTTTTCCTCGGCTGCATTGCTCCCAACCGGTACCCCGGTGCAGAGGCTGCATCCTACAAAACGGCAGAAAAACTGGGCATCAAGCTCCTTGACCTTGAAGGGGCAAGCTGCTGCCCGGCTCCCGGCGCATTTGGGTCAATTGATCTCAATATCTGGTATGCCATGGCAGCCCGGAACCTCGTGCTCGCCGAGCAGATGAAGAAGGATATCGCCCTGATCTGCAACGGGTGCTACAAGTCCATCTGGGAGGTCAACCACAAACTCAAGAAACACAAGGAACTCCGCGAGGGAGTCAACGAGGTCCTCAAGGGCATCGACATGGAGTTCAAGGGGACTATCGACGTCTGGCACCTCGCCGAGCTCTTCTATGACCCCGAGATCGTGGGCGTTGACAAGATCCGCGACAGCGTGAAGGTCCCCCTGGCAGGGACGCGCATTGCCGTCCATTATGGCTGCCACCTGATGAAACCCAAGAAAGAGAGGCACTTTGGGACGACCGAGCACCCGACCTGGATAGAGGAGATGGTCGCGGCCCTCGGCGCTGAGCCTGTTGAATACAGGAACAAGATGCTCTGCTGCGGTGCCGGTGGCGGTGTCCGCGGGTACGATCTCGTGCACTCCCTGGACATCACAAACGAGAAGATGATCAACCTGAAGGAGGCAGGGGTCGATGCCCTCACCGAGGTCTGCCCGTTCTGCCAGCTCCAGTTTGACCGCGGACAGATCGAGATAGAGGAGAAATTCGGCGTTCGGTACGACCTGCCCGTGCTCCACTACTGCGAACTGCTGGGCCTCGCCCAGGGAATGACACCCCAGGAACTTGCCCTCGACCTGCATGCAATCAGCTGCGAGCCGTTCTTGAAGAAGGTGCTCTGAAGGGAGGTGGAAAATGGCTGAAAAGAAAACCAGGAAAGAGCCTGCTGCAAAGAAGGACACCAAGAAGCCTGTATCAAAGGCCACACCCGCACCCGCTGCCACATCCCCTGACAAGGAACTCGGAAAAGGGGCACGGATAGGTGTCTACATCTGTCACTGCGGGACAAACATTGCCGGGTCCGTGGACATCCTTGCCGTCCAGGAATATGCAAAGACTCTCCCGAACGTGGCACACGTCGACAATTACCAGTACATGTGTTCCACGCCGGGACAGAAGAAGATCGAGGAAGGCATCAAGGAGCACAAACTCACCGGTATCGTTGTCGCCGCGTGCTCCCCGCGTCTCCACGAGCCCACTTTCAGGACTGCCACGAAGACGGGTGGCCTCAACCCCTTCCGCTTCGAGATGGCTAATATCCGCGAACAGGGCTCCTGGGTGCACATGCATGACCGCGAGGGTGCAACCGCAAAGGCAAAGGATGCCATCCGGATCGCTGTCGCCAAGGCTGCACTCCTCCAGGACCTTGTCCCAAAGAGCGTGCCCGTGACGAAGGCTGCCCTCGTCGTCGGTGCAGGTGTTGCCGGGATGCAGGCAGCGCTTGACCTTGCCAATGCCGGCATCAAGACCTACCTTGTCGAGAAGTCGCCGACAATCGGCGGCCGCATGTCGCAGCTGGACAAGACATTCCCGACACTCGACTGTTCCCAGTGCATTCTCACGCCCAAGATGGTGGACGTCGGGAGGAACCCGAACATCGAGCTGATGACATATTCCGAGATCGAGGAGGTCGAGGGGTACATCGGGAACTTTGACGTGACCATCCGGAAGAAGGCCCGCGGTGTCCTGACACCGGCAGAGGCCGAGGCACGGGGGATCGTGGGCGGTGGCTGCAACGGGTGCGGTGACTGTGACACGGTCTGCCCCGTCATAAAGCCAAACCCCTTCGAGATGGGGATGAAGCCCCGCAAGGCAATCTACATCTACCACCCCCAGGTCGTGCCCCTCATCTACACCGTGGACTTTGACAGCTGCGTGAAATGCGGCCTTTGCGTCGAGGCATGCGGTGAGAAGAAGGCAATCGACCTCGAGATGAAGGACGAGTTCGTCAAGGTCAAGGTCGGGACAGCAATCCTTGCACTCGGGTACGATATCTTCCCCATCGAGAAGAAGGACGAGTGGGGGTACCAGAAGTTCGAGAACGTTGTCACGAGCCTTGAGTTCGAAAGGCTCATCTGTGCGTCAGGTCCCACCGGAGGGCACCTAGTCCGCCCCAGCGACGGAAAGACCCCAAAGAAGGTCGCATTCCTGCTCTGTGCGGGGTCCCGTGACAACACGGGAGTGGGCAAGCCCTACTGCTCGCGGTTCTGCTGCATGTACTCCCTTAAGCATGCCCACCAGATCATAGAGAAGATCCCCGGCTGCCAGCCCTACATCTTCTACATGGACATCCGGTCCTTCGGGAAGATGTACGAGGAGTTCTACTACCGCATCCAGGACGAGGGGGCCAAGTTCATCCGTGGCAGGGTTTCCAATATCCTCGAGGACCCTGAAACAAAGAACCTGTACGTCATGGCTGACGACACCCTGCTCGACCGCCCCATGAAGCTCGAGGTCGATATGGTCGTGCTTGCGGCTGCAGTGCAGCCCTCTGCGGATACTGACAGGACCCGCAAGCTCTTCGGTGTCTCGTGCTCGCTCGACGGCTGGCTGCTCGAGGCCCATCCGAAGCTGAACCCCTGCGGCACGACGACAGCCGGGGTCTTCCTCGCCGGCGTGTGCCAGGGGCCAAAGGACATCCCAGACACCGTCGCCTCTGCCGAAGGTGCGGCGTCCGCGGCAAGTATCCCGATCCACATGGGTGAGGTCGAGCTCGAGCCCTACTTTGCCCAGTGCATCGAGGAGAAGTGCGCCGGCTGCGGGATGTGCGTGAACCTCTGCCCCTACCAGGCACTCTCCCTCGTCGAGAAGGAGGGCAGGAAGGTCATGCAGGTCACTGAGGCCAAGTGCAAGGGGTGTGGGACCTGCGGAGGGTTCTGTCCTGGCGGCGCCATCTGGATGCAGCATTTTGCCACACCGCAGATCGTCGCCCAGATAGATGCGTTCCTCCTCGGAGGTGAACAGTAATGGCCGACCAGGAGTGGAAACCGAAGATCCTCGGCATCATCTGCAACTGGTGTTCATACGCGGGAGCGGACCTTGCGGGCAGTGCCCGCACCCAGTACCCTCCCGACATCCGCATCATCCGGGTGATGTGTACCGGCAGGATCGACCCCCTCTTCATCCTGAAGGCTTTCGTGGACGGGGCCGACGGTGTCCTTGTCTCCGGCTGCCACTTTGGTGACTGCCACTACCTTGAAGGGAACTACAAGGCGGCAAAGAGGATGTTCATACTCAAGAGCCTGCTCAGGAACATCGGGCTCGAGGACAAGCGGCTGCGCATGACATTTGTCTCCGCATCCGAGGGTGCCAAGTGGGCCGTGGTGGTAAAGGACGTTGTCGATACCGTCACGAGCCTTGGCCCCAGCCCGCTGAAAGAGATCGGGCGCTGATTCCCGGGGGATCTACCTTGGCCAAACTGAAACTGAACCTGATTTCGGGCCGCACCATCCAGCAGGGTGTGGCCATGGAAGGCGGCAAGGAGAAAGACGCCTACACCAAAGCCTGCGGGATCATCGAGATGGATCCATCGGACCTGAAAAAACTGGGCATCTGGAAAGGGACGAACGTCCGGGTCACGAGCGAGTGGGGCAGCGTTGTTGTCAAGGCCGTGGAGGCCACCCAGGGTCCCCACCCGGGCCTCGCCTACATCCCCATGGGCCCCTGGGCGAACTCGGTCGTCAACCCCAGGACCTACTCTACCGGGATGCCTACTTTTAAGGGCGTCCCGATCGAAGTAGAACCTGCAATGAACGAGCCTGTCCTCAGTTCCGTCCAGCTCGTCCAGAAAAAATGCAGGGGTGAAGCCTGATGTCCAAGTCTGTGACTGACGTTATCTGTCCGTTCTGCGGAACCCTGTGCGATGACCTCGAGGTTATTGTCTCAGATGATGGAAAGAAGATAGAAGATATCTACAACGCCTGTGCCATCGGGGCCGAGAAGTTCATGCATGCCCAGGCCCCCGATAGGATCAAGAGGCCCCGGATGCAGCAGCCTGACGGCAGTTACAAGGAGGTCTCGTACGACGAGGCCGTGGAATACACTGCCCGGATGCTGTACAATGCAAAAAAGCCCCTGATGTACGGCTGGAGCTCTACAAGCTGCGAGGCCCAGAGCGTCGGGCACGAGATCGCCGAGAAGGTCGGGGCCATCGTCGACAATACTGCCACGGTCTGCCATGGGACGACCCTGATCGCGGTCCAGGACGTCGGTATCCCGAGCTGCACACTCGGCGAGATCAAGAACAGGGCGGACCGGATCATCTTCTGGGGCTGCAACCCCTGCCATGCCCACCCCCGGCACCAGTCCCGTTACTCCGTGTTCCCCCGCGGGTTCTTCACCAACAAGGGCCACATGAACCGGAAGGTCATCGTTGTTGACCCGAGGGTGACCGATACCGCAAAACTTGCGGATTACCACTACCAAATCGAGCAGGGCCGTGACTTCGAGCTCCTCTCCGCATTCCGCGTAGCCCTCCGGAACGAACCGCTCCCCGAGACTGTTGCCGGCATCCCGCGGGAGAAGATCATCGAGGGCGCCGAGGTGATGAAGAGCGGGCGCTTTGGGATCATCTTCTTCGGCATGGGAGTTACCCAGTCGCTCTCCAAGAACCACAACATTGACAACGCCATCATGCTCACAAAGGACCTCAACGAGTTCACGAAGTTCAGCATTATGGCAATGCGGGGCCACTACAACGTCACAGGGTCGGGCCAGGTCCTTGGATGGCAGTTCGGGTACCCGTTCTCCGTCGACCTGTCCCGCGGGTTCGCCCGGTACAACCCGGGAGAGACGAGCTCCAATGACCTGCTCCGCAGGGGCGAGGTCGATGCCGTCTTTGTCCTTGGGAGCGACCCGGGAGCCCACTTCCCGATCAGTTCTGTCAGGAAGATTGCACAACTGCCTTCGGTCTGCGTTGACCCCCATATTACACCGACATCAGAGATCTCGAAGCTCCATGTCCCGGTCGCATTCGTGGGTGTCGAGGTCGGTGGCAACTGCTATCGCATGGACAACGTCCCGATAGAGGCCCGGAAGGTCGTTGACCCGCCCGAGGGAGTCCTCACCGATGTGGAGTTCCTCACCCGCGTAAATGCCCGCCTCGACCAGCTGATGGGAGGGAAGTAGATGACAGAGTACATCATCAGGAACGGCTTTGTCTTTGACCCCACCCAGGGGATCAAGGGGGACAAGGCTGATATCGCGGTCAAAGATGGTAAAATCGTCAAGTCAACGGAAGTCTCCTCCAAAGCAAAGACAGTTGATGCCAGTGGCAAGACCGTGATGGCCGGGGCAGTCGAGATCCATGCCCACATCGCCGGCCCGAAGGTCAACGAGGGCAGGAACTACCGGCCGGAGGACAAGCTCTTCACCTATAAGCCCAAGAGTGCCAGCAGCCGCATGGCCGGAGGATTCTCGATCCCGACCACTTTCAAGACGGGGTACGAGTATGCCCGGATGGGGTACACGACGGCAATGGAAGCCGCAATGCCCCCCCTCTACGCACGGCACGTCCACGAGGAGATCAAGGACACCCCCATCATCGACGAGGGGGCATACCCGGTCTTCGGGAACAACTGGTTTGTCCTCGAGTACCTGAAGAACAGGGAGATCGAGAATACCTGCGCCTATATCTCCTGGCTCCTCGAGGCCTCGAAGGGATACGCCGTGAAGGTCGTGAATCCCGGCGGGACGGAAGCCTGGGGCTGGGGCCTCAACTGCCTCACCATCGATGACCCCGTCCCGTACTTTGACATCACCCCGCGGGAGATCGTGACAGGCCTGATCGAGGCAAACGAGACCCTGGGGCTGCCGCACTCGGTGCACATCCACCAGAACAGCCTCGGGAACCCTGGTAATTACACGGTGACCCTCGATACCCTGAAACTTGCCGAGGGGTTCCGGGCAAAGAACAAGTTCGGGCGTGAACAGGTCCTGCACTCCACGCACCTCCAGTTCCATTCCTACGGAGGGGACAGCTGGGCGAACTTCGAGTCCAAGTCAAAGGAGGTGATGGACTACGTCAACAAGCAGAAGAACATCACCATTGACACCGGCTGCGTGACGCTCGACGAGACCACGACGATGACTGCCGACGGGCCGTTTGAGCACCACCTGACCGAGTTGAACCACCTCAAGTGGGCAAACGTCGACGTGGAACTCGAGACAGCGGCAGGAATCGTGCCCTATATCTACAGCCCGGACATCAAGGTCTGCGAGATCCAGTGGGCGATCGGGCTCGAGCTTGCACTCATGGCAAAGGACCCCATGCGCTGCTTCATCACGACAGACCACCCGAACGCAGGGCCGTTCACCCGGTACCCACGCATCATCAAGTGGCTCATGAGTGCCGAGGCACGCAAGAAGCAGATCGAGTCCTTCAAGCACGGTGCGAAGATGGTCGAGGCCACGCACATCGCAGGGATCGACCGCGAGCTTTCCCTCTACGATATCGCCCAGATGACCCGTGCCGGCCCGGCAAAGGCACTCGGCCTCTCCCACCAGTACGGCGGGCTTGCACCCGGCATGGATGCCGACATCGTCGTCTATGACTTCAACCCGGAGAAACCGCACAAGCCGGAAGACATCGAGAAGGCCTTCTCGGCTGCTGCCTACGTCATGAAGACCGGTGTCCCGGTCGTCATAAATGGCGAGATCGTGAGCAATGGGAACAAGAGGACGCTCTGGGTCAAGGCGAAAGTCAACGAGAACCCGCAGGTCATGCGGGACATCAGGGACAAGTTCCTGAAATACTACAGCGTGACGCAGGCAAACTACGATGTCTCCTCGCACTTTGTCCCGAACCCCCACGTGATCGAGGTCGATGCAACGCACTGAGGTGGATGGATGGAGACTGTAACAATCACAATGAAGAACCAGCCCAAACTCTACCTCGAGGCTGACAACGTCTCCCCGGACAAGTTTGCCGGGAAGAAGGCCTCCGAGATCGCGGCACTGCATGCCTACGAGGGACGTGAACAGACGACCCTGGGCAAGTATTTCGAGATCGCAGGGGAGGGAGGAGCCACTGCGGCGGACACCCGGATCATCGTCAAGGGTGACGTCAGCCGTGTCAAGTACATCGGCATGAAGATGTCCGCCGGCGAGGTGCTCGTCGAGCAGAGCCCGGACATGTACACCGGGGCCTGGATGCAGGGCGGGAAACTCGTCGTCAAGGGCAACGTCGATTCATTTGCCGGCATCGGCATGAAGGGCGGCGAGTTCCTCATCGATGGGAATGCCGGGGATTACCTGGGTGCCGCGTACCGCGGTGACTGGCGGGGCATGCAGGGCGGCCTCATCCGCGTCAAGGGAAGTGCCGGGAGCGATATCGGGTATTTCATGAACGGCGGGACAATCATCGTCCACGGGAATACCGACGTGCACGTGGGCACCCACATGGAAGGTGGCAGGATAGTCATCAAGGGCAATGCCCCGAGCAAGGTGGGAGGCCAGATGGTCGGGGGCGAGATCTTCGTCTACGGAACCATCGACGTCATGATGCCGGGCTTCAAGTACGTCCAGGACGAGGAGGTCGAGGTCGACGGGGAGAGGTCAAAGTTTGCCCTCTACTACGGTGACACCGGCGAGAGGCACCCCAAGAGAAAGGGCCAAATCGTGTACGGTAAGTTATACCTCAAGATCTAACTTTTTTTCACCGCGAGCGCACATAGTTTTCATACTTTTATTAATTCTCTTATCACTTAAGTAATATTTTTATAGCTGTTTTTATTAATACCTTTAAAAGGAAAAGCGAAAAACCGTGTAATATTTGAACTTTTCCCAAAAAATAGGCTATTATCCAATTACTTTTATATTAATAATTTCCAGAATCAAAACAGAAACCTTTTATGGAGACAGTCAATATAGTAGATTGTCCCGTGAGGGGACGTGCAGTAGTGACCGACATTGACCATCAGTGTTCATTATAGCGAAAGCCATCGTTCAGTAACTGTATCGTACCGCGACACTAAAACCAGTAACTAATGAGGATAGACTATGGCGAAATACAAAGACACCTTGGACCTGTATGATGACCAGGGAAAACTCCTGAAGAGTGGCGTTGCACTCGATAAGATAAGCCCCCTGACAAATTCAGGTATCCTGAAGGTTATCGACCTCACAAAGAGGACAGTAGCCGTCAACGTTGCCGGTATTGACAACGCAATCAAGACCGGGGCAATGGCCGGAAAGAACAACCAGATCCTGGGCAGGTCCCTCAAGGTTGACCTCCTCAAGGACGTCGATGCCATTTCTGACAAGATCAAGGAGATGGTAGCCGTTTCAAAGGGAGACGACACCAAGATCACGAAGGTCGGCGGCGGCAAGATGCTCCTCGTCGAGGTCCCGAGCGCACGCCTGAACGCAGCGGCAACGTATGACGCTGCATCAACGGCAGTTGCAGCGGCCACGACTTACGCTATCATCCAGCAATACAAGATCGGCATGTTCGATGCTCCCTACGTCAAGACCGCTGTATGGGGTGCCTACCCGCAGACGATGGATATGCAGGGCGGCAATATCGTGTCCGTTCTCTCCATCCCCCAGAACAACGAGGGTCTTGGATACGCACTCCGGAACATCCCGGCCAACCACGTGGCCATGATGACACACCGGAATGCCATGCAGACCGCTGCACTCTCTGCCACCTTCGAGCAGGCAGGCGAGTTCGAGATGGGAATGGCAATCGGGCCGTTCGAGCGTGCCCAGCTCCTGCTCTATGCATACCAGGGCCTCAACGCTAACAATATGGTCTACGACCTCGTCAAGGCAAACGGCAAGACAGGGACGATTGGTACTGTCGTCCAGAGTACCGTCGAGAGGGCCATCGAGGACAAGGTCATTAAGGCAGGAAAGAAGGGCAAGAGCGGGTACGTCTTCTACGAGACAAAGGACCCCATGCTCTGGAACGCCTATACCGCTGCAGGTACCATGGCAGCCACGATGGTCAACTGTGGTGCCGGACGGTTCGCCCAGGCGGTATCTTCCACGCTGCTGTACTTCAATGACCTCATCGAGCACGAGACCGGCCTCCCAGGCTGTGACTACGGCCGTGTCATGGGGGTTGCCGTCGGGTTCTCCTTCTTCAGCCACTCGATCTACGGTGGTGGAGGCCCCGGTGTGTTCAACGGCAACCACGTCGTGACGAGGCACGCAGCGGGAGTCGGTATCCCGTGCGTGTGCGTTGCCTGTGCGCTTGATGCCGGAACCCAGATGTTTGGCCCCGAGCAGACCTCGAAGGTCTACCAGGACACATTCGGGCAGCTGGATGAGTTCAAGAAGCCACTGCAGACCGTTGCAAAGGCAGTGTAACGTCCTCGTGCAAGAATGACAGACGCCATATATCCTCAGGTCAGGGTCGTGTCGGAACGCTTAATGAACCCCGAGACAGTCGAGCGCGTGATGAACCTGATCATTGCCACCGGGGGGGTCCGGAGGGTCATCCTGAATGGCCCCCGCCTCCCGGCCACCGTCCCCTATGGCCCGGCAAAAGGCCTGCCCAATCCCACGGAAATGCGCAGGAAGATAAAAATTGCCGGCCAGGACGTGCAACTGGAAGTGCATGTCGGGAACATCGTGCTCGAACTCGAGAACAGGGACTTTATCCCTGCCATCCGGGAGGCCTGCGAGAAGGGTATCACCAAGTTCTCGTGGTATCTCCAGGAGGGGAGGTTCATGAAGACCGAGCCGTCACTCGTTGACTACGCCAAGTACGGGCCTGATGCCGACAAGACTATCGTCGGGCTGACAGAACCGGGGAAGTCCGGGCTTGTCATCCTCCAGGGAAACAAGTAACATGCCGATGGGACGCGTCACCCAGGTCGTGGACTGCAGGGAGGCCATGGGTATGGGAAAAGGTGGCGGGATCGCCCAGAGAGGCACGATCTCCGAGTGCCGTTACCCCGATGTCATCGTGGTGGGGATGTCCCCCGGGAGGCGCCACGTGACAAAACCCGTGTGCGATATCACCTCTGCACTCCGACAGCAGGGTGTCGAGTACAGCATCAGCACGCTTGTCCTGAACGCCGGTTCAGGCGTGCCACCCGATGCGGCAAATATCGGCGGTGCAGTCCTTGGGGCGTACTTCGGCCTGACCGAGAAGGAAGTCAGCCAGATAGAGAGACACCGCGTCGCCATCCTCCACCATGGAAACGTCCGTTCCCACGTGGTCCACAAGGTCCGCTTCATCCTCGCGGCCTGTGACGTAAGGGCGGTCGTCGTGTCCCAGGCTCCGGTTGACTTCGAGGACTTCGCAAAGGAAGGCGTCAAAACCGCCCTCGTGATGCCACCCCCTGACAAGGTGAAGACGAAGGGGACCGTGATGGCAATCGTGAGCGGGGTGACCCGTGGCCAGACACCGACCCGGGAGAAGATGGCAGAAGTCATTCACGCAGTATTGAGGTTGATCAAAAACTAGGAGTGATAAAAAAATGGCATACAAACCACAGTATGGACCGGGATCCACGGTCGTCGCCGAGAACAGGCGCAAGTACATGGACCCCAGCCACAAACTGGAGAAGGTCCGGGACATCTCGGATGAAGACATCGTGCTGCTTATGGGGCACAGGGCACCCGGCGCAGCATACCCGACCGCCCACCCGCCCCTTTCCGAGCAGCAGGAGCCTGACTGCCCCGTCAGAAAGCTTGTAGCCCCGACAGACGGTGCCAAACACGGGGACCGCGTCCGCTACATCCAGTTCACTGACTCGATGTTCTTCGCCCCCGCACAGCCCTACCTGAGGAGCTACCTTGAGTCCTACCGCTACCGCGGTGTCGACCCGGGCACACTCTCCGGTCGCCAGATCGTCGAGTGCCGCGAGCGGGACCTTGAAAAATACGCAAAGGAACTCGTCAGCACGGAACTCTTCGACCCGGCCCGCACCGGTATCCGCGGTGCGACCGTGCACGGACACTCCCTCCGCCTCGCCGAGGACGGGATGATGTTCGACATGCTCCAGAGGTGCGTCCTTGACAAGAAAGGCAACATGGTCAAGTACGTCAAGAACCAGATCGGTGAGCCCCTGGACAAGGAGGTCAAGGTCGGAAAGCCCATGGACGACAAGTGGCTCAAGGCACACACCACGATCTACCACTCCCTGGGCGGGATTGCCTTCCGTGACGATGCCGAGTACATCGAGTGGGTGCAGAGAATCCACTCCCTGAGGACAAAGTACGGCTTCATGCCGGAGGAGTGATTGACATGGCAAAAGCAAAAATCGAGAGGACCCAGAAGCTCTTCCTGAAGGCCCTGAAAGGAAAGTTCAAAGAAGACCCCCAGTCAACGAGTGTTGTCTACGCCCGCGAGGGTCTCAAGCAGTCCCCAAGGAAGAGGGAATTCTTGGAGTCCGGCAAGAAAATGGAGATGGCCCGTGGAATCTCCATGTATGACCCCGTCCGCTGCCACCTCGGTGGTATCCCCCTCGGGCAGCGCCAGTTAATGACCTACGAGGTCTCCACGACCGGCGTATTCGTCGAGGGTGACGACCTGCACTTCGTCAACAATGCTGCAATGCAGCAGATGTGGGACGACATCCGCAGGACGATCATCGTCAACATGGACCTTGCCCACCAGACCCTCCAGAAGAGGCTGGGCAAGGAAGTGACCCCCGAGACCATCAACGAGTACCTCCACGTGCTCAACCACGCGATGCCCGGTGCAGCCGTGGTCCAGGAGCACATGGTCGAGACCCACCCCGGCCTCGTCGACGACTGTTACGTCAAGGTGTTTACCGGGGACGACGAGATGGTCGACGACCTCGAGCCCCAGTTCGTGATCAACGTCGAGAAGCTCTTCCCGGCCAAGCAGGCTGCCCAGCTCAAGGCCGCTGTCGGCAAGTCCATGTGGCAGGCCATCCACATCCCGACCATCGTCTCGAGGACCTGTGATGGTGGGACCACCTCCCGCTGGTCTGCGATGCAGCTTGGCATGTCCTTCATCGGTGCATACCGCATGTGCGCCGGAGAGGCCGCTGTGGCCGACCTCGCGTTCGCCGCAAAGCACGCCGGTGTCATCCAGATGGCAGATATCCTGCCCGCCCGCCGTGCCCGTGGCCCGAACGAGCCCGGAGGCATCAAGTTCGGACACTTCGCCGACATGGTCCAGGCAGACAGGAAGTACCCGCACGACCCCGCCCGCGCCTCCCTCGAGGTCGTGGGTGCAGGGACGATGCTCTTTGACCAGATCTGGCTCGGTTCCTACATGTCCGGCGGTGTCGGGTTCACGCAGTATGCGACTGCCGCCTACACCGACAACATCCTTGATGAATACACCTACTACGGGATGGACTACATCAAGCAGAAGTACAAAGTCGACTGGCAGAACCCCAACGAGAAGGACAAGGTCAAGCCGACGCAGGACGTCGTCAACGACATAACGACTGAGGTGGCCCTCAATGGCATGGAGCAGTACGAGCAGTTCCCGACCCTCATGGAAGACCACTTCGGTGGTTCCCAGCGTGCCGGTGTGCTCGCCGCCGCCTGTGGTCTGTCCTGTTCGATTGCAACCGGGAACTCCAACGCCGGCTTAAACGGCTGGTACCTCTGCATGCTCCTGCACAAGGAAGGCTGGTCCCGTCTCGGGTTCTTCGGCTACGACCTGCAGGACCAGTGCGGTTCGGCAAACTCGCTCGCCATCCGGCCCGACGAGGGTGCCGTCGGAGAGCTCCGCGGGCCCAACTACCCGAACTACGCGATGAACGTCGGTCACCAGGGAGAGTACGCCGCTATCGTCGGTGGAGCCCACTATGGCCGTGGCGATGCCTGGTCACTCAACCCGCTGATCAAGATCACGTTTGCCGACCCCTCGCTCAAGTTCGACTTTGCAGAGCCCAGGCGCGAGTTCGCAAAGGGTGCAATCCGCGAGTTCATGCCCGCCGGAGAGCGCTCCCTGATCATACCCGCGCGGTAAGGTCAGAAACCACCCCCTTCCTTTTTTTCTCCCGATTCAGGCTGTCAGTTTTTTACCGTGCAAATTGATTGTCCAATATGCCGTATTTCCCGGCAGAGTGCAGATACTCCTGTTCTGGCCCCGGTCCTGCCCGTTTCATCATGTTTATCTCTATTATACTCATATGAGTAATTATTACACGCGTGTTTCCTCGCGTGGGAGATGACAACGATGACTGGATTTGATGGACGCGGCCCCCTGAAAAAGGGAGCCCTGTACGGGATTGGGTTTGGGCGCTGCGGTGCAGCACCGCTGGCTGCCGCTTTGGGTGCAACAGGGGTGAGACGGTGAAGATCGCGATTGCAAGCGAAGGGTCGAGAGTCTCCGAGCATTTCGGCCATTGCAGTACCTATTCCCTCTATTCAGTCGAGAACGGTGTCATATTCCACAGGGAGGTACTGGAGAGTCCGGGCCACCAACCCGGTATCCTGCCGCCTTTCCTGGCTTCCCACGGGGTGACCCACGTGATCGCGGGCGGGATGGGGCCAAGAGCCGTCGAGCTGTTCCAGCAGCACGGCATCCAGGTAATCCTTGGGGTAAGCGGGCCGGTGGACAGGGTGGCCCAGGATTTCATCGCCGGCCGGGTAGTACCTGGCGTCTCGAGCTGCCATCACACCGATGGACATTCCTGCGATCACGAGTGAATTTTCCCAAGGGAAGTTCTCGTTCATGTTTTTTTTGGTATTTTCCGCAGGGGAATGGCACGGGCGCATCAAAGAAGCCGGGAAGTGAAGATTTCCCACTAAAAGTCATATTCGTGCTGGCGGCACATCGAAATCACCACCTTTTATCTCCATTTCGTGCCAAATTCACTGTACGTAATTACCACGGGAAAGATCATGCAAAAGCAGGTCCGGATATTCTCCCCCGAGGTCTACACCTACGGGGCCATGCTCATCGGGGGGATCCTGAAAGATGCAGGAATAGGGGTGACCCTGGTGAAGTCTCCCGGACCCTGCCCGGAAAAAATATTGCTCCTCTCCCTCTATTCTACGCAGCACCTCTTGGATCCGCGGATCAGGTCATACATTCAGCACCACAGGGAGAGAGGCGGCCTTTGCTATGCAGGGGGTCCTGTCTCTGCTGCACCAGAGATGGTCCTTGGGGAACTTGGCATCGACGCGGTGGTGGTCGGGGAGGGAGAAAATGCCATTGTCCCCCTCGTATTGAACGGAGTTTCTCCTGACATCCCCGGTATCGCATACAATACTGAAAAAGGTCTCTGTGTCACTCATCCAGACTTTCCTGCAGCACTTGACCGACCCCTGCCCCTCATCCCGGACGACATCGATACCCAGAACATCCGGGGGGCGAATGTTTACATCGAAAGCCATAGGGGTTGCCTTGGTGCATGCACCTTCTGCCAGGTGCCGCGATTTTTCGGGCACCAGATCCGTTCCCGGAAAATACAGGACATCCTTCTTGAGGTCAAAGCGTTCAGGGAGAAAGGTGTCCGGCGTATCTCGATCTCAGGGGGGACAGGCTCACTTTTCGGGTATACAGCTGGAAAACTCAATCCCGATGCCTTCATCGAACTCCTCTCCGGGATGGCCGGGATCATGGGGAGTGCAAATGTGTCGGCACCCGATATCCGCGTTGACTGCATATCGGATGAAATCCTTGAGGCTATCCGTAAATATACGATCGGCTGGGTCTTTTTTGGGATAGAATCAGGAAGTGACCGGATCCTGTCCCAGATGGGAAAGGGGGTATCCCTCTCGCAGGTCAAGGCTGCTATAGAGGCCTGCAGAAGCCACGGACTGAAAGTCGCGGGGAGTTTCATCGTCGGGTACCCTACCGAGACAGAGGAGGATTATGCAGCAAGCAGGGAATTTATCGCGGAACAGTGCCTTGATGATGTCTTTGTCAGTATTGCCGAACCTATCCCGGGCACTCCGCTGAGCCGCCTGGTCCTTCGCACGCCAAGGGAAGAAAACCCCCTCTTCCAGCCGGATAAGGGAAAGTATCGGTCACTTGGTCTCTCCATTGCCGAGACCCGCTGTTTTGACCTGATGATGGAGGCTGATATGTACAAACCCCAGCTCCATGTCATCACTGATCAAATCTTTGACCTCTACCTGAAGGAGTCAAAGAAACAGGGATCTGAAATCCGGGCCGTTACTGACCTGCTCTTTAGATATTCAGACTCATTTCAGCAGGACGGAAATCACTAAACAAAATCATTTTCCTTAACTAAAATAATAATTCATAAAGTCCCTGTAAAACCATTTTTTTGTCGATTCCGCCATATTAATCGCGTATATAAGCAAATATTTCGAAACCTTTAACTCTTCCATCATCGACTGTTAGATGAACCACAAAGGGTTTGTACTCGATGTGAGTGGCAATGCTGATTGAACACTCTCGTGCACTCTTCTACGCACGCAGGGAGGAGGCTAAATGGAAAGTATTGTGTTTGGCATTGGAATAACTGCATTGGCAGGAGCTCTTGCCACGGTAGCCGGTGCAGCGGAGAACACTGAATCTGATATCGGGTCCCAGGGTGACCCGAACTCCCAGGTCCAGCTGGCTCCGCAGATGGGGTATATCCACCGCATCTTCAACAAGGCTATCGCCGGTGAACCACCGGCGTACGGCCTGTGGGTTGCACTCGGTGCCGGTCTTGCCTGGGCATTCATGGCCATGCAGATCAACCCGATACTCGCCATCGTGCTCGGCAGCGCCCTTGCCGTATTCGTGCAGGGCGTGTACGCGACAACCGCGTACCTGGGCAGGATTGCGAGCCTGTCGAAGTTTGGTCAGCCCGTCTTCATCGACGTGCTGAAGTCGATGACCACGGTCACCATGGCCCACGCGTTCGTGGCCATATTCACGACCGTGACCATCTGTCATCTGATCAACGCCGCACTCGGCCACCCCTTCCCACTGCCCCTGCTCGGGCTCGTGTGGGGTATCGCCCTCGGCGCAGCCGGTTCTGCGACCGGAAACCCGTTCTATGGGAAGGAACGCCAGTACCAGACCCAGAAGTTCGGGGCTGGCGTCCCGATCGCAGCGTCCGGGAACATCGTCCGCTATGCGGAAGCAGGCGAGAGGAACTCGCTTGACAACGGCTGGTTCTCGGCAAAGCTCGGCGGACCCGCCTCAGGGCTCTGCTTCGGGCTGATCGTGTTCCTCGAGCTCTGGCGTACAGTCATCTTTGAGAAGATCGGAGCAGGCTGGGGCGCAATAGTCGTCGGGATCATCATTATCCTGGTGTTCACCGTGATCGACCGTTACATCGAGGTCTGGGCACGGAAGAACTACGGGCCATACGGTGAACCTGCAAAGGAGGGATCGTGAGACCATGACAGCCATTGGTGCAAAACCAGCGGCCGGAGCCGCAATGGACATTCCCTCGACAATTGCAGGCATCATCCTCCTGCTCGTCATCGTCGGTGCGACTTACTTCCTTGTCGGCGCCGGCATGATGTTCTATGCCCTCATCGGGGTTATCGTCGGGGGGCTCCTGATCGCGTTCGGGGTTCACTTCGTCCCGGTCGGCGGAGCGCCTGCCGCAATGGGACAGGCACCCGGCATCGCAACCGGTGTCGCGATGCTTGCTGCCGGTGCGGGTCTTGCAGGCCTCTTCGGAGGTGCATGGGCCGCTGAACAGGGCCTCGTTGTCGCAGTCATCACCGGCGCAGTCGGTGGCGGCCTGATGATGGCCATCACCTGCATGTTCGTGACCTTCATCTATGTCTTCGGCATGGGTATCCCCTGTGCCTCGGGGAAGGTCGCAAAGGACCCCATTACCGGTGACACACAGACTGAATACAAGTCGCAGGGGACGGAAGGGCACGGCCTGCCGTTTGTCTCCTACGTTGGCGGTGTCATCGGCGGGCTCCTTGGCGGTGGTGGCGGGACTCTCATCTACATCATGCTGCTCGATGTCTACAAGGAGGCACTCCCCGGCATGATGAAAGCACTCCCCGCACAGGTCCTGCCGATTGCAGTCAGCCTTGCAGGGATTTTTGCAGTCGGGATGTTCCTCGTCAACGCCGTTCTCACGGCGTACAACATCACCGGGACGATCGAGGGGCCCCACGACCCGAAGTTCAAGCGGTTCCCGCGGGCACTCGTCGCCTCCGCGGTGGCATCAGCCCTCTGCGGGATGGTCGCCATCCTGATCGTGGCCATGTGAGGTGCAGAAAATGACAGTCAAGGTTGAAGTAGTCGAGGGAGGAATTCCCCACAACACCATCATGGCAGCAGGCCTCGTCGCGTCGGTCATCTTCATCTACCTGACCTATGCGAATGTCCTCACCGGGACGCAGCTCTTCTCGTTCTTCGGTGGACTTGCAGCTGTTGCCGCCATCACCTGGGGGAGCCACACCATCAAGCACCTGTGCAGCTACGGTATCGGTACCGGTGTCCCGTCCGCCGGGATGATGGCGTTCGGGTCGGGGGTCATTGCCATGCTCTTTGCCACAAAGTTCGGCGTGGCGTCCCCCATCGTCGCCGTTGTCCTTGCCGCGATCATCGGTGCTGTCCTTGGGTTCCTCTCAAACAACGTGCTGAACATGAGGATCCCTGTCATGATCCAGTCTCTGACCGAGATGGCAATCATCGGGGCACTCGTCCTCATGGGATTTGCAGCCATGATATCGGGGTCGTTTGAGTTCAACCCGCTGACGGCAGGCTCCGTGACGATTCTCGGGCTCTCGCTGCCGAGTTACCAGGCATCCTTCATCGGCAGCTCTCTGATCGCGGTTGCATTCATGCTCGGCGGTATTGCCGTCCAGCACCCGTTCAACGCGTGCCTCGGCCCGAACTGGACCCAGGACAGGATGCTCACCCTGGCCCAGGAGTGCGGTTTCCTCTCCATGATCACCGCTGCGGTGATGTCCATGGTGTTCCTGAGCTTTTCGGCTGCGCTCGTTTCCGTGATCGTGGCACTGGTCGGCTGGTACTATACCTACACGAAGTATATCGAGCTCTCCAAGCGCGACGCGGCGGCCTGGCTCGATGCAAAGCCAATCCCCGAACTGGAGGGACACTGACATGTACGTCCAGGTTCTTCCCGAATACGGACTGGTCTGCGACCCGATGATCGGGGTGGTGACCACTGCAGGTGAGTCGCTTGCACCCATCATCGAGAAGGTCGGCGACCTCGAAGCGATCGCTGACGATATGGTGAACATGCTCGCCGGTGAGGGTAACTTCCTTGCATCCTTCCCGAACAGGGAGAATGCCCTGCCCACGGCGGGTGCAGCCACTGCCTTCTGGTATGGACTGGCAGTGGGCCTCCTGATCGCGGGGGTCTACGTGTTCCACCTGTTATGAGGTGAGTGAGATGGCAGAGAAAAAATCACCAGCAAGCGGGTGGCCGATCGTCCAGGGAGACTTCCACGCCGGGGACCCCCAGAGTCCCGTCGCGGTCATGACCTGCGGGTCACACCTCGATGAGAAAGCCATCTGCGATGGCGGAGCCGCTATTGCCGGGTCCTGCAAGACTGAAAACCTCGGTCTCGAGAAGGTCATCGCCAACATCATCTCCAACCCCAACATCCGGTTCCTCCTGCTCTGTGGAACCGAGGTCAAGGGGCACCTCGCCGGCCAGACCATGGCCGCCCTCCACAAGAACGGTGTCAAGGACGGCAGGGTCGTCGGTGCTGAAGGCGCTATCCCCTTCATCGAGAACCTCAAGGAGGACGCCATCAAGCGTTTCCAGGAGCAGGTCGAACTGGTCAACATCATGGAGGCCGAGGATATCGGCGCCATCAAGGCCAAGATCGCCGAACTCAAGGGACGTGACCCGGGAGCGTTCGCTGCCGACCCCATGGTCGTCGAGGTCAAGGAGGCCGCAGCAGGAGGTGCAGAAGAGGCCGGTGGCGTTGTCCAGCCGATGTCCGGAGAACTGGCCCTCATTCACGCACGGATGAAGGTAATCGAGAAGATGGTGACAGACATCGGGTACCGCGACAAGTTCGCTGCCGGTGTCTATTCCGGTAAGATCGAGGGTATCATGATCGGTCTCATCGTGTCGTTCGCTGTCCTCGGGTTCATGCTGATGGGGTGAGGAAAAATGGCAGAAGAAGGACAGAAAATGGCAGGGCCTATCAGGATGGTTGCCATCGAGAACATGATGGAGAATATCCGGTACAAGGCCCAGTTGATCGCCCGGTCAAATAAGTACGACTCTGCACTCCTCGGTTCCGGTATCATCGGGTTTGCCGCGGGACTGCTGACCGCACTGATCCTGATCGTGGTGCCTGCCATTGGTATGAGGTGAGTGAGATGGCAGAGAAAAAATCACCAGCAAGCGGGTGGCCGATCGTCCAGGGAGACTTCCACGCCGGGGACCCCCAAAGTCCCGTCGCGGTCATGACCTGCGGGTCACACCTCGATGAGAAAGCCATCTGCGATGGCGGAGCCGCTATTGCCGGGTCCTGCAAGACTGAAAACCTCGGTCTCGAGAAGGTCATCGCCAACATCATCTCCAACCCCAACATCCGGTTCCTCCTGCTCTGTGGAACCGAGGTCAAGGGGCACCTCGCCGGCCAGACCATGGCCGCCCTCCACAAGAACGGTGTCAAGGACGGCAGGGTCGTCGGTGCTGAAGGCGCTATCCCCTTCATCGAGAACCTCAAGGAGGACGCCATCAAGCGTTTCCAGGAGCAGGTCGAACTGGTCAACATCATGGAGGCCGAGGATATCGGCGCCATCAAGGCCAAGATCGCCGAACTCAAGGGACGTGACCCGGGAGCGTTCGCTGCCGACCCCATGGTCGTCGAGGTCAAGGAGGCCGCAGCAGGAGGGGTCGAAGTTGCCGCTGCAGGCGTCAACCCCCAGTTCCTTGAGATTGAGAGACGGCTTGACAAGATCGAGAAGAAGATCGAGTTTGTCGATGCAGAGGTTGCCCAGCGCGTGGGCAGGAAGATCGGCCGGGATATTGGCATCCTCTATGGACTGGTCGCCGGACTGACAGTATTCGTCATGCTGCTGGTCCTGCTCCCGAAGCTGAATATGATGATGTGAAGGAGGTGTGAATTCAGATGTTCAGGTTTGAGAAAGAACAGAAAGTCTGGGACTTCAATGGCACCAAGATTGGTGGTCAGCCTGGAGAGTACCCGACCGTACTTGCATGTTCAATCTTTTACAACAAGCACGAGATCGTGCTTGATGAAAAGACCGGAAAGATAGACAAAGCAGCCGCAGAAGCACTCTGGAACAGGTGCCAGGAACTCTCCGACATGGTGGGTATTCCGCACTTCATCCAGATCCTTGCCGAGTACCCGCAGGCCTTTGAGAGCTACTTCCAGTGGTTCGACAGCATTGACAACAAGACCGCGTTCCTCATGGACTCCTCTGTCCCCTCGTGCCTTGCACACGCGTGCAAGTACGTGACAGAGGTTGGTCTTGCACACCGGGCAATCTACAACTCCATCAACGGGTCCATCCTGCCGGAGAACGTCGAGGCCCTCAAGAACAGCGACGTTGATGCTGCAATCGTGCTGGCATTCAACCCGGCAGACCCCTCCGTTGCTGGGAGGGAAAAAGTCCTCGTCGAGGGTGGGGTTGCCGGCCAGGCAAAGGGTATGCTCCAGATCGCCGAGGAGTGCGGTATCACCCGCCCGATCCTCGACACCGCCGCAACTCCCCTCGGACTTGGGTCCGGGAGTGCCTACCGCGAGATCCTTGCCTGCAAGGCCATCCACGGGTACCCGACTGGTGGTGCCTACCACAACATGACGGTTGCCTGGAC
Organism: Methanolinea sp.; assembly: GCA_024518585.1. Classification (GTDB taxonomy): domain Archaea; phylum Halobacteriota; class Methanomicrobia; order Methanomicrobiales; family Methanospirillaceae; genus Methanolinea_A. The sequence continues at coordinate 528 of JANIHI010000012.1, read as the reverse complement.
CTGGCTCAAGCGCTGGAAGGGCTCAAAGAAGAACCCGTCCCAGCTCGTCGAGTCCCTGAAGGGCAAGGATGTCTACCTGAAACAGCTCCTCCACCACTACCAGGGCGGAATCGAGGGTGTCGTCCAGGCCGCATGGTCTGCTCCCGATATCGGGTGCAACCTCGTTGCGAGCACTCTCGGTGCGGACCTCATCATGTACGGACCCATCGAGAACGTCGAGCCCATGATCACGGCACAGGCCTACATGGACATCGTCACCCTGGAGGCAATGCGCCCCCTGGGAATCGACTGCAAGGCCGACAACCACCCGATATTCAAACTCATTTAAAACTTTTTTATGCACATGCCGCAGGCATGTGCATTCGCGTGCAAAGGTGCCTGCCAGCAATTCTCTGTATCCTCGCCTGCCCCCGATAACGTAATCACATGCCACAGGCATGTGCATTCGCGTGCAAAGGTGCCTGCCAGCAATTCTCCGTATCCTCGCCTGCCCCCGATAACGTAATCACATGCCGCAGGCATGTGCAT
>JANIHI010000002.1 GCA_024518585.1 Methanolinea sp. | reverse complement strand
CGCCTGCCCCCGATAACGTAATCACATGCCACAGGCATGTGCATTCGCGTGCAAAGGTGCCTGCCAGCAATTCTCCGTATCCTCGCCTGCCCCCGATAACGTAATCACATGCCGCAGGCATGTGCATTCGCGTGCAAAGGTGCCTGCCAGCAATTCTCTGTATCCTCGCCTGCCCCCGATAACGTAATCACATGCCGCAGGCATGTGCATTCGCGTGCAAAGGTGCCTGCCAGCAATTCTCTGTATCCTCGCCTGCCCCCGATAACGTAATCACATGCCGCAGGCATGTGCATAAAAATTAAAATAATTTCATGCATTAATACACTTATACATGAAAACAATCACTATCCGCGACGAGACCTACCGTGCACTCCAGATGCTAAAAGAAAATAACGATAGCTTCAGTGATGTCATCGATGCTCTGATCGCTAAAAGAATTAGTAATATCAGGCAGTTTGCCGGAGGGCTGAAGGATTCAAAGGTTCTCGATGCACTCAAGGAAGAGACAAGGAAGACCCGTGAATCAGGCAGGGCGAGAGTGTGATCATCCTTGACACATCTTTTCTCATAGATCTTGCGAAGGATGAACGATTGGCTGGTGCCCTCCCTGAAGATGAAGTCCCGGTGACGACCGTTATCACATATTACGAGATAATGGCCGGATTAAAGCGCTTTCGTTCAAAGAAAGAAATGGCATTTTTCCGTCGTTTCTTTGCCGAGACAGACATCCTCGAGATGACTCTCCCTGCAGCCGACATCGCCAGTTCCCTGGGTGCGAGGATGGCTGGGACCGGAAGACCTGCCAATGCCTTTGATATCCTTATCACGGGAATTACGCTTGCACACCATGGAAAGGGAATTATTACAGCGGACGCGGACTTTTCAGAGATAGCCAAGTTTGCTGATATCAACGTGATCGGGTACAGCCCTCCCTGAAAATCTGAAAAACCCCTTCTCAATCTCGCAATTTTTTATTCCTCTCCTGCGTGGACCCCTGAGAACATACCCTGCATTCATCGGCATGGACTGATTTCAGCTCTCTACTACCCTCATATCCGGGCAGCACGTGCTTTATAAACTTCATTCTGCTATACATTACGAAGGGGAGATCCCGGCGAAAATCACACGATTTCCACCGGGTAACAAGAACACACAATGGACCGCCCCAGAATCGCCGTGCGGTCGAGCATACAGATTGAAAAATTACGAAAATCAATGGGGGACGAAAGGTTCGCCAGCGTTTTTCATCAGGAGGGGCTTTTCCCCGGTTAACGCCTTCCCCTCCCCTCCTTCATGGCCTGGAAACGCATCAGGGCCATGACACCGGGTTTATCCCGCCTCTGGCGTGGCGCCCCGAAACCCATCATCTCCATTGCCGGAGCCTCTGCCATCTCGCGGTTCAGCCGGTCGGTGATCTCGTCAAATATCCTGTGGTATGCTCTGCAGTACGGATCGACACCCCCGATTGCCCCCCGATGGGGGACCATGGCGTTGTAGGGACACCCTCCGCGGCAGTACCGGATATGCGTGCAGTCCGCACACGCTCTGTCCACGTAACTGCGGAACTCCTGCATCGCCGTGCCGACGGGTGACGCGGCAAGGTCGGCAAGGCCAGGACAGTCCGAGACCTGCCCCATCACGTAGTCCGGCATGCCGACGAACCGGTAACAGGGGTATATCGAGCCATCCGGGCCGACGGCAAACGTGCTCCCCATGCAGTCCACGAACGTGCACACGGTCCCGTGCCGGAAGAAGACGCACTTGCAGAGGTCATTGATATTCATGATCTCGAAGGACCCCAGGTTCTCGAGGGAGACGTCCAGGAGGTACACGAGGAGCTCCCCGTACTCATCGGGGGCAAGTGTCCAAGGCTCGGGATTATCGTTGCGGAGCGACGGGAGTGCAGGGTGGAGCTTGAGCGTAAAACCGTTCTCCCGGAAAAACCGGACGATATCCTCTTTTTCACGGAACGATTGCGATGTAAACGTGCAGATAAAGCTCACAACGAGCCCGTGATCCCGTGCGACGCGGTACCCCCTCATCGTCTTCTCGAAGTACCCTTCACCCCGCTGGACATCGTTGATCCTGACCGGGCCGTCGATACTTGTCCCGAGGGGCACATGGTACTGTGCAAGGATCCCGGCGATCTCGGGGGTGAGAAGCCAGAGGTTTGACTGCATGGCAAACTCGGGGTGGGCATGCGCAAGACCCTCTGAGAGGAGGGGGAGGGCCTCGCGGTAGAAAGCCGCACCGGCAAGGAGGGGCTCACCGCCGTGGAAAGTGAACGTCACACGCTCCTTCCCGAGGGATGAAACCCATTCGACCACCTGCTCCACGGTCTCCATGCTCATCCGGGGAGACGCCGGTTCCGAACTCCAGCAGTACCGGCACCGGGCAGGGCACCCGAGCGTGGGCACGAGCATCACGTGGAAGGGGTTCTTCATTCTCACCAAAGCTTCACGCAGATCAGAGTTAAGGGTTACCCTCTGTCCCATCCCTGCAAGAGGGGGGGTCTTCTCCCCGCACACTTTCACTCCCCCCCTGCCTCCCCCTTCATCAGGGGTCAAGGGCCAGGAGTACCGCAGGGAGGATACAGGAATGGCCGGGTGTACCACGCCGGGAGATGCACGGAAGGGCAGGGAAGACCTCCACGAGACTGCAGACCGCTGGCTGCGGGCAGCACGGGCCCTCCCTGCCGGTGACAGGCCCCACGCGGAACGCCTCGCGTCAATGGTCAGGGCCCACGCGACAGACAGGATGCCCCACATCAGGGACCCGCTGGAAGCTGCCGTCTTCTCCCTCCTCATCGAGCTCGCGAAGGACCAGGAGAAGGAGAGGTGAGAGGTCTTGCAGCATGCCCAACAGCGGGAAAGGTGAGGAGGGATTTTCCATGGAAAAAGGAAAGATGGTGTTTCTGACCATGAAAACACACACGATGCGTTCCGCATCAGGCCCGGTGGATGAAAAAATCAGTGCATTTTGAGTGGAATTGGCTGTGCCATTTTCTCTGAATGCAAAATCATGTGTGCCAGAAAGATTCTTGTGGTTTTTTTTTTCGTTCGGTGTCCCCGTAAGGCCAGGGTATCACGGGCGCTTCATCGGCTGGAGGTCTATTGCCGGGAGGTTTCCCATCGCAAAGTCAAACCTCTGCCTGATGGAGGGGGGGAGATCCTCTTCCGCAACAGGGAAAAATCCGTATTCCCCGTAAAAATCCACAAGTTCCCGCGTGGAATGCAGATAGAGGGGGTCATGCCCGCATTCCCTGACCAGCAGGCCAACCAGGTCCCGTGCATACCCCCGCCGACGGAAGTCCTCGAGGGTAAAGATGCTATCGACCTCTCTTCCATCGGGATGCTGCCTGCAGCGTCCGACCGAGACCAGCCGTCCCTCGACAAAGACGCCAAATATCCTGTCGGTGGCAGGGTCCGCCTTCTGCCCCTGGTAGTTGCGCCATACTTCCTCTGCAAGCTCAAATTCCCTGGGCTCAAGCTCGCGCACAATGACGGAGAGCCTGATTCCCGGGACGTGGACGAGGACGGGGAGGCGTGCGTTCCTCGCCACTCCGGATGCCGTGCTCCCGATGGGAACATTGCTCGCGTAGTCCCGCGCGCCGTGGCGTGGAATGGCAATCATGGTAGCCCCTTCCTCCTCGGCAACGCGGCAGATCTCCCCCGCAGCATTCCCGAACCTGATGAGGGGTGTGACAAGGCAGTCACCGGAATCAAGGTCACGGGCAAGGGAGGTGAGGGCTGCCGATACCGCGTCAAGCTTCTGGTGCAGGTCCCGGCTGTCTGCGACCTGCGTGATGACGTGGAGGATGATGACTTCCTGCACGGACTCCATGCCCACGATGCGGCCTGCGAGTTCAAGGGACGGCGGCCCAAAGTCAACGGGAACAAGGATGCGGGAGAATAACCCGGAAGAAGGAGAAGTCTCCCTACCCGCCGGGAAGCGCGTGAGGAGCACATCGGTGCCTGCACCCTCGAGCACTTTTTCCGAGACGTGCCCGGGCAGGAGGTCCCCGATGAGACCACGACCCCGTGCACCGATCAGGACGAGGTCGACTCCATGCCTCTCTGCGGCCTTGAGCAGTTCGGCTGGGACCCCTTCACGGCCGGGTGGCACAATTTCGTAGCTGACAGCGAGGCGGGCCTCGCGGGCTTCCCTGGCCTCCCGGGTCAGTGCACCGGCGAGGGTATCATCCGGTTGGTAGACTTCCCCGGCAGGTCCCCCGGAGGTGAACTCCTTGACCTTGGGGGTTACGTGGATGAAAACGACCTGCCTGACCCCGGGGACAAGGGGTACGATGGCCGCCGTCATCCGGGAGTAACAGGAGAGATCCGTCGGGACAAGGACTTTTGGGTAGCCACATGATAACGGCACGTGCACACGTGTCCCATGGAGCCGATCCACTTCTTCCATTTACCCTTCTCTGAGCTGGATGAGACCCAGGTTCCCCCGGATGAGGCCCTCACATGCCACAGGCATGTGCTGTCATGCAATATCGAGTGGCTCGAATCCCTGCTTATATACCTTTCCAAACTGGAGGGAGATCTTGGGGTCCAGGTTGCAGACCGGGCAGGTGTAGTCATCAGGGAGGTCTTCAAAGGGAGTCCCCGGCTTTATCCCCCGGTGGGGCTCACCCCTGTTCTGGTCGTACACGTACCCACAGACCGAGCAGATCCACTTTGTGGGAACCCACTCGTCAAACCCCCACTTGCCTATTTTCCCCTTGCCTTCCATCCCGCAGATGGGACAGACGTACGTCTCGGGAAGATCTTCAAAAGCCGTTCCGGCAGGTATACCGTTGTGCGGCTCTCCCCGGAGAGGTGAATAGATGTATCCACAGAGCCTGCACTTGTACCTCTTTACCTGTTGCTGGGATTTTTTACCCTTTTTCACTGTCATTCACATCCTTCCTGCACACTAACCCAATAACCCGGGAATAGTTAAAAGTATTTTTGAGGGAAACGGTGGTGGCACCGCAGGGAGACCACGGGAGAACGGGTCCGAGGAAGATGACCCGGGACTCCGGGGTTGTCGTCTTTCTTTCCCGGATGGGGAACATCATAAGTGATTGTGACACATGTCTCCGTATGGAACGAGGTACCTTTTTTGATCCATCGATCGAGACGCTTGACCGCAAAGACCTCGATGCCCTGGTGGACGAGAGGGTCCGCTATACCATTGCCTATGCCGCCGAAAACTCACCCTTTTACCGGCACTGGTTTGCCGAGCATGGTATCCGGCCAAAAGACATCAGGGAGCACGAGGACCTGCTCGACCTTCCCATCGTCTCGGGAAAGACCCTCCGGGAGAACCAGCCCCCCCTGACCTCTGAATTCATGTTCAGGAGTGCCCCCTGGGAGGAGATCTTCACCGTGCACGAGACGAGCGGGACGTCCGGGACCCCCAAGAGCTTCTTCCTCACCTGGGAAGACTGGATGCGGTACGCCGCAAAGTATGCCCGTATCTTTGTGTCCCAGGGATTCGGGAAAGGTGACCGCGTCGTGATCTGTGCAAGTTACGGGATGAACGTCGGGGCAAACACGATGACACTTGCCGCCCGGGAGATAGGGATGACGATCATCCCGACGGGAAAATGCTCGTTCCCCCGGCGCATCCTGGAGAGCTACCGGCCGACCGGGATCGTGGGGAGTGTTTTCAAGCTCCTCCACCTCGCCGAGCGGCTCACCAGTGAAGGGACTGACCCCCGGGAAACATCTCTCGAGAGGCTTGTGGTCGGGGGAGAAAGTTTTTCCGAGGAGGCCCGCGCTTACCTTTCCCAGGTCTGGGACCGCGAGGTCTATAACACGTACGGCAGTACAGAGGGAACGATGTGCGGGGAGTGCAGGAAGAAACAGGGACTCCACGTCCCCGAAGACCTCGTCCACCTTGATGTCTACGACCCCGCGCTCCGGTCATTTGTTCGTGACGGCGAGTGTGGCCGTGCGATACTGACGACCCTGCTGCCACCCGGCGGCCGGTGCGGGTCTCTCCTCATCAATTACGATACCGAGGACACGACGGTCGTCATGGACCGCGGGCCGTGCCCCTGCGGCAGGACTCACATGAGGATCTATACTCCCCAGCGGGAGGCAGAGACCGTCTGGATCCTCGGGACCCCCGTGAACAAGGTTGATATCGAACGGGGTGTGTTCCACCCGGACAGCATGCAGTACCTTACCGGGGAATACGAGGCTTTCGTCTATTCCGGGGACCATGGCAGCGTTGTACTCCGGGTGAGGATGGAGGCAAAAGACTCTGCACGGGTGCCCAGGGATGACGTTGCAGGGCGTTTCCTCTCCTCCTTCTCCCGGAGTAAGCCCTCCCTTGCCCCCCTCATCGGTGATGAACTCTCCGTGATCATCTCGATTGAACCGCCCGGGAGCCTGGAGCTTTACCAGGTGAAGGGGCGTCCCAAGCGCCTCGTTGATAGGAGGTAAGGGTGGACCGGAACGGTCCCCCTCCCTTTGCACCCATGGCACATCCCTGCTGCAGGAGTGGGGGGCAGAGAGACCTCCTGACACTCCCCGGAAAGGAATCTCAAGATTTTTAAGGGCCGGGGATGGATATTACTATGCTCACTGGATGTGTCACCTGGTCTATTTATTTTGCCGGACACCCCCAGAATCTGGCATCAACCCCCCTATCCATCAGGGACAGTCCATGTGAGCCCCCCTGATTCTGCCTGGTAACGGCATGTATATTTCCCGGGAATGCCCGGAGTGGTTCGCATTTTCGCTTTCGATCGTCATCTCCTCACCCTGGTGAGGCCTTCCTGTGGCTTTAATATGTCCTGGAGAGAAAACTTCTCCTACCCATCCATGGCCGAGTTCCTCCCGTCTCTCCTGTATGCCTTTTCGGCGCTCTTTGTGATCCTCGACCCCATCCTGAGTGTCCCGATCTTTGCAACGATGACGAAGGGACAGTCTCCCTCCGAGATCAGCAGGCAAGCTGTCATTGCAGTCGCTGTCGCAGGTTTTCTCCTCTACATATTCCTCTTCTTCAACTTCTTCATCTTTGATATCCTAGGAATCAGCCTCCCCAGTTTCCAGGTCGCCGGTGGCATCCTCCTCTTCATCCTCGGTATGCAGATGGCCCTTGGAATCGATATCGGCAGGCCGAAGGGCAGCTCCCCCTCCGTCGCAGGTGTTATCATCGGGACACCACTCCTGTGCGGACCCGGGGCGATCACGACCGTCATCCTGCTCGTTAATGAAATGGGTATCCTGGTCCCTGCCGTTGCCATCGCCCTCTCCCTCGGAGCCACGTGGGTTATCCTCAGGTTCTCGGCAGAGATACAGCGCATCCTCGGGGAATGCGTCACCGAGGTCATGGCCCGTGTCCTCGGGATGCTCGTTGCCGCGATCGCGGTCAAGATCATCGCAGACGGGATCCTCGGGCTCCTGTAGGACCCAACGGCCCCCGGTTGGGCCGGAGTGCTCCCCTGCAGTCACAGGCTGGGGAGGGGAACTGTCTCTTTTCCTGCATACCCCTGCCCCCTGACTTTTTCGGATGAAAAAACCACGGTTTCTTCTTGGGGGATAACGACGGCACAGGCTTTTAAAAAAGTTTTTTTCGCGGCCCTTCCATCAAAAAAGGGACGCGTAGGTTATTCTTTTCTCTTTCTAGTAGCGAAAGACCACGTTGAAGCTCATCGATTTTGCACCGAAGAACTCCTTGCAGAACTTCGCTGTCTTTTCCGGTGCATACTCCTTGCAGCTGAAGATATCCAGGTATGCCGAGTTTGACTCGTTTGCAAAGTGGCCTGACACAAGGCTCGTCTCGATCAGCTGGGTCATGGAGTAGCCGGCAACCTTGGCATTGGGGCCAAAGTGGACTATGGTGGGGTCACCAAACCTCTTCATCTCGATGAGATCGCAGAGCTTGATGATGAACTCGTGGATCTTTTCCGGGTCCCTGATGGTCTCCGGGTTGCACTGCTTCAGGTCCACCATAGTACACAAACCCCAGGCCTTGTCGTTCTGGAACTTCTTTATGACGTCATCGTCCTTCATGTTCCGGACGCTCATTTCACGCCTCATTTCTAGCATGATTACTTCTCCCACCATAGTTCCTGGAAGGGAACTACTTACTTAGAGGTCTGACGGTCATAATTTAAACTTTTCCCTCGTTCCCTCAACTTTCCAGGCTCCTTTTTCAATATCGAAGGAATATGATGGTCATTTTTCCAAAAATAAGGAATATCCTGTCTTAATTTGAAAATGGCACAGATTGCCGTGGATCTGCACCGCGCACCGAGAATATTTCACCGTAGAAAGAAGGCCAATAAAGTCATATTTCATTTTTCAATATTTTTAAAATTATTTTATAGCCCATATTTTTTGCATAAAATTGATTAAAGCCCGCGCAGTTACCGGGCACGCGGGGAGGGGTGTGCCTCACACGAGGGGGACAAGGTCCTCTTTGCGTACAGAGAAAACCTCGACCATGTGGTGGGGGTGATACCTCATCTTTGCCTCGCGGAGACCCGCGACACCCATGTCACTCTCCCGGTTGATATACGTGTACCGCCCCTCCAAATAGAGTGCCGTCTCCGCGTTGATTGCCTTGTAGATCCCCTCGCAATCGGGAAGCCCCTTCTCAAAATGGACAACGGCTGTCCCGGCATTGAGTTCCTCGAAGACGGCAATTGCCCCGACCTTTTCTTCGGCCCGTATCACGAGCCCTGAAAGCCCCAGGTCGTGGAAGTGATCAATGGCAAACATGACCGCATCCTTCTCATAGGAGAGGAACGGATGTTCATCGCATTGCTTCCACTCGCACCATTCAAGGAGAAAGGCCCGGATGTCCGGGATATTCTCCCGGGATATCTCTTCGACCTCGGGATGACACCGGCTCCGAAACCTGTTGAGCTGCCTCCGGATGTTCTGGTACTTCTGACCCGGGAGGTGGGCAAGATCGCTGGTCAGGTAGACATACTCCCAGTAATTCCTGTCGGGATGGAGGGGGACTCCAGGGTAAAGGGAGCGTATCCATTCGCAGGATTCCTGGTCGACCAGGACGAGGGGGTTCTCGTCCCCTTCCCGGACTGCAAGCACGAGGAGGTCGTGGAGGAGGTCAGGGTCACGCGGTCCCGTCGGGGGGCGAAAGGACGTCTTTCCATTGATTGTACTGCTGATAATGAGGCACCCTTTCTTTTCCACGTAAGAGTAGTGGGCAAAGTGGTTCCAGCAGACCATGTTGGAGAAGAGGTTATCGCTGTGCACGGGGGGAAAACGGGCATAGTGGGCAGAAAAGAGGTCCTTTTCCCCCATCGTCACCGGTTTGAAATGGGAAAACTTCAGCATACTCCCTCCTTCCCCCGGTAGTGCATCGGGACGTGCCCCTCCATGGGCTCAAACCCGCTGCACCGGTAGAAATCAGCCGTACCGGGCTCTGCGACAAGGGCTATCCAGGTAATCCCCCGCTGCCGGCAGACGTCAACGAGCTTCTCCAGGATTGCCCTGCCAATTCCCCTCCCCCGGAACGCAGGCAGGACGACGAGGTCCTGGATGTAGGCGTCCGAGACGCCATCAGAGATAGCCCGCCCCATCCCGACGGTTTCTTTGGTCGTCCGGTCCACGGCGACGACAAAGGCAAACGTCGAACGGACGAGCCGGGGTATCTCAACCGGGTCCCATTCCTCCTTCCACCACCCACCCGCGCGGTAGAGATTCATCAGTGCGCCGGTATCCCATTCCTTCACGATCGTGACCATACATTCCTCACGGGCAGACATTGCCAGACCAGCCTCTCCTTTCGTGGATTTTTTTCAGCTTCCTGTTTTCCCCGAATATGCTTACGGGCAGCTCCCGTAAAACCCGGTGCCGGATTTTTGAATGCCCCTCTGTCGTTTACCTGTACTCACATTCCCACCCTGAACCTACTTCCTCAACCTGGAATGCACCGGAAAACCTGCACCGGGCAGCAAAACCCGTGCAATGGCATGGGTGCATGCGAACGACCCCCATCCCCGCAAGCGTCGAGACGGTCTTCTCGAGCCGGGATGCAGGTGCCGCCGTGAGGTGGAATCCCCCGATGATGTCCCTGACCCTTTCCTCGCCGCAGACTTCCCGTGCATAGGCAGCGATATTGCAGATCCCCGCGTGCGAACAGCCGGTGACGATCACAATCCCCTCCTTCCCCGTGAACGCAAGGGCACTGTCATCCAGGAGCGGGTCGGGGACGCACCCGTCTGGTCCCCTGACCGTCCTCTTTCCTGACAGCGGGACCTCCTCAAAGGAAAAACGGCGCGGTATCTCGCCGAGGAACACGAGGTCAGGGGAGATCCAGACCGGTTCCCTCGAGAGGACGAGGTCAAAGTGTTCCCGGCACTTCTCCTCTGCCATGAGTGATCCCGTCTCGGGGAGGTCCCCGGTCTTCTTGGTCGAGAAGACACCAGGGTGGGCAACGAGGGTGGGGCGGGTACAGGGCCTCTTTTCTATCCGGGCCCCGGTCAGGGCCATGATGAAGGGGACCATCCCCCACGTGTGGTCGAGGTGCCCATGGGAGAGGACGACATACCTGATGTCAAGGAGGTCTTCTCCCATCTTCCGGGCGTTCTCAAGGAAAGCCCTGCTGTACCCCAGGTCGAAGAGGACCTTTCCCCCCTCCGTCTCTACGAGGGCAGAAAAACCTGGTTCCGCGAGGAAATAATGGTCTATGAGTGTTGAATTGTCAACAAGGACCCTGACCCTCATGGGTTGTCACTGCCTTCCTTCCCCTCCCTTTCTTCCAGTACCCGTATCGCTGTCTCCACGAGGGAGGAGAGCTCCTCGACGGTGAACTTCTCGGAATTGAGGACGAGGTGGTAGGGCGAGAGGTTGCCGATGTCGATTCCGTAGTAGTCACGGTACCGGCGGGCTTCGCAGGCCTCCCTCTCCCGGGTCAGGAGCAGGGCAGTCTCAACGTCCCTGACAGTGTCACGGGAAAATATGCGTTCGACCCTGCAGGAGAGCGATGCCTGGAGCCAGACCTTCAGGTCGGCATTCCGCACGAACCACCCCGAGAGCCTCCCCTCAGCAATGATATCATTCTCTCCCTCTGCGATCTCCCGCTGGCGGATGTCGATCTCGCGATCGATGGAGGCATCGCTCTCTGCGAGCCTCCCGAACTCGGTGAGGTCAAGACCTCGCTCCCGTGCCATCCCGCGGAACACTTCGCCGGCGGATATGAGCCGATATTCAAGGACTTTTGCAAGGTGGCGGGCAAGGGAGGTCGTTCCACTCCCGGGGAGCCCGCTCACCGTGATCCGCATCAGATGCCCCCGATGTTCAGCGATTTCCGGATGACCTGGCTGATGGTGAGGGAACAGATCATGTACCAGAAAATCCAGGCCGGGATAAAGACCAGCACGGCCTCAGAGAGGGAGTGCGACCCAAAGAACGGCATGGTGATGAGGGTGTTGGGAGCAAGGTGCAGCCGGAAGAGGAGCCAGAAGAAGATGGGGACCGTGATGATGAGGATGTAGGCCATCGGGGTGAACTGCTGCTGGGAGAGCTCGAGCTGCTCCTTCATGACCCGGTCCCTCTTTGCGTCCAGCTTCTTGATCCTCTTCTCGTCGCCGGAGAGCTGGGCCTCGCGGTACTCCTTCTGGAAGGCCTTCATCCTCTCCTGCACCTCGGTCATCCTCTCGTAGTCTATCGTGTACTTCTGGATGAGGGAGGAATAGAGGGCCGTTACAGCCGATAAAACGATGATGAGAACGTAAAATGGCATCATACCGGCAAGCGGGCCCAGGGCGAGGTCAAGGGCCTGTCCCACACCCTCTCGGATGGGCGCGATGCTGTACGAGAAGATCATCGCCATAGCCACCAGGAGGGCGATAAAGCCCCCGAACCTGCTCTTCATTGTCCTCACCGGAGCACGTCCGCCATCTCGCGCACGGCGATGTCGAGGAGGTGGTCAGCGTTCGTGATGGTCTTGATCGTGCACCCGGTGAACATGGAATAGGAAGCGGCGATGGCACGGTTGAACTGCTGGTGGTCATTGATCGCGGCCGAGCCCTCCCTGTCCCTCGTCCGGGTCTCGTCCGAGAGCCGCCGCATGAGGATCTGGTCAGGGTCTGTCTCAACGAGGATGATGGTATCGGGCATGAGTTCGCGCAGGACCCATTCCGGCAGCCCGGCGAGGAATCCGCGGGGTGTCCTGACCGAGGCGTGGGTATCGATGAGCAGGTTGCCCTCTTCTTGTGCCATGGCCCTCGCAGCACTCTGCTGGAGGGCCTTCTGGACATCTCCCGGCAACCGGCGCATCTCGTCGCGGTCCCTGGCCAGATCCTGCTTCACGGCAGTCTCAAACATGTAGGTCCCGAAATTGAGGGATTTGTAGTGTATCCCCTCCTCTTCCAGGATCTTCAGTGCTCCCGTCACCACCGTTGTCTTTCCAACACCGGGAACACCTGTCACGATCACTCTCCTTCCCGTCATTTTCACTCCTTTCCGAAAAATGTCCGCATGAAGGGGTACATCTCCATGATCTGCTGACTTGCGATCTCCTCGTAGAGCCGGTACGTGATCGAGACCGTCAGCAGGAGACCTGTCCCGCTCACTGCCCCTATCACCCCGAAAAGGTTTGCAAAGACCGAGAGTACACCGATGAAGACCCCGCCGATAATTGTCACGCGGGGGATATACCGGTCAAGGTACTTCTCAAGGACCTGGGGGTTCCGCCGGTAGCCGGGAATCGACATCCCAGACATCTGGATCTGCCGTGCAACGTCCTTTGAGTCCATCCCTGCGGTCTTGATCCAGAAGAGGGCAAAGATTGCACCTCCCACGACGACGACGACGATGTCTATTCCCATGCGCAGGAGGACTTCCCAGGGAGCATGGCCAAGGTCGTAAATCCACCACATCCAGTTGTTTGGACCATTGATGGGGGCGAGGTACCACATCAGGCCACCCACGGGGGTTGCCCCCTGGAACGTGCCCAGGATGGTGATACCAACGTTGTTGAGGAAGAGCCCGATCATCTGGATGTTGGCCTGGAGCACCCGGACGAGGATCATGGGAAGGACACTCGCGTAGATCAGCTTGACCGGGAACCGTGCCCGTGCACCCCTCACCTGGGCATGGGCGAGTGGGATCTCGATGCGGGTGGACTCCACGTACACGATGACGAGGAAGATACCGATTGTTGTCACGAACGCTATCAGGTCGGTCCCCATGTACTGGAGGAAATTGGCACCGTCGAGGATCACGGCAGCAAGCCGGGGGAAGAACCCGACGGGGTACTGGTCACTGACCGGTGCCCAGTTGATAAAGCCGTTGATGATTGCCTGCGAGATACCGGCAATGATAAAGAGCCCGACACCTGAGCCGATACCCCATTTCGTGACGACTTCGTCCATGAAGACAATCAGGAGGCCGCCGATGCAGATCTGGATGAATATGATAAACGAGACCAGGAACAGGTTCCCGCCGAAAAACATCTGCGCGATCGCAGGGTCAGGCCTGAGGAACCCACCCACGAGGTTTGGCGCTGCCTCAATGATAATCATCACGAAGATAAGGAGCTTCTGCAGTCCCATGTACTGGATCTGGCCACGCATCTCGCTCGTATCGATGTGGATGAGGTCTGCTCCCTTCAGGAGCTGGAGCACGATCGACGCGGTGACGATCGGACCGATACCCAGCTGGACCAGAGACCCGCTCGCCCCGGCAAGGAGGGCCCGCCAGTAAAAGAAGATATCCTGCGAGTTCGGGTCGAGTCCAAAGAGGGGGATATTGGTGAGGACAAAGTAGAGGATGAGGATTCCCGCGGTCCACGCGATCTTGTTCTTGAAGTGGACGTGGCCTTCGGGGCCTTTTACCGTCGGCATCGCTGCAAGCAGCGGTTCCATTCGGTCCAGAAGTTCTCCCATTTTTTCACCATGAAGGGGGATCAGATAACCAGGGCCTGGCCACCTATCGCCTCAATTTTCTCCTTTGCCTGACCGGAAAACGCCCGTGCCGTGACGCGCATCTTCTCTGTGACTTTTCCGCTCCCAAGTATCTTATCGATACCGATCTGATCTGCCGGGACGACGACGGTATCCCCCTCGCGGGTGGCAAGGCCGGCTGCCAGGAGCTCATCGAGCATCTCCTGGAGCCTGCCGACCGACATGGTCCGCACCTCGGCAGACGTCTTGTTCACAAAACCGTGCTTGCCGTTGTGGACCTCTCCATAGACCCAGAAATGGGAGAAACGGTGGTCCCGGTGGCCTGCACGCCCCCTACCACCGCGGTTGCCGGCGCCTCTCCTGTTCTTGTGCGTCCCTCCGCCGCAGGTCCGCGATCCCCGGTACTTCGACCTTTTGTTCTCTGGCATATCCTCACCTCATCTTGTAGAGGAGCGCATTGATCTCCTTCCCGTAGTACCCCAGGGCACCACCCTGTGGGTAGGTCCTCTTGATGGTCCGGTACCCTTTCCGGGGTGGGTGCAGCCGCAGGACGGGTTTTACCCCGGGTATATCAGAAAGCCGGGCCTCCCCCGCTGCAAGGGCTGCTGCCAGTTCGGCAATCCCCGGGTAAGACGAATGCTCCTTCACGTATTCGTCCGTGAGGGGGTGGTTCCCTTCTGTCCGGCCCCGGGTGCGAAGAATCGTCTCGATCGTTGCTGCGTCCACCTCGCCCCATGCCACGAAGTCCTTGACCTTCCGTATCATTCCAAGGTACTCGGGTGTGTCCGGGACGAGCACGCAGTGGTTGATGTGATGCAGCCGGAGCATCTTGAGGGTGTCCCGGATGTCCCGGCGCGTATTGACAACGCCCCTGACCTGGACAATGGCGTACATCATTCTTCACCTCCCGTGCGGATCATGTTCGTTGCCCGGAGGGCATTGAAGGTTGCCTTGGCGAAGTTGATCGTCGTCCGGGTCTGGCCGCGCGCAAACGTCCAGACATCCTTTATCCCAGCAAGTTCGAGCACTTTCTTGCTGATTTCACCTGTAACGAGCCCGATTCCCTGCGGGGCAGGCTTGAGGGTCACGCGGACACTCCCGGCTGCGCCCTCGACGATCATCGGGATTGAGTGTGTCGTGTTGCAGCCGCATTCCCAGCTGCCGCAACCACGCCGTACCTTGATCAGGTTGGTCTTTGCGTCAACAATCGCCTTCTTGATGGCGTCTCCCACCTGGGAGTCCTTCCCCTGGCCAAACCCGATGTACCCGTTCCTGTTGCCCACCACCACGACGGCACGGAACTTGACGCGCCGGCCGGAGTCGGTCATACGCTGCACCATGGTAATGTCCAGGACCTCGTCCTCGAGGTCCGGGAGGAATGCATCAACGATCTCCGGCTCCTTGATGGGCCGGCCTGTCTCGAGGACCTGGTCGATACTCGAGAACTGCCCGGCGGCAACCATCTTCCCGAGGCCGGTCAGCGGAACCCATTCCTCTCTCTCGTAGGCCATAGTTACTCCAGCTCCTTCATGATGGCGTCCATCGTCTGTTCAACGTTCTGCACGAGGTCTCCCGCCCGCTCCGGGGCATACGCCACGATGTGGGCACCCTTCACCCTGCCATCGTCCGGGAGGATCTCCTCCCCGTGAGGGACGTCGAGCCCGGCAGTCACCGCCCCTTTCAGAGCGGCAAAGACGCGGGCACCCTTCGTTGCCCGGTGGAGCCCGATGTCCAGGATGGCTGACTCGTAGCCCGCATTGAGCGCCTTGACGGCAAAGAGGATCCCCGTCAGGAATGCGGCAGGGGTGCTCGAGGGGGACCCCCTGAAACCGAAACCGGCCAGCTCGCCTGAGTGGGCAGTGACCGTGGTTCGGTCTCCCTCATTTTCTGCATGGACCATCTGGATGATGACGTGGCGGTTCGTGCGCCGCACCACCATCCGGGGCCTGCCGGATACCACGAGCTTTGCCCGCGCGTAGTAGTCCGTCTTGCCCTCCTTGCGCCTCCGGAAGGGGATGAAATACCGTGGTCCGGTCGCCATGTTACCTCGCCCTCCCTGTGATGACTGCCAGGTGTGCCCTGAGGTGTCCCACGCTCCGGAACTGGCCCCCGGCCGCCTGCCGGTAGAGGACCCGGTAGAGGTGCGGGGCTAGCTCCCCACTGTCGCGGAGCTCGGCAAGTGTCCTCCGGAGCGCCCGGATCTTCTTGATCCACTGGCGTTTATGTGGATTCCTCGCACCGATTGCCCCCTTGCGCCTGCCAGGTCCCTTGCAGTGACCGTATGACCTCTTGGCCATCAGGGCACGGGCTCTCCCCCTGCTGTTGCCCCTGACCTGGCGGGCGACGATCGCACCCTCCTCGATGAGCTTCCTGACGTCCTCGCGGGAGATCGCGTTCTGGATATCGGAGAGCCGCTCGGGGTCAAACCATACCCTGTTCACCCCACACTTGAGCAGGGATGCTGCTATCCGCCTCCTTGTTGCCAGGTCAGTCATCATCGTCCTCCTGTGGTCGGGCCTCTTCCACGGGTGCCGGTTCCTCCCCAGGCTTCTTCTCGCGGAGGTTCAGCACCTTGAGGCCTGCCTGGACTGCCTTCTCCTGGATCAGGGCACGCTTCTTTGCCCCAACGCCGGCCGCGATCCGGATGGCGTCCTGAGCGGGTTCAAGGCCCTCGAGGTCCGCGGGGTTGTGGACCAGCACGTCCCTGTACCCGCTGGGGTGCAGGCCCCGTGCTGCCAGGGGACTGCCGTACCCGGGTGTGGGAAGCGGTCCCTTTGCCTTCTTCTGGATTCTCTGCTTGTTGTGGAGGCCCCGTGGTCTCCTCCAAGTGTCTGCCAGCTGTTTCTTCTTTCCGAAACCGTCGCGCTTGAACCGGGCCGACTTCTGCGACCGTACCCGGATTGCGCGTAACCTATCGTCGACCATGGTCTCTTACCCCCTCTGGACCCTGTATATCCCGTCCTGGAAGATGCGGGGGTCCCGGTACTTTATCTTGGTCGCAAACTCGATGTTGGCAGAGGTTATCCCCAGCTTCTCGCGGTCGATCCCCGAGAGGACGATCTCGTCGTTTCCGACTTTTGCCGTCACTCCGGGGACTATCTGGGCATACCGGGGCTTTTTCTCCCCGAGGAAGTTGTTGATCTCGAGCCGGTTTTCCGCCAGCTTGAGCTGGATCGGGAAATGGCTGTAGACCACCTTCATGCGGTACTCAAAGCCCTCGGTCACACCCCTGACCATGTTCCGGACGTGTGCCTGGATCGTCCCCACCATTGCCACGGTCCTCTTCCGGTCAGCAGGAGTGGATATCACCAGCTGGTTGTCCGCGAGTGCAAGGGAGATCTGGGGGTAGCGGAATGTCCTTTCCAGCTGGCCTTTGGGTCCCGTCACCCGTACTGTCGGGCCGTCAACCTCCACTTTGACCCCGCTGGGAATGGTTACCTTTCGTTCTGTTGCCATTTTTCTGATTCACCCCTCGCTTTCTTCAGTAAACATACCCCAGGAGTTCTCCCCCGACACCCTCACGCCGTGCCTGTTCGTGCGTGATGACGCCACGGGACGTGGAGAGGATGAGGATGCCAAAGTTCTTGCCGGGGAGGAACTGGGTCTCCCAGTATTCGAGTTCATCGAGCCGGACAGAATAGCGGGGGGTAATCGCACCGCAGCGGTTAATCCTGCCGCTGAGGTGAACCCGGAACTGGCCCCCTCGGCCATCCTCGACGTACTCGAAGCCATTGATATAGCCTGCCTCCTGCATGATGCGGAACATCGCACCCAGGAGCTTGCTTGCCGGCTCGATGACGACCGAGGCTTTCCCGCCGTCTGCCGCGTTCTTGAGGGCACACATGCCATCAGCGATTGTATTGAGTCTTGCCATCGGACCTGCCCCCTAGTTCATCTTCTTAAAGCCCATCTTGTGTGCCCATTCCCGGAAACACTGGCGGCAGAACATGATGTTGTACCGCCGCACGAGGGCCTGCTTGCGGCCGCATATCTTGCACTCGTGTGCACCGCGGCCGAAGACCTTGGTTCTCTCTCCTCCCATCAGTACACCTCCACGCTGTGGGCCTGTTTCAGGTAGGAGACGGCATCATCGGGCGTGACGCGCTGCTTGGAGGGGAGACGGCGCTGCTCAGTCGAACGGCGTGCGATCCGTATCCCCCGGCGGGCGAGCACGACATTGATGTCCATCCCGTAAATCCCTACCTGGGGGTCATAACTCATTCCCGGGAAGTCGGTGTGCTCTTCAATCCCGAAGGAGAAGTTGCCCCACCTGTCCAGCTGGCCCCGGGATATCTTCCTGTCCACGATATCGAGTGCAATGGAGAGGAATTCCTGGGCCTTCCTGCCCCGCAGCGTGACGCGGCAGCTAATGGGGGCTCCCTTCCTGATCCCAAACGAGACGTTCGTACGCTTGGCATTGCTCCGGACAGGGGTATTCCCGGTGATTGTCCGCAAGAGCTCGATAGCCCGCGTCAGCTTGTCGCCTGCCTCGCCAACGCCCATGTGGACGACGACTTTCTCGACGAATATCTCGCGCATCGGGTTCATTCCTCAATCCCCCATTCCTTGAGGGCCGGTTCCCCGCGCCCAACCATGTAGATGTACTCGTCGATCGTCTCGAAACGGCTCCCATCGGAGGGGTCCTCGAGGATGACGCGGTTCGGCACGCTGCCGGGGACCTTCTCTATCCCGACGATACGCGCGACCTTCCCGGAATGCTTTCCACCAATCACCATCGCCATGTTACCGACGGCAAACGGGAAATGGTCAAGGATTGCAAACCGGTTCTCGGGTTCAAGCGAGAGGACGACCGAGTCACCGGGCTTGTACGTGTTGTCGGCAAGCACGTTTGCCCCAAACCTCAGGTTCAGCTGGACACGGCCACCGGGGACGATCGTCTTGTTCCTGACCTTCGCGAGCCGGGTTTTTGCCGCCTCGCTGTCGATCTCGATGGTCTTGTGCCGGCCTTTCTTGTCACGGAGGATACGGTAATGCTTGCCGATCCGGGGGATCGAGATGATATCAAAGATACCGATTCCCATCCGGGGGTTCCGGCAGGGCCTCCCGTTCACGATGACATCTTTCTGGTGGAGGATCTGCCTGACCTCCTTTGTATTAGCCGCAAAGTGCATGTGGTCGCGGAGCCAGACGGCTATCGGCATCGCGTTGGCATTGTGCGGACCAGGAGAGGTCTTTGTGATGAACTTCTCCGTCTTCTTGGCCACGTGCCATGAATCCGGTGCATTGAGCCTTTTAAGGTGGTCTGACATTACTCACCCTCCCCCCCGAGGGCTTCTGCCCTCTTGGGATCCTTGAGGTTCAGCTTGGTGACCTGGACGTTCGAGGCCGGGACGGGTCGCGGCATCTCTGTTCCATCCGCCTTGTTCACCGAGACACCCTGGACGACGATCATCGACCTCTTGGTGTCCACGGCATCGACAAGCCCCTCTGTTCCTGCCGACTCTCCCCGCATGACCTTGACAGTATCACCAACGATGACGCGGACACTCCGGCGCTTGTACTGCTCGCGGAGTGTCGGCGCCAGTGGTGCTCGCAGGAAGCGGCTCCGGGCATGGGCAGGTGCGGTGTAAACGGCCTTCCTCTGCTTTCTTGGTTGTTTACTCTCGATTCGGACCATTGCCTCTCCCTCACACAATGATGGTGGCCATGGAGCCGATCTTGGGGAACCGCTCTGCCACTTCCCGTGCAACCGGGCCCTTGATCTCTGTCCCGCGTGGCTCGTTCTTGTCATCAACGATGACGACCGCGTTGTCCTCGAAACTGATGCGGATGCCGTTTGGCCTGCGCATCTCTTTCTTCTGCCGGATCACGACTGCACGGACCAGTTTGCGGCGCATGTCAGGTGTCCCCTTCTTGACGCTCACGGTCGCGATGTCCCCGAGGCCCATCTTGGGCTGGCGTCTCCGGACACCGTGGTACCCGAACACAGAGACGATCTGGACTTCCCTGGCACCGGTATTATCGGCGCAAATCATCCGTGTCCCGGTCGAGAGAGCACGCGGAATTTTCGACTGCTTTGCCTTCATGATGGCTGCACCTCCACCACGACGTAGGTGGTGGTCTTGGAGAGCGGCCTGCACTCAGCGATGCGCACGGTATCACCGGTCTTCGCCTGAATGCAGGGCGGGTTGTGGGCATGGATCTTGCTGTTCCGCTTCTCGTAGCGGTTGTATTTGCCCACGTAGTGCAGGTATGCCCGCTCTACCACCACCGTTCCTGTCATCCGGTCGCTCACGACTTTACCGGTGATCACCTGGCCGCGCACCGGTAAAGTGCCGTGAAACGGACAGTATGCGTCCTTGCACTCCTTTTCCGGAGGCTTGACGCTCAATCCGATGTTTCTTGCCATTATTTCCCTCTGGTCTTGTGAATTCCGTTGATCCTCTTTTCAGGTGCCATGACCAGTACGGAACCGTCTATCTCCACCAGGATACCATCAGGGAGGGTGACCCGGAACCTTGTCCGGTCCTTGGGGACTCTCTTTTCTCCCCGGTCACCCCGGATAACGAGGGTATTCCTGGTCTCATCGATAATCCGTCCCGAGAGGCCACGAAGCGCAGGGTTGCTCGCCTCGACCACCAGGACATCCAGGCCGATTAACTCGTGCCGTGCGATGTTCCGGGGAGAGATCATTTCAGTCCGCGTCTCCTGCTGTTTGCCTCGGTCTTCATCCGGGCAATCGTCCGGCGCAGTTCCCTGATCCGCCCGGGGTTCTCGGTGGAACCCCCTGCACTCACCTTCCCGTAGTGCTGGATCAACTCGATCCGGAGTTTCTCCATCTGCTCCGAGAGCTCGACGTCAGAGAGCTGTCGTACGTCACGGGCTCTGAATATGGCCATTCTCACTTCCTCCGAAGAAGGTCTTCCTCGTCGAACTCGTCGGGTTCGGGCGGTATCTCTTCGTCAACGATATCCTCTCCGACCGTGACAACCGGCACCTCGACGCTCTTTTGGGGTTTCTCCCTCTTTGCTGTGACCTCGAAATGGTCGGGGATCTTTGCACCGGCAGGAATGATCTTGACCTGGACGCCGATCACGCCGAGCTTCTTGACCGCGACGGCATACCCCTTCTCAACGATCGTGTTGACAGGCTCACCGCAGTGCTTGATGTACCCATCGGTGAACTTCTGCACCCTTGCCCGGGCACCGGTGAGCTTGCCGGCGATGACGACCTCGCATCCCAGTGCACCGGCGTCCATGACCCGCCGGATGATGCTCTGGCCTGCCTTCCTGAAGTACCAGCCGCGTTCAAGGGCGTTTGCAAGGCGTTCTGCCATGATCTGGGCGTTGAAGCTCGGGTTGGGTACCTGCTGCACGTCGATCTGGGGTGATTCGACCGCGAAATCGGTTGCAAGGTCCTGGGTGAGCTGACGGACGAGCTTCCCGCCCTTCCCGATGACGATCCCGGGCTTCTCGGCAAAGATTGTGACCTGGGTACCAAGGGGGGTGCGCTGCAGGTCCATTCCACCATACCCCGCACGTTTCAGCTCCTTCTTGAGGTGTTTCTCCACGCGGGCCCTGCGCACACCTTCTGCAACGAACTTTCTCTCTACAGCCATTACTGCACTTCCCTGACCACGATCTCGATGTTCACGGTCTCCTTTCGCTTGGGTGTGGCCCGGCCCATGGCACGGGGGAATATCCCCCGGAAAGCCCGTCCCCTGTTGGCCGCGGCATGCACGATCTCGAGGTTCTCGGTGTCGAGACCGAGGTACTCGGCGTTCTTTATGACCGAGTGGAGGAGGCGGATGTAGGCCGCGGACGCTTTCTTGGGGTATCTCCCCGCGTCCCAGCCGTCAAGGCCCCTCTTGTGGGCGACCTTGCGGTTGAACCTGCGGAAGGGGATGGCCTTCTTCCCCTCGATGACCTGCTCGAGGTAGGAGATGACGTCAGAGGTCTTCTTGTTCCTGATGAAAGACGCG
Source organism: Methanolinea sp. (assembly GCA_024518585.1). Classification (GTDB taxonomy): domain Archaea; phylum Halobacteriota; class Methanomicrobia; order Methanomicrobiales; family Methanospirillaceae; genus Methanolinea_A. Next base: position 176,386 of record JANIHI010000002.1, on the reverse strand, counting down.
ATCTCTATCGCATGCTTGGGGGAGATCTGGATCTCATTGACCTTGCCCCTGGCGTAGGTATCGCCCGTGTATTCGCGGGAATAGAGTGTCCTTGCCATCTCCATCACTTCAGCGGTACGTACTTACTCGACCGGGTCGCACCGATACCGGCACTCCCGTGTGTCACCTTCTTCCTCGTCAGGGCGAACTCACCCAGGTAGTGGAAGAGGGATTCGGGCATGATCTCGACCTTCACGAACTCTTTCCCGTTGTGGATCTCGACACTTCGTCCCACCATCTCGGGCATGACGACCATGTCGCGGAGATGGGTCCGGATGACCCCCTCTCCTTTCCTGAACTGGGCGAGGAGGTGTTCCTCCCCCCGCGTGAGGCCACGGGCCAGCTTGCGCCTGACCCGCGAGGGGACGACCGGGACGAGCTCAGACCTGCCCATTGCCCGCAGGTCGTCCAGGCGGAAGCCACGGTAGGTAAACTCCTCCCGCCGCCTGGGAAGTCTCTTCTGTGTCTTTTTTGCCATATCTGATCACTCACTTCTTTGAAAGCCCCGTTCTCCTCGCTGCCATGTGACCGACGGCCCTTCCCGGCGGAGTACCGCGGGCAATGGTCTTGGGCCTTCCTGCGTGCTGGTGGCCTCCCCCGCCGAACGGGTGATCGATAACGTTCATTGCAACACCCCTCACGCGTGGCCAGTTGGACGCTGTGTTCTTCATCTTGTGGTACTTCTTGCCGGCCTTGACGAAGGGCTTTTCACCCCTGCCTCCCCCGGCAACGATCCCGATGGTCGCCCGGCAGCGGCTGTTGAACCACTTGGTCTTCCCGCTCGGCATCGTCACCCCGACGCGGTCCTCGGTCCTGTCCACGACGACTGCCTGGACGCCACCTGACCGGACGAACTTGCCACCGTCGTTAGGCTGGGCCTCGATGTTGCAGATGAACGTCCCGGCAGGTATCTCCGAGAGGGGAAGGGTGTTCCCGTTCCTGACCTCGGCCCCTTCTCCCCAGGAGACGGTGTCACCGACACCCATGCCCTCTGTAACGAGCATGAAGACCTTTGTTCCGTTCTCCAGCCGGACGAGGGCAAGGGGTGCGTGGCGGGCAGGGTCGTGCTCGATGTCCTCGATGACCCCGCGGACTACCCCCTGTGTGCTGTTCACGTGCCGTAATGCGGCCTTATACCTGTGGGAGGGCGCACGGTAGGTCGGCCCTCCCTTTCCCCGGCTCTGTGTGGTTATGCGATGTCCCATTCTCCCCACCTACATGATGCCCAGCCGGGAGAGGATCTCCTCGGCCGCTTTCTCGTTCGCAAAGCTGATCACTGCCTTTTTCTTGCCATCCATGGTCATCATCGTGGACACATCGGTGACTTCCTGTTCAAAGGCCCGCTCGATCTCCTTCTTGATCTCCTTCTTGGTGGCTTTGGTATCCACGATAAACTGGAGCTTGTTCTGGTTCTCGAGCATCATCATGGCCTTTTCCGTGACGAAGGGGTACTTCAGCACCATTTCTCGATGTCACCTCCCAGCCTGGCGATTGCACTCTCGGTCCACACAGTGAGCCTCCCTGGATGGGTTCCCGGGGCGAGGAGCTCGCAGTTGAGCTGGTCGACCGTGGCGACATCGACGCCGGGGAGGTTTCCAGCGGCGAGGAGAGGCGTGTTTCCCGTGACGATGAGGAGGCTCTTCTTCTGCTTGTAGCGCCGACCCCTCATCTTTCCCCGTCCTGCACGGACTTTCCTGCTCGCCTTTGCCTTCATGACATCCTCAAGGACGCCTGCAGCGGCAAGGGCAGCTGTGATCTCGCTCGTCTTTTTCAGCTCCTCGAACCGGTCCTCGAATATGACCGGGACGGGGGCTGAAAAGACATGCCCGCGGGCCCTGACGAGTTCTTCGCGTGCCGTTGCAGCCAAAGCCGATCGGAACGCCTTCCGTTTCTCTTTTTTATTGATCTGGCGGACGATCACTTTCTGGACGACGGGGGGATGGGCCTCCCGTCCCCCTTTGGCCTGCGGGATCTTTGCCGCCCGGGACCCTCCCTTTATCCGCGGGACCTGGGCAACCCCCCGGCCCGACCCCCAGCTGTGTGCCGACGAGAGTATCCCTGCGTAGGGATAGGTTCCGTGGGGCTGGCGCCGCGTGCTCTGGAGAGCAATGACGGCCTTCCTGATGAGGTCAGGGCGGAACTCCTCCCCAAACACGTCGGGGAGCTCGAGCTCGCGTGTCACTGACCCATCGAGTGAGATAACCTGTGCCTTCATGTCTGCATCACCCCTGCTTGCTCTCCGTGCTCACGAACTCGATCGCAGGCTGTCGTACCACGTGCTCTCCCTGGCGGATGGCCGGGCGGATCCGCACGAGGCGCTTGACGGGTCCCGGGATCGACCCCTTGATCAGGACGTACGGGTTTCTCACGACTCCGTAATGGAGGAAACCTCCTTGTGGACAGATCTCGGCTCCATCGTCACCAATCCTGAGGATCCTCTTGTTGAACTCGGTCCGCTGCTGGTACCCCATCTGGCCCATCTGGGGGACCTGCCAGCGCACGTGGTGGGGGTTCCAGGGCCCGAGGTTCCCCACGTGCCTCTTCTTGCCACCCCGCGCGTGCTTCCTCTTGCGGAGCTTGATCCCCCACCGCTTGACAGGGCCCTGCGTCCCTTTACCGGTCGTCACTGCCGTGATGTCGGCATAGGCACCGGGCTGGATGATGTTCTTGAGGTGGACTTCCTTTCCAAGGAGTCCGGCAAGGAACTCCAGCTGCTGAGGGACGGTCCCGCCCGCGACCCGGATCTCCATGAGCTCGGGGACCTTCTTGGGCACTCCCGAGACCTGGTAGGGCATGGTGTGCATGACGGCAAAGAGTTCCTCGACGGCTCCCCGGGAGATCGCGTCCTTTATGGCCGCCATGGCCGCGGAACCATCGTACTCCCTGGGCAGCGTGATCCGTTTCTCAAGCGCCCTGTCAAGCTCACCCGCCCACACTTCCGTGAGGGGGTGCCTTCCATAGGAGTCCCTTGTGTATGCCCGTATCGCGGCAACCTTCATGGCCGGTGTCTCGACCACGGTGACAGGGACCATGATGTCCTTGCCCTCTGTCGGACTGTTCTTGTGGTCATCGACCATGATCACGTGGGTCATGCCCACCTTGTAACCGGCGAAACCCTGGAGTACAGGGTCCCCCTGGTAGAGAGGCCATGACTGGTACCGAGGCACCGGGCTCTTAGCCCTCTTTCGGGGGCTATACGCGAGGGATCCCTTACGTGGCTTGTTAATCTTGGGCATGGTTCTATCAATCCTGCACCTGTTCGTCAACCGGACCGGGGTTTCCCGGTCCTGGTTTTCTGCGCCTACGATGGAACGACTGAAATATCCGGAGATCTCCTGATGCTCCCGGGCGTGAGCATGACACCGGGCAGTGATCGCAGGAATCGCTCTCCTGGATGCACGTGCACCTTTGCCCCCGGACGTCGGCATCCGGCCTTCCGTCCGGGCACAGTCTCGCGGAAAGGCAGTAAGACCTCTGGGGCAGTACTGCCTCCCTTTTGACCTGTCTCGCAAACAGATACTGATAGGGGCGTTATGGTGCCGGGAAACCGATCCACCATGAGGGCCGGAAATCCAGAGGGATTTACGTCCACCCTGTCAACGCCAGTCTCAGATCCACCATGTCAGCCGGTGGTGATCTCTCACCACGCACCCGGAAAGCAGGACCGTCGGAAACGGTCCCACTCTCCTGTGATAAAGCTCCTCCATGATTCGGTGACCCGGCACGGCCGGGACACCGCGAGCTCCACATAGGCTTCCTCAATTATTCGATAGAAACAAATATAAACCTTCTTCTCACCGGGTGCCCGGCTCAGCTGAAGTACAACTCGCCCTCGTCATCGATGTACACGTCGATGGCGTCCTTGATGAACCGGGCCCGTACCCTCTGCGGGAGAGTGTCTCTCACCTTGTTGATGAGCGAGATGGTATCGTATTTCACCTTGATGCCCCTCTCCTCGGCATGACGGTAGATCAGGGGGGCAACCTCGAGGAGGTCTGTCCCTGGTGCAATGGTGCACAGGTGGATCGAATCGAGGCTGTAGAAAAAGTCGAGGGTCTCCTTTGCCTTCCGGATATTCTCGAGGGCTGATTTCTCGATCGTGCAGACGTTTGCCTTGGATGTATGGATGATATCGGCTATCTGCTGCTGGGTGAGGCCCTGCCTTCGCAGGCGCAGGACGACTTTCTGGCGCTCAGAGAGCTGCCCCTCCTTCATACCCGATCCTATGAGAGGACAAAAAGAAAACACTTCTCATTCCCGGGCAGGCAGGGATGGCCTCTCTCCCCGCACGGGGACGCATGGGGGAAAAAAAGGTCATTTCGCCTTTAAAAAAGAATAATGGCTTTTTTTGTAAAACAGAAATTCAAAACGTTTATAATAGTCCCGGCAGATAGTAACCTGTTATAACCTAAAAAGAGGTGTATTACATGGTTGTGAAAGTAGGAGTTGCCAAACTGGGCAATATTGCAAGTGGTGTCATGGCCGAGCTCCTTCTCGACGAGAGAGCTGACCGTGAGGACATGCAGACATTCATGGCCACGAGCGGGACCAAACTCCAGCCCGAGGACATCGACCGGGTCGTCAACAACATGGTTGCCTGGAAGCCCGACTTTGCCATCGTGGTCTCTCCAAACGGAGTGCTTCCCGGGCCTACCGGTGCCCGCGAGAGGCTGGCGGCTGCCGGCATCCCGACGGTCTTCATCACTGACGATGTGACGACAAAGAAGGAGTGGGCCGAGATCAAGGACGGCAAGTTCGGGTACATCATCATGAAGGGAGACGCCATGATCGGGGCCCGCAGGGAGTTCCTTGACCCCATCGAGATGGCCGACTACAATGGAAACCTGATCAAGGTCCTCTCCATCACGGGTGCTTTCCGTAAGCTCCAGATGGCTCTCGACCAGGTCATCAACCAGGTCAAGGCCGGGAAGAAGGGTGCAGAACTGGTATTGCCCAAGCTCGTGGTCACCTCTGACAAGGCAGTCGAGGGCGAGTTTTCCAACCCCTACGCGATGGCCAAGGCCCGCGCAGCATACGAGATTGCCCAGTCTGTCGCAATGGTCAACGTGAAGGGCTGTTTCATGACGAAGGAGTGGGAGAAGTACATCCCCATCGTCTCCTCCGCGCACGAGATGATGAGGATAGCCGCTGCACTCTGCGATGAGGCCCGGGAGCTCGAGAAGGCCTGCGATGGTGTGATCCGCAAGCCACACAAGAAGGACGGCGTCATCGTCGCGAAGACGAAGCTCATCAGCAAACCCGAGTAAAAATTCACCCTTTTTTTTTATACCCGTGAAAACGGCTCAGCCGTTTCCGTATAACGCGTCTTCCTGCCGGGGATGAGGCTTACCCATTCCGGAAATACCGACCGAATTCCTCGGGGAGAGTGAGGATGACCGGTTCCTGGTGTATCCTCTCCATGAATGCCGAATCACTCGTCGAGGACTCGTTTGGATTGATACGCGAGATCAGAGAGCAGAAAGCTTTGAATCCGTTCTGAAAATGACCGCGGTCGAAGAAGATCGACATGTTGAAGGCATACGTACCAAGGCTCCGGTACACCCGCAGGACAGAGAGGAGTCCATCGACAAAAGTCTCTATATACGGCTCAAACTCGGAGAGGGTTGAAACCGGAAAGACTGCTCTCACCTCTCTCTCGCCCAGGGGGACTGCCTGTGCCATCCAGCAGATCTCGTCCCCGAAGAGGAACCGGTCACCCTGGCGTTCTCCCTCGCAGAGATCGTCCCAGTACATCCGACCCTCTCTCAGGAGGTACTGGAAACCCCCCTTCATGTACCTTTCCGCGAGGACGGGAGGCCTCCGGTCCACCATCCCCTGCAGGTGGGGGTGGGCGATGCTCGCCCCTGCCGAGGGAAGGTAGTTCCAGTTGATGCTCGCATAGCCGTCGTACCCTTCCAGGGAGGCGACCTGGCCCCGGAGGGCGTCCTCCAGCTGGCGGGACGTGAACTCCTCCACGGTGTGGGCACCGGAGACCACCGTGACGGTATGCCACTCGGCGAAAGGGAAGAGGTTTGGGAATGTCAGGCTCTCCCCGACAGAGATGCGCGTCCCGTCCGGGAACGTGGGAGTGACCCTCTCGACTTCTCCCCTGCAGAAAGGACACCGGGCGGGAACGGGAGGGGGGATATAGGCTGCATCGAGACGACGGTTCAGCCTCTCAGGTGATATCTTGCAGCGGAGACCCGAGACCTGTTCTTCCCGGAACTGGATCGTGCTGCTCCCTGACCGGACTTCTCTGATGGTAAACATGGCCTCTCGTCCGTTCCCGGGACCCGGGGACCCTGGGGGCGGCTAAAAAAAAAGTAAATTCTGTCCCTTTCCCGGGACGGCCTAGACAATGTACTTGCCGAGCAGCCGGATGGAGGTGGTCATGTCCGGGCCGAGCGGGGAGCCAAAGATGATCTGGGTGACTCCTGCCTTGGCAAGGTCCTCGCACTTCTGCTTGACGGTGTCTGGCGTGCCGGCAATGGTGAACGCGTCGATGATCTTGTCGTCGACGTTTTCTCCGGCAGTCTTGAAGTCGAACTTGGCCAGTGCTGCCTTGATTGTGGCCACCTTGTTGGCGTCAAGGCCATGGCGCTGGATCAGTTCGGGGGGTGAGCCTGCTGCGATGAATGCTGCCACGATCTTTGCCGCGTTCCGGGCCTTCTTCTCGTTCATGTCGATGGACATCGCGGTGTAGGCCCCAACATCAAAGCTCTTCTTGCCGACCTTGTCGCAGGCTGCCTTGATGATCGGGATAGCGACGGCAAAGTCCTTCGGGTTCGACGCATTGATCAGGGCCCCGTCACCAATGGTCCCGGCCAGCTCGAGGACCTTTGGTCCCTGGGCACCGATGTAGATCGGGATACCCTTCTTGCCCGGCAGGGTGACTCCGGTCAGCTTGGCGCCATTGTAGTCAAAGAACTCCATCCCCGACTTCTTGACCTCTTCACCGGCTACAAGCCTGCGGATCTGGGTCACGGCCTCGTTGAGCCGGGCAACGGGCTTGACGGGGTTGATGGCAAGCTTGGGCAGCGTGGAGAGGTCTCCCGGTCCGATCCCAAGGACGGCACGGCCGTCAGAGATCTCGTTTAACGTGCAGACGAACGACGCCATTGCCGCGGGGGTGTCGGTAAACGCGTTCATGATTCCCGGCCCCATCTTGAGCGTCGTCGTGTTTGCGGCGATCATGGCAAGGGTGGGGTAGCAGTGGCGGTTGTTGTAGTGGTTGGTGATCCATGCATAGTCAATGTCCTTGGACTCTGCGAGCTTGCAGAAATTCACGACCTGCTTGACATTGACTGCGCCTGGTACGAACTCTATTCCATAGGTTGTCAAGGTTCCATTCACCTCATGGAATAGTATCGAACGAAGATTTAAATACGTTATGATTTTCTTGTCAGTGCCAGGGGGGCACTTTTTCGGGAAATACAGCGTATAAGAGCAGAAGTGCTTTATCATTTCAGGAAAAACCACTCTGAAAAGAGTCTACCATGCGCATTCTTACAATTGGCATGGGCGGTGCCGGCTGCCGTATCGCAGACAGCCTGCTCTCACACGACAGGACCGCGTCAGCCCAGTGCATCGGCGCGGTTGCAATAGACTGCGATGCAGAGGATCTCGCAGCCCTCCTGGATATTGAGTCTTCCAACAGGCTTTTTTTTCTCCCTCTCGACCCCACGCAACCCGACGATCTCCTTGCCCACGTCCCGAAAGACGAGATGCTTTCGCGCCTCCAGGCAATGGATGATGGGGACATTGATGCTGTCTTTGTCTGCGCGGGCCTCGGGGGCACCCTTGCCTCCGCGATCCCGGATGTTGCCAACCACATCAAGGGAGCGATGGTAGAACCGGTTTTTGGCCTCTGTACCCTGCCGTTGCAGAGCGAGGACCCGATGCGCCTCGCACGGGCTGCCGACCAGCTGGATTCGCTTCTCCCTGTCCTTGATGGTGTCATCCTCTTTGACAACGAGGCCTGGAAAGGAAAAGTTCCTGCCGCACCTCCCGCCGGGAGAGGGAAAGGTCCGCTGGGTGGGGTGATGGTTGGCAAAATCCGAGCCGGGACCGTGGAGGAAGAACTCAAAAACCATTTTTCCGCCTTGAATTCCCTTATCGGGCGGAGGGTCCTGCTCCTCCTCAGGGCAGGTGAGCATTCTTACCGCGACCCCGGCGAGATGCCGGAAATGGTCCTTGATGCCGGCGAGGTCCTCAATACCATCGAGGGAACGGGCCTCGTGACCCTCGGGTACGCACGGGAGGAGGTCGCCCCTGCCCGGCCCTTCAGACACCTCCTCGGGGTTGCTCCCCGGGACCTCCCGGTGCAGGAATGCCACGTGAAGGCCTCGCGGGTCGTTGACCTCGCAAGGAAGGCGGTATTCGAGGAGATATCGACCCCAACCGCTCTTGAGAAGGTAAAAAAGGCCCTCGTGCTCGTTGCAGGGCCAAGCCACGAGATGAGCATGAAGGGGTTCATGGCCGTGAGGAAGTGGCTCGACCGGAGCATCGGTGGACTGGAGCTGAGGGCCGGGGATTACCCCGTCAGGGAGACACGGTACCTCGGCATCCTCGTTGTCCTTGCCGGTATGGACACACTTCCCCGCGTTGAGGAACTGCGGGAGATACGGGCCAGGATCAAAAAAGAAGGCGGTCTTACCCCTGATCCGGGAGAATCCGGGAGAACGGAATAGTCCCTGCACCGATCTCGGTCCGGATGGGTATGCCCTTCTCGGCCGTGTTGGCAACAAAGTTCATGCCGGAGTATGCCACGATGGCCAGCCGGTAGGGGTCCGAGGCAAGGTTGAAAACCGTGCTTCCCATGGCGACAGGGAAAATAAACCCCGCCTTTTTCATCCTGGCCACTATCTCACGTGCCCTGCTCTCGGCCAGGGCAGGGACCTCGCGGACGTTGGCGAGAGCCGTCCCGGTTCCCGTGCGGACGAGGGATGAAAGAGACGTGAGCCCCGCTGAAATGAAGAGCTGGAGCGGGTCGATCGTTGTCCCGCGGTACCCGATGAGGTCAACGAAGTGCGTAGCCTCCTCGTGCTGGACGGCAAGACGGCCGCCATATGCCATCCGCACCGGGATACCACCCCTCTGGAAGACACCGTCCATCGTGATGCTGCAGATACTGATCAGCCCGGCGTTCCCGGGGGGAACGCGGGGGTCGCTGTCGATGACCCGGTAGCCGGAAAAAAAGCCGCACCGGGCGGAGATGACCTCGTCGAATGCTGCCATGGCGTCATGCAGACGGTCTTGTGGCACGATGGAGAGGTTGTAGGCCACGTCCCCGGTACTCGTCTCGGGATCGAATGTGCTCCGGAAGGCGAGGCGTTCGAGTTTCGAGATGATGAACCCGATTCGGTCCCCCACGAGTGCGTTCTCGGTCTCTTCCTGTCCAAAGGGTGTGAGGACCCGTCCCATGTTCCCGACTTTCTTGGTAAAGCCCATCTCGTCGAGGTACCGGAGGTAATACTGGACTGCCCTGTCACTCAGGACAAAACCGCGTTCGGCCATCAGCTCCGAGAGCCTCTTTGCACCCATGGGCTCGGAGTGTTCTTTCAAGATGCGGAGGATTTCGATGTACTTCCTCTCTGTCCGGATCATGCCACTTTTCCCCCCACCACGCCGGTGCTGTCCTGGTACCTGCCTCCGTAGAGGGTATCGCCGCCTGTGACCTGGTAGAAGATTGCCTGGACTACCCTCTCCCCTTTCCGGATGGTCAGGTGCTCTGAACCCATATTCACGAGGCAGAGTGTCAGCTGTCCCCGGAACCCGGGGTCCACAAACCCCGCGGTGAGAACGACACCCATCCTCCCGAACGTTGACCTGCACCGGAGTGTCGCGGCGAGGTCTCCTGGTATCTCAACCCTCTCGAGCGTGTTGACGAGGGTGCAGACCCGGGGGGGGAGGACAAAATCGCCGCCAACCCGAAGGTCATAGGACGCCGGTTGGAGGCACTCCTCGCTGAAGGGATCGATAACGAGGGCTCCTTGCCTGCTGTCCCGGCCAAGGCGCCTCCTGATCTCGCGTGCAGACAGGATCATACCTACGAATAACGTTCTGTCAGAAAATGCTTAATAGGTTGTCCTGCCAACGCGTTCCTCGGATCCATGGGGTAGAGGACATCCTCTTGGGCTTCGGACCCAAGGACGCGGGTTCGATTCCCGCTGGGTCCGCTCCTTTTCAAAAAAAAAATCGCATGATTCTCTCCGGGAAACAAGGATACAAAAAGAAAATCGCGGACGCGATTTTCATAGTAACCGCCCATGACCGCCTGGCGGTCGAGCATAAAGCATGAAAATGGCGAAGCCATTTTTATTAAAAAAATACTGCCCAGGAGGGATAATCCTGTCAGAGCCCTCCTTTCCGGCCGTGCACGGATCTCCCCCTCCGACGGGCAAGGAGGAAGTACGCCCCTGTGCACCCTCCCGCCACGACCGCCCCGATGATGCCAATGAATACCCAGTCGATGCTCCTCTCCATCGGGATACGGATGGGGGAAGACCCGTTCGATGGAGCGGGTATCAGTGTTGCAGTTGCGGGTAAAAACCCGTCTTTTGTGGCGGTGAGGAGGTGGGGGACCGCTGGCCGGAGGGTAATATCCAGCCTGCCCCCGGCGTCCGTCGTTCCTGCCGCGGTTCCGTTCACGAGGATGAGTGCACCCGGGACCGGTGCCGACCCACCCTCGACGGTGAGAACGGTGAGGTTGACCCTCTGGTAAGCGAGTTCAACGGGAATGTCCTCGGCCTGCGATGATACCCTGACTTCCTGGCGGTTCGGGACAAAGCCAGGTGCCGTCACTTCGAGCACGTATTGTCCATAGGTGAGGTTATGCACCGGGAGTCGGCCGTATTGGTTCGTGTGGCCCACAACGGTGCCATCGAGGGCAACAGCCGCCCCCCCGACGGCATCATTTTCCTCGTTGTAGACAGTGACGAATACCACCGCTGTCGATCTTCTGAGGGGAATCGTGACGATGGCCTGGCCCTCCTCCACGAGCTGCTGACCCCTGTACTCATCGTATCCCTCCCTGCTAACCTCGACCGCATAGACACGGCCCTGCGGGAGAGAGACGATGAGGGCTCCTCTCTGGTCTGTAACACCCCGTTCCATCCCGTTCACGGAGACCCGTGCGCCGCTGACCGGTTCACCGGAGGCGGCATCCCGGGCAATGAGAGAGAAACGTTCGTCCCTGACCAGAAGGACCTGGACCTTCCTGTCCTCAAGCCCGACCTCCACCTCCCTTGCGTAGTCACGGTACCCCGGCGCGTCGATATCGAGCGTATAGGCCGAATTAGCCTCGAGTGAGAAGACAGCCGAGCCATTGGAATCGGTGGACGTCGAATTGGCCAGTCCCGGCCCCGTGACCCTCACGGTCGCCATCGGGACGGGGAGGAGGGTGTCGGTATCGTAGGTTTCAACGGTGAGCTGTACCCTTGCACGTTTCATTTCCACGGAAAGGGATGTCGTATTGGGCCCGATATCCCCGTTCCAGGTAGAATACCCCAGCTTTTTCACCGTTATCCCGACAGGCCCCTGTCCCGGGTGCGAGAACTGGATGTTGCCCTCTGTGTCTGATTTTCCAATGAAGGTCCCATCCGCGTACAGGGATGCACCGGAGAGGGGGGTGACGTTTCCTTCCCTTTCATAGACGTTGACAAAGACGGTGACCGCACTGGCGTGAGTCAGGAAAATGGTGAATAATACAAGTGTGAATAGCAAAAATCTGCCCGTTTCCTGCATGATCTGATATCGTGTTTCTCCCTATATCAGGCCATTGGTCAGGATTTTTTGCAACCGGAAAAAGGCTGAGAAATACCGGGACAACGGCGGCAGAACGGGACGAACGCGTCTCCCCTACCCCCACCGCGTGTCCTGGGGTACCCGGTCAAGGAGCATCCCCTCCACCATGACCGGCATCAGCTGCCGCCCTTCCTCGATCGCTTTCTGGAGTCTCCAGCTCCGCTCGGCAAAGATGGTGAAGATGGGTTGGCCTTTCTCCACCCGGCTCCCCTTCTTTGCGTGGAGGAGGATGCCGGCTCCCTTGTCGTGAGGCGCTCCGGCAGTCCGGGCAAGGCTGATGAGTGACTTGTTGTTGAGCTCGATCACGTATCCCGTGGCAGGGGCATTCACAACGAACTGGTACTTGCCCGGCGAGATGTCCTCTGACTTCACGTTGGGATCTCCCCCCTGGATCTCGATGATCTGCCGGAATTTTTTCAATGCATCCCCTTTCCTGATGATCTCTCCTGCCATCTCCGCCCCCTTCCACCGGGGAGCCTTCCCTGACATCTCGAGTGCCATGCCCGCAATCGCAACGCTTTTTTGGAAGAGGGACCCCGGGGTCTCGGCTCCCTCGAGGATACGGAGGGCCTCGATGACCTCGAGCTTGGGCCCTATCGCCCTCCCTACCGGGGAGTCCCCGTAGGTGATCGCACACTCCACCTGGATCCTGAGACGGTCTCCCAGCTCGATGAAGTCACGGGCGAGCTTTCTCCCTTCCTGGATCGTCCTGACTTTGGCATGGGTCCCGACCGGGATATCGATCACGACGAGGTCGGCGCCGACGGCAAATTTCTTTGCCATCACGCTTGCAATCATCTGTCCCCTCGCGTCAATGCGGAACGGGTATTCCTGGATGATGATCTTGTCATCTGCCGGCGCGATATTGGTCGCGCCTCCCCACACGATTGCGCCGCCTACCTTCTCGGTCATCTGCTGGACCTCGGCAGCCGAAAAGTGAACGGGTGCCAGGACCTCCATCAGATCCGCTGTCCCCCCGGCCCCCGTGATGGCACGGGAACTGGTCTTTGGGATCTTCAGACCGCTCGCAGCGATGATGGGCACCACGAGGAGGGAGATCTTGTTGCCCGGGACACCCCCGATGGAATGCTTGTCCACGATCGGGTGTGAATGGAACATCAGCCTCTCGCCGGTGTCAACCATGGCCCGGGTGAGGTGTTCGACCTCGTCCATGTCCATGTCGTTGATGTAGCAGGCCGTGATGTACGCTGTCAGCTCCGCAGCCGAGAGGTTATCATCGACCACGTCCTGGATGATCGCGTAGGTCTCCTCCTTGGAGAGGTGATCACCATCCATCTTCTTCCGGATGTAGTCAAGGGCTGCCGGTCTCTCGGCCTTCCTGACCTCGACACTCGCCCCCTCGGTTATCTTGAGGCGCTCGTTGGTCAGCCGGTATACCCCGATCGTTCCCCGGGGGAGGAGGGTCGTGGTCGTGTCGATGAACGCGGCAACTCCTACTCCTGTTGCCTCGTTGAGTATCTGGACCCTGTCTCCGTTCAAAACACCGATGTTGCGGGCGTCTTCGATGTTGACGAGGACTTCCCGTGTCCCGATATCCATCAGTTTTGCGGTCAGCTTCATTTCCCGGTCTCCCGGCAGGGGATGCCCATACTCTTTTTCCCGGTTACCGGCACGGGGCCGGCGCAACCCGGAAAGAGACCCTGTCCCTAGAGAATTCTTCCTTCTCCCCTTATATTAGTGGTTGGGTAACCCCCTCGCAGAAGACTATCCCTGCAGTGGAGAGCTGGTGCTGGATCTGGGAAAACAGAGGCAAAAAAAAGTGGTTTTTGGTGTTTTTAGTTCCTGCGCACAATCAGGAAGGCCACTGCACCAAGTCCGATCAGGGCGACCAGGGCACCGAATCCCGGAGCTGTCGGGGTCGGGGTCGGGGTCCGGGTTGTCGGGACGGTCGTTGGGACAGTGGTGTTCACTGGTGTGGGTGGAACCGTGGTCGGGATCGTGGTCGGCTTGGCCTCAACAACATTGAAGAGTGCTGTTGCGGTGACGTCCACGGTCACGCCGGAAGCCTGGACGATGTACTCATCAGGCTTGAAAGTGGTTGTGTCAATCGGGAAGGACCAGGTGTTGAAGCCCTCGGTACCCTTCTTGACCTTCACAGTCCCTGTTGCGCCACTGAACTCCCCGCTCTGGGTCTTCTGGGTGGGCTTGAAGGACGAGGAGAGGACTTCCACGAGGATCTCGTCATCAACGGCCAGGTTGGTGGTTCCGCTGATCTCGAACTTCTCGCCGACCTGCTTCTCAGTGATCGGGGAGATCTTGATGGTCGGTGCCTCGATCAGGAACTGGAGCTTGGTGTAGGTATCGTCAACGCTCGGGTTGTCCATTGCAACGACAAGCGCCTCGGCGGCATCAGATCCCTGCAGGCTGCCGGAGCCCTCAAGCTTGAAGATCTTGGAGTTGGCAGTCGGGTAGGGTCCGACAACGAAGTAGCCATCGGAGAATGTCCGCGGGTAGACGTCGAACTGGTCGTTGTACATCGGGTGCTGGACGACCACGAAGTACTGGCCTGCTGCCATGTTGGCAGTGATACCCTGGTTGATCTCCTTCTCGAAGCTTCCGTCGTTGTTGACGCTCTCCGTGTCATACATGACGTAGTTCTTTCCGAGGATCCAGACTGCTACACCCGGTGAGGGCTGGCCTTCTGCGACACCACGGATGTAGAACTTGTCACCCTGGGCGATCGTGGACTGGGATGCAACCGCGGTCACGAACGGCTTCCTGATGATGACGGAGACCGTTGCATACTGGGTGTCGGCAAGGTTGTTCTTGTCGGATGCCGTTGCAACGGCGTAGATCGTGTAGGTCCCTGCGTCGATGTTCAGGTTGGCTGTCTGCCACTTGTACTCCCACGTGTTGTCATCGAGGACATCCGTGGTCGTGAACGAGGTGCCGACGCCATTGATGACGCCTGTCCTCGGGTCAGAGAGCTTGCCACCCTGCGAGGGGAGGTTTGGCCCTGTGATGAAGAGGTACACGGTGTCAGTCTCGGAGTTTGTACCGGAGAGCTTGACCTCCTGCCCGAGGAAGTAGCTCTGGTCACCGGCTGCAACGATCGTTACAGTGCCCTTCTCGATCTTGACATCGACCTCGTCAGACTTGTACTGGTCACCGAGGAGGCGTGCTTTCCAGGTCGGGTCAGTGATAGCGTTTGCACCCGGACCCCTCTCTACACGGAAGGTGTACTTCTTGTCCTTGGTGTCCTGGGAGGTCTGCCATCCGACGGTGATTGTCCCGGAGTTGGAGGTCTTCGCTGCTGCATAGTAGCGGAACGCGCTCGGAGCTGTGGGGACATCCTGTGCCACAGACCTGCCTGCTCCACCCTCGTACTGGTACTGCCCGATGAAGGTATTGGACTCAATATCCTTCTGGCTCTCCACGAGGAGTGGCGGCTGGTCAAGGGCAAGTCCACTCATCTGGCCAGTTCCCTTCACCCAGACAACGTAGTAGGTGTTGGGCCTGCCGGTGATCGTCACCGAGAACGGGTTGCCCCGGACGACGACGTCCTTGCTGGCCTCGATCTTGACCGTGTCAGAGGCGATGTTCACCGTCTGGGTGGAAGAGATCGTCTTGCCCGTGTAGTCGGTGCCGTCAGGTGCCTTGTAGTTGTCCTTGATCTTGTTCAGGTCAAGTTCGGCATAGACGGTGTAGGTACCGGACTTGTACATCCGGGCGCCACTTGCGTCAAGGACGTCGGTCTTCCATCCCTGGTTAGCCGTCGTCGGGCGCCAGTACCAGAGGTCGCTGTTGGGGGCGAGGTTAGTAATGGCAAAAGAGGTCGTCGTCGACTCGAAGAGCGCGGTGTAGGTCGCACCGTCAGCTGTCTTCACGCGGATGTTCACGAACCCCTTGCCAGCCGCGTCAGTCCTCTGGGTGACCGAGTAGGTATTTGTCTCTACCCTGAAATTGAGGTAGTTGCCTGGCGGGACTGACTTGCCGGTCACGTCCTTGCCCGCGGTGTTGTCCCAGACCTTCACAGAAAGTGCCGGGTCCACCACGTTCATGACGGCTGCTCCCCGTGTCCCTGTCCACTGGTACCAGGTCCCTGTCTTACCGACAAAGGTCTGGGGGGACACATAGAAGCTAGTTCCATCAGTGACGGTCACGATGTTGTTCGGTTGGTCCGTCGATGAGGTCCCTGGGGCCCAGTATGCGATCTGGGTGGCTGTCCCGAGTCCAGCCGAGATATCGAGACCCTCTTCACCAATGAATACATCTCCGCCTGCCGGAACACTTTTTATTACAGCGGCAGATACCGGCAGCATGAGAGCGGCCAGCACGACCACTGCAATCAGTGCAAGGCTAAAGCGCTTAATCATTCTTTTTGTCCTCCTTACTCATGTCCAAATCCTGAACGTTCAATCCATGCACACGCGAAAACGTCCATCGACATATGTCGAACGGAGGTTCTCCCGTGCTCCATACTCCGAATAACGGAATATGATTGAATATTTGGAGAACACCTCATATATCCTTTTTGGTCGATCCGGGAGCAAGAGAAGGAGAAAAAGCCCTTTGATCAGGGAAAGGTTTCATGATCATCGTTTTTTTGGCATTCGGTGTCCCGGAACACCTCGCGACACGGGAGGTGTCACCCGGGTCCTCACCCCTCCCCTACCGCGCAGTTCATTGAGGGGTTAGTACTTGCGTGTACACTACTCACCCCATTTACAAAATGGTTGCCTGATAGTGGGTGAACAAAAGGATCGACCCACATGAAAGGGAAAGGATAAGCATTTTTTTCTCGTCGATGACCACGCGGGGATGGTTCTGACAGCGGTGACACTATCTTAACTATGGATACCCTCCCTATAGTGATGCATGCGGTGTATAAGGGCCCCGGACATTGCGACTGCCCATGAACAGGCAGTCAGGATCGTTTTGGAGAAGGGATACCCCCTCGAGACAGAGGCGGGGGAGGCGACCGTCGAGGCAGAAGAGGTCGCGATCAGGGTCGATCACCCCTTCACCCCGCCGATGGTAAGTCCCTGCTCGCGGTTCTCCCCAAAGTTCATGGAACAGTATGCCCACGACCTCATCCACGGAACCACCGCTGCTTTTGAATACGACTACCATGACCGCCTTTTCAACTGGGGAGAGGGACTTTTTTCTCCCGATGGCTCGGCCGTGCATTCCGACCAGGTCGCCTACATCCTGCGGAAGGTCCGGGAATCCCCGTCAACGAGGAGAGCCCTCGCGATCACGTGGAACCCCGTCCGCGACCAGGTCCTCGATGACTGCCCCTGCCTCCAGCTGGTCCAGTGCGTTGCACGCAACGGCCTCCTCCACCTCAAAGTCGTCTTCCGGAGCAATGACATGCTCACCGCCGCAGGGGCAAACATGTTCGCACTCGTCTCCCTCCAGTCGTTCATCGCCGGGAAACTCGGCCTTCGGGTCGGGTCCTACACGCACGTCTCCCTCGTCCCCCATGTCTACTATATCCGGGATATCGCAGATATCGAGCCTTTCTGCGGGAGGGGAGAGAGGATCAAGCCCATTCCCGAGGTATGCCGGGCGTGCGGAAAATGCGACCGTGCGCTCCCCTGAAGGGCATGCCGCTCCGGGGAAAGAACCAGTCAGGTTAATTACCAGACAGGGCCTTTAAACTAAGGTATCGCAGCCCGGTAGTGTAGCGGTCAATCATGCGAGACTCTGGATCTCGCGACAGCAGTTCGAATCTGCTCCGGGCTATCTCCCTTTTTGCGCCGACCCCTGCGGGGGCGTGTCGTCCCGCAGGCACTCGAGGACGGCATGGTCCCTGTGGTAGGGCTCCAGCCAGAGGACCCGGTCCACTCTCAGGCCGGAACCCTCAAGCTCCCCGCAGGCCCCTGCCACGACGTCTGCGGGGTCTTTCCTCGCATCCACGCTCCGGGCCTTGATGACGACGAGGGCTGTTCCCCCCCGTGCAAGGAAGGGGACGTGCCGACGGGCAATCCTTGCCTGGTCCGGGTGAGCGACGTCCTGGAAGAGCAGGTCCACCTGTTCCACCAGGGGTGCATAGCAGGCCGGATCAGTCGCATCGGCAAAAAGGGGGATGATATTCTTCCGCCGGGCTGCGACCGCGAGAAGGTCCCTCATCGGGGTATACGCGTTTTCTACCGCGTAAACGACCTCGACATAGTCGGAGACGTGGGAGACCGTTGTCCCATGGGCTGCCCCGAGGTAGAGGACTTTGCTCCCCGGCAGGAGGTCCCGCTCCCCCCCGCGGTAGTAGTAGGCGGAAAGCTTGCTCCGGTACGGGTCCCAGACACGGTGACCGGAGAGCATGCGCTCCCCGTAGACACCCCCCTCCCCGCGTGAAACGAGGACTCCCTCAATCCATATCATGCAGTCCCCCGGCCCTCTCCACGGCAGCCTGGGCCAATGCCAGGAATTTCTCGTCCGGGGCCCCCCGGTAGAGATCGATGCGGGCTGCAATGGCAAGCTTTGCCGCCAGGACCCGGGCCACTCTCCCCCGCCTCTCCCGGGACGCCCGGTGGACTCTCCGGTGCTGGTAGATGATCCCGTGCTTGGGGGGAGGTGTCCCGGAGGTAAGGTGGAAAAAGAGGGCCGTCCTTGCCCCGAGGACCTGTATGGTCCCTGCGGGAAGCCGGGAGAGGGGAACGAGCCCCCCTGCCTCCGAGAGGAGCCGGGCCGCGACGATACCCCCGACGAGGGCGGTGCAGTTGGGGAGGAGAGCCCGGGCCGCTTTCTCGATGTCCCGGTTGAGATCCCTGCGGATGGCGGCAAGGTGCTCGATCCCTGCCCCCACGTTCCGGATGTGGACATTTCCGCTCCCGCCAAGGACGATGGCGACCCTGCTCCCCCGCAGGGCCCTGTACTTCCGGGAAAAACCGGGAGAACGGGCCGCATGCCACTCGAGGGCCTTTTCGGAGAGGTGGTTGATGACCTCGTCCAGCTGGTCGCGCATGTGCACCATCTGGATGAGCTCCTGTTCCGGTCGGGCAGCAACCTGCGCCAGCACTTCCTCTGCCCGGAGCATGCACAGGTCGCGCAGGATGCGGATATACTCCCCGCGTGTGCTGACAAAACCGCAGTCCCTTGCCATCTCCCAGGAAAAGGGAACGTATGCCGCCATGTCGCACGCGAGGGTGTCCAATCGCCGGGAAAGGTGTGCTGGTTCGCGGGGAGCGACAGGCGTGCACCTCCCTCCTGACACATCACCGAACCAGTAGGATGGCATCAGAAAAATCTGGGTCCTGCCCGGCACATATACCCACCTGTTATCCCCCTTTCCCGCGGAGCCTGTCCCCGTCAGAAGAGCGAAAAACCGAATGAATACAGCATGACGGGGAGCATGATGGCTCCCATGCAGAATACCTGGGGGACCGCGGTGAGCCGCGGGATAACCCCGAGGGCCGTTGCCAGGCAAAGGACGAGGAGTCCGAAGAGTCCCGCCGAGAGAAAAGCGACCAGCGTCACAAAGACGCACACGCCCAGGGCCAGGTGCGTCCTGTCAATACCCTCCATGCGGGACGCAATGCGCGAGAGGCGGATCGTGAGGAGATACGCGAGCAGGGACGCGATTGCTGCCGAGGCGAGGAGGAGGTGAAAGGACGGGTGTTCAAGGACCGTCAGGGCAGATACCACGCCGTTCCGCGTCCTGTCTATTGCAAAGAGTGCTGCGAGACCAACGAGGGCATTTGTCGTATTTGCGGCACTCGTGGCAAGGATATACTCACGCCTGTCCCGGGCATAGTCGAGGGCAGAACACAGGACTCCGTTGGCTGTCGCATTCGAGAGGCCGGGGAGCCAGCCCACGAATGTCCCGGCAAGGGTCCCAAGGACCGAACCCCTCGCAATACTTCTCCCACAAAGGTCGATGGAAGAAAATTCCTGCGGGGGGATAGTCCCCGACCCCGAGAAGATCAACACAGAGATCCCAAACAGGCCGGTCAGGAGGGGCATGAGGACGGCACTCTGCCCGAGGGGGGAGGGGGCGAGGTACGAGTAGCGGAATGCGAACAGGCCCAGGATTCCCGAACCCAGGAACACGGCAAGGGAGACCCGGAGGGAGGGGGAGTGCACGAGGAGGATGCAGACCACGGCAGCAAGGAGGATCCCGGTTGCCCAGTCGATTGCGGCCTGGATGGCCGGCATCACGACAACGAGGGCCGCACAGAGCGGGATGGCAAGAATGACACCCGTTGCACTACCCAGGGCTGCAACCCGGACCGCTTCTTCTCCCTTCCCCTCGAGGCAGAGGGCATGGGCAGGGAGAACGGCGACTGCCGTGTCGGCGTCCGGGATACCGAGGAACGTGCTCGGCACCGCGTCGAGGAAGGAATGGGCCATCAGTGCCGAGATGAGTGCTGCCGCAAGGAAAACAGGGCCAAAGAGGGGAAGGAGTAAAGCCATGCCCGCAAGCATGAGACCTGCAAGGGTATTGACATGGATGCCGGGCAGGAGACCCGACACGGTGCCGAGTGCCAGTCCCGCTGCAGTTCCTGCGAGTAACTCCCACATTCGTGGCAGGGTCCGGGGGCATTTATCTTAAAGGAATCGAAAACAGATAGGAGAGAGGGTGGCGGGGAACCCAGAGATGAAGATCGCGGTGACACGGCTGCGGGAAAAATCCACGGATGACAGGGTCCGGTGCGCGGCTTTCGGGCACGAGTGTTTTGCAGTCTCACCCCTCGAGGCGTCTCTGAACCAGGAGGAGGTCGACAAGTTCGTCCGCGAGGCGCACAAGGGTTCTTTTGACTGCATCTTCTTCACAAGTGCCCTCCCGGCCCGGCTGATTGCACCCCGGCTCACCCAGTGGCCGCGCGTCGTTGCCATCGGCCCCCAGACAGCAAGGGAGCTCCAGAGAGAGGGAATTTCTGCCGAGGTTCTCCCCAGCTTCTACAGCAGGGACTTTGTGGTGTACCTGGGAGACTGGATCAGGGGAAGGCACATCGGCGTCCCGCGTGCTGATGTGCCGAACCCTGGCCTGATTTCGTCAATACAGGCTGCTGGCGGCAGGGTAACAGAGTTCCGGTGCTATTCCCTCCGCCCGACGGGAATTGTCCTGCCCCTCGATGATGCCGATGGTGTCCTCTTTACCAGTGCCATGTCGTACAGGGAGGCGGTCTGGAGCCCACGGACCGGCCTCCTCCTCCTCGCGATCGGTGAGGTCACCGCAGATGCAATGCGCAGGGGAAAACATCCGCCCGACGTTGTGGGAGACGGGTCGCTCGAGGGGACTCTGGCGGCCCTCAACCATTTCCTTGCTTCTCTTCCGGGAGGGCGGGATGGAAGGTAGGGGGGATGGCCCCCTTCCCCTCCCCCCTGGCGGGGGCATCCTTGTCATTGACAAACCGCGGGGCCCCTCGAGCCACCAGGTGACGGCCTGGGCCGGCGAGATCCTCGGGCAGAAGGTCGGCCACGCGGGAACCCTCGACCCGGGCGTCTCCGGCGTGCTCGTGGTGATGGTGGGAAAGGCCGTGGGACTCGCACCCGTCCTGCTTGCCCATGACAAGGAGTACGTGGCTGTCGTCAGGGTGCATGCCAATGTGGAGGAGACTGATCTCCGCAGGGTCTGCAGCGAGTTCTGCGGCAGGATATACCAAAGGCCTCCCCGCCGGAGCGCCGTGTCGAGGAGCCTGCGGATACGCACTGTGCAGGCGTTAGACCTGCTCGAGTACGCGGGAAGGGTAGCAGTCCTGCGTATCACCTGCGATGCCGGGACGTACATCCGGTCCCTCTGTCACCACATGGGCCTTGCCCTCGGGTGCGGTGCGCACATGCAGGAACTGCGCCGGACGCGGTCCGGCCCCTACCGGGAAGACTGCGCCCACACCCTCTTTGAACTCCGTGACGCGGCCGATGCATTCCGGGAAGGTGACGAAGAACACCTCCGGCGCCTCATTCTGCGGCCTGAAACCGCGGTTGCGTGCCTCCCGCCCGTGGTCATCCGTGACTCGGCCGTGGACGCCCTCTGCCATGGCGCAGCCCTTGCCGGCGTGGGTATCACCTCTCGGGGGTCTTTTGGCAGGGGAGACCTCGTTGCTGTCTTCACAGGCAGGGGAGAACTCGTCTGTATCGGGGAAGCCCTCGTGCCGTCAGCCGGTGTCATCCCCGGGAAGCCGGGGCTCGTCGTCGCCCCAAGGAGGGTCTTCCTTGCACGGGGGACCTACCCGCCCGGCTGGAAGAAGGGGAAAGAAGGCAAGGGTGCCTGACAGGATAGGGGGGTTTGAAGCCCAGCCCGGGGGCGCGGGGTCGGTGAGTGCTGCCGGGAGAAGATAGCATTAAAAAAAATCCCGTCCAATAGTATGGGTACACTCCTTTTGCTGAGGTAGTCTAGCGGTACGGCGCAGGCCTGGAGAGCCTGTGGGGCTTTTGCCCCTCGGGAGTTCAATTCTCCCCCTCAGCGTTACCTGTTTTCTCCCCGGCCTTCCCTGCTGTACAGGCGCCGGCCCTTCCCGCCAGTCTCGCGAGAGCGAACTGAAAATACCCGGGGACGACCTCAAACCCGATGAAATGCCTTCCCATTTCGGATGCAACCAATGCGACAGTCCCCGAGCCAAGGAACGGGTCAAGCACGATGTCCCCCGGATCGCTCGAGTAGGAGAGGATCCTCCGCACAATCTCGCAGGGGAGTTTAGTCGGCGTTTTTTTTCTCCCTTTCCAGTATTCCCGCGGGATCACCCACACGTCCTCGGGGTAATGGTCCTGCTTGTGGAAGGTATAATCCCGCGGGTTTTTGACCGCGTAGAGGATGTGGTAGTGGCTGGTGACGTACCGCCTGCGGGTGAAGACCCCGAACTGGAACTTCCATATTAGGTGGTTGATGGTATGGAAACCGGCCTGATCAAGGCCGATAAGCACTTCCTTGAGCCTGTTCCACCCCGAGAAGACATAGATGCTCCCCCGGGGGGAGAGGACGCGGAAGGCCTGCGACATCCACCGGCTGGTAAACTCCTGGTATTCTCCCGCGTCGACCTCGCGGTACCCTTCCAGGACGCGGGAGCCTGTCCTGTTGTAGTTTCCCCTCCGGGCCCTGAAATCGATTGCAAAGGGAGGGTCGGTGACGATGATATCGATGCACCCGGACGGGAGCCGGGGGAGCAGTTCGAGTGCATCCCCCTGGTAAATGGTATCCGGCGAAAAACCAGGAAATTCTGGCTTTATCACGCTTTCCCCTTCCCCTCCCTGCACGAAGAGCCGGCTTTCCGTCCGAGGTCAAATGCCACCCGGTTGATTTCAACCGTCTTTTGGGGGACCAGCCTCTCGATCGCACCGAGGAGCGATTCCGACCGGAGCGGCATGAACCACGAGGCTGCCCCGAGCATCACCACGTTCTGGGAGAGGGGGCTCCCTGCCTCAGATGCCAGGGAATCAGCATCGACGAGGCAGAGGGACCAGGCTTCAAGCCTCTTTTGGATATCAGCCCGGTCCGGGACGGCTCCTCCCTGCATGAAGACCGCAGGTGGGACAAGGAAATGGCAGTTGGAGACGATCGTCCCATCCGGGGCAAGGAAATGGGCATACCGGAGTGCCTCCAGCATGTCAAAAGCAATGATGAGCCGTGCACTGCCGGGGGGGATCAGGGGGCCATACTTCCCGTCGATGCGGATGTGTCCCTCGACAGAACCCCCCCGCTGGGCCATCCCATGGGTCTCGGCCCCCTTCACGCTCCTGCCTTCTGCAAGGCACGCCTCCCCCACGATGTTCGAGGCGAGGATGATCCCCTGGCCTCCCACGCCGACCATCAGGACATCAAAACTCTGCTTCATTTCTTTCCCCCCCTGCGGATCGCACCTGCAGGACAGATCTGGGCACAGACACCGCAGCCGCTGCAGAGATCGGTGATGAGAGCTTTTTCGTCACTCTTCTCGATGGCCGGGCATCCGAATCCGATGCAGACACCGCATCCCGTGCATGCCTCCGGGTCAACGGTGTACGTCCCCCGGCGGAGGCCGGCCCGCCGGGCCATGATCACGCAGGGCTGCCGGGCAATGACGACCTTCACGCCAGGGAGGTCTTTTGCAGCTTTGAGCGTGGCAGTCAGGGAGACGAGGTCATAGGGGTCCACCGTCTCGACCCAAGAAACACCGCATGCCCTGCAGATTGCTTCCAGGGAGACCGGCGGGGACGCAAGCCCGGAGGCGGTGACGCCGGACCCCGGGTTGGGCTGGTGGCCGGTCATCGCCGTGATCCTGTTGTCGAGGATGATGAGAACCATGCGTGCCCCGTTGTAGACGGCATTCAACAGGCCCGTGATCCCCGAGTGGAGGAAGGTAGAGTCGCCGATGGTTGCAACGATATCCCGTTCCTCTCCCGAGTGCGAAATGCCGCTCGCCACGGTCACTGCCGCACCCATGCATATCGTTGTGTCCACGGCCCCGAGCTGGAGTCCCAGGGTATAGCACCCGATATCGCTGGGATAGATGCCGTCGCGAAAGACCCTCCTCATGGCATAGAAGACAGGGCGGTGCATGCAGCCTGCGCAGAGAACCGGGGCGCGGGGAGGGAGGTCGGCAACAGGCTGGACTGCAGGGAATGACTGCGTTGGGGCAATACCAAACGATTCCATGATCCGTGAGACGGCAGCAGTCGAGAGCTCCCCCTCGGTGGGAACCGTGCCGTCCTTCTTTCCCGAGACAGGGACACAACCGGCAACCTGCCGGACTGCCTCCTCCACGACGGGGAACAGTTCCTCGATGACAAGGACTTTCTCGTGCCGGGAGACGAGTTTTTCAAGCCATTCCTCGTCAATGGGGTATGCCCCGATCTTGATGAACGAAACGGACGGGGGGAGAACTTCCTGCACGTAGGTCGCTGCAATCCCGCTTGCAATAACAGCGACGGGGCCTCGGACTGTTGCGGAATTGTAACCCTTCTCGACAAGTGCTTTCCCGATTGCCAGCTGTTTTTCGTTCAGCTTCCTGTGGAGGACGCGCGTGTGGGCCGGCACGACGACGTACTGCCGGGGGTCCTTCACAAAATGCCCCTTGCGCGTGCTGGGAACGGGCGTTCCGGTGACAGTATCCCCCTTCGAGTGGCAGATCCGCGTGGTGGGGCGGAAGATGACAGGGAGCGAGAACTCCTCGGAGAGGGCGAAGGCGTCCCTGACCATGTCATGGGCCTCCTGGATGGAGGAGGGGTCGAGGCAGGGCACCCGCGCAAAGTGGGCATAGCACCTGCTGTCCTGCTCGTTCTGGGAGCTGTGGGCGAAGGGGTCATCGGCACTCATGACGACAAGGCCGCCCGTGACGCCCGTGTAGGCACTCGTCATCAGGGGGTCCGCGGCGACGTTGAGGCCGACATGTTTCATGGTGCAGAGTGCACGCAGGCCACACCATGCAGCGCCCAAGGCATTTTCGAGGGCCACTTTCTCGTTGACCGACCATTCGATGTAAAAATCACGGTCAGGCAGGGCCCGGAGGATATCAATGACTTCTGAAGAGGGTGTGCCCGGATACCCCGTCACAAAGTCGACAGGTGCCTCGAGGCACCCATGGGCAATCGCCTCATTCCCAAGGAGGTACTGCGTTTTCATGGTCCTTCACCAGGGGATTCGCACACATATACTCTGGCAGGTGCCACTTAATATAGTGGTCCCATGTCCCCGCCCGTGATTCAAAACTTATAATAAGAGGGGGAGATTACCTATTACGGCAGTTCCAGGGCCCGTAGCATAGCCAGGTGGTGCGCCCGGCTGATAACCGGGAGGTCATGTGTTCGAATCACATCGGGCCCATTTCCCATCTCCTTATTAGTAATCCGGTCTCAGTCCATACCATGAAAAGGGACCTGGTCATCCTTCTGGTGCTTGGGCTCTTCGCCTGCGTGGCACTCTACGTGCTGGTCGATATCTATGTCAGCCTCATTGCGGCTGTCCTTGTCATCGCACTGGCAATGTCTGTCTTCATCATGCAGGACAGCGCAATGAAGCCGAATGTCATGGTCTTTGTCGAGGAGAACACAAAAGGGATCAGGGTCCGGAACAGGGGAAATGCACGGGCCCTCTCTGTGAGCGTGTCTGTGGAGCCCCTGGGCCTTTCATTCACCATCCCGGTCCTCGAGGAGGACGCGGTCACAACGTTTCCCACGCCACCGATCACTGACCGGATCAGGGTCACGGTCAGCTACAAAAACGAGGCGGAGGTCCCCTTCTCAAAGACCGTGACGCTCATGCCCCATGACATCGAGGATGAAGACCTCCTCAAGCCCACCTTCCCCCTCTTTGGGTGGAAGTGAACATATTTTCATTTCTTGCCCTGATTCTGGGTGATGAAAGCGATCGTCTTCTCGAGGGCGTCGAGGAGTTCTTTCTGCCCCTGGAGGTAATCCCGCATTGCACGGTAGAGCATGACCATGACTTCATGGCCGTAGAGTTTCAAGGCATCGGCAGGCGAAAGGGGGTTCCTGTAGCTGTCGACCACGATCCCATCCGAGCTGTACATCAGTTCATAGAACTTCCCGTCCTCCGATAGCACGCAGAACTGGTCATCCACCTTCTTTCCGGGGTCATCGGGCCGGTGGGGGAGGGGATCGGTCCTGCCCAGGATTATCATCTTCTCCTTGTAAAAAACCGTGTCATACATCTCACCCTTCGTGTCCTGTTTTCCCCTCATGAGCATGTTGAGACCGATCTTCGCCACGAGGGGGGCTGTAAGCTCCCCCATCCGTGCCATCAGTGCACCTTCCCGGGAAAGGATCTCATCGCTCATTGCCTCGATCTTTCCCTCGTACTCCCCGAGCTTTGCGATGAGCTTTTCGTACCCTCTTTCTATCTCGTCTTTTCCTGGCATGACTCCCCCTCCCGTCTTCGGCTGGCAGGATTTTTACGGGGTATCCACTGATGAGTTGACACGGGGGGCAATAATATTTCCTTTACCGTCCCCCCTATGCCATAAACCCCATCCTGCGATACGAAAGGGATTGATCCCCCGCGGACCGGTGGATTTCATACCGGTTCACCGGTGAAATAGTAGATCCTGTCATCGAGGAGTCGGACGGAGAGGACGGTCCCGGGTGCATAATTCCCCTGGAGGACCACCCCCCGGTAGTCCTTTGTCCGTGCCATCGAGGAGCCCGGCCGCGGGTGCTCTGTCACGAGGACCGAAACGACCCTGCCGATCCAGGGGGCGTTCTTTTCGCGGGCTATCCCTTCTGCAAACTCGCGCAACCGTCGCGACCTCCCCTTCTTGATCCGGTCGGGCATGTCTTTTTCGCGTGACGCAGGGGTGCCGGGGCGCGGGGAGTAGCGGGTGATGTTCACCCGGTCAGGTGCAATCCTTTCGAGGAGGTCGAGTGTTGCGAGAAAATCCTCCTCGCTTTCCCCGGGGTAGCCGCAGATCACATCGGTGGTAAGGGAAAATCCCGGGACTGCCCGGGAGAATGTCTCCACGATGGTCTCAACATCGGTGGGGGTATATCCCCTCTTCATCCGTGCCAGGATCCCGGCAGATCCGGACTGGACGGGCAGGTGGAGAGAGGAAAATACCTTTTGGAGCCGGAAAGCAGCCGCAACCTCCCCTGCGATGGGATGGAGCGTCGCAGGGTTCATCATCCCGGCCCTCACCATGAACCTGCCTCCGAGGGAATCGAGGGCACGCAGGAGGTCGCCGAGGGTCTCCTGCCTGTCCCTTCCCCATGCACTCACGTCCTGGCCTGTCAGCTGGACCTCTACTGCACCCGCCTGGACCAGGCGTTCCGTCTCCGAGACGACTTCCTCCCGGCTCATGCTCACGAGGCGACCCCGGGCGAGGCGGGTGATGCAGTACGTGCACTCTCCCAGGCACCCCTGGCAGGCCTGCACGATCCCCACCGGGCCGGCGGGTACCCGGGTCACCCTGCGATACGCCTCGTGGATCTCGCTGGAGTGGATGAACACCGGGGTACACACCTCCCGGATGTCACTTTCCTGGACGAGGGGCATGCAGCCCGTGACATAGAGGGGAGCGCGGGTATATCCCTGCAGCTCCCTGAGCTCGCGGAGGACTTTTATCTGCGTCGGGCCGACGACCGTGCAGGTATTGACGACGATCGCATCTGCTCCCGCGGGGTCCGCGACAAGGACGCACCCCTGGGCTTCGAGGACAGAGGCAAGCTTCCTGCTGTCCCCGGCGTTGTAGGTGCACCCGAATGTGCGGATGTAGACGCGCTTCTTTTGCAGGGAAAAGAGGGGACTACCGGTAGTCATCCTCCCTGCCAGACCACCCGGAAAGACCCTGCCATTCCTGATCCCTCTCCTTCACCGCTCCGAAGACCGTTCCTCCCCCCGAGCAGGGAAGATGTCACCCGGAGGGACTCCTGGTATACTGAGGGGTCCGGAAATACAAAATCCAGCTGGCGGGTCTTCCCGCCGACAGGTGTCTCCACCTCCAGATAATAAATACCAGGCTCTTTTCGCCGTGCATGCCGGGGGGCTAAGATAAAGAGGGCCGTTTTCATGCCGGGACGTCCCGCAATCCAGGCCGGGGAGAGCCGCTCCCGGGGGAGAAAAATGCTTAACCCGATGAATTCATTATGTCTGTACAATGATCCGGATCGGGCTTCTGGGCTGTGGGAATATTGGTCATATCATCGCAAAAAACCGGGAGAACTGCGAAATCGTGGCCCTGTATGACCAGGTGTTCCCCAGGGCCCAGGAACTCGCGGAAATCTGCGGGGGGCGCGCATTTCCCGATTTTGACTCCTTCATCGCGGCTGACTTCGAGTACGTGGTTGAAGCCGCATCGGTCAGGGCGGCCCGCCAGTACGGCGGGATCGCCCTCTCGAGGGGAAAGAACCTCATCCTCCTCTCTGTCGGAGCCCTCGCCGACCCCTCCTTCCGGGAAACCCTGCTTGGGGTGGCAACGGCCCATGGGCGTCGGGTTTTTGTCCCGAGCGGAGCGGTGACAGGACTTGATAACCTCAAGGTGGGGCAGATATCGCCGATACGGCGCCTCCTGCTGCGGACGACAAAGAGCCCGGGGTCACTCGGTGTCCAGGCAACAGAGCGGCGCCTGGTCTTCCGGGGCAAGGCCCACGAATGCATCAAGGAGTTCCCCCGGAACGTCAACGTCTCTGTGGCGCTCAGCCTGGCTGCCGGCAGGGACGCTGACGTCGAGCTGTATGCCGACCCGGAAGTATCACGCAACATCCACGAGATAGAGGCAGAAGGTGATTTCGGGGAGATCTATATCAGGGTCAGTAACGTCCCGAGCCCCGACAACCCGGCAACGAGTTACCTGGCGGCCCTCTCGATCCTCACCCTTCTCCGGAACCTTGACAGCGCCCTGGTGGTCGGCACATGAGGCTGGACGAGAGGATCCGCGAACTGAAAGTCCAGAAAAAGGCCATCATCCTCGCGCATAACTACCAGCGGCCCGAAATACAGGACCTCGCGGACTTCGTTGGTGACAGCCTGGAGCTGGCAAAAAACGCCAGGAATGCGACGGCACCCCTTATCGTCTTCTGCGGTGTCCTGTTCATGGCAGAGACGGCAAAGATCCTCAACCCTGACAGGAAGGTCCTGATCCCCGTCCGCGACGCGGCCTGCCCCCTCGCTGACCAGCTGACGCCCGGGATGCTCCTCGAGGCAAAGAGGGCACATCCCACGGCACCCGTCGTCCTCTACATCAACAGCACGGCCGCCTGCAAGGCACTTGCCGACATCATCTGCACATCGGCCAATGCCGTTGAGGTCGTCCGGTCGCTCCCGGACAGACAGGTCATCGTCGGCCCTGATGCGAACCTTGCGGCCTACATCCAGTCACGCCTCCCGGAGAAGGAGATCATTCCCATCCCGCCCGCCGGGCACTGTTACGTCCACGAGTGCTTCACGAGGGATGATGTCCTGGTCGCACGGGAGAGGGGGGACCGCGTCCTATGCCACCCGGAATGCCGCCCGGAGGTCCAGGCAGAGGCAGACATCGTTGTATCAACGGGAGGCATGGTAAAGGCCCTGCGGGGACACCCCCCGGGGAGCAGGTGGACGATCCTGACAGAACGGGAGATGGCCTTTCGCCTCAAAACCCTCTACCCCGACCAGGTGGTCCACGCCAGGGAGGATGCCGTCTGCAGGGACATGAAGAAGATAACACTCCCGGACCTCCTCCGCTCGCTCGAGAAGGAACAGTATGAAGTCATCGTCCCCGCGGAGATCATGGAGAAGGCCCGGCGGGCAATCGAGAGGATGCTGGTGATCGGCCGGTGACGGGAAATTTCCAGGTACCACGGGAGCTCCTCCTCTCCTATCTCGGGGAGGACGCCCCTTTTGGCGATATCACCACGGATGCGATTGTTGGCCAAGAGACGTGCGAGGCACGCATCTGTGCCCGGCAGGCAGGGGTGGTGGCCGGGATGGACGAGGCTTCCCTGCTCTTTTCCGCGTCCGGTGTCACCTTTGAACCCCTGGTGGGGGACGGGTCGCGGGTCGGGCCGGGGGCCACGCTCGCGTCGCTCCGGGGACCGGCAAAGTCCATCCTCCTCGTGGAGAGGACGGCCCTCAATATCCTCGGGAGGATGAGCGGTATTGCGACCGAGACCAGGCACCTCCAGGACCTCCTGGACGCGGCGGGGACGGGATGCCGGGTTGCAGCGACGCGAAAGACATGTCCCGGGCTCCGCCTCCTCGACAAGAAGGCTGTCACCATCGGCGGCGGCGACCCGCACCGGATGTCCCTCTCGGATGGGATCCTGATCAAGGATAACCACCTCGCCCTCGTCCCCCTGGAGACTGCCATCGCGAGGGCGAGGGCCTTTTCACGGTACCGCAAGCTCGAGGTGGAAGTGGAGAGCCCCCGGGAGGCTGTGCAGGCTGCACGTGCCGGGGCAGACATCCTCCTCCTCGACAACATGGCACCGGCAGAAGTGGAGGAGACTGTCAGGATGCTCCGGGACGCAGGCCTCCTCGGAAAAGTGCTCATCGAGGTCTCCGGGGGGATCACACGGGATACTATCTGCGATTATGCCATCGAGGGCGTTGACCTTGTCAGCGTCGGGGCAATCACCCACAGTGTCCGGAACCTTGATATCGGACTCGACGTCGTCCGCATCCTCCCCTGAAACAGAAGTCCCCCGCTTATTCTTTTTGTGCATTCGGACCTCTCTCCTCATGCGTCAGCAGTTTTCCCGCGTTCTATCCCTCTCCTTTTGAAAAAAAGGGAGCAAAACACTTATGTAACCGTGTCCCAAATGCCTGCCTTGCAGGGATGGGTATGGCTGATGCAAGGACTCCCCCGCGTCCAAAGATAGCGGCAGAAGAAGCGGCCCGGCGGGCAAGGGTCCGGGGACTCGTGGCATTGCTCAAGAGCCCCCACCTTGACGAGAGATGGAAGGCTGCCGAGAAGCTGGGAGTTATCGGCGATGGATCTGCCGTCATTCCCCTGATAGAGGCCCTCCACGACCCCTTCGTCGAGGTCTCCTGGATAGCAGCCAAGTCCCTCGGGGAGATAGGAGACGGGAGGGCGTACGAGCCGCTCCTCGAGGCCCTCCGGTCACCAGAAAAGTGGCTCCGTATCGGGGCTGCAATAGGCCTGGGGAGGCTGGGGGACAAAAGGGCGGTCCCCGCGCTCGTGGAGGCGCTGAAAGACCAAAAGGCCCTCGTCCGCAAGCACGCGGCATGGGCTCTCGGTGTCCTCGCCGACCCGGCAGCAATCGGGCCTCTCGAGGCGATCCGGGACGATCCTGACCCACGGGTGAGAGAGGCCGTCCGCGACGCCCTTGCCCGGTTAACCTCCGCCAAGGAAAGGAGTGACTGAGTCCCTATCCCTTTTTTTCCATGCCCTCCTCTTCGGCATGGCAGTGACCTTTTTCCTCCCGCGGCGTCACTTCCCTGTACATGCTTGAACTGGCGCTCACCGTTCTCCTCGGTGCCTTCCTCGTTGCCCTCCTCATTATCACTGCAAAATTCATCGCGCTCCAGAGGCAGGTGCAGGTGCGGGCACTCGAACTGTTCGAGAGATGGAAGGAGACTGCCCTCGAAAGGGAGGCCAGCGGAAGGGCCGAGCTGCTGCACCGCGAGTGGGTCATCTCACAGGAGGCCAGGGTCCGGCGGGATGCCATCGAAAAGAGCGAGGCCGTCGTCCGCGGAAAGGTCACCGAGCACCTCCTCCCTTTCTTCCCTGATTTTCCCTATAACCCAAGGGACGCCCGTTTCCTTGGGTCACCCGTGGACTTCATCGTTTTTTCCGGGATGTCATCGGGAGATCTCCACGAGATCGTCTTCATTGAGGTCAAAAGTGGCAGGAATGCGTCTCTTTCCTCCCGCGAGCGCATGGTCCGCGACTGCGTTGACGCCGGCAGGGTGAGGTACACGGTCTACAGGACCGGGGAGCTTTGACGGGGACCTTCCCCCTCCTGTCCTCCCTCTTTTTGCGGGGGAGCTGCCGCGTGGCTGTCCATGTCGATGACACCATCGACGTAGGTTGTCAGCTGGGTGAGCAGGAGGGGGTCCAGGCCTTTTTCCACGGCGAGGAATATTCCCGAGGCATCGACCAGGCGGAGCTTGCTCGTGATGAAGTGGATGAACTTCGAGATATGTGTTGAGGGGATGTAGATCAGCATGGTACTGATGGAGTCAAAGAGCAGGCATGCCTTTTCACCTGAGAGGGTATTGAGTACCTCGGTGATGGCAATCCCGAGATCCGTGAGGTTGGAGGGGCTGTTGACGAACCTGCACTGTACCTCCCCCTCGGGGACACGCCCCATGGCGTACTTCGTGATGGCATCGATGAAGAACACTTTTGAAAGCTCGATTCCTTCCGCGGTATAGAGCCTCCTGAGGACGGCAGAGGGCTGGTTGGTCGTGATGACCACCACGCGGTAACCCTGGCCCGTCAGCGTCCTGATGATGCCGATATTATTCTGCTTGAGCCTCTCTGCTGCCGAGAGAACAAGGAAGAGCCGGTCTTCGCCGAGCCGTGCGAGGTCAAAGGGCATCATACCACTCTCTCCTCACCGTGTCAGGAACTCCCGGTATGCCTGCGGGATCTCCTCGCGCTCCTCCACTATCTCCTTGTTCAGCGCGCGGAAATTCTCCAGTACCTGTTCCAGGTGCGTGACCTGGACCGAGAGCATTATCTTGAGCTCCCCGATATCGGGGGAATTGTCCAGCTGTGACCGTATCGAGACCAGGTTGTCCCTCAGGACCTCGAGGGGGTTTTTCAGCCGGAGAGCTGCCTCGGAGATGTACCCGACGAGGGCAAAGTGCTTCTTCTCGACGGCCTCTTTCTGTGCCTCGACCTCGGCCTTTGCCCGGTCCCTCTCCTCTGAAATAACGCCCACGACCCATGTAACGACAAGGAACATCGCTGCCCGTAGGAACGTTGCCCACGAGAGGTCCCCCACGACCAGGCTCGTCGCAAACGTGGCGACCACGAGGCCCCCGGCAACCAGGAGTGCCCTCCTGTAATACCAGAGCGCCGAGAGGACCAGGAGCACGTAGAAGATGTGGGTGTACCCTACGGCCGTCCGGAGGAAGAGGTGGACCCCGATCTCGAGCCCGATGCAGACGCCGCCGAGGAGGGCAAGGATCCCTACCCTGTATTTCCCCTTGAGACCTTCCCTCACGGCACCATCCCACTCCATTCCCGTTGCGACCCCCTCGCTCACCAAGCGTGGCACACTCTCTGGTTTCACGCAGGAATTATATTAAAATTGGTCATCGGGCGGGGACCCGGTTACTTTTCATCCCGGGGGACGAGGGGTTGGAGGTCGGTTGCCGACTGGACGAGGATCTCCTTGTCCCCGCGGTAGGTCTGGACTATCCCGAGGATGGAGACCTTCTCACCGGGCCGCGGCCATCCTTCCCGGACAGACGACGAGGGGACGAAGATGCGGACACCCGATACGCGCAGCAGCTGGTGTCCTCCCGATGCCGTCGTCCTGACATCCTCCACGGTGCCCTGGAAGGAGACCAGGTCCCCATCGCGGGAATCCGGACTGTAGGGACGGGCAAACATCCCCTTCCCGGCACTTTCAAGGATGGTTGCCCCGATCACAACGGCAACCAGCACGGTCAGGAAAAGGGCCAGGGCGACCTTTTCCTGGTGGACAAGGATCACGCAATAAGAATGGGGGCGGGAGTGTATAAGTCCCCATAGGTTGATATGTTAACAGTGTTAACATACTCCCGCTATGGACGAGGCGAATCTCCCCCCATCCTCCCTCGCTGTACTCCATACCCTTGAGGAGGGGGGTGCGATGACCCACAAGGAGATCGTGAGGCGGACCTGTCTTGCACCCCGCACCGTGCGGTATGCCTTAAAAAAGCTGAAAGAACACCACCTCATCGTTGAGAAGTTCAACTTCAAGGATGCCCGCCAGGTCATCTACCTTACCCGTTCCGTGACGGTGAACGCATGAAAGGGCCCAAATGCCATATCATGGCGTGCGAGAGGATGGTCCGCCATCTCCTGCCTGCCATGCGCGCAGAGGTTGCGTTTCGGCTCGTGCATCAAAAGGGTCTTTCCCAGAGTGATGCTGCACGCAAAATGGGGATGAGCAGGGCAGCCGTCTCCCAGTATCTCAGCAGGAAAAGGGGTGACGGGGCACTCGAGATCTCTCCCGACATGGACGCGCTTATCGACCGGTGGGCAGATGCCGTCCGGGGTGACGGGACGCTCGTCACCCTGTGCGAGCTGTGCCAGTGCGCGATGCAGTTCGTGCGGGAAGAGGGTGATGAGGCCTCCCCCGGGTTTACCTCCTCTTCTTCCCGTAACGGAAGAGTATGACGATGGCCACGATTGCTGCCAGGGCGATGGCAATCTTTTGAAGGTCCGGCCCGGGCCGGGGACCACCCTTTCCTGCCGCTGTCCAGTCATTGTCAAATACTGTTGTGAAATAGGCCCCGACACCGGGGTGGTCCACGATGACGGCCGCTTCCCTGTTGAAGGTCGGTGAATTCCTGTTCCAGTTGATGCTCCCGATGAGCGTCTTTTTCCTGTCTACAATCACTCCCTTGGTGTGGACTTTCTCGATCTGGCCTGCCCCGATGCGTGCGCACCGTGCCTCGAGGGGTATCTTCTCCCCGGCGGCAATGGCATTGATGAACGCCACCATCTCGTCGTTATCGGCACTGCCCTCGATATTGTAATAGTAAGAGTCGAGGAGCACACGGACGGAAACGCCGCGCCGTGCCGCGTCAACTGCATCGGCAAGGAAGGGGTTTGGTGTATCCCCGGTCTCGTTCGTGATGTATGCCATCTCGATATCGATACTCTCCCTGGCCCCCCGGATCAGGTCATGGAGGAGGCTGCTCGTGTCCGGGGAGAGCACGGGGACGACTGTTGCCCCGGAAAACTCCAAGGGGGCGACCTTTGGTGAATAGTCCTCCTCCGTCGGTGCTTCTTCCTTTCCCGGGCCGGGGACTGCCCGGACCGCCCAGGAGCCGCCTGCGTCATGGGAAAAGACAGTGCCGAAGTATTCCGCGACGCCGGGATGGCTGATGACGACTCCCCACCCCCTGTTCCCCTGCTTTCCTTCCGGTGGAAAACCGTTCCCCTTGAAGTTCTCACTCGTGACAAGGACGCCGGTACCATCGATGACCATGTACTTCGCGTGCATGTATCGGTAGGGAACGTGGACATCGGCCGTCCCCGACATTGTAAAAACCGGGATACCTCCCCCCGCCAGGCGCGAGATGACCCATTTTTCCTCGGGGGGAATGCCTCCCACAGGCCCGCCTTCCAGGAGGACGCGGACATCGACCCCCCTCCCTGAAGCAGAAATGAGGGAGCCGGCCAGGGGGGGACTGGTAAATTCGTACACGGCAACGAGGATCTCCCTCTCTGCGCCTGCCACCGCGGAGAGAAAGGCACCGCGCGAGCAGTCCGGGGAGACAAAAGCAATGCCCCGGGCCCCTTCGAATACCTGCGGGGAAAACCGGGACTGGCCGAGCATGAGGACGCGGGGGTCCCACGTGCCATTGCTCAGGAAGTGGACCTGGCCCTGGCGCGCTTCAACCATGCCTGGCCATTCAACCTGCTGGAGGAGGGTCTGTCCCCGGTAGAGGGAGACCTCGTCTTTCGCGTTCGCCAGCTGGAACCTCCCCACCCTGATCATGTCGGGGACCGCCGGGGTATCCCCGTCCCACTCGTAATCCGGGTATGTGCCATGGCTTTTTTGGTATGCCTCTGCATCCATTGCAACAACGACCCTGCTCCCAAGGTGAGACCCAGGCGGAAAACGGACACTCCCCTCGCCATCGGTCACCATGATCCCATCGAGCAGGCCGTCCCCTTCGAGGCAGAAGTACTCGTCCCTGTCCCCCGGGAGGTACGGGTCAGGGCAGACCTCCACCAGGGAGATCCCGGCGACCGGCATGACGAGCAGGAATGCCACGAGGGCGGGCTGCCAGTACATGGGCAAAGGGTTGGGATCGAACGATGCATTAACCTGCTGAAATTTCCCACGATACAAGGGAGGGATTCACGTGATCGTCCCCCCCCTGGTCTTCAAGATTGGCGGGAGCCTCCATGCCCGTTCCCGCGTGGTCTGCACCCTCTTAAAGAGCCTGGACCTGCCCGTCCTCATTGTCCCCGGCGGGGGACCCTTTGCCCGTACCGTCCGGGAGATGGGCGTCGGGGGTACGGCGGCCCACTGGATGGCCATCTCTGCCATGGAACAGTACGGGTGGTACCTCTCCGTCACGGGCCTGCCCGTGACCGATACCCTGTCTCTCCCCCCCCGGCCCACTATCCTGCTCCCCTATTCTGTCCTTCGGTCCCACGACCCCCTCCCCCACACGTGGGACGTGACATCCGACACGATTGCTGCCTGGTGTGCCCATACCCTCGGCGTTCCCCTCGTCCTCCTCAAGTCCGTCGACGGGATACGTTCCGGTGGCAGGCTCCTCCCCCGCGTTGACTCGCCGGTCCCCACGGGGGACGTCGACCTTTCGTTCCTGGGGTACGTGCTCGGCAAAAAAATACCCGCCATGGTTATTTCGGGGCGGCACCCCGAAAGAATCCGGGCAGTGCTCTCGGGAAAAGAGACTATCGGTACGACCATCGGCTTTTAAGTGTTTCAGGAGAGATAATATGAGACACTTTGAGAGGAGGGTTTCATGCCGATCAGAAAATGTACCTCATGCAGTTCGCCGCTTGCCGAGAGGGGCGCAACAGAGTTTGGTTGCCCGAAGTGCGGGTATGAGATCAGGAGATGTTACCGCTGCCGGGAACAGAGTATCCCGTACGTCTGTCCCAAGTGCGGGTTTGCGGGGCCGTGAACCATGGGCACTGTCGCGATTATCATCAGGGTCATGCCGGAGTCTCCCGACGTGGATATAACACGGTTAAAGGAGGAAATCTCCCGCCAGGTACCTGCAGTTCGGGACATCCGCGAGGAACCGATAGGGTTTGGTCTCAAGGCACTCAAAGTCGCGGCTCTCGTCAACGACGCTGCCGGCGAGAGTGATGCTGTTGAAGCCGCTATACAGAAAATACCCGGTGTCGAACGGGCCGAGATAACAGAAGTCACGCTCACCTGAAAGGCAGAGACCCTTTGCGTGTGCCCCTGGACGGGGGCAACAGATATCACATTTTTCCCAGTTTTTCCATGATGGTCCCGGTGATGGTGCGGATCTTTTCCACGGACTGACGGAAGAGGGTGACCTCGTCCTCTGCTATCTTGATGGAGACGGGAAAGACGCCCTGCCTGTTTATCCTCGCCGGGACACCGATGCACACGTCCCCGATCCCGTGAACTTCACTCCGGATGTATGCAGAGACGGTGAGGATACGGTTCTCGTTTCCAAGGGCTGTGCGGACCAGCGTTGCAATCGCCTCGCCCGGCCCATAGACTGTTGCTCCCTTGTTCCTGATGATCTCTTCCCCGCTTGACCTGACCCGTTCCATGATCTCGTCCATCGGGAGCCCCTTGAAAGCAGGGAGGTTCGCGATCTGGATCCCGCCGATCGTTGTTGCTGACCAGAGAGGCACCATGGAATCCCCGTGTTCCCCGATGATGCGGGTATGGACCTCGCTGACGTGGACCCTGAAGTGGCGGGCTATCAGGGACTTGAGCCGCATGGAATCAAGGTGCGTGCCAAGACCAAAGACCTGGTGCGGAGGCATCCGTGAATACCGGAGGGCAACCGACGTCATGACGTCGACGGGGTTGGTGACCATGAGGATCATTGCGTCCGGGGCATGGTCCCCGATGCTCCCTGCGGCTTCCGCAACGATACGGGCATTATCGACGGCGAGGTCGAGCCGGTCCTGGCCGGGCCTGCGGGGGACTCCTGCCGTGCAGACGACAACGTCAGAATCGTGGGCATCCGCGAGGTCTGTTGTCCAGGAGAGGTCAACAGCATCTCCGGATGCGGCAAAAGAATCGATGAGGTCCTTCGTGATGCCAGAGAGGACACTCTCCCGGCCCACCCTGCCATAGAGCAGGATCTCGTCAATGTACGGGATGTGACCGATCGTGTGGGCACAAAAAGAACCGACGTTCCCGGTCGCACCAATAATGGTCACTTTTGACATCCGCTCAGCTCACTTTGGGAAAATTGGGGACACGTTCTCGGTCGACAGCCCGATTGCCGTCCCCTCACGGCACGTTCCTCCTCCGCCCCGCACCCCCATGGGCGCCGAATGTTCACGGTGAGTCTGCTCCCTTCCGGGCCTGGACCGGTCCCCGCGACAACAGGCCAAGAGACCCCCTCCGGGGTCCTGGGTCCTGTCCACCGACCTCATGGGACGAGGTTTCAACGTTGGCCCATACCGCTCAGAGACAGCCCGGTACTGCCTTCCTCGAACTTCGCCCCCCGCATGCCGACGGTTTCGGGTTACAGGTGACGCCGGGCCACCCGGGCTAGTCCCCGTACCATATGGGGCCCTAGGGGATAAATACCTCGCCGGGCACACGACTCTGCCACTCCCTCATAACCTGCCTGTTTGCTTCCCTGTCAGATTTATCGAAGAGATCGAGAACGGTGCAGACCGGTTCCGGTGGCAGGACGCGATAGAGCTCCCGGAAATCCCCCCAATAGACAGAGAGCGACTGGTCACCACGGGTATGTGCAACAAGGACGGGTTCCCGGGAGACCTGGCCGTCCTTCATCGCACTATACGAGAGGTGCTGCGTGACCTCGTCCACCCTGAAAAAGGCCCTGTTCACGATGATGTTCTGGGCAGACCAGAACGCGGCTGCATACCAGGCATCGTTCAAGACGACGTTTTTGACGCCATGCCGTGCAGCACAGAGCCCCAGCGTCCCCGAGCCCGCACACGCATCAACAAACCACCGGGGGGTCGCCTGGGCAATCACCCTTTCCACTGACTCGATCTTGGGATTGCGCGGCCTCGGGAACTCGATGTGCATCTGGGACTGCTGGGTGAAGATGACGAGGGGGCCGGCCGAAGTGGGAAAGATCCCTGCCCGGACGTCGCACCCGGCAAGCAGGTCATAGGTCCGCGGCGGCCGGGCAAGTGCCGGGTCGACGGCCCCTGGTACGAAGTCTCCTGACTTCACGATGCCGCGGACCTCGGGGACCTCATAGACCATCCTCGCGGCGGCACCCGGTGTCACAACCGGTGAAACGAGGACGAGGGAATTGGGGGGAAGGAACGGGGGGCCGGTCGTGAAGAAGCCCGGGTGTATCAGGGGCATACCGGTCGCCTTCAACGGTTCCTTCCCGGAAAATACACCCTCTTCCACCAGGATCACGTAGAGATGGGCAAATACCTCGTCGATGAACCGCTTCCCGCAGCTGCACGGAGGTCCGTACGTCCTGCCCGGCGGGGGTGCGTTCTTGTCGAGGACGCGATAACTGCAATGGGGGCAGGGGGAGAAAATACCAGGTACTCTGTCCATGACGGCCTGTGCGTCCTCGATGCAGTCACCGCCACAGACCGGGCACTTCATACCCGGAACTTGCACGGCACTCCATACAAACCTTTTCCCGGCTGGAGATGGCGGTCTGAAATGGGCCCGATGCGATTTGAACGCATGACCGCCCGGTTATGAGCCGGGCGCTCTGACCGGACTAAGCTACGGGCCCGGGCATGAAAAAGCGCCGCCAACAGGACTCGAACCTGTGACATGCTGGTTAACAGCCAGCCACTCTACCAACTGAGTTATGGCGGCACGCCTGGTATGCCTTTATAGGTTACCCTTGGCAGTGTTAAAGGTAGCGGATGCCTGGGGATGGGAAAGCCCCTCCTCCCCACCCTATTGCCCCCGGTCTCCCTGGTGTTTCATCCGGACGAGCAGCGCAATCATCTCGTCTATCTCGGAGTCGAGTCCCCCGAGGAGTTCCTCGCTTCGGGATGTCGCAACGGCCCCGGAAGGGGATGCCTGGATATACCCCATCTGTTCGAGGACCCGGAGTGAATAGCGGATCCGATGGACAGGGAGGTCCAGGAGTTCCGAGAGCTTCATGATTCCGATCGGCTGGTTCGAGACGACGGCCCGGAGGACCTGGATATGCCTCTGGACGAGTTCTATTTCGCTCTTTACCTTCCCGATCACACCGGTTTTCCCCCCTTGTCCCCTGACAGTTGTCTATGCATGGTCATCCAGCCACCTCCGTGTCGCGCTGTACTGCCTTTGGAAATAGAGGGCCAGGACCCCCGCCAGGACGAGAAAGGCACCAGCGAGGGGTGGGCCCAGGGGTGCCGGGACCTTGAAAAAAACGACGAACCCGATGGCAAAAACCAGGATGACCCCGTTGAGGAGGAGTGCCAGCCTGTAAAATTTCCACCGGAACTGCTCCCTGGCCGCCGCGTCCATGACAGGAATGTCAACGCCGAAATAAAAGTACTTGTGGGATTGCATCCCACCATCCCTGCATATGGACGCCATCGAGGAGGCACTCCTCCAGGGGCAGTTCGGGGCTCTCGTGGCGTATGGCTCTTCAGAGGACGCAAACATCCGGTACCTGACCCGGTTTTCCACGTCGGACCCGGTCCTCTTCATCCGGAAAGCGGGTGAGCGGGGAGTCATCGTCGTCCCGCAGATGGAATACGAGAGGGCATCGCGGGAGGCAACGGCCTCTGTCATGTCCCGTGCCGAGGCCGGCTTTTTCGAGGTACAGAAAGAAGAAAAGGACCCCTGGCGGGCCCTGGCACGCGTGGTCCTGGGACTCGTCGACGGCGCAATCCTTGTTCCCCCCGGGTTTCCCTATGCCCTGGGATGCGAACTTGCACGGGAGAGGAGGGTCGAGGTGGACAGGGTTGTCCTTTCAGGCATGCGGGAGGTCAAGACGTCCTTTGAGGTCGCACGAATCCGGCATGTCCAGCACGTCTGCGATAAGGCAATGGACAGGGGAATACGGCTGATCGCCAAGGCACGGGAGAGGAAGGGGCTGCTCTTTTCCGGGGCAGTGCCCCTCACGTCCTCGATGGTCCGGTCTGCCATGCACCAGGTCATCATACGGAACGGCTGCATAGCCACCGACACGATCGTCGCGTGCGGCAGGGAGACTGCCATTCCCCACGAGAGGGGCCAGGGCCAGCTCGAGGCAGGCCAGCCCATCGTGATAGACGTTTTCCCCCGCGACGAAAAGACAGGGTATTACTCTGACATGACACGAACCGTCTCCCGCGGGGAGCCGTCTGCCGAGATAGCAGAGATGTTTGAGGCTGTGAGGGGTGCCCAGGACCTGGCGGCACGGCTCATCCGCCCCGGGGTTCCCGGTGCTTCCGTGCACCAGGCCGTCGTGGATTTCTTCCGGGACGCCGGGTACGAGAGCGGCACGCGGGGATTTGTGCATAACCTCGGGCATGGCGTGGGTCTTGAAGTCCACGAGGGCCCGGGCCTTGGGCCTGCCGGTGGGACACTCCGGGAAGGGAACGTCGTGACAGATGAACCCGGCCTCTATTTCCCGGGAACGGGAGGCGTTCGCCTTGAGAACACCGGTGTGGTCAGGCGGAGAGGTTTTTCCCCGCTGACCCGTTACCAGAGAGAACTGGTCGTGTGAGCCATGGAAGACGGGGAACTGGACCTCTATATCGAGGCAGGAAAGATTGCGAGGGCCGTCCTTTCGAAGGGTGCCGCCGAGATCCGCGAGGGGGTGCGGATCCTTGACCTCGTCGAGAGGGTTGAATCGATGGTCCTTGATGCCGGCGCAGGCCTTGCCTTTCCCCTGAACGTTTCGCGGAACGAGGATGCAGCCCACGATACGGCGTCCCCGGGGGATGAAAGGGTCTTTGTGAAAGGGGATGTCGTCAAGATTGACCTTGGAGTGCACATCGAGGGGTGCATCGCGGACTGCGCAAC
The DNA here is from genome assembly GCA_024518585.1 of Methanolinea sp. Classification (GTDB taxonomy): domain Archaea; phylum Halobacteriota; class Methanomicrobia; order Methanomicrobiales; family Methanospirillaceae; genus Methanolinea_A. The sequence goes on along the minus strand of JANIHI010000002.1, from coordinate 134,386 downwards.
CACGGTCGACCTGGGGGACAACAGCCCACTCGTTCTGGCGTCGCGGCGGGGCCTGGAGCGGGCACTCTCTCTGGTTAGGCCGGGCGTGACAACCGGGGAACTGGGAGCTGCAATCCAGCAGGAGATAGAGTCAATGGGATTTTGCCCCGTCATAAACCTCACGGGCCACGGGCTGGACCGCTTCCAGATACACACGCCCCCCACCATCCCCAACGTGCGGCTCCACGGAGGCGCAGTCATCAGGGAAGGGATGGTCTTTGCCATCGAACCGTTCGCCAGTTCCGGGACGGGGCAGGTGAGCGAGAAGCCCCGGACCGAGATATACCAGCAGGTCTCCCTAAAGCCCGTGCGCCTGCCTGCCGCCCGGAAAGTCCTCGATGAGATCAGGCCACGCCGCGGGCTGCCATTTTCCCGACGGTGGCTGGAGGACTCCCGGAGGGAGATCGCCCTCCGGGTACTCATGAGGGAGGGGCTCATCCGCTCCTACCCCGTTCTGTCTGACAAGCCCGGATCGCTCGTGTCCCAGGCCGAGCACACGCTCGTCGTCACTGCCGACGGGTGCATCGTGACGACCCGGTGAGATACCCTTAAACAATTCCAGGAGAAATTTATTGAGTTATAGACATGCCTGTCGACGCTGAGATCCTCAAGCTCATGGAGGTCGTCCTCACTGCCGAAATTTTCAATACCCGCCCGTCACTGGACGCCAATGACCTGACCCCCGAGTGCAGGACGCTCTTTGGAACAGACGGGAGCGTGGAGGTGAAGCGCCCGGTTTCCGTCAGCGAGGGAATGATCAGGAGGGGCCTTGGGATCACCGACGCCTGCCGGAAACTCCAGGAGACGCCTGTCGTCACCTGCGAGGATTTCGGGCAGCGCATCAGGGTCACCACGCTCGAACCCGCCGCGCGATGGTTCCTCAAATCCGGCGGCCTGCCCTTTATCGAGAGAAACCCGGCACTTGCCTATTTTTTTGGGGAAATTAAAACCGCCGGGGTGTCGTACGAGCGAGCGCGCAGTCATAATCCACCCATCGAGGACTCCCGGGCGTACCTGCAGTCCCGGATTGCAAAGATGGTTGCTGCCGACGAGCACCTTAAAAATGCCCTCGACCTCGTCATCATGAGCGCCCCCGAGGAGGTCGAGCAGGACTACGGTGACCTCGTGTGCACCCCCGAGCAGGAGGCCACCATCCGAAAGATCCAGGTCGCCCGGACGAACCGCGACGTCCTGCGGAAACATCGCATCCACGAGGTGGGAAAGCTCCTCTTCGTGGGTCCCCCGGGGACGGGAAAGACGTCTCTTGCCCTTGCCCTCTCCCGGAAGCTCCACATGCCCATCATCGAAGTGCGGCTCTCGATGATCACGTCCCAGTACCTGGGGGAGACCTCAAAGAACATCGACAGGATATTTGAGCTGGCAAAAGGGCTCTCTCCCTGCATCCTCTTCATCGATGAGTTTGACTTCGTGGCAAAGAGCCGCGTGACCGATGACCATGGTGCCATGAAGAGGGCCGTCAATTCCCTGCTCAAGAACATAGACCAGGTGAGCCTTGTCCGCCACGGTGTGCTCCTGATCGGGGCCACGAACCATCCCCAGCTCCTCGACGAGGCCGCGTGGCGGCGGTTCGACGAAGTCGTCGAGTTCGGACTCCCGGACCGTGAGATGCGGCACTCCATCCTCCAGAAGGTCGCTGCCGGGATACGGTGTGACTCTGACTTTGGGGCACTCGCCGAGAGGACCGATGGGTTCTCCGGGGCGGACCTCCGTATCATGGTCAAGGAGGCCCTTCTCTCTGCCCTCATGGATCACCGGGACCACATCGAACCGGCCGATATCGAGAGGGGCATTGCAGTTGTCAGGAACCGCAATGCAATCCGTTCCCAGAACTGGCTGGCATAAAGAATGAAAATCATCCTCCTCGGGACCGGCGACGCCATCGGCACCCCTCGCATCGGGTGCTCCTGCCCCCAGTGTTCCCGGGCCCAAAAGACCGGGGAAGAGAGGCTCCGGACCTCACTCATGGTCACGAAGGCCGGCCACACGGTCCTCGTGGACACCGGGCCGGACCTCCGCCGGCAGCTCCTCTCCCACGGGTCCCCGCACGTCGACGCCGTCCTCTGGACACACGGTCACTACGACCATTTCATGGGATTCGGGGAGTTCTACCGCGTGCAAAAGATGCCGCGGGTGTACGCCCCCCGACCCGTCATGGACTATTGCGGGGGCATATTCGGGTTTCTCCCCTTCGAGAGGCATGTCCTGGGAGAATATGATCCCTTTTCCCTCTTTGGGATCGAGTTTTCGTTCCTCCCGGTGAACCACCCCCCGGCTTACACCTGTGGCCTCCTCATCACGGACGGGAATGTGCGGGTCGGGTATACCTCTGACACGAACCGCACTATCCCGGCCAGGACACGGGAAGCCCTGACCGGTGTCGATCTCCTCCTCGTCGACGCCCTCCTCCCCGCCGGGCTGCATGTCCCCAAGCACATGAATTACAAAGAGGCGTGCGAGCTTGCCCGCGAGCTCCATGCAGGGGACTTCCGGTGCGTGCACATCAGCCACCTCGTCCCCTGGGACCTTCCCCACCTGGGAAAAGATGGCGAGACGTTCTGCTTTTCATCCCCCTGACCAGGGATGGGGATTTCTGGTGCCGGATTGACGCTTTTTGGCCCGACCCCATCCATATCTATATAGGATTTCACGTCCGATTTATATGTGGATGAATATAAAGATCCTTGAACTGACGAAGGATAAAGTGAGACTTCTCGTCCCGGGGGAGGGTCATACCTTCATGAATGTCCTCACCGAGGAGATACTTGCAGATCCCGACGTCGATGTCGCCAAGTACCTCATCAAGTTCCAGTTCTCGGACCCCGAGCTCCTCGTCACCACGAACGGGAAGAAAGAACCCCTCCAGGCCATCGCTGATGCCTGCAGACGGATCTCCCACACATGCGACGAGCTCCTCGGGTCTGTCGGAAAGCAAAAAGAAAAACCCGGAAATTGACCGGGCGATTGAATTTTTAAAAAAAAAAAGACTGGTGGCCCCGGTTTCTTTGGGGCCTTTTTTTAAGAGAGGCCCTTTTCCCATTTTGGGGAGATCTTTAAAAAAGGAGTATAGAGGTTTTTCCCCGGACCCTTTTCCCCTCAGGGGAGCCGCTCGGTAAAGACGATTGAGCCGGAGACCCTCGTTATCCTGACCTTGACCTTCTGGCCCGGTTTTCCGCCCGGGATGTAGAGGATATACTTGCCCATCCGAACGACCCCGTCTCCCCTCCGGCTCACCGACTGGACTTCCACGTCGAGAGTTGCCCCCTCGGTAACCTCGTTTGCAACCGGCTCGGTGCGTGCCTTCCTCTTCCTCACGGGGCGGTGACCGCCGCAGGCATCGCACCGGAGGAGGAGGACCCTGTCATCCTTGACGAGGCGCGTGTCCGGTTTCCCGCACTCCGAACAGATGACGTAGTCCTCGGTGTAGGACTTGATCAGCGAGGAGATGAGCGCGGGCTCGAACTTGCCGTTGAATATGGCCCGTGACCCGTCAATCTTGCCTGCCGTTCCGAGTTCACCGAGGAGGAACTTCAGGAGGTGGTCCTGGTCGCGCCGAAGGACGTCTGCGATATCGGCGAAATTCTCAAGGACCGTTGTCTTTCCCTCGATGTAAGACCGGGCCTCGGGGACTGAAAAACGTTCCACCGATTCGCTCGGCTCCGTGACATGCGTGTAGGCCTTTTTCAGGAGGGCTTCGTAGGGTTCTACCATTGCTTTTCTATTCGTGCGCTCATGTAAAAATGCCTCCGTCCGGGGATGCCCGCTGGCTTTTTGTGAATGCAGCATGACACTTTTCCTGCATGCTGACTGCCCGGGACCTCGACCTGATCAGAAAGACCCTTCGCCGCGAACCCACGGACGTTGAGATAGCCTGTTTCGAAAACCTCTGGAGCGAGCACTGCAGCTACCGCTCCACCCGGGCCCTCCTGAAAACTCTCCCGACCACGGGCCCGGACGTCATCCTGGGCCCCGGCGATGACGCGGCAATCGTCCGGTTCAACGACCGCACTGCCCTCGCGGTCAGCATGGAGAGCCACAACCACCCCAGTTACGTCGACCCCCACGACGGTGCGGCGACCGGCGTGGGGGGGATCGTCCGCGACGTTCTCTCCATGGGGGCCCGGCCCATCGCCCTGATGGATCCGCTGTACTTCGGACCTCTGGAGAAGGAGAAGAACAGGTACCTCTTTGAGCACGTTGTCGCCGGCATTGGCGGGTACGGGAACTGCATCGGCGTGCCCGTGGTCCGGGGCGACCTCTGCTTTGATGACGGGTATTCCGGCAACCCCCTCGTCAACGTTGTCTGCATCGGGACGGTTGAACCGGACCGTTTCCTGACGGCGCGCGTCAAGAGACCCGGCAGCAGGCTCTTCCTTGTCGGGTCCTCAACCGGCAGGGACGGGCTCGGGGGGGCGTCCTTTGCCTCCCGGGACCTCTCGGAGGATGCGGAAGCCCAGGACCGGCCGAGCGTGCAGATCGGTGACCCTTTCACAGAGAAACTCCTCATCGAGGCCGTCCTTGAGATGGCACGGACCGGGAAAGTGCTCTCCTGCCGTGACCTGGGAGCCGCTGGTCTTGCCGGCGCTTCCAGCGAGATGTGCAGTACCTTTGGCGGGCACATCTGGGCTGACAGGGTCCACCTGAGGGAGAGGGACATGCACCCGGTGGAGATCATGCTCGCAGAATCCCAGGAAAGGATGCTGCTCGAGGTGGACTCCAAAGATGTGCCCCTCATGGGACAGATCGCAGAGAAGTATGACCTTGCCTGGAGCGAGATCGGCGAGGTCATCAGCGAGCCCGTTTACCGCGTCACGTTTTACGGTCGCATCGTCTGTGACATCCCTATCGATTTCCTGGTCAGCGCGGCCCCGCCCTGCACCTGGGAGACGCGCCCCTACGATGCCACGACGCCTTTCTCGCGCCCCGGGGGTGACCTGGCAGACCTCGCCCGGAAAGTCCTCTCATTCCCGGAAGTTGCACACAAGGACTGGGTATTTGAGCAGTACGACCACGATGTCCAGCTCCGGACGGTCTCGCTCTCTCCGGACGCGGCCGTCCTCCGTCTCGACGGCGAGGCCCTTTCCCTCTCATGCGGCTGCAACCCGCGGCATATATTTTTGAGGCCGTACGAGGGGTCTGCAAACGCGGTCCTCGAGAACGCCGCAAACATCGCGTGTGTCGGTGGTTCCCCCCTCTGCATCGTCAATTGCCTCAACTTCGCAAGCCCCGTCCATCCCGATATCTCCTGGCAGCTTGCCGAGTGCGTCAGGGGTCTCGGAGATGCTGCGCGGACCCTCGGGACGCCGGTCGTCGGCGGGAACGTCTCTCTCTATAATGAGAGTGACGAACACGATACCCGGATTTTACCGACTCCCTCCATCGGGATGCTCGGGAAGGGCCCCCTCCTCCCCCGCGTGCAGCCAGGAGAGGGGTGGAGGCTTGCCCTCCTCGGGGATACGGGGGCCCACTTCGGGGGATCGGTCCTTGACGCGGTGACCGGGTGCGGGGGGGAGGCCCCTCCCCTCGGGAGTGCACGGTTCCTCCCCCTCGTCCGCGACTGCGTCCGTGCAACCCGGGACGTCGCAGTCACGGATTTGTCCCAGGGAGGACTCCTCGCGGCACTCGTAAACTTTGGTCATGGCTGCACCGTGGAGCTTCCCACGGACCTTCTCACGGGTCTCTTTTCAGAGACCTACGGCAGGTTCCTTGTCGCGTTCCGGAAAGATGAGGCTGTATGCGGCCTCCCGTGCCGGGTCATCGGCACGCTGGGCGGGGACAGGCTCGAGGTGTCCGGCGGTGGCAAAACGCTCGTACTCGACGCAGATGACATAAACGAATCACTCCAGTCTCTCAGCCGGTGCATGCGGGTCTGAACTGACGGTGTCCCCAACCGGGGGCGGACCCTTTCCCGGATACTGGGATCGCCACCTCCATGAGGCGTTTTTCCCTGTAGCCACCGTGGAATGGACTTGAAGGGAGAACAGTGTCCCCCCGGTCCCCCTCCCCGGACTCCGATCCCAGTCCCGGGTATCTTTAGGCAATACCAGGAGAGGATGCCGCCGCAAAGGGGGAGACCCGGGTCCCCCTAAAAAAGAGAGTTTTATTCTTTCCCGGTTTCCTGGAACTGGGGCATCATCGCCCGCACTTCCTTCCCGACCTGCTCGATCAGGTGGTCCTCGTCGGCCTTTGTCAGGGCATTGAAGACCGGGCGGTTCACCATGTTCTCAAGCATCCATTCTTTGGCAAACTCGCCGGTCTGGATCTCCTTGAGTATCTCCTGCATGGCAATGTAGGTCTCGGGCCCGATCACCCGCGGCCCCCGGGTCAGGTCCCCGTACTGGGCCGTGTTGCTGATGGAGTTGCGCATCTTGGTAAAGCCACCCTCGTAGATCAGGTCGACGATCAGCTTCGTCTCGTGGAGGACCTCGAGGTACGCCATCTCGGGTGCATACCCGGCATCGACGAGTGTCTCGAAACCTGCCTTGATGAGCGAGGTCATCCCCCCGCAGAGGACGGCCTGCTCCCCGAAGAGGTCCGTCTCGGTCTCCTCGCGGAATGTTGTCTCCAGGACAACCGCGCGTGTGGCGCCGATCCCCTTTGCATACGCAAGAGCGATCTGCTGGGCCTGCCCCGTGTAGTTCTGGTGGACGGCTATCAGTGCCGGGACTCCCTTGCCCTCTTCGTACATCTTCCTGACCATGCGCCCCGGACCCTTGGGGGCGACCATGACGACGTCCACGTCGGGGGGAGGCACGATCTGTCCGTAGTGGATGTTGAAACCGTGCGAGAACATGAGGCACTTCTTCTCTGACAGATGGGGCCGTATCTCTGTCCTGTAGAGGGCACCCTGGAGTTCATCGGGGACGAGGATCTGGATAATATGGGCAACCTTCACGGCCTCGGCCACGGGGTAGACCTTGAACCCCTCGGAGGATGCTGCCTGCCAGGACCGTCCGGGCCGGAGTCCGATGATGACGTCAAGGCCGCTGTCGCGGAGGTTGAGGGCCTGGCCCCTCCCCTGGGACCCGTACCCGACCACGGCAATTTTCTTCCCCTTCAGAACGCCAAGATCGGCATCGGCATCATAGTATTTTTCCATCATTGTCTGATCTCACATCTATCAGTACCAGAGCACTTAAATATTATATGAAAAAATTACATTCCACATCATTCCCGGGAGCGATGACTATTCCCCATACGATAAAACACAAATCCGGGCGTGAGCTGCCTGATATCCAGTCCACCGCGCCTGATGTGCGCATCAACCTCACGAGGGTGGGGGTAAAAAACGTCAAGAAGCTCGTGGAGGTCTCGCGGCCGGAAAAAAGGCCGGTCATCTTCATCTCCAATTTCGACGTGTTTGTTGACCTTCCGGGAAGCCTCAAGGGGGCAAACCTCTCCCGGAACTTCGAGGTCATTGACGAGGTCCTCCAGCAGGCAATCGACGGTGAAGTCAATGAGATAGAGAACCTCTGCAGCGTCGTGGCACGAAAGCTCCTTGACAGGCACGAGTACGCCGACAGGACGGAGGTCCTGATGAACAGCCAGTTCATGGTCAAGAGGGAGACCCCGATATCACACACCCATTGCCACGAGGTCGTGAAGGTCCACGCACGGGCCGTTGCCCGCCGGACGTTCCGCGAACCAATCGTCAGGAAGAGCATCGGGGCCGAGGTGACGGGGATGACGGCATGCCCGTGTGCTCAGGACATCATGAAAGAGAGGGCAATATCAGTGCTCCAGGGCCTCGGCGTACCGGATGAGAAGATCTCCCTCTTCCTCGCCGAGGTGCCGATGGCCACCCATAACCAGAGGGGGAGAGGATTCCTCTGCATCGAGATCGATGATGACCAGCACGTGAAACTGGAAAAGATCATCTCGATCCTCAAGGAATCAATGAGCACATCGATCTACGAACTCCTCAAGAGGGGCGACGAGAGTTACGTTGTCCTCAACGCCCACAAGAACCCGCGGTTCGTGGAGGACTGCGTGCGGGAGATCGCAAAGAAAGTGCTCCACGAATTCCATGACCTGCCGGGTGATTCCCTCGTCACCATCAAGCAGACGAACGAGGAGAGTATCCACCAGCACGATGCCTATGCCGAGCGGCAGGCAACGATGGCCGAACTCTTCGTCGAGTTGAACGGGGAAGGGGCCGAGCCCTGAAAAAACCGGGGTGACCACTGGGAAGGGTGATCTCCCGGGCCGCGTTCTCCTGGTGCACGCTCCCCGTGGGACCATAAAGGGGACGCTTTCCTGTGATCCTTGATCCTCCTCCCTAAAAGTACGTTTCTGCCTGAAAGCGCGCGAGAGAGAGAACCAAAATCTCTTTTAAACAAAGATCCAGGCCCGTGAAGGGGAGCGGAATGGACCGGTGACATTCATGCCGGGAGATGCCCAAATCTTCAGGGTCATTTTAAACCGTCCATTTCCTTGTTTTTCTCATATAATCACTCATCTTAGGCACCTGGGACATTTGCAGAGGGAATAAATAATAGGAGAATGTGACACTTCTGATGAACGTACACTGTACGGTCAACCATCTCTCTTCCCGAGAGGTGCGTGTGGAACAACACCTGTATCGCACTGTGAACATGCAAATACCATGAGGCGATTATATTGTCGAAAATTGTAGAGATCTCTCCAACCACGAGGCATGAGGGACACTCAAAGCTCGTCCTGAAAGTGGACGATGCCGGTATCGTCGAGCGTGGTGACTGGCTCTCGATCACGCCCGTCAGGGGTGTCGAGAAGCTCGCCATTGGAAAGACGATGGACCAGGTCCCGAAGATCGCGTCCCGCGTGTGTGGTATCTGCCCGATCGCCCACACCCTGGCCGGTATCGAGTCCATGGAAGGATCTATCCGCTGCGAGATCCCAAAGGATGCCAAGCTGCTCCGGTATATTCTCCAGGCGGCCAACCGGCTCCACAGTATCGCATTGCACAACATCCTCATCCTGCCCGACTTCTACCTGCCGGGGACTGACACCAAGATCAACCCGTTCTCCCCCCAGGAACCGGTCCGGTCGGTTGCTAAAAGGATCCAGAGACTCCGCGAGATCGGCCAGACCATCGGTGAGATTGCGGGCGGTGAGGCCGTGCACCCGAGCAACCCCCGCGTCGGCGGCATGTACAAGGCATGCACGAAGCAGGCGGTCACCAAGATGTACGACCTTGCCAAGGAAGGCCTCGTCCTTGCCCACGAGCAGATGGATTTCATGGTTGCCGTTCTTAACAACATGAAGAAGAGGGACTGGGTCGAGGTCGGCGGAAAGCAGATCCCGCTCCCAAAGACCCTCGGCTACCACAACCAGGGTTACATGGCAGCCCACCCCATGTATGGCAGCAGCAACCTGGACGAGTGCCCGGGATGGGACCCCAACCGGTGGACTGATGTCAGGCCATGGGACTGGTACATGGGCGAGGGCGAGGTCAGCCTCGCAGACCCAAGCTACCCCATCGGGGGGACGTCCCCGGTCGGGACAAAGGTCAACCCCCAGATGGAGGCCTGCACGGGTGTGCCGCTCTATGACGGCGCCCCCGTCGAGGTCGGCCCGCGGGCACGCCTTGTCCGGTTCAAGAACTTCGACGAGAAGGGGACATGGGGCCAGCACATCGCCCGGCAGCTCGAATACACTGACTGCCTCTACACCATCATCAATGCCCTCGACGAGTACAACCCGAACGGCAAAGTCCTCGCAGACCACATCCCGCAGGGTGACGGGTCCCTCGGCTGGGCCGCAAACGAGGCACCCCGCGGGACAGACGTCCACCTCGCAAAGGTCAAGGACGGACGTGTCCTCTATTACGAGATGCTCGTCCCCACCACCTGGAACTTCCCGACGTGCAGCCGTGCCCTGACCGGTGCACCCTGGCAGGTCGCCGAGATGGTGGTCCGCGGATATGATCCGTGCGTATCATGTGCCACCCACATGATCGTCATCGACGAGGAGAAGAGAGTCATCGCCCAGAAACTCATCCAGTGAGACCGATTGCATGTTGTATCCCGAGATCGTGATCGCAGGGTGTGGCAACTTCCTGTTTGCCGACGATGGGTTCGGACCCGCCGTGGTGGAAGAGCTTCGGCAACTTGACCTCCCCGACAATGTAAAAGCCGTGGATGCAGGCCTGGGTGCCCCGCATTTCATTTTTACGCTGCTTGACCCGGCGGTAACACGGAAATTGATCGTTGTCGACACGGTGGACTTTGGGGGAGAGCCAGGTGAGATCAGGTCGATTCCCCCCGAGGATCTCCCGCCGGGATGTTACCGTGATGCCCACTCGTGGGACCTCACCGAGCCACTTCTCAGGCTGAAGGACGCCATGGAGATCATCGTGATCGGGTGCCAGCCCCGGCGCGTGAGCGCACCGGAATTAGAGATCGGACTTTCAGATGAAGTTTCGGCAGCGATTCCCCGGGCAGTCAAGGAGATACTTGCCCACATAGGGGTGGATTATGGGACTACTCTCGAGAATCTTCGGAAAGAAGAGCACCAGCGAGAAGCCGGAGGCAAAACCTGCGGCCGCGGCTGGTGTGGAGAAGAAGGCTGAAACGATAAAAAAGGAGGAAAAGCCTGTGGCAGACAAGATTACAGTTGGCCATGTGCACATGAGCGGGTGCACGGGCTGTCTGGTATCCCTAGCAGACAACTATGGTGGATTGTTAACCATTCTTGACAAATACGCCGACCTTGTCTACGGCCTGACCCTTGCCGACGTGCGACACATCCCCAAGATGGACGTTGCCCTCGTCGAGGGGTCGGTGTGTATCCAGGACAAGCTATCAGTACAGGAGATCAAGGAGACCCGCGAGAAGGCAGCCGTCGTGGTTGCAGTCGGCGGATGTGCCTGTTACGGCAACATCACGCGCTTTGCCCGTGGTGGTCAGCCCAACCAGCCCCAGCACGAGTCGTACCTGCCCATCGGGGACCTCATCAAGGTGGATGTCTACATCCCTGGGTGTGCCCCCTGCCCGCAGCTGATCAGGAACGTGTGCGTCATGGCATACCTGCTCCTGAAGGGCAACAAGGACCAGCAGGAGCTGGCAAAGAAGTACCTCGCCCCGCTGATGCAGCTTGCCGAGCGCGGGACCGAGGCCTGCGGCTGCGACCTGATGTATGATGTCGTCAACCAGGGCCTCTGCATGGGGTGCGGGTCCTGTGCGGCGGCATGCCCGGTCCGGGCGATCACCCACGAGTACGGGAAGCCCAACGTGAACAGGGAGATGTGCATCAAGTGCGGTGCATGTTACGCCCAGTGCCCGAGGAGCTTCTTCAACTTCGACGTGGTTCCCGAATTCGAGGCCATTATGGACGCCATTGGGGCGGCACTCAAGTGAGGTGAGAGAGATGGCAGGAGAACTCGGAAAGTACAAACTCTGTGTATCGGCTCGCAGCACTGACAAGGCCATCTTAAAGAGGGCCCAGGACGGGGGAATAGTGACCCAGCTCTTCAAGTTCGCCCTTGAGGAGGGAATCATCGATGGCGCAATCGTTGCCGGACCCGGCGACGAGCCGTGGAGGCCCCGCCCGTTCATCGCGACCACCGTCGAGGAACTGATGACCTCGAGCGGCACGAAGTACAACATCAGCCCCCAGGTGTCGTGGATCAAGGAAGCGACACGGAGCTTTGGCCTTGACAAGATCGGTATCGTCGGGACACCGTGCCAGATGCAGGCCGTCCGGAAGGGCCAGCTCTACCCCGTCGGGTTGCGTGACGTCGACGACAAGATCAAGCTCGCCATCGGCATCTTCTGCATGGAGAACTTCTCGTACCAGAGCATCAAGCAGCTCGTGGAGGACCATGCGGCAATGAAGATGGAGGCCGTCAGGAAGATGGAGATCGGCAAAGGCAAGTTCTGGGTCTACGGGCAGCGCGGGCAGGTCGTCCAGCTCCCCCTCAAGGTGACCCACAAGTACGAGCAGCCCGGATGCCACGTCTGCCTCGACTACGTGGCAAACCTCGCGGACGTCTCGACCGGTTCGGTCGGGAGCCCGGACGGCTGGAGCACGGTCTTTGTCCGGACACGCAACGGTGACGACATCTGGAGCAAGGCGATCGCTGCCGGGTGCTTCGAGACCAAGCCGATCGAACAGGTCAAGCCCGGTCTCGAGCTCGTGACGAAACTCGCGACCGAGAAGATCACCAAGAACCAGAAGACCGTCGAGGAAAGGGCAAAGTTCGGCGTGAACAAGGCCCTGCGGAATCCCTACCTGGGACCGAAATAAACTTTTTTAGCTCTTCCCTTTTCGGGAAGAGAGAGACTCATTTTCACTGCAGTTATTTTCGCACTTAAGGGAAAGGGTATAACAGCTGGTGCCCTTTTCTTACATGGTGACAGGTGAACCACGCCATGAACCGTTCGATGCTCATTCTTGCCCCCCTGGCTATACTGGCCGTCTGCCTTGTCCTCGCAGCCGGCTGCCTCCAGGAACAGGGGGCCGAAAAAGAACCCACGCCGACCATGACCCCAAGCCCCGTATTCGGTCCCGAACACAACGGAAAGAACGTCTCTGTCCCGGCAGGGACACGTTTTTCCCTGCGCCTCCCCGAGAACCCGACCACCGGTTACATGTGGAACATGACCCGGCCGCATGGCCTTGCCATCGATAAAGACGAGTTCATTGCCCCTGATACGAAGCTTGTCGGTGCAGGTGGTACCCGCGAGTGGGTTTTCTCTTCCCTGGAGAAAGGCAGTACCCTGGTCCACGCCGAGTACAGGCGGCCCTGGGTCCCGGCCGGCACTATCGTCTTTGTGCCCCTTGAAGGTGGTTTCTTCGGGATTGCGGGTGACGACGGGAAAAATTACCTCCCCCTCTCACTCAGCCCGGAGTTCAAGGTCGACGGTCTCCGCGTGGCATTCGAGGCAGAGGAGGCCCCGGACACGGCAACCATCCAGATGTGGGGCACCCCGGTGAATGTGACGTTCATCGAGACTGTCGAGGTATTTGACCTCCACGTCAGCGTAACCTGAAAAGATCTGGTGAAAGGCAGGGGGGGTGCGCCGGAAAAGGCGTTTTCTCCCCCCGGTCCCTCCCCTTTTCCAATGAAATGGCTCCGCCATTTTCATGTTTTATGCTTGACCGCACGGCGGTCATGGGCGGACACTATGAAAATCGCACCTGCGATTTTCATTTTGTATCCTTGTGTCTCGAAGAGAATCATGTGGTTTTTTTCAAAGGACCCCTGCCATTTTGAGCGGATAGCAAGAGACAACCAGGGGAACCCCGGGATCTCCTTCGTCAACCATGTACCCCGGGGACGCCGGGAAGGGGCCATTGACCCCCTTTCCCCTGCACTGGTCCTTCTGGTATCCTCTTTTGGGGATCTTTTGGGGGGGGTCAATCCCTTTTGGACTCCTGTTTTTTCTCACAGGCCAAGGACCCGCGGGAGGCGCCGGGCATATGACCGGACCATCTCCTCGTCCCGGAAATCCCCCGGCGTCACCTTTGCAAGGGAGAGGACCGCCCGGTCCGCAGGACTCATCCGGCCGGTGTCTACTTTCCCCGGAAAAAATGCCCTGTCCCGCACGGGGATCATGCGACAGATCTCCTGGATTGCCTCCTCCCCCGCCCCGAGGGCGGCCGGTGTTGGGTCCCGGAACGTGTACCCGACCGAAAAGACTGCAACAGGCATCCTCCCGAGGGCAGCCCGTTCCCGGGAGACAAACTCGCGGGCCTCTGCCAGCCACTTGCCCAGGAAGAGCGGGCTGCCGAGGACCGCGGCATCGTACTCGTTCAGCCGGATTCCTCCCTGCCGGAAGGAGACACAGTCAACGGCATACCCAAGCGACCGGAGTTCCCCCGCAATCTGTTCGGCAATCTCCGCGGTCGAACCATACCTGCTCGCGTATGCGATCACTATCCTCTTTGGGAAGACCGGCGGACTCCCGCCGGCTCTCTCTCCCTCCCCTGTCCCTCGTGTCCCGGTCACCATTGGGAACCCTTCCATACCTCTCTCCCTGGTACCTATACATTGATATAAGCCGCGGGAGTTATTCTAACTCATAGGAGTAAAATTGCAATGCCGGAAAAGGAGGTTTTCCAGGGAGTGCCGGGGATGCTCCGGCCGTTCAAGGACTTCATCGAGAAGAAAGGGTTGAAACCGGGTGACCAAGTCGTTTACTACGGATGCCCCGGGACGTGCACGCCGTTCGTCGAACTTCTGGGTTTTGCCGTCCGGAGCCTTGACCTCCAGCAGGTCTTCGTCCCGTACGTCGATGAATCAAAGGCACGGTTGGTCAATCTCGTCCCTGACGTAGGGATGCAGACCGGGAGTCTGGCGACCGTCAGGAACCCTGCCGCAGTGGTCGTCATGGGGGGACTCTCGATGCCAAATGTCCCCGTTACCCTGGAACAGGTGGCAGGCGCGATCAGGAAGTACCCGCATGCAACGAAAATCGGGGTCTGTTTCATGAACATGTTTGAGAAGGCGGGGTGGACAAAGGAGATCCGGTTCGATCTCCTGATCGATGCGACCATCAACCCGGTCACGGTCTGGAAATGAGGGATATCTCCCTCGTCCTTCCTACAATTCCTTCATGAATGACTCGATAAACCTCGTGAGCGCGGCAGTGACTGCTGCCTTGTCCCGGGCACAGACCGCAAAAACCATTGCATTCTGAAATATCTTCTCCAGGTCCGCCGGGCATGCATCCGGGAGGTCACACTTGTTCAGGATTACGGCAAGTGGGACCCTCTGCCCGGAGATAGCCGAATAGAGGTGCAGGGTGAACTCATCGGGAGGCACACTGCAATCGACGACGAGGATGGCGGCGTCCATGCCGCGGGCGATGATCTGGCGTACGAACTCAAACCGGTCCTGGCCGGGAGTCCCAAAGAGGTAGACATTCAGGGCATGGACAACGACACGCCCGTAGTCAAGGGCAATTGTCGTGTCACCCTCACCGGTATGCGCCTCGACATGGCGGGCAGAGGGGTCAAGTGTCTGGATCAGGGTGGATTTCCCTGCATTGTACGCCCCGAAAACAACGACCTTCAGCTTGCCTCCTGCCATCATGGGATATGTACCATTGGCTTTTTTTACCGTTTCGCTCTGGTTTTTTGGACGTGACGGCGAGAGGAACCTTCCCGGGCATGGCCCGGGGATCGAGTCTCCCGGCATGGTCGCAAACTCCTTGGGGAAACAGGGTCAAATGTATTCCTATGGCCACGACTCCAGCTGCCGGGAATGTGAACCCGGGACAGAGGGTGAACCTCGAGACGAACCTGGGGACCATCGGGATCGAGCTCTTCCCCGACATGCCCCTCACCGCAGGGAACTTTGCCTCCCTCGTGCAGAAGGGATTTTACGACGGGACTATCTTCCACAGGGTCATCGATGGCTTCATGATCCAGGGTGGAGACCCCACCGGCACGGGACGCGGGGGACCGGGGTACGCAATAAAAGACGAGTTTGCGCCGGGAAGGAAAAACGAGCGGGGTACGGTTGCCATGGCAAACGCAGGTCCCAACACGGGGGGAAGCCAGTTCTTCATCAACCTCGTTGACAACCACCACCTCGACGGGCGTCACCCCGTGTTTGGGAGGGTTGTTGCCGGGATGGACGTGGTGAAGAAAATTGCAAAGCAGAAGACCGACCGGAACGACCGGCCCCTCCAGCCGGTCACGATCGCCAGGGCAAGAATCCTGCAAAAATAAGAAAAACTGATCCTTTTTTCCCCCAACGAACCGGGAAAAAAAGGACTTTTTCAGGCCAGGTAGTCCGCAGGTGTCGGGATCTGCTCTTTCAATCCCTTCCTCTTGCGGATGCTGGCAACGACTTCCTTGAGCATGTTGGCCGGCACGAGTTCAAAACCGGCAAATTCCGTGCTCCACATGGCCCTCCCCTCGGTTGCCGACCGGATATCCCCGGCAAACCCGAAGAGCTCGGCGACCGGTGCCTTGCCGACCACCGTCACCGTGTCGCCCTCGCTCTGGATATCGTAGACCTGCCCGCGCCGCCCCTGGATCTGGGCTGTCGCGTTCCCCATCTGCTCGGTGGGGACCGTAATCTGGATCTTCTGGACGGGCTCGAGCAGGGTATCGCCGGCCATCAGCATCGCGGCCTTGACCGCAGCCCGGACGGCGGGGATGACCTGGGCGGGTCCCCGGTGGATGGCGTCCTCGTGGAGCTTCACGTCCACGAGCCGGAGTTTGAGGTTCTGCACCTTCTCGTCGGCGAGAGGACCGCCGTCGAGGGCCTCGTGGATTCCCTCGATGATCAGCTCCATCGTCTCGTTGAGGTACTGGATACCCTTGGTCATGTCGATGAACATGTTGTGACCATAGATATCCTTGACGTTCTTGGCCTCCTCCTTGTCCATTCCAGCCGCGATCAGGGCATCCCTGCGCTCGAGCTGGGTCTGGTTCATGGAGACCTGCCCGTTCCGGATAAGGTCGACGATTGCCTCGGGCAGGGGTTCGACCTCGATGTAGAACCGGTTGTGCCTGTTCGGAGACTTCCCCTCCACGGGCCCGGCCTTCTGCGTCACGGTCTCCCGGTAAACGACGATCGGTTCGGAGGTGATGATCTCGACACCCTTGTCCCTCTTGATCCTGCCGGTTATGATCTCGAGGTGCAGCTCTCCCATCCCCGATATGAGGTGCTCTCCCGTCTCCTCGTTGATGGTGACCTGGAGAGTGGGGTCCTCTTTTGCGACCTGGCGGAGGACTTCCACGAGTTTCGGGAGGTCCTTCATGTTCTTGGCCTCGACGGCCACGGTCATGACGGGCTCGCTGTAGTGCTTGAGTGACTCAAAAGGAGTCATATCCTGGAGCGTGGTCACGGTCGAGCCCACGATGGCGTCTTTCAACCCGGTGACGGCTGCAATGTTTCCTGCCGTGATCTCCTCCACCTCGACACGGGTCGGGCCCATGAAGATGCCGACCTGCTGGAGTCGGTTGACCTTCTTTGCCGTCCCCATGACGTACATCTCCGAGCCCCGGCGGATCCTGCCGGAAAAGAGCCTGCCGGTGGCGACCTCTCCGGCGTGGGGGTCAAAGGAGATGTCAGTCACCATCAGCGTCGCGGGACCGTTCGGATCGCAGTTGAGCATGGCCTTTCCCTCCGGGGACTCGGGGTCACCGTGCCAGATAACCCTGATACGGCGTTTCTGCGCCTCGACGGGGTTTGGCAGGTGCCGGACAACCATGTCAAGCACGACGTCGCAGAGCGGGCTCCTCTTTGCAAGGTCCTTCATGTTGCCGCTGCGGCACCTGTCATAGACTTCCTTGAACGAGACCCCGCTCTTCTTCATGTAGGGCACCGAGACTGCCCAGTTGTAGAGGGCCGACCCGAACGCGACAGTCCCCTGGACGGCGTCAAGTTTCCAGCCGGCATTGTATGCCTGCTCGTTCATGCCCTTGATCAGCTTGTTGACCTTGTCAATGACCCGCCCGAGCCGGATCTGCATCTCCATCTCGTCGACCTTGAGCTCGTTGATGAGGCGGTCGACCTTGTTGATGAAGAGAACGGGGCGGACACCCTCCTTTAAGGCCTGCCGGAGCACCGTCTCGGTCTGGGGCATGGTCCCTTCCACGGCATCCACCAGCACGACTGCGCCGTCTACCGCCCGCATGGCCCTGGTCACGTCGCCCCCGAAGTCCACGTGCCCGGGGGTATCTATCATGTTGATGAGGTACTCCTTCCCCTCGTACTCGTGGACCATGGAGACGTTGCTGGCATCAATCGTGATCCCCCGGGCCTGCTCTTCCTCGTCAGAGTCCATGAAGAGCTGCTTGCCGGCGAGTTCTTCCGAGATGATCCCTGCCCCTGCAAGCAGGTTGTCAGAGAGGGTGGTCTTGCCATGGTCGATGTGTGCTACGATGCCGATATTCCGGATGTGCGCCGGGTCGCTCATGAGTTCGGTGACTTTTTCGATTGATTTTCTGCCTCGGGCCATAAAACACCACAAAAAAGTGAATGATTGTCCTTATCGGGCGGACTTTGCAATCCGCTCGCGTTCTTCCTTCTTGTTCACGGAGTATGCCTTCACGTCGCCCTTGGACGCGGCGATGAGTTCATCGGCAAGGCATGCGGCCACAGGCTTCTTGCTCTTGTGCGCTGCCTTGTAGACCGCCTCGGAGATGAAGAAGAGCGCCGTGTTCACCCTCCGCAGCGGCGCGGTGTCCACAGACTTGGGGACGTTGATCCCCCCGTACTTCAGGCGGACGGTCTCTTCCCGCGGGCCCGTGTTTGCAATAGCCTCCACGAGGACCTGGACCGGGTTTTTCTTGGTCTTCTTGTGGATCATCTCGAAGGCGTCACGCACGATCCGGGTGGCAAGCTGCTTGTTGCCGGTATTCATCTCGGACTGCATGAGCCGGTTGATGAGGCGCTCCACGATGAGCATGTTGGCCTTGTTGAACTCCTGGCGGGTGAATTTGCCGGTTGTATGGGGTGCGATCACGGGGTTTAAGCTGATGTATTTGACAAGGCTTGGGTCCGTCACCTGGACTTCCCCAAGGTCCCACCGGTTGAAGAGGAGGCGTGCTGCGGGTTCTGTCTCTGGCATCCGGATCACCTGCGTGGCTTCTCCTTGCGCCCAATGACCATCTCGTGGAGCGAGACGTTGTTGACTTTTGTGACGACGTACCGCACGCCCGGGATATCCCCCATCGACCTCCCGAGCCGACCGCCGATCCCCTCGATCTCGACCTCGTCGTGCTCGTCGATGAAGTTGATTGCCCCATCACCGACGGCAAATGCCGTGACCTGCCTCCCATTCTTGATCAGCTGGACTCTCACGCACTTGCGGATGGCCGAGTTCGGCTGCTTTGCTTCCACACCGATCTTCTCGAGCACGATCCCGCGGGCCTGCGGTGCACCCTCGAGCGGGTCCGACTTGATATTGACACCGCCGTGGCTGCGCACGAACTTGGGGTCGCTCCAGCGGAACTTCTTTGCGTCCTTGATCAGTTTTCTCGCTGCAAATTTTCCATTACCCATGAAATACCCTCATTCCTGTTGTTGACTGAAAGTGGACGGAATTCACCCTCTGTGGTATATATAAACGCGCGGTGGCGACTTATATATTGTGCAGGTGTCCACGATTGCCTTAAATGGTTGGATCCCATTGCTAATAATATTATATCCCGTTCCCTCCAACATTCTCTCCAATGATCTGTCGTATTTTCAAGGAAGTCCAGTTCGACGCAAGCCACAGGCTCCTCCATTACAAGGGGAAGTGCAACTGCCTGCACGGTCACCGGTGGAAGGTTGAAGTCTGGATGGAGGGGCAGGCAGACGAAAAGACGGGCATCCTCGTGGACTTCAACACCATACGGGAAGTCATCAGCACCTTCGACCACCAGATCATCCTCAACCGGGAAGACCCCATGGCCAGGGCAATCGAGGCATTCCACCCCGTGATCACGACCCCGGGGGAACCGACGAGCGAAAACCTAGCTTCCCTTTTTGCCGGCATGATCCGGGACGAATGCACCCGCCTGGGCCTGCAGGCCCGCGTCGTCCGGGTCCGGGTCTGGGAATCACCGGCATGCTACGCTGAAGTTGACCATGAAGGTGCATGAGATATTCCGGAGCATCCAGGGGGAGGGGAAAAACCAGGGTAGGCCCTGCACCTTCATCAGGTTTGCCGGGTGCAACCTCGACTGTGCGTGGTGCGATACCCGGAAAGCCCGGACCGGGGGAGAGGAGATGGGGCGGGATGCCATCCTCGCACGTGTCCGAAATCTCGGCGGCCACTACATCTGCATCACCGGCGGGGAACCCCTCCTCCAGGGACCACCCCTCCTTGAGCTTGTCAAAGATCTCGCCACTGCAGGGTACATGATCGATATCGAGACCAACGGGACCCTCGATTTCTCTGCGTACCAGGCCTATGCAAGTATCTGCATGGACGTCAAGTGCCCCTCGTCAGGAGAGGAGAGCGACCTCTCTCTCCTGCCCTTCCTCACGGGGGACGATGCCGTCAAGTTCGTCGTCAGGGACAGGGCAGACTGCACCTATGCAGCAGGGGTCATCCGGGACCACCCCTCCCGGGCCCAGGTCTTCTTCTCGCCGGTCGAGGGGACGGACCCCCGGGGGATTGCCCGTTTCCTCGTCAGGGAAGACCTCCCCGCCCGCCTGCAACTCCAGCTCCACAAGATCCTGGGGGTGAGCTAGGCAGTGAAGGCGGTCTGCCTCCTCTCGGGAGGGATGGACTCAACGACCCTTGCCTACCTCGCCCGGGAGAGGGGGTATAAGATCCTCGCCCTCCACTTCAATTACCGACAGAGGACGGAGGAGAAGGAACGCTCCTGCGCGAGGACCATTGCCCGTCTCCTCAATGCCGAGGAGTACCTTGAGGTGGACCTCACCTACCTCTCCCTCTTTGGGAAGAGCAGCCTCACGGACCACGCGATCCCCGTGGAACCCTATGACCCGGAAAGGGAGGGGATTCCAAACACCTACGTCCCGTTCCGGAATGCAAACCTCCTCGCGATTGCGACCAGCTATGCCGAGTCGCGGGACGCGGATGCCATCTTCATCGGCGTCCAGGCCCAGGACTACAGCGGGTACCCGGACTGCAGGCCGGCGTTCATCGAGGCGTTCCAGCGGGCGATCGATACCGGGACCCGGAGCGGTGGCCGTATCCGCCTTGTCACGCCCTTTGTCAACCTGTCCAAGAGAGATATCCTCTCCCTCGGGCTGTCCCTCCATGTCCCCTACGAGCATACCTGGTCCTGTTACCAGGCAGAAGACGTCGCGTGCGGTGTCTGCGGGGCCTGCCACTTCCGCCAGGCGGCATTTTTTGCGCTGGGGATAAAAGACCCCCTGCCCTACAGGAGCGAGGAATGACAGAACTCTACAGGGGAAAGAGGCTGTCGGTCGAGAAGAGGGAGTACACCCTTCCCAACGGGAGACAGGTCGAGAGGGTCTCTGTCCACCCCGGGAATGCCGTTGCGATTCTCCCGTTTTTCGATGACGGGTCCTGCTGCCTCATCCGGCAGTTCCGGTTCGTCATCGGGGAGTACATCCTCGAAGCGCCGGCCGGGACCCTCGAGCCCGGTGAAGAGCCCATCGCCACTGCCCGGCGTGAGCTGATCGAGGAGACCGGGTTTCGCGCGGAAGAGTTCCTCCCGCGGGGCTGGATCTACACCACGCCGGGCTACTCGGACGAGGTGATCTACCTGTACGAGGCCCGCGGTCTTGTCCCCTCGACCCTCCACGAAAAGGACGAGGACGAGGTCATTGAGACCGAAAAAGTACCATGGGGCGAGCTCCTGACAATGGTCCGGGACGGCCGCATCTGCGATGCAAAGACGATCTGCCTGGTCTGCCGGTGCATGGGGGGATGGACATGAGAGTATTTGCTCCTCTCATCTGCCTCTCCCTCCTTGCCGTCCTCCTCGCCGCCGGGTGCAGCGAGAGGAGTGCCCTTCCCCCGGCAGGATACAGCGTCGATGATTCCGGGATGCTCACGCTCGAGTGCCCCCCGTGCACCGCCAATGAAACACCGCAGGAACGATACGGCGACGTGACAGTCTCCCGCATTGTCTTCCTGTGCAGCGGGGGGGATGTGTATGCCCTCGCCGCCTATCCCCCGTCCCCCCGGGCGGGGTTCGTCCTCTCCCCGGGTGCGGGGGTAAAAAAGGAGGGCTATATCTCCCAAGCTCTTTTGTACGCAGAGAAAGGTTACGCATTCCTCGTCCTGGACGTGCGGGGGAATGGCGGGGAGACTGCAGGCTACCCCCTTGACCTCGAGCGCGACTTTTCGAAATTTTCGACCGGGGCCTGGCCACAGTACTACCTCTCCGTCTGTGACATGGTGACTGCCAGGAAGTACCTCGATGAGAAGTTCCAAAGAGTGCCTCCCCTCCCTGTCTATGCCATGGGGGAGAGCAACGGCGGGCGGTATGCAGCGGTTGCCGCCGGGGTCGACCCTGCTTTTGCCGGGTACATCGGTATCTCGACCTCCGGGTTCTCCCGTGCGGGGGCGAAGTACACGGGAGACCCACGGCGGTTCCTCCTCTCTGTCGACCCCGAGATTCAGGCCCAACGGCTCTCTCCCCGCCCGTCCTGGATCTTCCATGCAGCCGGTGACCCCATCATCCCCTTCTCCCGGGGCCAGGAGTTCTTTTTGGCCCTACCCGAACCAAAGGAGTTCTTCTCCTTCAACGGGACACACGGTTCAAATGCGGAAGTACACGAGCTGATACTCGGGAAATGTGCGCAAATTTATGGCCCCGCGGGTTGAAATGTATTGAAGCTTTGCAGCAGGGGGGAAGAGCGGGATGACCGAGACCCAGGAGATGGACGAGGGGCGCAGGAAGTACGAGTTCAAGAAGACCCTCGAGAAGCTCCAGTCCAAGCAGGGCAGCGGAACGGAACTCATATCCCTCTATATCCCTCCCGACAAGCAGATCCATGACGTCGTCGCCCAGCTCCGCGACGAGTACGGGCAGTGTTCAAACATCAAGAGCAAGCAGACCCGGACCAACGTCCAGAGCGCCATCTCCTCGATCCTCTCACGGCTCAAGTATTACAGGAACCCGCCGCCGCACGGGATGGCAGTCTTCTGCGGGACGATCCAGCTCCAGGGGGACAGGACAGACCTCGAGTGCACCATCATCGAGCCACCCGAACCGCTCAACCTCTACATGTACCGCTGCAGCTCGGTCTTTGAACTCGAGCCGCTCATGCAGATGCTCGAGGAGAAGAACGTTTACGGGCTCCTCGTGCTCGACCGCCGCGAGGCCTACTGGGGTTTCCTCCGGGGGAACCGCATCGAGCCCGTCGGGGGTGTCACGTCCACGGTTCCGGGAAAGCAGAGGAAGGGCGGGCAGTCCAGCGTCCGGTTCCAGCGGCTCCGGGAGATTGCCATCCACGAGTTCTACACGAAGATAGGGGAACGTGCCAGTGCCATCTTCCTCGCCGAGAAGGACTTTTTCGAGCGGTTCAAGGGCGTCCTGATCGGTGGCCCGAGCCCGACCAAGGAGGAGTTCGAGGCCGGACAGTACCTCCACCACGAGATCCAGAAGAGGATCATCGGCCTCTTTGACGTTGCCTACACGAACGAGAGCGGGCTTTCCGAACTCGTGGACGCGGCCCGCGATGCGTTGAAGGGGGTGGAGGTGATCAAGGAGAAGGAACTGATGAACCGGTTCCTCAAGGAACTCGTCAAGGAGGAGGGGCTTGCGGCATACGGCGAGGAGAGCGTGCGAAAGAACCTTGCCATGGGATCCGTTGACATCCTCCTCCTGTCTGCCTCCCTCCGGAAGTCCCGTGTCAGGGTCCGCTGCCAGGCCTGCGGGCATTCCGAGGAACGGACGATCCAGCTGGAACCGGGAAAGACCGTCCAGGACATCATTGCGTCCCACACCTGCAAGGCCTGCAGTGGTCCCCTGGTCGTTGACGAGGAGACGGACATCATCGAGGAACTCACGAATCTTGCCGACCAGACCAGCACGCGCGTGGAGATCATCTCTGACGACTTCGAGGAGGGATCGATGCTCTATTCCGCCTTTGGTGGTATTGCGGCATTGCTCAGGTACAGGACGGGGTATTGAGAGCATGCTTTCGCGGCTTTACTTTTCCATCGGCGCTGCCTTAAAGGAGGTCTGTGGCCAGGACGAGGTCTTCCTGGCCGATGGTGGTGCCCACGCTGACCTGGCGAGCACCGTCGCGTTCTCGCTCGCAAAGAAGATGAGGAGACCTCCTGCCGAGATAGCCAGGGATATCGCGGCCCGTCTGTCGCAGCGGGCCGACATGGAGGGTATTTTGATCGAGGCCGCCGGCCCCTACATCAACTTCCAGCTCGGTCCCGCGATCCAGGAGCGCGCGATTCAGGATGCCACGCACCCCGGCTACGGCTCTTTCCCCCCGCGGCAGGAACGGGTCGTCCTCGAGCACACGAGTGCCAACCCGAACGGTCCCCTCCACGTCGGCCATATCCGCAACACGATCATCGGAGACACGCTGGCCCGCTGCCTCCGGAAAGCGGGGTACCCCCTCGAAGTCCAGTACTACGTCAATGACATGGGCCGCCAGATCGCAATCGTGGTCTGGGGGTTCCAGAACATCCCTGATAACCCTGTCCCGGGCGAGAAGGGGGACCACCACGTCGCACGGATCTACATTGCCGCCAACAGGGAACTCGAGAAGAGACCGGAGTGCGTCGCCGAGGTGGACCGCCTGATGCAGCTCGTCGAGTCCGGGGACCCTGCAACCGTCAGGCTCTTCCGCTCTGCCGTCACGGAATGCCTGGAAGGGTTCCGCGTCACCCTCGACAGGCTCGGTGCAAAGCACGATCGGTTTGTGTGGGAGAGTGATTTCATCCGGAACGGGGATACAGAGAGGGTCCTTTCAAAGATATCCCACATGGAAGAGTGCCGGCACGACGGCAAGCTCTGGCTCGACCTCTCGGCGTTTGGATTTGCCAAGGAGTACGTGCTGCGCAGGAGCGATGGGACATCCGTGTATGCGGCCCGGGACCTTGCCTACCATACGTGGAAGTCACGGAACTATGACCGCGTCATCGACGTCCTCGGTGCCGACCACAAGCTGATCGGTGCCCAGCTCGTCACCACGCTCCGGCTCCTCGGGGAACGCCCGCCGGAGATCGTCCACTTCGAGTTTGTCTCCCTCCCGGAGGGGTCAATGAGTACCCGGGCCGGCACGTTCGTGTCCGCCGACGACCTCCTCGACGAGGTCACGCGGAGGGCGTACGGGGAGGTCGCATCACGCAGGCCCGAGCTCCCGGAGGCCCAGAAGGAGGAGATCGCGCGATCCGTGGCCCTTGCAGCGATCCGCTATGACATCGTGAAGATATCCCCTGACAAGAGCACGGTCTTTGACTGGAAGGAGGCCCTCGATTTCGAACGGCAGAGCGGCCCCTACATCCAGTATGCCCATGCGCGGGCGTGCAGCATCCTGGAAAAGGCAGGGACGTTTGGGTTTGCATATGCACCAGAGGACCCCCATGAACTCGCCCTCGCCCGGCACATCATCCGCTTCCCCCTCGTGATGGAGAACGTTGTCAGGGACTTAAAGCCCCACATCCTGGCAGCATACGCGAGGGAACTGGCAGACCTCTTCAATACGTTCTACCACTTCGTCCCCGTGCTCAGGAGCGAGGGGACCGCCCGCGATTCCCGGCTGACCCTGGTCAGGGCTACCCAGAATACACTTGCGGAGGCGTTGCAGGCCCTTGGCATCGTTCCACTCGCAACCATGTGACGCGTTGCGCCGGCAGGGGTACCAGTTCTTCCGGGAGGGGTCGTCCGCCGCCCTCAAGCCCTGCCTCTGGTGCAAGAAGGCATTGCGGGGGGAGGGGAAGTGCTACAAGAACCAGTTCTATGGGATTGAGAGCCACCGCTGCGTCCAGATGACACCCACCCTCCGGTGTAACCAGCGGTGTCTCTTCTGCTGGAGGTCATGTGAGCATGTCTATCCCGGGGAGAGGGAGTGCACGCCTGCCGAGATACTCGAGCGAATCCGTCCCCTCCAGAAGCGGGCACTCTCCGGTTACAAGGTCTCCCCCTACGTCACGCCGGAGCGGTTCTCGGAGGCACTGGACCCGCGGCACGTCGCGATATCACTCTCGGGAGAGCCCACGCTCTACCCCTCCCTCCCCGGGCTCATCGACCTCCTCTCGCAGAATGGTTACTCCACGTTCCTTGTAAGCAACGGTACACGGCCGGATGTCCTCTCCCACTGCCGGCCGTTCCAGATGTATGTCTCGCTCGTTGCCCCGGACAGGGAGACCTACCTTTCGCTCTGCAGGCCGGAGGAGGACTACTGGGACTCCATCCGGGAGAGCCTCCTCCTTCTCGGCAGGCGGAGGTCGGCAGTCAGGATCACCCTTGTCAAGGGGTACAACGACTTCGCACCGGAAGCCTACGCACGGATGGTGCAGGACTCCGGGGCATGGTACGTGGAGGTGAAGGGATATATGTTTCTGGGATACAGTAGAAAAAGATTGGATCGGGAGAACATGCCGAGCTTTGCCGATGTGAAAGCGTTTGCGGGAGAGATTGCACGGGGCTCTGATTACCGGATCAGGGATGAAAATGCGGCAAGCCTCGTTGTCTGCCTGGAGCGTGTCGCATGAAGTTCGACCCCGAGGCCTGGAAAGCCAGGTCCCGCGAACATTTCGAGAGAGCCTGGCATGAAGGTCCCACTGTCCTGACACCCCCGCGTGTGGGTGACCTGTACCCCCGGCTCCGTTACCCGGCAGCAGCTCCGCACCCCGTGTTCGCGATGGTGCACCGCCTCCGCGAGACCTACCTCCGCCTCGGGTTTACCGAGATCTGCAACCCCATCATTGTCGAAGAAAAGGACGTCTACAGGCAGTTCGGTCCCGAGGCAAGTGCCGTCCTCGACAGGGTCTTTTACCTGGGGGGGCTTGAGCGGCCCAACCAGGGGATAGGGAGGGAAGAGCTCGAGGGTATCGCGTCGATAACAGGAAAGCCGGTCACCCCGGATGAGGAGGCAAGGCTCCGCCAGATCCTCCAGGAGTATAAGCGGTCTGCAATCGACGGAGATGATCTCGTCCACGCAACCTCCCAGGCCCTCGGTATTGATGACGGCCTGACCGTCGAGATCTACGAGAAGGTCTTCTCGGCCTTCCGTGACCTTGCCCCCCGGTCTTCCCGGTCCACGCTGCGAAGCCACATGACGAGCGGATGGTTCCTTACCCTTTCTGCCCTCTGGGAGAGGAGCCCGCTGCCCTTGAGGCTCTTTTCCGTGGACCGCTGTTTCCGGCGCGAGCAGGAGGAGGGGCCGACCCGCCTGATGAGCTACCACTCCGCGTCCTGCGTCGTTGCCGGGGACGACGTGACCAACGAGGAGGGAAAAGCCGTTGCAGAGGCCCTCCTCTCGGCATTCGGTTTCACGGACTTCCGGTTCCGCCCGGACGAGAAGCGGTCAAAGTATTACATGCCTGACACCCAGACCGAGGTTTATGCACGCCATCCCGTCCACGACTGGGTCGAGGTGGCGACCTTTGGCATGTACTCACCCTCCGCCCTTGCCGAATACGGTATCGGGATCCCTGTCATGAACCTCGGGCTCGGTGTGGAACGCCTCGCGATGATCACGACGAGCGCCCAGGATATACGGGAGATGGTATTCCCCCAGTTCCACCCAAGGCCCCTCTCGGACCTCGAGATCGCGCGGGGAGTCACGGTGCGGAGCGAGCCCTCCACGGTGGAAGGGAGAGTGCTCTCCCGGGCGATCGCCCGCACGGCACGGGAGCATGCCGCAGAGACCGGGCCCTGCTCGTTCGTTGCATACGAAGGGCCCCTCAATGGCACAAAGGTCCGTGTCCTCGTGGAGGAGCAGGAGGAGGGGGCAAGGCTCCTTGGGCCGGCATGCGGCAACGAGGTCTTTGCCTACCAGGGGTCGATCCTCGGTGTGCCTGACACTCCCCAGTGGTCAGCTGTCCGGACCGAGGGCGTCTCCTGCGGCATCTCTTACCTCGATGCTGTCAGCATGCTTGCTGCGGCCCGGATCGAGGGGGGGGCGGCGTGCCAAGAGCCGGTGCACGTCCAGGTCAAGGTGGCAAAACTCCCCAGCGACATCAACCTGCGGGTCGCAGACCACGTGATGAGGGACATCACGGACCGGAAGAAGAAGGTGGATGTCCGGGGGCCTGTCTTCTTCGCGGCCCGGTCGGAAATTCTCTGAGTGGTCCAACCACCAGCCCGCCACACCCTTGTTCTTTTCCCCCTACCTGCGTGGGGGAGGGGTACCCCCTTCAGGACGCACCCCGAGCAAAAACGTCCTGATGTGGGTGCTGTACTTTGCCGCAAAGGCCCCTACAATCGACGTGACAATGACCATGGTCGCAACGGTGCTCGACACCACGGCAGACCCCCATATGGCTGCAATGGCGATGGAGAACTCGCCGCGGCCAATCGTGTTCGTCCATATCTCCATTCCTGATGCCCGGTCACCATGGATGACCTTCCCGATGGCGACCCCCGATGCAAGCTTGGAAAAGACCGCAGCGACGCTCACTGCGATGATTGCTACAAGCGAGACCCCGTGGGCAAAGAGGTCTGTCGTAATCCCGAAAAAAACGAAGAAGACGACCAGGAAAACGTCCTTGAACGGCCTTGAGTGGATCTCGAAGGCAACGGGATCGATTGTCCCAAGGATCGTACCGAAAGCAATCACCATGAATGACTCGGGTATCCTCCATGCGCCGGCAAGGGCGGCAATCCCAAGAACCGCGGAAAATGTCAGGAGCACGGGCAGTTCATCGTCCCTCTTCAGTACCGATATGATGTAGTCCCTGCCCACGCGCGTGATGACGACGAGCACGAGGAGGACCAGGACCACTTTTGCAAGCATGAGGACGGGGTGTTCCCCGGATGACCCGAAGAATGCAAGGACGAGGATAATGACGATATCCTCAAAGACCATGAGCCATACGATGGTCTCTGCCTCCCTCATCAGGAGCTTTTTGTTCTCGACGAGGGATGTGACCGCCATGGCTGTGCTGCTGATGAAGAAGGCAGCGGCAACAACGAGGGCATCCAAGAGGGAAAAACCCAGCGCGTATGCGGCGACAAACCCGATCAGGATATTGATATGGAGATCGATCACACCGCTCTTGACAATTGCCCTCTGGTTGCTCCATATGCGGTCCGGCTTGATCTCGAGGCCGAGGAAGAAAAGGAGGAAGAGGAGCCCGAGGTGAGTGAGAAAGAGGGCGATGCTGTCTTCGTGGACGAGGGCAAGGCCGCTCTTGCCCAGGAGGAGCCCTGCGATGATGTAGAAGGGGATCGAGGGGAGCGCCAGTTTCTTGGTGATCAGGGCGAGCACCAGGCAGACAGAGAGGGCAAGGACGATCCCTTCCATTACGCCACCAGGATTACCTGCTCGAGCCTCTTGAGCTGGTCTGCCTCGCCGATGGCAACGATGGCATCACCTTCCTCGAACGTGAAACTGGGCGGGGGATTGACGATATTCTTCTCCCCCCGCGAGACCGCGATGATTGTTGCGCCCGTCCGGGCCCTGATCTGGAGGTCTTCGAGGCTCTTTCCCGCACACTGCCTCCCGATGATGTACGTGTGGATGCTGATGCGAAGGTCCGAGAGTGCCGAAAAGGCGATCTCCACGCTCTCCTGGTCTGCCTCCATGATGGCCCCCGAGAGGATGGCGCCGATCCGGCGTGCCTCAGCGGGGGTGAGTTCGGCCACGGCCGGCGCCGGGGCGTCACGGGGGAGGGTGTACATCTGGATGTTCCCGCTTTTCAGAAAGAAGATGGCGACAATATCTTTCTTTTCCGTTTCAAGTTCGTATTTTGTCCCTATCCCCGGCAGGTTGAGAGAACGGAGTGCCATGTACACCATTTTCCCCGAACTCTTAAAAATAATTATGAAACCATGACGCCTGCGGGCCGGAACCCCGCCGCCCCGAAAAAGATGGGGCAGTGGAGCTAATCAGGCGGGGGGAGGACCCGAAAAGAGGGTGGGGAGTTACCGGGTCCATCCGATTCAAGGTGGCTTTCGAGGGTTGCAGAGGGAGGTCGGAATCTCTCGGCCTCCTCACTCCAGGGATGAGGGCGGGTGGTTCTTAAATCCCGGCCGTGGGGGGTGAAAGTGAAGGGCATACCCGAGGGTATATTGCCGGGAGGGCCAACCCTTTTCCCGCATGCAGATCCGGATCATCGGCGTCGGGCGGGTCAGGGAGAAGTACCTGAAGGATGGGATAGGGGACTATTGTGCCCGGATCATGCCCTATGTCCGGGTCGAGCTGCGCGAGGTGGACGAGGAAAAAATTCCTCCCCGGATGAGCGAACGCGAGAAGGAGGAGATCCTCTCCCGGGAGGGGTCACGGGTCCTCGCCGCGGCCGCGGGGTGCAGTATCCGGGTCGTGTGCGCAGTGGAAGGGGAACCCTGGAGCAGCGAGGAACTTGCGGCAAACCTGAAAAAGTGGGAAGTCCTGGGCTGTTCCCGCATCGCGTTCATCATCGGGGGACCGCTCGGCCTGCCGGATACCGTGACCGCTGCTGCCACCCACACGCTCTCGTTCTCACGGATGACGTTTCCCCACCAGCTCGCACGCCTCATCCTCCTCGAGCAGATATACCGCTCCTGCCGGATCAACAGGGGAGAGTCCTATCACCGCTGATGGACTCCAGGCTCCCTTCAGGGGATTATCTCGCAGCCGTTGTACCGCGTGTGGGAAAAGTCGCTCTCCCGGATGATCCCCTTTCTGATACACTCCCTTACCCGGGGAAGGGCCGCGGTCAGTGATTCTTTTAGGTTTTCCACCGTTCTGCACACGACCCTCTTCATTTCGTCGGGCCAGGGCCGCACGACCTGGGAGTAGAGGCACCTTCCCCCGCAGAATTCCCGGTGGGTACAGGCCGTGCATTCGCTCTCCACGCTGACACGGGGCAGCCTCAAGGGGTCAGATGTCCCAACGTGCCCCACGTAGAACTCCTTCATCCCGACCATGACCGGGCAGGGGCCGATGTGCCCGTCGGTCATGATCGTGTAGTTGGCATGGCCCGAACCGCACCGCAAGGGGCTGCTTCTCCCCAGCAGGAGGTCCTGCATGGGTTGCAGGAACGGGTACCACCGCAAGACACCTTCCCCTGATTCCATGCTCTCCACCCAGTCATGGACAAGGCTGCGGATACCCGGGTTGTACTCTCCCTCTGCCCATTCCCGGAACCTGCCAATAGACGGGTCTCCCGAGAAATCCGCATCGAGCTGCCAGTGGATGGAGGAAAATGAGTAGTCTTTGTTCCTTGCAAGCGCAAAGACTGCTTCGCGGATATCTGTATCCTCCCCGACGGTCATCCGGGCGATGAGTTCCCCCCTGTAGCCTCCCGCGATGAGTGCCTGCACGTTCTCCATCACCTTCCTGTACGTCCCGCGGCCCCGGTGCCGGTCGGTGAGCTCCTCCGTGCCGTCCAGGGAGACGAGGATCGTGTCGAACCGGTTCCGGTAGGTGGCAGGGAGGTCCTGCAGGAGGAGGCCGTTTGTCTGGACCATGAACCTCCCGACCGGCGCGTGGTCCATGATCTCCCTGATGAGGGGGATCCGGAGAAGCGGCTCTCCCCCGTAGAAGGTGAGGCATGCGGAGGGGTCCTTTCCGAGGAACGAATAGAGGGAGGGGAGGTCTACCGAGAGGTCGGGAGGGAGGTCCCAGTCAATCTCCACGTCACGACCTCCCCACTCACCCGTATTTTCCGTGACGCGTCCCCGGCAGTAGCTGCACGAGAGGTTACAGTCATCGGTCAGGATGAGGTGAAAAAAGACCATGGGACTCCCGGGAAGATGGTGTCAGGACTTCCTTTGTAGTGACCTCGCACACCAGAGGGCGAGGGCCAGGAGACCAGGGGCAAGGAGGGCGGGAAAGGGTGAGAGGGGGATAGCTGACCGGGCTTGCGTTGTCTTTTCCGGAAGGGCCGGTGTCTGGAGCAGCTCGGGCGAACCCCTCCCACGGTAAAGGGTCTCGTTGACGGCTTCTATCCCCCTGGCGGCCCGCTCCATCTTGGGGTTGATCTCCAGTGCGGCCCCATACGCCTCCATGGCCTCCCTGTAACGGCCCAGCCGGGCAAGGGCATCGCCTTTCGTCGTCCAGAGCTGGGCGTTATACCGGGCTTCGTTCGGATTTTTCCTCACTTCCCTCTCGGCGAGACGGACCACCTCGGTGTATGCTTCCATGGCTTTCTCGGTCTTTCCCATCTTCTGCAGGCAGACGCCTTTCTCGTACAGGGTGTAGATATCGTTTGCATTGATCGCGAGGGCCCTGTCGTAGGCGTCGATGGCCGCCTGGAACTGTTCCTGGGCCGCAAGGGCATCCCCCTTGTTCTTCCAGGCTGCCGTGTAGTAGGGATCCATATCCAGGGCCTTTTGGAAGGAGATTTGTGCGTCCGGGTACCTGCCGACCTTCATCTGGGTCAGCCCCAATCGGTTCCAGAGCTGGGTGCTGTAGGGGTCCAGGGTAATCGCTTCCTCGTAGAGGGTGAGAGCCTCAAGGGGCCTCCCCTGGACAACGAGGTCATCGGCCCTCCTCATGAGGGCATTGGCAACCTCGGCCGGGCTGTCGGCATGGACGGGGATGGCCGGGACGAGCAGGAATGCTGCTGCTGCAAGGAAGAGCACGATCCTTCCATTTTTCCACGCCGTCCCCTCACTCCCCATGTGACATCAGTATTCCTGAGGTCCTGCATACTATAACATATTTCCTTGCCTGTTACCCCCCTGCAGGGCTGCCATGAGGACTTCCCCCGGAATGCTCCGGTCCCTGTTTGCACCCCCCATCGGCACCCCCGGAACCCTGGTGGCCACCGTTCAGCCGGAGAATTGCAATGACCCTTGTTTTTAGCCCCTCCTCTAGGTACAGCCCCTGTCGGTACCGCAACAGGGGATTGGATTGTATTATCCGTCATGCAGGCATTTGTGCGCAGGCGGCAGAGATATAGCAGAATCCATGCATGGTTTTATCAAATGAAGACTCTCGTCGTTTATGTATCTGTTCATCACGGGAATACGGAGAAGGTCGCACGGGCAATTGCAGGTGAGCTGGGAGCAGACCTCGTCACCATCGATGGGGCCAGGCAGGCGGATCTCAAAGCATACGACCTGATATGTTTCGGTTCAGGCATATTCTTTGGAAAGCATCACAAGTCACTCCTGGAGTTCGTCGAAAACCTGCCCCATGGCGAGGGAAAGAAGGCTTTTGTCTTCTCCACGAGTGGAAAGGGTGATCCGGCCCAAAACGCATTTCTCAAGGATTTGCTGAAGAAGAAAGGTTACGCCGTCATTGGTGAATTCGCCTGCAAGGGGTGGGACAGCTGGGGTCCCTTCAGAATCATCGGGGGTATCAACAAGGGCAGACCGAACGAATCTGACCTCGAAGAGGCAAAAGAGTTCGCACGTGGGTTAAAGGAAAGGTTCAGGACTACCAGCAGTTCATGAGGAGGGACTCGCGGCGGGTCTGTCCCCATGCGGGGGTGTGGGGGCGAGGCAGCCCCCACTTTTGGTTCCCATCCACGCACTCGTGCTCCTCACTGACGGGAAAGGACAAAAAGGAAAAGATGATGGGCTCGAGGAGATTCGAACTCCTGACCTCCGCCGTGTGAAGGCGACGTCATAGCCAGCTAGACCACGAGCCCGAGTGCATCGACCGGGAATTGAACCCGGGCTATAGGCTTGGAAGGCCTAAGTCATGCCACTAGACCATCGATGCAATGCGCCTTTTTATTATGGCAATGATGAGTATTATGCTTTGTGTTCCTTGCGCGCCCTTTCCCCTAAAATCACCAGGATAGGCCCCCTGCGGGGAAATCAAGGACATATGCAGGGAAAAATGGACCGGGGATCCCCGGGTGGTCGTCCCGGTCGGGACTCCCCCCCGGGCCCGGGGGGAAGATCAGTACCCCTTCATCTCATACTCGATCTTTTCGAGGGCCGCGATACGCTTCTCGAGGGGTGGGTGCGTGGAGAAGAGCTCCATCAGCGTCGCCCCGGAAAGGGCGGGAATGATGAAGAAGGCATTTGCACTCTCCACGATCCTCTTTTGTTCCGGGGGTACGTAGTCCATCCGGCCACTGATCTTCTCGAGGGCGGAGATGAGGTCCCGCGGCCTTCCCGTGATGTAGGCACTCCCCCGGTCCGCGGAAAACTCCCTGTACCGGGAAAGTGCCATGATCAACAGCTGGGAGACAAAGTAGACGATGATGGCAACGATGCCCGCGATGATCCAGGGGTTGTCTTCCCTGCGCGAGAACATGCTCGCAAACAGGAAGTTGTTCATGATGAGGGCTGCAATCATCGCCACGAAACTCGCTATCGTCAACGTCAGCACGTCCCTGTTTTTCACGTGGGACAGTTCGTGGGCAATGACTGCCTCCAGCTCGCGGGGAGAGAGGAGCCTCATGATGGAGTCGGTGACTGCGACAACTGCATGGCGCGGGCTCCGACCCGTGGCAAAGGCATTCGGGACGGGGGTCTGCATGATGGCGACCCGGGGCATAGGCAGGTCCGCCTCAGCTGCGAGTTTCTCAACCATCCGAAAGAGCTCGGGGTATTCGTCCTTCTCGATCACCCGTGCCCTGGTACTCCAGAGCACCAGCTTGTCCGAGAAGAAATACTGGATAAACGCCATCCCGAATACCAAAATGACCAGGAAGGGGAGTCCCACGCCCAGCATGGAGAGGACGGCGAGGAAGACCAGGTACACCAGGAAGAGGAGGAACATGGTCAGCCAGATCCTCAGCGTGAGTCCGAGATCGCGCTTCCAAACTTTCATAAAATATTTATTTACGGGCAAAATCTATAAATATTCCTGCAATGGCAGCCCGGACCGCGATCCCATGGTTAATTCATGGAGCAGGGAAATACTACAGGGAAAAGTACCATGGAGCTTGACGAGATCACTATCAGCAGGGCCATCGTCGGGTCGCAGATGGAAAAGTTCCTCGAATTCATGGAGATGGACGTGGCCGTCGTCGGGGGAGGGCCATCCGGTCTCACCGCGTCGGCTATCCTCTCGAAAGAGGGCTATCGCGTCGGTTTAATCGAGAAGAAGCTCTCCGTCGGCGGCGGTATGTGGGGCGGCGGGATGATGTTTCCCCGCATTGTCGTCCAGGAAGAGGCCCGGCGGCTCCTGGACAGGTTCGGCATCCACTCCACCCCCTACGGGAAAGGGTACTACGTCGCCTCTTCGGTTGAGGCGGTGGCCAAGCTCACCGCTGCCGCCTGTGACGCCGGCGTGGAATTTTTCACCCTCTTTTCCGTCGAGGACGTGATGATACACGGCGATGGGAAACTCTCCGGCCTCGTCCTGAACTGGACACCGGTAGAGATGGCAGGTCTTCACATCGACCCGCTCACGATGGGGTGCCATGTCGCGGTTGACGCAACCGGCCACGATGCAGTCCTTGCCCGGCTCGTTGAGAGGAAGGGCGGCACGGTCCGGGTGAAGGGAGAGGGGTTCATGTGGGCACAGCGGGCGGAAGGAGAGATCCTCTCCCACACGCGGGAGATATTCCCCGGGCTCGTGGCGTGCGGCATGGCTGCCAATGCCGTCGCGGGCGAACACCGGATGGGCCCTGTCTTTGGCGGCATGCTGCTCTCTGGTGAGCGTGCAGCAGCACTTGCCGGTTCCCTCCTCCGGACCTAGGTCGCCCCCATACCCTTTTTTATCGATCCCCTCAACCCTAATGTATGAGTGATCTCGATCCGGATTCGCACTCTGACCTTGCCTGCGGGCTCTTCCTCCACCTCCTCAACAGGGAGCTCCAGGAGCAGGGCCTCTTCCTCTTTTCCCTTGTCGAGAACCGGGTCGACTTCCGCGACCGCTTTGCAGAAATTTTCCGGTCTTTCTGCACGGACTATCCCGTGCTCGGCGAGGCACTGGAAAGACGGTATGGGGGCGTGGAAGGAATCTACACGCTCATCTGGCAGGGTGAAGGGGTTATCCCGGGAAAGACACGCACGATGCACTGGATCGTCCAGGATGCCCCGGGAGTCTCCCCGGGTGCCATCGAGGATGATCTGGCCGGGAAATGGCTCATCTTCCTCCCGCCCTCTGAGATCGATTCCGCGTGGGTCAGGGTGCGGGACGCAACCTGCCGCGGTGAGCTGGGGATATCCTCGAAAGTGAGCACAGCCAGGCCAAACCCGGACTCCCGGGATGAGCGGAGGGTCATCTACGTCTACACCCGTGACTGGCGCGACGAGGCCGACGTGATGCGTGTCCGCGAGAGACTGCGTGAACTCGGGTTCACGGAGAGGCTCGGGTACAAGAGGAACATCGAGACCTTCCGGGGTGAATACAGCGAAAAAGGGAAAAAGGTAACGTATTATTCAGCCTGACATTTCAGGCCTTGCGTTCCCTGTTCTTTGGCCGCAGGTGCTGATACCCGCACTTGCGGCACCTTGTCGCGCGGATGGCATTTCTCGCGTTGCATCGCATGCATATCTTGACGTTGAGTAATCGTGCTTCAGCTTCCGGAAACCGTGCCATGGTAAAACACCGCTGTTCTGGTCTTTAAATAAAGGTCGCCTGACCACATAAGAGTTTTGGGTGGCTTCAGGGCTCTCCTTTGCCAGGCTCCCTCCCCTCCAGGAAATGCCTCAGTCGGGCAAGAGCGCGGGCCCTGTGCGATATCCTGTTCTTCTCGGCCGGTGTCATCTCTGCAAGGGTGCGCCCCCGCCACTCAAAGATTGGGTCATAGCCAAAACCCCCTTCTCCCCGGGGTGCAACGATCGTTCCCTCAATCCTGCCTGAAAATACCCGGACTCCCTCGGCGTCAGCATAGGCCACGGCAGTCTCAAAAGATGCCCGCCGGTCGCTCCTCCCCTCCATGAGCCTGAGTATTCCCTCGTTTCCTATCGTCCGTTGGACATAGGCTGCGTACGGGCCGGGGAAACCCTTCAGCGCACGGATGAAGAAGCCCGTATCATCGCAGATCAGGGGTGTATGGAGGACCTGGTATGCATACTCTGCCTTCTTCACGGCAATGACCCGGACCCGGTCATCCCTCACCTCCGGGCACTCGAGGGGCACGTGCGTGACCTCTGCCAGACCCTCGAAAAAGAGGGCGATCTCGCGGGCCTTGTGGGGGTTGTTCGTGACAACCGTTATCTTCAGAGGTACCGCCCCCTCCGTTCGATCTCGCGTTCCCGCGCGATGACCTCGTCGGCACCATCAAACTCCTCCCTGTACCCCTTGCAGAACGCTTCTTTTAGGAGCGGGTGCTCGTCGGTTGTGCTCTCGAGCGTCTGGAAAAGGACGTGGATATCGACTCCGCGGGTCTCTACTTCGCCCGATACCTGGGCAAGGCCGAAGTCGATCAGGACACAGGCACCGTCCCGGCGGATCATGTTGCTGGTCGTGAGGTCCCCGTGGACGATCCCTGCTGAGTGGAGCTTTCCCACCGTTTTTCCGGCAAGGTACAAGTTTTCCGGGACGAGATCGTCCCGGAGCAGCGTGCCTTTTACTCTCTCCATCACGAGCGTGTCAGGGGTTATGTCGCGGATGACGGGGGTCGGGATTCCCTGTCGCCGGGCCATTGCGATGAGCCGGGCCTCCGCCCTCGTCCGCTCTGCGATGAGCCGGGAATCCAGGGACGGCTGGCGGTAGGGTTTCCTGACACGGCGCTTGCAGACGATCTCGTCCATGAGGGTAACAACAGCTTCTGCCCCCCGGGCAGAGGCCGGGGCCGTCTCCCTCCTCTCCCGTGCAGGGACTCCATCCTCCCTCCAGGTGACCTCGACCTGGTCTGCACGGAAAGAGGGGTTGGCCCGTGTCTCTGCTGGGTCCATTGCGCACCCGGCCTCGAGCATGACCCGGCCGGTATACGCAATCATCGCCCCGTTGTCTCCCATGTACTGCCGGTCGGGAACGTGGAGGGTTGCCCCCCTCTCCCCGCACATCTGGGAGAGCATCTCCTGGAGGCGACGATTGACGCCGACGCCACCGACCAGGAGCACCTCGTCCTTGCCGGTGTGGGCAAGAGCCCTCTCCGTCACCTCGACACACATCGCGAACGCCGTCTCCTGGAGGCTGAAACAGACGTCTTCGAGCGGGGCGGGATGGTCTTTTGCGGCACTGACCAGCCCCGAGAATGCAAGGTCCATCCCCTTGACCGTGTAGGGGAGGTCAATGTACCGTCCCGCCCGTGCACGCTCCTCGATGGCCGGTCCCCCGGGATGCATAAGCCCCTTGCTCCGGGCGAACTTGTCGAGGGCATTCCCAAGGCCAATGTCCAGTGTCTCGCCAAATATCCTGTACCGCCGGTTCAGGTACCCGATCACCTGGGTATTCGCACCGCTTGCGTAGAGCACGACGGGATCCTGCGCACCTGTGGCATACCTCCCTATCTCGACGTGGGCAACACAGTGGTTGACGCCCACGAGCGGGACGTCCAGGGCATGGGCGAGGGCCCGGGCTGCTGTTGCAACCGTCCGCAGGCACGGGCCAAGCCCCGGGCCCATGGAGAATGCCACCCCCGATATCGCGGGGGCCTCCGAGAGTACCCGGGATACGACCTCTTTCATCGCCGAGGCGTGGTGCTGGGCCGCCTCGCGCGGATGGATCCCGCCCTGAACGGGCGTGTAGGGCTTTGAGTAGAGGGCGATGAGATCCTTTTCAAAAACGGCAGCAGAAAGGTTCCAGGCAGTTCCTTCGATTCCAAGGACCGGGCCAAAATCAGGCATGGTTACACTTCTTCGGGAGAGAACCCCGTGAGACCGTAAAAATCACATGCCTCCCGGGTCAAAGGCGCGGACGCAGGTTTCATACAAACCGCCCATGAACGCCCTGCGATCGAGCATGAATAGTGAAAATGGCAAAGCCATTACCATTGGAAAACCGCATCCGCGATCTCCACCCCCTCTGTTCAACGGCACGGGAACCCTTGGGGGGGAGATGTGCCCGTGCCATTTTGGCATTCTCAATGTGCAAGGGATCTCCCACGGATTGGCCCCGTGGTCCCTGATGGAGGGAGTTTCCTTTCCCGGTGTGGTTACAGGGTTTTTGCACGCGTCAGGCAGCCTTCTTGAATTCCGTGTACCCGCATTTCCCGCAGGCCGCGCGGTCGGGGTGGTCAGCAAGGATGATCCCCGGGCCGCAGCGGGGACAGAACTTCCGTGAGAACACAACCTTTCCCCCGGAGACCGCGTAATAGGAACTCCTCCTCGGTTTTGTCTCTTTTGCCTTCTTCTTTGCTGCCATGGTCCTATGCACCCTCTTCTTTTGGCTTGGGGACTCCCCGGGAGAGGAGGAACGGTCTCTCAACCCTGTTCCGGATATCTTCGGTGTCGTAGATGCGTGCTTTCCCGGTGCAGGATGTCATCCCGAAACTCGTCTTGAGGGAGTCGAGGGCGACCTGGTTCTCCTTGACGTTCAGAATCGCCGCCACCTTTCCCAGGACCTGCATGCGCGACGGTGTCGGGCCGTCAAAACGGAGGACGAAGTCCACCTCCCTCCTTCCCAGCAGCTCGTTGCGTGTATCCCTTGTAACCTCAATGTCCATCGGTATCCTCTTATTATACGCATCAAAGTTATTTATATCCTATCTCACGGCCCCGGGACAAAGCATGCGAGGAGCCGGCGTGCATCTTCCCTTGCCCGGTCATCGATCACCCGGATGACAACACCCTCCCCCGGCTGGCCATAGAGGATCACGCTGCCCTGTGGGACCTCGAGGGCAAGGGGGATGACTGCCAGGTCCTCCTCACCCTCCACGACGACGAGGGAGGGGGGAGAGGCGATTGCCTCCCTGAGTGCACCGGTAAGCTCGGGGGTTATCGTGCCGGCCGGGTTCCTTGCCCGGAAAACCCTTGGAAAGACCGTCGGAATCCGCTTGCAGGGCTTCCGCATTGTATGCCCGTCGATGACGGCGACCGCGGGCGTCACGCCATGCGCGAGGAGGTTGTGCGTCACGATGTCTCCGACGGTGTAGACAGCAGTCTCCCGGAGCTCAGCGACGACCGCCCCGATGTCAGGCTCCAGCCTTCCAAAAGGCACCCTGAAGAGGTGCCTGCAATGGTCCGGGAGACGCAGCATCAGCGGACCTTCAGGGCATACCTTCCGGGGAGCGTGATGTTCATCTTTTTTGCAATTTCCGAGTTCTTCGGGTCAATGATGACGAGGTACCCGGCCCAGTCCGTGGAGAGGTTCGTAGTCCCGCAGACCGGACAGGCCTCGCCCTCGACGACACGGTGGCATTCCCTGCAGACAGAGACGAGTTTCTTCTTAACGGCTGCCACGCTCGCCACCGCCTTTCTCCTTTTCCTTCTCCTTCTGCATGTCTTCCTCGAGCCAACGGGCCGTCCCGAGGCCTGCCTGGCGCATGGTCAGGCCGATCTTGCTGTCACGGGGCTCCCTCTCGTTGAGGGAGAGCGTGACAACCCGCACCCGGACAGCCTCGCCGACGCCGATGAAACGCTTGGATTCCTGGCATATGAGGCGGGCATTCTTCTCGTCGTAGTTGATGTACTCGTCAGATATCTGGCTCACGTGGAGCATGGCATCGATGGGACCGAGGCTCACGAACGCACCAAAACTCGTTGTTTCCACAACGAGGCCCTCGAGGACTTCCTGGAGGCTGAGCCGGAGGACGACTGCCTCAAAGTCGACGTCGTAGTAAATGGCCCCGTCGCCGGGTATGATCTCCCCCTCACCGACTCTGATGACGCGTGTCACCGCGATAAAAATACCAATCTCCTTGTCGATACTGCCCTCGAGGTGCTCCTGAAGCACGTCCAGTATCACCCTGAGCAGCTCCTCGCCCATGCGGTGGGGGGGCACCCTCACCTTGTCTGACAGCTCCATCCTGTAATACATCCAAACACTCTCTCCCGCTATCTCCTCAGTAGACCAAGTCTCTTTCTCTGCATAAGGGTGATCACCGGGACACCTTCCGAGAGGAGGAGGTCCTTTAATTTCCTGTCGTTTGTCACGACCATGCACCTATGCTCCCGGGCATAGGCAAGGACCTTCTCATCGACGCTCCCTTCAGAATACCCACTTGCAACCTCCCTGCACCGTGAGGCAAGGTCAAGTGCAAAACGGGCAGCACTCCCCTCCCTCCCGCACCCGCGGGAGAGCCCCTTGAGCTCGTGGAGTACTTCTGTCAGTATCAATGGTTCATAGGCCCCAATAATGTTTCCGAGCTCTGTAAACACGTCGACCCGGAACTGGGAGGGTATCATCAGGGCATTGGAGTCGAACAGGACCTTCACTCGGTCAGGATCCCCATCCCGATCAGGCGCCATCTCCCTCCCAGCTGGCGGCTGATCGCGATCCGTGCCCCTGTCTCTGCGCATACCGGCCTCTTGAGAGCTGTCTCGACCACGTCTTTCTTGGCATTGACCACGATGCCAACGGTCACGGCTGTCCCGATCGAGAGCATCAGGGGTTCGTTGTGCTTGAGGGGTTCTATCTGCATCTCGCTCGTTGCCCCCACAACCCTCTCCATGAGCGTGACGCGGAAGCGTATCCTGTCCCAGACGGGCGGAAGCTTCCCGGGATGGCCTGCGACCTGTCCTGCCAGGGCATCACTCTTTGTCAGTGCAGGGTCAAGCTTGGTCCCGATTCCGAGCAGACCGCCCGGTGTGGCTTCCGTCACTTTCTTTGACCCGGCGTTGATGGTCGTGATCTTTGTCTCGATTGGCTCCCAGCGGATCTTGTTCTCGACCTGGACCTGGCGCCCGGGACGGATCTCGATATCGTCAGATTCCCGAAGGACGCCCCTGATGAGGGAGCCCCCAATCACGCCTCCCTTGAGGTCCCGCCAGTTTGAACCCGGTTTATTGATGTCAAAGGACCGGGCAAGCAGCATCAGGGGGTCTGCATTCGGGTCACGCGCGGGCACGGGGATCGTCTGGTCAAGGGCTTCCACGAGGGCTCCCATATTGATGGCTTTCTGCGCTGATACCGGGATAATCGGGGCATTTTCTGCGATCGTTCCCTTCACGAATGCCCGTATCTGTTCGTAGTGCTTCATGGCCTCTTTCTGGGTGATAACATCGATCTTGTTCTGGACGATCACGATCCTTCGTATCCCGACGAGTTCGAGCGCCATCAGGTGCTCCTTGGTCTGTGGCTGGGGACACGTCTCGTTTGCCGCAATCACAAGCATCGCCCCGTCCATGAGGGCCGATCCCGAGAGCATCGTGGCCATGAGCGTCTCGTGTCCGGGCGCGTCCACGAAAGAGACCGAGCGGAACGGCACTGCTTTCCCCCCGCAGACCGGGCACGTGGGCTGTGTTCCGAAAGACTCGGGGCCTTCGCACCGGTCGCACCGGTAGAACGTGGCGTCCGCGTACCCCAGGCGGATGGAGATCCCCCTCTTGATCTCCTCGCTGTGCCGGTCTGTCCATGCCCCCGTCAGACCGTACACGAGTGTCGTCTTTCCGTGGTCAACATGCCCCACCACGCCGATATTCACGCTGGGAATGGTCACGTCATGCAATGCTGATCAAGCCTCCGTACTTATTATAAAGACTCACCTACTTAATACCCTTTGAATGCATGGTTTTCCCGCTCCGTGTTCATTTTTCCCTTTCCCGGGATAATGACCCTCGTATAGTGGGGTGGGAAAAAGATGTACCCGTCCTCCCTGAGGGGGTCACGCAGAAGGATATCGTCGCCTCTCCTTTCTGCAACAACGATATACGAATAGTACCGGAGCCGCCGCACGCGGGGGTCACGCTCACATGAATCGAGGACGTCCGGGTCGATACCGGCGTTTTTTTCGTAAATCCTCTCTTCCCCGCGTGGGGAAAGGAGGCCGGCACGGGAGACATGCCATGCAGACCCCGTGTCCCGGATAACCAGCCACGTGAGGGGGTTAACCGTGGGAATTGCCCGTTTCCCGAATTTCCTGGTCGCTGCAACCTTCAGGACCCCGTGGGCAAGGATGAAAAGCCCACCCAGGACCGCGTAGGTGTGCAGGCCATCAGACGACCCGTATCCCATCAGCCAGACGACGAGAAAAAGGGTGCTTGCTGCGAAAAGGACGAATCTTGGACCGGGAAAGATGCCGACCGAGACCTTCCGGCAACTCGCGGGGTAAAGGAGGGGGATTCCCGGGACTGCGAGGACGTCGAGGAACTGGTGCGTCAGTGCCCCTGCAAGCGAGGCGAGAAAGACGATTCCCACCAGGACAGGCCCGACGGGGGCCTGCCCCGATACCGTCCTTTCTCCCAGGAACCCAAGGGCGACCCCGGCCCCGAGGGCAGCAGCACCGGCAAGGCTGTGGGTAAAACCACCGTGGGAAAAGACAAAGAGACGCGGGTCCCGGTCGGACAACCGCCTCATGACGATGTCAGAGTCGGGCAGGACGGCCCCGAGTACCGCAGAGACGAGGACCGCGCCAGTGGCAAACGGTGAGAAGACAAGGAAAGCGGCAAGGGCGTGGGTGATGCTGTCCATCGGCGATCACGTCTGCTCCCGTCGGAGCGCCACGGGTGGGAGCGCAAACTGGTCTCCTCCGGGCATTGACCCCCTCATGGCTCCTGGCGGCGGACGAGCACGATGGTGAGGTTGTCATCGCTCCCGTTTGAAAAGGCCTCGGATACGATCGTCCTGCAGGCAGCCTCGAGGTCGTCACCCCGTTCCCTGACGATCT
This sequence comes from Methanolinea sp., assembly GCA_024518585.1. Taxonomy (GTDB): domain Archaea; phylum Halobacteriota; class Methanomicrobia; order Methanomicrobiales; family Methanospirillaceae; genus Methanolinea_A. The sequence goes on along the minus strand of JANIHI010000002.1, from coordinate 91,271 downwards.
CTTCCAGGCGGGTATCCCCCACGAAGTCACCCACACCATCGGAACACAGGACAAGGAAACCGGGCGGGAGCGAGGCCTGGTGCATCCCCCCTCCCGGGTCATGGAGGGAAAATTCCCCGTCGGTCCCGATGGCACTGCCTTCACCCGGCCTTCCCCGGTCCGCTGCAAGGAAAAAGACCTTGCGCGATCCGGGACTGCTGACGATGCACTCCCCACCGGGATCGATCAGGGCAAGGCTCATGGCAACCGCCGGCGGCTCACTGTCCGGGTACCGGGTCACGAGACTGTAGAGAGCTTCGTCAGCTTCGGCAAGCAGCCGCTCCAGGAGATCCACGAGGGATCCCATGCCACCCCCGACCTTCCCGGCCGAGAGGGCACCGATGGCCACCTGGGCCGGGGTCGGTTCGCCGGGCGGTCCCCCCATCCCCTCCGCGAGGGCAAAGAGGTGGACCTCGCCCAGAGTCGTTGCGAGGAACGCATCCTCGTTCCTCTCCCGGAGTCCCTTCTCGGTGAGTCCAAAGTGCTCGATTGCCCGCATTGGTCACTTTTTAATGGGATTGCCTCCCGTATAAATGTGCACAATCGGGAGTCTGCACTATAAGTATTACAAAGTATCAACGAATGCCAGGTATTTTGCGAAGTTTTAAGTTACTTGATAAAATTACACTCCTGTACATGAGGGTTAGACCATGACTGTTGATACTGAACTCTCCCGCATCGGGATCTCCCTGCCCAAGAACCTCCTGGACAAGTTTGACGAGATCATCAATTACCGCGGTTACTCGTCGCGGTCAGAGGGGATCCGGGATGCGATCCGGAACTACATCACGTACTATAAGTGGATGTCTGACGTGAAAGGGGAACGCCAGGGGGTTATCACCATGATCTACGACCATGGACAGAGGAACCTCCTCACCACCCTCACGGACATCCAGCACGAGTTCATGAGCATCATCCAGGCGTCTCTTCACTCCCACATCACCCACGACCGGTGCCTCGAGGTCATCCTGGTCAGGGGAGACGGGTCACAGCTCAAATCTCTGGCAGAGCGGCTGATGTCCCAGAAAGGGGTGGAGTCCGTCAAGCTGACGACCATCCCGGTGACCGACTAACCGCCACCTTCGCAGCTCTGGTCCGTGTGGCTGATGGCCTCCTGGAAGCCGCTGCCGGAGTAGAACTCCCTTTCTTTTGCAATCTTTTCCACCGTGTCCTCGGAAAGCCCCTTACTCTTCTCCTGGCTCTTCCCGACAGGGACGAGCTGGTCCACCCTGTAGAAGAGGCGGGTCGAGTCCAGTTCCGCAAACGTCTCTTTCCCCTGGACCTGGAGGGCCAGGATATTCCCCGTTGTCCCGGTACGCGGGTAGCGGACCCGCATGCCGACTTCCACTTCATCCGGGTGCATACAATCTCCCCGGTGGCGTGGAAACTATAAAACCCTTCCCTGACCCACGGGGTACGATGGTCCAGGAACTTGCCCACGTCAGGAAGGCCTTCCTTGACGGCACCCACCGGGCAAAGGCACCCAAAGAGACGGAGAAGGCTGCACGCCTCCTCATGGAGGCAGTCGGAGTCGAGAGGCTGCGGGACCTCACCCGGAAAGACCGCGTGGGGATTCCCTGTTTTGTCGCACAGCGCCGGCGGGCGCCCCGTGGTTTTTCCCCGTTCCTCCCCGGCATGGGAAGGTCCCGCCTCCTCGCCCGGGTATCTGCAATGGTGGCTGCAATCGAACGCTTCTCCGGGGAGTACCATGGCGAGACAATGGACTATGCCAGTTACGAGGAGGCAACGGTCCGGGGGGCAATCGACCCCCGCTCGCTCATCCTCCCCCGGCCCCTTGCCCCCGGCGAGATGCTTCACTGGACTCCCGGGGTGGACATCAAAAACGGGGAAAAGGTCCTTGTCCCGAGCAATGCGGTGTACCACCCCTACGATTCGCGGGGGATGACCACGCAACTCTTTGCAAGCGACCCCTGCGGCCTTGCCAGCGGGAACGTGAGGGAGGAGGCCATCCTGCACGGGCTCCTCGAGGTCCTGGAACTCGATGCCCTGAGCCGTGCCGAGCGCAAACGGGACATGGGAAGACGGATACGCGTGGACGTGCCGGGACCGGCGCAGGAACTCCTCGCAAAATTCACGGGATCGGGGGTTGATATCCACCTCTGGCTCCTCGAGGGCCGGACACGGGTCCCGGTGGTTGCCGCCGCGGCCGACGATACGCAGGCAAGGGACCCTGGCCTGCTCATCATGGGCTCATGCTGCCACCCCGACCCGCACATCGCGGTCGAGAGGGCCCTTGTCGACGTTGCCTTCTCCCGTGCCTCGTACCTGATGGGCGAGATCTCGTCACCGAACCGGGACATGCTCCTCGCACGTGCGGGGTACGAACGCATGAAAAGGATAAACCGCGAATGGTTTGCCCCGGCAGGGGAAATCCCTCTCTCCCTCGTTTCGGACTGCAGCTCGGAATGGATAGACGAGGACATCATGCTTATCCTCGATGACCTGGACCGGACTGCAGGGAGGGTCTGTGTTGTCGATATGGGTCGCACCCCGTTTCCGACCGTCCGCGTCATTGTCCCGGGCCTTGAAGTCTCCCACCTTCACAAGGACCGGCGGACAGTACCCTAGAGGCGGCCCGCCCGCCCAAAAGACCCTCAAAAAAACACCCCTTTCCCTCTTTCCTGCACTTTCCCGGCGGGCTCTCCCCTCACACCATCACCATTTTCAGGAACCGGGCGACCCTTTTCGTGCTCTCCCTCACAGGGAGACCCGAGGGAATGGGGGGCGGATCCTCCCGCCGGAGGGCGTCAAGGATGTGAAATATTGCCTTTCCGGCAGACGGCCCGTACCCACCCTCAAGGACAAGAGCCAGCGGACAGGGGGACGCCTGCCTGATGGATGAACACAGGATGGCGAAATCCTCCGGAAAGAGTCGCATTCCTGCCTTCGGGTCATCGTGCAGGGGATCCTGGCCAGCTGAGACGATAACGACGTCAGGCTCGAAATGGCGCAGTGCCTTGGAGAATACCTCCGAAAAGATGTACACATAGTCCCCGATACCCCCTCCTGCCGGCAAGGGTGCATTCAGCGAGAAGCCCCTGCCCCTTCCCGACCCGACCTCATCGATCCATCCCGTCCAGGGGAAAATGTTGCTCTGGTGAATGGAGCAGAAGAGGACACGGTCACTCTCGTAAAAGATCTTCTGGGTGCCATTCCCGTGGTGGAGGTCCCAGTCAATGATCGCCACGCGCTCGACCCGCTCCAGGGCCCAGGCAGCGGCTATCGCGGCGTTGTTGAAGATGCAGAATCCCATCGCCCTGTCCGGTTCCGCGTGGTGACCGGGAGGGCGGATGAGGGCAAAGCAGTGCTCCCCTCCCAGTGCCCGCCGGACCGCTGCAATCGAGGACCCCACGGCGAGGGCTGCAACATGGAACGTCTCCCCGGTCACGTACGTGTCCATGTCAAGGTACCTCCGGCCCCCATACGAGCAGAGCTCCTCGATCATGCGGATGTGCCGGTGATCATGGACCCGTGCTATGTCTTCGATATCTGCTTCTTCCGCGGGCCTCCTCCTGATATCCGGGGGGATGCTGGAGAGGACGGAAAGGAGGCGCCGGCTGTTCTCTTCGTGCCAGGAGAGGTCGTGTCTGGTAAATTCCTCGCTGTATATAACCGAACACCGGGATGCCATTCACCCAACCGGGAGACCCTGCAGGACTGCCTCTTCGGGGACTTCAATCTCCCGCCCCGTGCCTGCGATACGGTATTTCCCTTTTGCCCTGACCTCGTACGGTGACCCTGCCGTTGCGTACGGGACGATGAAGACACCCCCCGTGCTCTTCTGCCTGTACGTAAACTCTCGTCCCGTATTGGTGACAACCTGGACCTCTATCGTGCCATCACCCGTGATACGCGCGCCGGGGACATATTCGAATACCTTGACGTACTTGAGGTCATAGCGTGATGAATCTCCGTAACCGGCCAGCACGTTCGTCGGCGATTCGTGGACGAGCCGGTAGTGCCGGAGGGCCGGGACCTCTTCGATGGGAGTCAGGATGTTCGAGGAGAGGACCATGGCCTTCATCCCGGGCGGTGCGTTCCGGTTGTAGGCCTCGGCTGCCGCTATTGCCGCAGTGGCCTCCATCACCTCTGCTTTTGTTGCGACGGGGTATGCTGCCCGGCCTAGGTTGGCCTCCACGTAGTAGACCTGCCCGGGTTCTGCCATGGACCCGTCAAAGTTGTGGAGACGGGAGACGATCGTCCGGTGATACGGGGCCAGGTACATTTGGAGCGGGGTATAGGTGCCTGGCTTGTCCTGGGCCGGGGCAAGGATGGTGGCGACGTAGGGGGAGATCCCTGCAGTGGTATTGAACCAGGTCGCCATGGCCCAGAACTTCCCCGTATCCATCTCGATATCGGTCATGACGTACCGGACCCCGAGCGTGTCAGCGATTGCCCGGTTCCTCTCCTCGGACTCCACCATGAAGAACGATGCGGCGCCGTTCTCCCCGGCAACACCCGACTGGAACGGGTTGGCATTCGGGATGCGCTTGGCGATGTAGGTGATCAGGTGGCCGTAGTCCCACCACGACATGACACCGTAGGATTCAGGGGGATACCGGAACGTCTCCTTGTCGTAAATCCGGTAGTAATCAACGCCCGGGTCGGGTGTCCCGGCTCCCAGCCACTCGAGGGACTCCCGCCAGTCGGGGTTCATGCGGAGTCCCCCGGATGATGCGACCCGGAACTCGTAGGAGACCTGGAAATACGCAAAGATGAGAGCGATGGCGATAACCACCGCAAGTACCCCGATCTTGGTGGGATCTCTCCTGCGGGCCGCAGGTTCCTGCTTTGCCTGCTTCTTCCCCTTCAGTTTTGCCCTGGACCTCTCCGTGGCAGGCTCTTTTGTTCTCTCCCCCCTCTCAGCGGTCAGGAGGGAGGAGATATCCTTCCAGCCCCATCCGACGACCCATCCCACGAAAAGTCCTGAGAGGAGGGCAAGGGGGGCTGCAAAGTAGTATTCATACCTGATATGCTGCCATGTCGCGATGATGATGACCAGGGACCAGACGAGGACGACCAGGTGTTCGTCCCTCTTCTCCTTCCAGAGCAGGACGCAGAGGAGAACAAGGCCCGCGGCCAGAAGGACCAGCCCGAGCCCGAAGTTGTCCCATGCATCAGCGGCAGTCCATGACCGGGCCTCCTGGATGGTAAGGTAGAGCTCGTTCTGTCCGAAGAACTGGGCTATACTCGCTAAAAACGTGGAAAAAAGGCCGGGGAGAGCGATCGCAAAGAATCCGAAGACAACCACGAACAGACCTGCTAAGCCCGCGAGGTACTGCACCTGCCCCTTCTTTTGGAAGATACGCCCGAGAGCATAGAGGACCGCGGTCCCGAGGATGATGAGGAGGTAGGCGAGGGGGTGCCCCAGCGTGTAGTAGTCGAACTGGAACCCTTCCTTGTGTACCCCGAATACGAGGAAACTCGCGGCCGCGATACCGAACGTCACGGTGTTGAGGAGGAGGAGCGAGTCTCCCTTCAGACCGCGGAAAAATCCCCATGCAAACAAGAAAAACGTGGTTATTGCCACGATGAACGCAAAGAGAACCATCGTCGGCATCACGAGGAGGCCAAGGACGTAAGAGATACCACAGGAAACGGCAAGGAGGAGGGGCATGCACAGTGTTTCACGCCGGGAAAAGTCCACCGGGTGTTCCCGGGCGTAGGACAGGGCCCATGTGTAACAGAGAATGAAAATGGTGCTGAAGAGGACCTCGGCGACGTGGTGGTCAAGGTACCCGTACAGGGAGCGGTAGAAGAACTGGCCGCTGACGACCGCAATGAAAAATGCGGAGAAAAGGCCTGTTGCAGTCCCGGAGATCTTCCTGCCGAGGAGGAACATGACCGGGACCATGAGGGCAGCCATGGCAGGCGGCACGAGGAGGCTGACAGATATGATCTCCGGGCGAGTGGTTGCCCCGAGGGCAAGGCAGAGGCCGGATAGTATCCAGATGAAGAGGGGTCCCCAGTGGATGACCTGGCCGTTCGGGTAGAGCGTCATGGCCTCAAACCAGTTGTAGGCCGGGAAATTGACGTTCATCTGCTCGACCTGGCGGAGGTTGTACATGGGGTCATCACTCCCGACCAGGTTGAGGATGTCAGTTGACCCGAGGGCAGCCGAGGGGAGTACTCGTATCCAGACCATGAAGAGGGCCATGAGAGCCAGTAAAATGACAATCAGGTACTTCTTGTATTGCATGAAACCGGGGGCTTCCATGGTATCTTTTCCCTTTCTCCTTTGAGGACATGTTGGCACCCCTCCATTTTAATCCTTTGTACTTATCCGGTAGATCCGGGCATTTTCGGTAATTTCTGCCATGAAAAAAGGATATTTAAGTCCCGGGGTCGGAGAATTGGGGGTATCCCCGGCGGGAGGCTATACCCGTTATCGGGAGAGGGCCCCGACCATTTCCCGGGCGCGGTTGGCAAATACAGGAAAATCAAAGAGCTCGGCCCTTCGCCGGCATGCATCCCCAAACTCGTCTGACTTCTCCCCGACTTCCCTCACGGCAGCGCAGATTTCGAGAATATCGGGTGAAACGAGCCTCCCGCACACACCGTCGACAACAGTCTCCTGGTACCCCCCCTCGCGGACCGCGACGACGGGTTTCCCGCTCGCCATGGCCTCGAGGGGAGTTATCCCAAAGTCCTCGTCGATTGCCGTCGTGATGAATCCCTCGCACCGCGAGTAGAGGTCCCGCATCTCTCCCTCGCCCTGGACGTGGCGGAACTCCACGTTCCCGGGGGCATTCCTGACAAGCTGCTCGAACCCGGGATATACCCTCCCTGCAATGACCAGTCTCTTCTCCGGCATCCTGCGGAACGCCTCGACCTGGAGGTCGACCCTCTTCCACTTGTCAACCCGCCCGAGCGAGAGCCAGTAGCCCTCAGATGGCCTCCAGGAGAACTTCTCCACGTGCACCGGGGGATAGAGGACGGCGGCGTCCCGGCGGTAGACTTTCTGGATGCGGTTCCTGACCGTGTGGGAGATGCAGGCAATATTCCGGACGTAATGATCCACAAAACGCCTGTCGATGTACCGTGCCAGGGCAAGGCCCGGGACATAGAATGCCTTTTGGGCCAGGCCCTTCTCCGCGATGAAGTGGTAATACATGTCATAGAGGGCCCGCCGGGGCGTCAGCATGTAGTACAGGTGGGCAACGGGGTGGACGAGGTAGCGGATGGCCATGTCATCGATGCAGACCACGACGTCGTAATCAAGGGAGACCTTCCGGAAGAGGCGCATCCCTGCCAGCTGCCGGAGGGGTTCTCCCGGGAGAGGGTGGCCGAGGGAGACGAGGGGGACCCGGCGCTCGGGTTCATAGTGGGACACGATCTCCTCGCGGAAAGTGGGGACGACGACCTCTGCCCCGAGTGCCCGGGCCAGGTCGAGGATGAGGCGTTCGGCACCGCCAAGGACAGAGAAATCGTAGCCCGAAAGGACGCCGATCTTCACTCCCGAATCACCATCCCGTACCCGGCAAAAACTTCCCGGCCCTCATATTTTCCGTCCTTCCATGGCCATTTTTTCGAGGAAGATATCCCTCCACCGCAACGCAATGTTCTCCCACCGGAGATCCTCCGGCACGGGGTATCTCTTGTCCCTGCCCCTGTACACGACTTCGAGCGCCTCCCGCAGGGCACCGGGGTCTTCCGGTGGGACGAAAAATACCCCCTCGTAGGATCCGAGGCTCTCGACCATGCCTCCTGTCCGGGATGCGATGACGGGAAGGCCAAAGGACATCGCGATGTGGCATACCGCACAGGGATCGTGCGATTCACGCGTGTACGGACCGGCAAAGACATCGGCCGCGGAGTAGTAGAGGGAGACCTCCCTGTCGCTGATATACCGGTCAACGATGCTGATCCTGTCACGGTCAGGGGAACGGCGTGCCATATCGACCGACTCCTGGTCTTCCCATGCCTCCCCCACGATGCAGAGACGCGATTTTTCCTTGAGGGGGGGCGGGAGAAGTTCAAACGCCTCGATCAGGTAGCGCACGCCCTTGAACTTTCGCAATAGTCCAAAGAAGAGGATGACGTAATCTTCCCCTATCCCCAGTGCCTTCCGTGCCTCCTCCTGGTCAACCCGTGTATACTGGTCATAGAGCCCGTGGGGAATGATATGGATGTCACGTGCAGGGATGTGGTAGCGCCCGACGATCAGGTCGCGGTCGTACCGCGTGTGGGTCACGAATCCTCCTGCAAGGGATCGGACCAGCCACCCGGTGACGCGGGCATACACGCGCAGGGGGGGACTTGCGTCCTCGAGCGGGTCAACAGGCTCATGGAACTCGATCATCACAAGCCGTCTCTTCCAGGTGAGTGCCTGGATGAAGAGGTACATGTGGGCCACGCTCGACGTCCACCAGGGCAGAATGACCATGTCTGATTTCCGTGCCACGGCGTATGCTTTCATCCAGCTGACAGGGTTGTACCAGTCCATGACCTCATGGACCCCCACACCCGGAAGGAAACCTTCGGCGGACAGGTCTTTTCCGACGCGTTTCCACCCCGGGAAAAGTTTCTTCGGGAGCATGTGCCGGAAGAGAAGGGCATCGACCTTGGCGACTGATGAGAGTGCGTTCGCAAGGCGTATCGTGAAATACGTGATTCCCGAAAGGAACCTCTTTGAGGGGCCGAAAACTGCCACCCTCGCCGTGCCCGCCCACATTTTCCCGTCCTGGCCCGCCGGATCCTTTCCCGTCTCTCTCCCGTCCATTCCGTCACTCCACCGTCACGCTCTTGGCGAGGTTCCGGGGCTGGTCAATCTCCCGTCCCAGTGCCTCTGCCGTCCGGTACGCGAGGAGCTGCAGCAGGACGGCAGCCCCAAGAACTGCAGAGACCATGTCCCCATCCGGGAGCGGTATGAGGACATCGGCAATGTCCCGGAGTTCCTGCGAATTCCCATCCCCGATGACGATGAGGGGAACGCCCCTGGCCTTCATCTCCCTGATATTGGATACCATCGCAGGGAAGGTCTCTCCAGGGGGAGAGAGTGCGATAACCGGGGTCTTGTGCGAGAGGAGGGCAAACGGCCCATGCTTGATCTCCCCTGCCGCGTACCCCTCGGCATGGATGTACGTGATCTCCTTCATCTTGAGTGCCCCTTCCAGCGCAAGGGGAAAGAACGGTCCCCTACCCACGAAAAAGATGGACTGGGCCCCCCTGCACAGGTCAACCGCAGGAGAGATGTCCTGCAGCAGGGCTTCCCCGATTGCCTCGTGACCGGAGAGGACTGACTTCCGGAGCCGGCCACCGCCCATCACATCGGCAAGGTAGAAAAAGACCGCCAGCTCCGCGATGAAAGACTTTGTCGCCGCGACACTTATCTCCGGGCCGGCCCGCATGAAGAGGGTGTAATCCGCGAGCCGGGTGATGCTGCTTCCCAGAACATTTGTGACGGCCAGGGTCGGGTGGTTGTGCATGCGCGCCTGCTTCAGTGCAGAGAGGGTATCGGCAGTTTCTCCCGACTGGGTCACGGCGACCACGAGGTCGCCTCCCGGAGGGGTACGGTACCTGAATTCAGAGGCGATCTCGGCCCTCACCGGAATGCCGCAGTACTCCTCGATGAGGTACTGGCAGAAGAGGCATGCGTTGTACGACGTCCCGCATGCAACGAGGGTGATGCCGGAGAAGTCCTTGAGCACGTCAGGTATGGGCTCTGCATACAGGGCTCTCACTGTCGATGAAAAGACCGATTGCTGCTCGTATATCTCCTTCTGCATGTAGTGGGCAAAGCCACCGAGGCGGACCTCTGCGACGTCCCAGTCTACTTTCCGGACGGGCCGGTCGGCCTGTTCTCCTCCGTGCCATATGGTCGGCCCCGAGGGCAGGAGCGTCGCGACATCCCCGTCCTCGAGGTAGACGACGCGGTCGGTGTGTTCGAGAATGGCTGTCACGTCGGAAGCGGCAATGCAGGCACGGTCCGCGACCCCGATGACGAGCGGACTCTCCTTCCTTGCCGCAACGATCCCCTCGTTTCCCCCTGCAACGGCAAGGATGGCATAACTCCCCTCGAGCTGTGGGAGGACGGCTCTCACAGCAGAGAGGAGATCGCCCCAAAAATGTTCCTCGACAAGGTGCGCAATGACCTCCGTGTCCGTCTCCGACCGGAACGTGTGCCCACGCCCCTCGAGTTCCCGCCTGATTGACGCGTAGTTCTCGATGATGCCGTTGTGCACGATGGCGATTGTACCCCGGCAGTCGGTATGCGGGTGGGCATTCGCATCACTCGGTTCCCCATGAGTCGCCCACCGGGTATGACCAATGGCGGTTCTTCCCTTCCTGCGCAGGACGGGGGGATTCACCTGCGATATCTTGCCCCTCTTCTTCCAGACCCAGAGGTCGCTGTCTGATACGACCGCGATGCCAAAGGAGTCGTACCCCCTGTACTCAAGTCTTTTCAAGCCCTCGAGTACGAGGGGGGCTGCCCTCTTCTCCCCCGTATACCCGATTATCCCGCACACCCTTATACCACCAGGCTGCCGTCACCGATGGCATCTGTTCCATGGACCTGCCTGTTCCCACGGATGGTCACGTTATTTCCCACGATGGCGGCCCGCAACGTCGTGAAGGGCCCTATCCGGGCTTTCTCCCCGGTGACTGCCCCAAAGCAACCCCTGACCTGTTCACCCTCGATCTCGAGGAGGGGAGAGGCTGTCACCGTGCTTGAATGGTCGTCCAGGCGGCAACCTTCTCCAATGACCGCGTCCCTCACGAGCGAGTGGGGACCGACCACGGCATCGTCGAGGATGATACTGTTCCCGACAACCGAGACCGGGCCAACCTGGACCCTGTTCCCGATGGATGTATGGGGCATGATGCACGCCTGTGGCCCGATCTCGCACTCCGCGCCGATGACGGCCGGTCCCATGATGGTGCACCCGGGAAGAACCTTTGTGCCCGCACCGATCCGGACATGCCCCTGGACCACGGCCCCGGCAGAGATCTCGCCTGCCTTTTCGGGAGATGCCGCGGGGATGAGGAGCCGGTTCATGGAGAGGAGGTCCCAGGGGTAGATGGCGTCCTGCCAGTCAGCGGCGGTGACAGCTCTCATCTTCCTCCCGGATTCCAGGAACGCGCTGACCGCGTCGGTGAGGTCAGGCTGCCTGATGTAGTCAAAAAAGTCCAGGTCGAGCGAGAATATACCGGTCGAGATTGTAAACCCGGGCGCCTGTTCCGGTTTTTCGACGATACGCATCACGTGACCGCGCCGAATCTCCACGACCCCGAAGTTGGAGGGGTACGGGTGGTCCTTGACGAGGACCGCGTCCGGCACGTCCTTGACCCGCGCGATGGATGCACTGTCGACGTAGTTGTCACCCGGGAGCACGAGGAACCGCCCCGAAAGGTTTTCGCGCGCCTGCAGGAGGGCATGGGCTGTCCCAAGGGGCTTGTTCTGCACGACCACGCGCACGGGGAACCCCTCCTCGTTGAGGTGGCGGATCACCTGTTCCCTGCGGTACCCGACAACGACGGTGATATCGCGGATACCGCACGCGAGGAGGGCCCGGATGACGTAATCGATGATGGGGACATTTGCGACCGGGATGAGGGCCTTGGGACGGCTCCTGGTGAGAGGCCGGAGCCTCTTTCCTTCCCCTGCTGCGAGTATAACTGCCTGCATCCTGCACCTACCTGACCTTTGTCCCGGGAGCGATATAACCCTCTACCAGGCAGTGGGGCCCGATGGCTGCACCGCTTCCAATGACCGCACCGACGTTGACTGAACAGTTGATCCCGAGCATCACGGCGTCCCCGATGACTGCCCCGAACTTCTTCCTCTTCGTGGAGAGCCCCCGGACTGTCACCTCGCCCCGGTCATGACGGAGGTTGGCAACCTTCGTCCCGGCCCCGAAGTTGCACCCGCTCCCGACCACCGAGTCGCCCAGGTAGTTGAAATGGGGGAGGTTCGTCCGGGGAAGGATGACCGAATTCTTGACTTCGGTCGCGTGCCCGATGTGGCAGCCGTCACCGATGGCCGTTGCCCCCCGGATGTAAGCATGGGGGCCGATCCGGCAGTCTTTCCCGATGATGCAGGGTCCCTCGATGTAGCACCCGGCCATGACCACCGACCGTTCCCCGACATGAACCGGGCCTTTTATAACGACACCCTCCTCCACGGTACCCCTGACCTCCGGGGAAATTTCCGGGATCATCTTTTCGTTTGCAGAGAGCAGGTCCCAGGGGTAGCCGACGTCGAGCCATGACGTGACCGTCACGGCACGCAGCACTCCCCGGGCAATCAGGACCCCCAGGGCATCCGTGAGCTCGCGCTCGCCCCGGGGGGAGAGCCCGACACCCCCGATGAGGGGGAATATGTCCTCCCCGAAGTGGTATATCCCGGCATTCACGAGGTTCCCGGCAGGTTCCTTCGCCTTCTCCCAGAGCCCCGTGACCCTGTCGCCACTGACCTTGACGACCCCGTAATCCTCGGGATGGTCGGAGGGCGCAACTCCGAGGGTGGACGGGCCGGCTGCAATGACGCCCCGTATGTCTTGGGAAGAGAGGACCATGTCCCCGTTCATCAGGATGAAATTGCCCCCAACCCACTCCTCTGCGGTGGCGAGCGCATCGGCAGTGCCCCTCTGGTGCCGCTGCACCACGTACCCGATGCGGACGCCAAAATCCCTCCCGTCCCCGAAGTACTGGCGGACCTCTTCCTCCCTGTACCCCACGACAAGGAGAATATCTGATATCCCGGCATCCCGGGCAGCACCGATGAGGTGTTCGAGCATGGGGCGGTTTGCAAGCGGCAGCATGACCTTGGGGCGTGTCGCCGTGAGCGGCCGCATCCTCTTTCCCTCTCCTGCTGCCAGGATGACGCACTGCATACCAGGTACCCTCTCACTCCCGCGATATCTCTTTTTTCCATTTTTTGACCCGCGAAAGCCCCTCGTCGAGGAGTGCCTTTGCGGCATCCGTCGTTTTGCCCTCTGCCGTCACCCGTATTTTTGGCTCCGTGCCGGACGCACGCACGAGGTACCAACCGTCCTCTCTCTCCACCCGGATTCCGTCGGTAGGCACGTCAGCACCCAATGCCACCAGGACGTCCGCCGACCGCGTGCAGTGCACCGAAGTCCTCAAAACGGGGTACCGGGGAATCGCATCGACTTCACCCGCGATATCCCACTCGGACGCCATCTGGCAGAAGAGGGCGGCGGCGAAAGGCCCGTCGGGGCAGAGCGAGTGCCTGGGAAAGATCCATGCCCCCGAGGGCTCTCCCCCAAAGTCCCCCCCGGAAAGGAGGGCTTCCGAGACGTAGCTGTCCCCGACGGGGGTCCGCGTGACGTCTGCCCAGTCGTCGATTGCCATGCTTGCATCCGTTGTCGTGACGACTTTCCTTGCCCCCAGGAACCGCGCAAAGAGGATGAGGAGGGTGTCTCCCGGTATGTACCGTCCCCGGCTGTCAAACGCTGCCATGCGGTCGGCGTCCCCGTCGTGGACGACGGCACCGTCGGCTCCCCACCGGCGAACGAGCGCGCCGATGTAGGCGAGCGCCTCTTCCGACGGTTCTGACGGACGGGGAAAAAAACCCGTCGGCGAACAGTTGATGGCCCGGACATCCGCGCCGATCCCTGCAAGGAGGTGGGGGCTTGCCACGCTCCCTGCACCACCCCCGCAGTCCAGTACAACTTTCACCTTCCTCGCGCACGAGACCTTCCCGGTAATGTCCCTGATGTAGGGGGAGAGGATCTCCCTCTCCTCGACCTGCCCGAACAGGGATGGGTCTCCCCTGCCCGACCGCTGCAGACGTTCCCCGAGCAGCACTTCGATCTCCTGCTGCCGGGTTCTCGTGAACGATGCTCCCCCGGGAGAAAAGACCTTCATCCCGTTGAATTCAGGGGGGTTGTGCGAGGCTGTCACCATGCACCCCGCCGCCCCGTCCGGGACGGCATGCGCGAGGGCGGGTGTCGGGACGAGCCCTGCGAGGAGGACACAACCCCCCCGGGAGAGGGTCCCCGATGCAAACGCCCGGGAGATGACAGGAGAACTGGTACGGGTGTCGTGCCCGAGGAGGACGACCCCGGGCCTCTCCCCGAGCGCACTGCCGAGGGCGAGCGCACACTCGACGAGTTCCCGGCTATAGACTGCCCGGATGCCTGAAGAGCCAAAACGCATTGTCATTCCAGTTGTGGCCGGGAGAAACAGAGTTAACCCTCCCCGTAGGGGCACCAGTGGGGGAGGCTCTCAAGGCACGCGATACCTGACGTGGACGGACCGACGAGGAGTATCTTTTCTGGCCCCCCCTCTTCCAGCAGGGATCCAAACTCCGGGGATAGGAGGCCCTCTCCCCCGACGAGAACGACGTCCCCCCCGCCGGGGCTGTCTGTATGCCGGGGGAAGGACCGGAGCACGTGGCCGGGAATTTCCAGGCCCCCGACCGCCTTCTCCCCGATCCTGGCGCGGAGGTCTGCCATGCAGGCAGCGTGGCACCCGGGGTTGCAGGACCGCCGTGCCCGCGAGATGCACATAAAACCGGTCAATACGTTGATGATTGCACAGGCAGCGGCCCTGTGTGCTGGTTTTTCCAGTGCCGCCGAAAAGAGGAACGGCAGGCGGGTCGTCCCCCTCGTGGGCTCAAACGTCACGAACTCTGCTATCCTCCCGCCAAAGGATACTTCCATGCAGGCTCCCTTCTCGAACTGGCAGACTTTCCGGTCAGGGTTGACCGAGAGGACGATGTTCCCGTCCTCGTACCCGCAGCCGCGTGTCATTTCCCGCAGCTTTCCAACGGCACTATGCACGATATCCATCTCTTACACCTCCCCCCGGGTCCCGGAGCAGGACCCGGCATGGCGACCCGTCCAGCCCCTCGAGGCGGAGCGGCAACGCCACCATCCAGTATATTCCCGGTGCGATACCCGAGAGGTCAAGGAACTCGATCACGGCAGTGTTCCGGGAGAGGAGTGCCCGGTGGACCGCCCCATCACCCGAATAAGGCTCAATTGACGGGGAATCAATCCCGACGCACCGGGTCCCGGCCTGCACGAGGGCTTCCGCGCACGCGAGCGAGAGCCCGGGGTAGTCCTCCCTGAAGGTTTTTTCCCCCGAGTACCACGTCTTGAAGAGGAGCCTTTCTGCCCTTGCTCCCCCGAGATCCCAGGGCCCGATCTCCGTTTTCCTCCCGGGCACGGGGAGGACCGTGACCTCCCCGACGAGGACGCGGGGCGGGATCTCGTGGACGGCTGCACCACCCGCGATGTAGTGGGAGGGTGCATCGATGTGGGTGCCGCTGTGGGTCGAGAGGTGGATCTCCGAGATCCTGTACCGGCCCCTGTCCTCCTGCCGGAACGAGGGGACGATGTCGCCGGGGTAGACGGGTGTCCCTTCCCCCAGCGGACGGGTCACGTCATGCCATGCCATTTCCCGTTCGGCCCTCCCAGCCAAACTCCCCCAGGAGGGGGACGAACACGACCCCGCCGTGCGAGGTCCTCGTGACCTTTCCCCCCCTCTTCTCGAGCCTGACGAGTTCCTGGAGGTCCCGTCCCCCGACGGGGGCGACCAGCCTTCCCCCCTCGGCCAGCTGGTCCACGAGGGGTTCGGGGACCGCGGGGGCGGCAGCCGTGATAATTATCCCCTGGTAGGGTGCGGCAGAGGGATAACCCCGGGTCCCGTCCCCTACGACCACCCGCACCCCCGTGTACCCTGCCCTCCGGAGGTTCCCCTCCGCGATCCGCGCGACCTCGGGGATCCGTTCCATCGAAATGACCTCGGCACCGAGCGTGGCGAGCACGGCCGCCTGGTACCCACTCCCCGCACCCACCTCGAGGACGCGATCGCCGGGGGAGACAGCGAGGAGCTCTGTCATCAGGGCGACGATGTAGGGCTGGGAGATGGTCTGGCCGTGCCCGATGGGGAGGGGAAAGTCCCGGTAGGCCGCACTCTCGTACCCGGCAGGCACGAAGAGGTGGCGCGGGACCTTCCGCATCGCGTCAAGGACCCTCCGGTCCGCAATACCGCGGGCCGCGATCTGGTGCTCAACCATCGCCTCCCTTTCCTTCTCCCACGGGTCATGGGTCACTGGCATCCACCTCATCCCCGGTCTGCGCACCCTTTCCTGCGAGCATCCTTCTTCCTGATCGCACCGTTTCGTCCCGGCGACGCCGGCTGCCCCGCGGGCCGCTAGAACCCGCTCCTCTCTGCCGCGTCGATGGCGGCATCGATCTGGGCCTGCAGCGCGTTCGGCAGCCCGGCGATCTTCACATCGAGGAACCCCCTGATGATCGTTGCCGTCGCGACGTCCTCATCGAGACCGCGGGACATCAGGTACTCGATCTCGTCACGGGCTATCTTTCCAACGGCAGCCTCGTGGGAGAGCTCGGTATCCACGACGTTGCCCTTGATCTCGGGGATGGCGTGGATAACCCCGTCCCGGAGGATGAGTCCCCTGCACTCGATGTGCCCCTTCGTGTGCCGCGATACCCCCTCGATCATGCCGCGGGAGATGATGGTCCCGCCCGTCGTGATGGCCCGCGTGACCAGCTCGGCGCTCGACCCCTCTGCCGTGAGACGGGCGACCGACCCGAGATCCATGTTCGAGCCCGGCGTGCACACGACAATGCTGCTGAACAGGGCTACCGCGTTCCTCCCGGCAAGCTCGACGAAGGGGGCCATCTGGACCTTCCTGACCGGCTGCATGCAGACGTAGTTGGAGATGAACACGCCGTCCTCCTCCACGCGGGCAGCGCTCCGGGGAAAGACACTGATCTCCTCGCCCCAGTTGTGGATCATCGTCGATGTGACGCGGGCTCCCTTGCCCACGTAGAACTCGGTCACCCCGATGTGCGACCCGGTCTTCGTATAGGAGGCACTGGCGCAGCCCGATATGATGTGCAGTTCGGCACCTTCCTCGGCGATGATGATGTTATGCACGTGCTGGACGGGACTGCGGGCCAAAAAAAGGCATGCCTGGAGGGGGTATATCGTCTTGCTCCCCTTGCGGGCGATGATCACGAAGCCCCGCGGTTCGGGCTGGTCAGCGACGTACTTCGTGTACTGGTCCTTGTCCCCTTTGACCAGGTTCCAGGAATACGCGGAGAGCCAGTCGTACTTGCGCAGCGCCTCGTGGATGGGGAGGACCTCGATTCCCTCGTTGAGGGAGGTCCACTGCCTGATCTCCTGGTCGACCTGGAAAAAACTCCCCTCCCTGTTCTTCATCTCCACTTCAAGGCCCGTCAGGGTCAACTTCTCCCTGTCTTCGGGCGAGAGTTCGCTCATCTTCCCTAGATCTTCTGGCATGCCAGGCACTCCTTGTATCCCGACGTCTTGATCACCTTGAGGATCTCCCGGGGGTTCCCGTGGCACCGGAAGACACCATCGCACATCACGTGGCCGAAGTCCGCATCCAGGTAATCGAGGATGTAGCCCGTGTGCGTGATCACAAGACCGCTCTTCTTGCGGTTCACGATGTGGACGTCCTTTTCGAGCAGGCGGGCGATCGCGTTTCCAATCAGGGTGATGTTCTCGAGGTCGACCCCGCTCTCCGGCTCGTCCAGCATCACGAAGTCCGGCTGCTGGACCATGAGCTGGAGGACTTCGCTCCTCTTGATCTCCCCGCCGGAGAACCCGAGGTTGATCGCACGGTCCATAAACCCGTCCATGTGGAGGAACCGTGCATACTCACTGACCATCCCGGCCCTGTCCCCGGACGTGACGGCAAGGAGCTTGCCCAGTTTCAGGCCGGAGACCGTCGGGGGTCGCTGGAAGAGCATCCCGATGCCCATCTTTGCCCGCTCGTGGATGGGCATGCCCGTGATGTCCTTTCCCTTGAACCGGATAGTGCCCTTCGTCACCTCAAGGCCGGAAAAACCCATGATGGCACGCAGCAGCGTTGTCTTTCCCGACCCGTTCGGGCCCATGAGCACGTGTGTCTCCCCTTCCCTGATGGTCAGGTCGATGTCATGGAGGACTTCCCTGTCCCCGATCTTCACATGCAGGTCTTCTATCTCGAGCATCTCTTTCCTCCCGGCATATCCTCACCCCGTATATCTCGGGGGGAGAGGATTAAACGGTTGTGAAGGTGACCCCTGCCGGACCGGCCCCCCCCAAGGGGGTGGAGCCCCCTTGGGGGGGCTTCACCGGAGTGACGCAAGAAATGCGACCATGCCCTTCCTGTCGTACTGGTGCGTGGCGAGGGTATTGTACCGGTCCACGAGGAGGTTGTGCCGTTCGAGGAGGGCGAGGAGGCGGGACCTCTGCGCGTTATAATCCCTGACCCTGGCATTGTACGCGGCAACGCGGGAATAATACCCGGCATCAGCCACGCGGGGCGCAGTTGCTTCCAGGGACGCCCTCATCGCGTCCAGTTCCCTCTTCTCTTCCGAGAGGGCGTCCTCGAGCTCCCGTACCTGCTCCTTTTCCAGGCCGATCTCGCGCTCCATCTCCCCCATGGCAGCAGCCAGTGCCGCCGTTTCTCTACACCGGGTATAATTGAGCGTCCCCTCCCCGACCGGGATGACAAGGGGCACCGAGGTGAGGCGGACCCCGCCGGCAAGTTCCCCTGGCGGGACACCGACGAATGTCACGTTCGTCGTCTCGACGTAGGCGTACCCCGTCCCCGCGTATCCCGGGCCGCTGCACCCCACCCCGACCGCCATGTGGCCCTCCTTTTCAAAGAAGAGGAGCGCGGTCCGGTAGTTTTCCCGGGAGAGAAGGGATCCGAGCAGGAGGCTCTTGTCGTCGCAGTCGCCCGCGCCATCGACCCAGACCTCGATCGGGAACCGGGGGTCGGATGACTGCTGGTCCTCGTAGGGGATGGACTGGACAAAGACCGAGAGGAGCTCGATGTACTCGTCGCTGTCGAGTCCCCGCGATTCCCTGACAGCGCGGAGGACGGCAAGGAGGTTGTCAAAGAACCCGTCCTGGTGCGGGTCCGCCATGAGGGCCCGGTAGATCCCTGCCCTCCATTCAGACTCCGGGATGCGCTGGTCAAAGATCCGTGCACCCTTGTCGGCCCTGCGTGCACCGGTATACACGGCCGCGTCCACCGGGACCTCGACGGTCACGGAAAAATCCTCGAACCGGAACGTGAAGGGAGGGGGGGAGGGGACTGTCTCCCCCGGGACCGGGACGATGGCGGGGTAGACGGCGGGCGGGTGCGCCCAGGGAAGAACGTCGGTGCACCCGGCGGCAAGTATCCCGAGAGCGACTGCCACGACCAGGGGGAGGATGTTGCAGGAACGCACCTCTCATCACTCCGGACCTGTCCCCTCCAGGTACTCCCGGAGGGATGCGATCGAGGCGATGACTGCCGTTGGTGGCTTCCTGGCCTGGGCCAGGCTCTCCGGCGAGAACTTCCCGGTCCGGACGAGGAGACCCCCCATACCGATCCCCATTGCCCCCCCGATATCAGAGACGACATCGTCCCCGATCATGGCGGCCTCTCCGGGCGCCAGTCCCAGGGACCGGAGGCCTGCCCGGAAAAACTCAGGGCTCGGTTTCCCGACGAGCTCGGCTTTTCGGCCGGTTGCATACTCGAGTGCAACAACAAAGGGGCCGGCAGAGAGGGAGAGGCCGTCAGTGTCGCGGAAGTACCGGTCCTTTTCCAGGGCAATGAAGGGGACGCCCTCGTGGATGAGCCGGAATGCCCCATTGAGGGAGGAATACGTGAAGCTGTCCCCGCAGTCCCCGATCACGACGGCGTCGCACCCCGTCCGGGATGGCACGAGACCCGCGTTTGAGAAGTCCTCCCGGACATCCTCTGTCGTGAGGAGGAAGACCCGTGAACCGCTCCGCTTCCGGATCAGGTCAGCCGCAGCGACTGCGGGGGTAAGGACCATGCCGGGTGTGGCAGAAATTCCCCATTCTCCGAGCATCCTGACAAGGCTCCGGACTGACCTCCGCGTGCTGTTCGAGATGTACCGGAAAGGATACCCGCACTCCTGTAACCAGGCGATGGTCGCGGCCGCCCCGGGAAGCGGGGTGGTCCCTGTGTACACGACGCCGTCGAGGTCGATGAGAAAACCGCGGAACTTTACCATCCGGAAATCTCCCCCGGGAATGCCATGTCCAACTCCGCTCCTCCCCCTGCGTCCCGGTGTCCCGGATGAGGGGGGGCTCCCTTCCCGGTCAGATACCTTCCTGAGGTTTTTACCCGGTGGATAATGTCCCTTCCCTTTTTTCTTCTCCACGCGGGCATTCCGGCATCCCCCCACCGGGGGCCCTTCCCGCCGGAATATTCCTTCTGCACACCCTGACCATGCCCTCTCCCCGGCCGGAATTCGTCCAAGGCCCCGGGAGGGGAATCGGTTCCCGCCCTGTTTTTTCCTGTCCGCACACTTTCACGGTGCACGGAGAGAGGATAAGTGCATTTCCCCCACACAGTGCCTTATAACCAAATGACCCTGCCCCTGGTCTTTGAGACCGCCAGCAGGCTCTGGCGGGACCGCGTCTCGGGATCGCGTGACTATTCCGTCATCCAAAACGACAGGTTCCACCGGGCCTTCCTCTCCCACTCTCCCGTCCTTGAGTCCGAGTACCGCGAGACGATCCGCCTCAAGTCCGCACTTCTCAGGTTATATGAGGACCGGTCCCTCGAGGAGGTCTTCCCGGGGGACTGCATCAGTACACCGGAGGGAGAGGTCTACTGTATCCGGCGGGATCACCCGCTCCGCCTTCCGGTCGGAGACCATCCGGACGTGCGGGGACAGCTCCTCTCGGACTTGACTCTCGTCTACGGTATCGGGAGGCAGACGGCAAGGCACCTGAAAAGGAGGGGGTACCGGACGATTGCGGACCTCCTCTCCCACCGGCGGTTCGGCGCACGTGCCCGGGAGTGCCTGCACGTCCTGACCGAGGGGTCGCCTGCCGACGTCCTCGCCCTCGTCTCCCGCTGGTACCCCCCTTCCCACCCCCGGTACACCTCCTCCGCCCGGCTCTTTGCAGAGGAGGACTTTCTCTTCCTGGACCTCGAGACTCTCGGCATCTTCCAGCGACCCATTATCCTCGTCGGCCTGGCCTCTCTCAAAGACCAAAAATTGGTCACCGAGCAGTTCCTCGTGCGGGAGATGGCAGAGGAGTTGCCCGCACTCCTCGCGACCATCGAGCGGTTCTCTGCCGGGAGGGTCCTTGTCACCTACAACGGCCGGTCCTTTGACGTGCCTTACCTCCGGGAGAGGTGTGCCCTGTACGGCGAGGAGTTTTCCGCCCCTGCCGTCCACTACGACCTCCTCCACCCCGCGAGGCAGCGGTACTCGGCAACGTTTTCCGACTGCCGGCTCTGCACCCTCGAGCGGGGGCTCTTTGGGATCACGAGGGGTCTTGACGTGCCCTCCCTGATGGTGCCGGAGTTCTACGAAGCGTACGTCACCCATGCGAACCCCGGTCCCCTCGTCCCGGTGGTCGAGCACAACTGCCAGGACCTTGTCTCGCTTGCGCGTCTCTTCTCCTGCTTCCTGGAGGAGACATGAGTCCCATCCGGGAAGCGCTGGATGCCCTCCAAAACGACGCCGGGCTCCAGGAAGGCTGGGTCTACGCCCGGGAGATACCGGCGAGGGATCCTGTCTTTGGATCCCTCGACCCACCGCTGCCCCCACAGATCAAGGGGTTCCTCGATTCCCGGGGCATCCACCTTTACTCGCACCAGTGCGAGGCAGTCTCGGCGTTCCGGGACGGCGAGAACTTCATCCTCACCACGCCGACGGCATCCGGAAAGACCCTGGCATTTGCCCTCCCTGTCTATGAGGAGCTTGTGACGCGGCCGGAGTCCACGTTCCTGTTCCTCTATCCCACAAAGGCGCTCACCCGCGACCAGGAGGTCGCACTCCGGGCCCTGGAAGGGGGTTTCTCGACGGGACCGGTGAGTGCGGTCTACGACGGGGACACGGAGACCAGCAGGCGTGGCCGGATACGACAGGAGGCACGGATCATCCTCTCGAACTGTTACGAGCTCCACCACATCCTCTCCTGGCACCACCAGTGGAGCAGGTTCTTCCGGGGGCTTTGCGCCGTCGTGGTCGACGAGGCCCACCGCTACCGGGGTGTCTTTGGCTCCCATGTCGCGCTGCTCCTCCGGCGGCTCCGGAGGGTGTGCAGGAACTATGGCGCAGCCCCCCGTTTCGTGCTCTCCTCCGCGACCCTCGCCAACCCGGCTGAGTTTGCCCGGAAACTCTGCGGGGTGCCTTTCCGCGTGATCTCGCGCGACGGTTCCCCGGGGGGCTCCCGGACGATCGCCTTCTACAACCCATGCCGCGAATGGCCCCCCCGCAGGTCGATGCACCACGACTCTGCCCGGGTCGTCGCCCGGTGCATGGAAGCCGGTCTCCAGACCCTCTGTTTTTCCGGGTCGCGAAGGACAGCGGAACTGGTTGCCTCCTGGACCAGGGAGGAGGTTGCAGACGTCTTCCGGCCCGCCCTGGAGGGGATGGTTGCCTCCTACCGGGCGGGGTACCTGCCGGAGGAGCGCAGGGCAATTGAGGAGGGTCTCAAGTCGGGCACGCTCCGGGGCGTTGTCTCCACGAACGCGCTCGAGCTCGGGATCGACGTCGGGACCCTCGATGCCGTGGTACTCTCGGGCTTTCCCGGGACGATGATGGCAGCCTGGCAGCAGGTTGGGCGTGCCGGCCGGAACGCACGGGATGCACTTGCAATCCTCGTTGCGTCCCCGAATCCCCTCGACCAGTACTTCATGCACCACCCGGACGCCTTCTTCGGGGCCCCCCTGGAGCATGCCATCATCGACCTTGAAAACCCTTACATCCTCTCCGGGCAGGTCCTGTGTGCGGCAGCCGAGCTGCCCCTCGACTGCGATGCGGACCGCGACCTCTTCCCCCCAACCCTCCCCCTCACCGTCTCCTCCCTTGCTGCCCAGTCCCTCCTGGGCAGGACCCGCAGGGGCTGGATATACGCGGGGACACGGCGGGCCGCAGACCTCGTCTCGCTCGAGGGGGGTTTTCGCGAGACCTTTGCGGTCCTGTGCAACGGGCGCGTCCTCGAGACCCTCGACCGGGCACAGGCATACCGGGAAGCCCACAAGGGTGCGATCCTCCTCCACCAGGGAGAACAGTTCCGGGTGGAGTCTTTCGACCTCGAGTCCCGGACGATTCATGTCACCCCTGTTGACGTGGACTACTATACCCGGCCCCTGAAATCGGGCTCTGTCAGGGTGACGGCAGTGAGGGCCAGCCGCGAGCTCCCCGGCGCCCGCCTCCATTACGGTGACGTGGAAGTGACAGAGCAGTACACCGCCTACAAGATGATCGAGCGGGAGAGTGTCATCGGGATCGAGCCCCTCGACCTCCCCCCCGTCCAGTTCCCGACGAGGAGTCTCTGGCTCGAGGTAGCCCCCGGGCCCTGCGATGCCGTCTCCCTGTCGGGGCGCGACCTTGCCGGCGGTCTCCACGGGATGGAACATGCCCTCATTGCCGTCATGCCTTTCCACGTGCTGTGTGACCGCTGGGATATCGGAGGACTCTCGACCCCCTGCGGCGGCGAGTCCGGGCAACCCACTGTCTTTGTTTACGACGGGTACGAGGGGGGGATCGGCCTTGCCGAGAAGGGGTACGAGATCTGTGAGACCCTTCTTTCGACTGCCCGGGCCCTCGTTGCAGACTGCGGATGCGACCGGGGGTGCCCGTCCTGCATCCTCTCCCCCAAGTGCGGGAGCGACAACCAGCCCCTCGACAAGGAAGCGGCTCACCAGCTGCTCTCCCTTGTCCTGGATAACGGGTGAAAAAAAAAAAAAAAAAAAAGAGACAGGGGGGACCTTACTTCTTGTCCCGGAGAACGCAGATGGATGCAGGTTCCCGGATCAGGAGCGCAAGGCTCTCTGTGACCGAGAACTCGAGGCTGTCCCCCGCGGGCCCGACGTACCCCACCGTCATGTCCTGGCCGAGAACGATCGATCCATACCGTTTCCCGGTTGCGAGCAGTACACCCCCACTCTTGAGGACAGGCGCCTTGTAGACGCCGTCCGTCACGATGGTCTGGATGTGTTCAAGTTCGGTGCTCTGGCCCTGGAGATACCTCCGGAAGAGGAGGTTGTACCGCGAAGGGGCCAGCGCGAGGGCATAGGGCCCATGGTACCCTGCCTCGTCGAGGATGATCATCGCCTGGATGATGTCATCCGCAGCCTTCCCCACGGTGTTCCACGAGGAAAGGGCGAGTGTCCCCGTCGCCTCGTGCGTCGTCAGACCTGTAACCCCGGCCGCACCCTCGAAGACGAGGGCATCTTCCTGCCGGGCGCACTCGATCGCGGCCTGGGCAGCGGGGGCTGCCGAGAAGGGGAGCCCGTTCTGTTCATAGGAGACGATATCCCGCAACCCGAGCGAGAAGCGGGTATAGATCATGTGAACGGGGACGAACTGGCTCACGGCAAGGCACTCGCTCACGCGGCAGTCCTCGAGCGGAACTGCCTTGAGGCCAAGGCCGTAGGGTCCCTCGATCTCGAGGAGTCTTCGCCCTGCAAGGACGCTTTTTGCTGAATCGACCATTGCCCGGTCAAGCAGGGACCAGGTCTTTGCACTGATAGGGGCATCGCTGCGCCCCAGGTACTGGCTGGACATGTCTTTTATCACCCCTTCAGCGACCCGATCGTCAGGGGATTCTCTTTCTTCTCTTCCGGCATGCTGGCTCCCTTCGGCTGTGCACGCTTTGCGATCTCTGCTTCCACTTCTGCTGCCCCCTGGGCATAGAAGTCAGGCTCGTCCGGAACGAGTTCCTGGAGCAGCCGCAAAAATTCACCGGCGTGCACGCGTTCCTCGTCGGCAATGTCGAGGAGGACTTCCCGTGCAAGATCGTTGTCGATGGACTCTGCAAGCTGGGTATACATCTGGACTGCCTCGTACTCGGCAGCGACCATCAGCCGGATGGCACGGACCAGCTCGGCCGGTGTCAGGATCCGGTCACTCTTCTTCCCGGAGAACGCTGTCCCAAATTCTGGCATACTCGTCACACTTCCCAATGGCGGGCTGAAAAACCCAAAGTATGCCTTGTTTCGTTCCTTTATATTAACGTGATGGACGGTGTCCCCCGCAAAAGGGAAAGACCAGGCCTGGGATCGCGCAGGGGTGGGGGTCCGGGGGCCAGGAAAACCAATTTTCCCTGGCGCCGGGCGTTCATACTCTCTCCGGGCTGCCCCGCTCTTGTCTGTCCCTATCCCGGATTAACTGAACGATCTCCCGCGAGCTGCAGTAGGGATCTCCCCTGTACTGCCCGATCCTCACCAGGAGGGGTGCAAGGCCCCGGGCTGCCAGCTCGTCCCGTATCTTCTCCTCGTTGAAGTGCTGGTCGTACCCGAACGTGATGACATCCGGCCGGATCTCCTCGATGGGCCGGAACATGTCATGGAGGTCGCCGAGGACCGCGTGGTCAACGACCCGGAGAGAGGCGACCATCCTGACACGCTGGTCCTCGGGGATCACGGGCCTGGGCTTGTGCCGCACGTTCTGGTCCCTTGCAACGATCACGTACAGGACATCCCCCAGCTTGCGGGACTCCCCGAGGTAGTAGAGGTGCCCGGGGTGGAGGATGTCGAATGTGCCTGTTGCCACAACCCGCTTCATTCCACCACCTCCAGCGCAACGGGGCTCCCATCGGCGCGATAGCTCCTCCAGCAGTCCGATTTGTAGGGGTACCCGATGATCAGGTGGTACGTGCCTGCCCGCGGGAAGAAGGAGATGTCCGCCTGCGAGGGGGAGAGCACGCCGTTTGGGTGGCTGTGGGCACTCCCCGCAAGGTGCGTGTCGAGGGGCATCATGTCGAGGAAGAGGCTAGCACTCTCGCCGCCGGTCACCGTCCCGGGCAGCAGGGAGAACTCGGTGATAACCCCGTCTTCCTCCCGCAGGACCCCGGCAAATTCCCTGGGGTGGTTGTCCCTCCCGAGTTCGAGGAGGAGGTCAAGGAGTGCCTGGTGAATGCCCCTGACTCTCATGTAATTTTTCTTATTTGACTGGCAGAATCAAAAAACGATTGGCCAGGGTGGTGCCCCCTCAAAACGGCCCGTCCTGCTCAAAACTCCGCCCGAACCGGATGGCAAGCTCGGCTTTGAAGAGCTCGGCTCCCAGGTAGGCCGCGTGGTCGAGGAGGGAGACCTCCCGGTTCGCGAGAAGGGCAGAAAAGACGTCCACCCACGACCTCCCCCGGTAGGCCCGCCCGTGGATCACGGCAACGATCTCGTCGCCCTCGATACCTATCCGGAAATTGCCGCAGGGGTCGTAACTAATCTCGGACGGGGCGGGACCCGCCCTGATGGTTTCCCTGTACTCGAGGGGAGGTTCCCTCCTCCTCCTCTTCTCCTTGATCACCAGGAGATCGATGCCGAGATCCTTGGGGTAAGGCCGGCCCCGCGCAAGGACCATCATCTCTGTCGCCCGCCGCATCTCTGCAACCGAGCCACGGGTCTTGTCAGAATGCTCGCTCGTGAAGATGACCGAAGCGCCGGTTTCCGCGGCCATTGCCGCAAGGAGGGCGTTCTGGCCGATGGAGTCGGCGTCCAGGAGCTCGACGACGTTGCCGGCGCCAAAGAAGAGGGGGACATCGTACCCGGAGAAGCGCCCGAGGGCCCCGACAAGGCCCGACCCTGCTGGGGGAAGGAGCGGGTCGGCGAGGAGGCACTCGATACCGGCATCCCGTGCTGCTTCGAGGTTCGCGGAAAGCCCCCGCTCTCCGGGAACGACAACGGCCACTATCCCGGCGTCTCCGACCATTTTTCCCACCCGGGGAATGTTCTCCTCCTGGAGGCTGAGCACGAGGTCCGCCCTCCCGAGGGCCGCCTCGATCAGGGCAGGGTCCTGGGTATCGACAGAGAGGGGGCCATCGGTTTTCTCAAGCCGGGAGAAGACCGCTGCAACGTCGCGGGGTGTCGCGTCAAACGAGAACCCGAGGTCCACGATGTCTGCTCCCCGGGCAAAAAAGTCCTCAACCCTTTCCCGGATATCTGGCACCCGGTGGGCGTCCATGATCTCGGCAAGCACTTTCATCCGCGATGTCCCGCCGATACGGACACCCCTGATGACAAACGTGAAGTCTGATGCAGCCTCTGCCGCCGCGATACGGGACTCGGCCTCTTTCCTCCTCTTTTCCACGAGGAGGTCATCGGCCGGCGTGGTCCGCGAGAGGGCAAGATCCGGGAGGAGGGAGAGGATAAAACCGAGGTCTGCCGCGTGGCGGGGGCCAAGGAAGACGGGGACCCCCGTCTCCTCTTCCACCCCGCGGAATGACGCGACACACATCCCGGACACGATCGCCATGTCGTACCGGTCCTCACGGAGGAGGGCCGCAAGTTTCTCCGGGGTGAGGAACGAGGCGATCTCCCCGGTCACGACCACGCGGGCGTCCAGGCCTGCTGCTGCCTCTTCCACCACCGCCCGGGTTGCCCTGCCGGTCGGGAGGAGGATGCGCATAAATCTTCTTAATATCACACAGGTCAAAAAGGGTATGATCAGATGCTTGCCTGCGACCTCCACGTCCATACCAACCACTCCCGGGACGGGGAGAGCAGCGTTGAAGAGGTCATCTTCCGGGCGGAGTCGGTCGGGCTGGATGCAATCGCCATCACAGACCACGACACGGTTTCCGGGGCACTCCTCGCCCTCACACTCCCCACGCGGCTCATCATAATCCCCGGGATCGAGGTCTCCACCCTCCAGGGCCACCTCCTCGTGCTCGGTGTAACGGCCCCGATCCCCCGGGGCCTTGACATGGCAGAGACGGTCAGGCTGGCACGGGCGGCCGGCGGCCTGGTGATCCTCCCCCACCCCTTCCACCTCTGGCGGCACGGGGCTGGGAGAAAGATCGATTCCTGGGTCAATGACGTCGATGCGATCGAGGTCTTCAACAGCAGGTACATCGTGGGGGCAGCAAACAGGAAGGCCGGGCGGGTCGCACGGAGGCTGGGCAAGCCCTGTGTCGGCGGGTCGGATGCCCATAATGCCCGGTTTGTCGGGTATGGCCGGACGCTCGTGGAGAGCCCTCCTGACCTGGCGTCCCTCCTTGCTGCAATACGGGCCGGGAAGACGCACGCATTCGGGAGAATGACCCCGCTTCGCACCTACACGCGGCAGTCGCTGAGAAACACATGGAAGAGGATCTCGCACAGGATCTCCCAGAGGTAAGACGGCTCGCTTTCCGCTGCGGGTACATCGGCGATGGTTTTTTTGGGTCCCAGGTCCAGGCAGGTCCGCGGACCGTCGAGGGGGAGTTTTTTGCCGCCTGCCTCCGGCTGGGTCTCTTTTCCGACGCCCGGTCCGGTCGTTTCCAGGCGGCAGGGAGAACCGACCGGGGCGTCCACGCACGGGGACAGGTCTTTTGCATCTCCACGCCCTTCCCCGGTCGGGCGGTTTCCCTCCTCCGCTGGCACCTGCCTTCCGACCTGTGGGTGACAGGGTACGCAGAGGTCCCCCCCGACTTCCACCCGCGGCACGCGGCCCACCACAGGACGTACCGGTACTTCTTTGGAGACCGGGATCTCGACGTCCCGGCAATGGACCGGGCTGCCCGGATCTTTTTGGGGACGCACGACTTCTCGCAGTTCGCCCGCCGGGATGGCAGGGACCCGGTCCGGAGGGTCCTGTCCGCCCGGGTCTTTGCCGAGGGGGGTCTCCCCGTCTTTGAGGTGTGTGCCGAGAGCTTCCTCTGGCACATGGTGCGGTACATGGCGCAGGCCCTCTCTCTTGTCGGGTCAGGCAGGGGGGACGAAGGCGAGATCGCGTCACGCCTGGAGGGCGCCTCCGTCGGGCCCCTCTCCCCTGCGGCACCCGGGGGGCTTGTGCTCTGGGAGATCGCGTACGGGTTTTCCTTCATCCCGGTCGACCCGGGTCACCGGGCACGGCGCTTCCTCAGCCGGGAACTTGCGTCCCACCGGGTGATGGCCCGCGTCATCGGACACCTCGCGGGGGATGGCCCGGACCAGGGGAGTGTAAGGTCGTGACAGTCTTTCCCTGCACGCGGTGTGGAAAGTGCTGCATGAGCCTTGGAAGGCACATCCAGGTCATCAGGACCACATCTCCCCGCTCTTTTCTCATCAGCGTCCGTGTGACCCGCGAGACGCTCCCTGTGCAGGTCGTCCCATCCCTCGTCGCCCTCTTTTCCCGCACGGATCCCCCTGCGTGGGAGAGGGGGTGGTGCCCGTTCCTCCGGCGGCAGGACGATGGTATCTTTTCCTGCACCATTTACCCGTTCCGCCCGCGTATCTGCCACGAGTTCCGGTGCATGACCATGCGCATCCGTGACGGGACGGGGCAGGAAGTCGGCCGGGTGAAGGGGAGGTCATCGCTTGAATCCTCTGACCCCCGTCTCGTGCAGCTCTGGAATGATGCCGTTGCACCCCTCGCAGGTCTCCCGGGAGACGAGTTCGCCTCCCGCTGCCGCGGGATCCTTGCCTCCCACGGCTTCGATCTGGAAATATTCGATAAATGAGGGGAAAAATGCCGGCGCCACCGGTTGGGATTGCTGCCTGCCCCTTCCGTCAGTTTGATGTATTTATGCTCATATGAGAAATATATGTGCGTGAGCACAGGAGGCTAAAAAATATGCCAGGACTTGACGGAACCGGTCCCCTCGGGAGGGGACCGATGACAGGATGGGGGATGGGGCGCTGCAGGCCTTTCGGTGTTGCTCCCGTTCCCCCGCAGGCACAGCAGCAGGCTGCCCAGCCAGCAGAACAGGGCACGCAGGTGCCACCCGGCCAGGGTCCTGCAGGGACCGCGGCCCCACGGGGTTACCCCGTCGTGTATGGCCGTGGCCGTGGCGGCATCCCCTGGGGGTGCGGCAGGGGGTTTGGAAGAGGGCGCTGCTGGCGCTTTTTCTGGTGAACGAGAGAGTCCTACCCGGCCTCTCACAGGAAAAACGGGTGATACCATGTCCGACGACATGCAGAGGAAGAACAACAATCCTTCCTCCCTTTTCGTTCACCAGTCTGCAGCCGGACCACACGCACGGTCGATTCCCCTCCGGACGGCTCTCCAGATAGCACGGGAGAGACAGCGGTCCCGGTCGTCCCGGAGAAAGATTTTCCGCGAGGAGCCTGACCGGTACCTCGACATCGTCCGGCTGATGAGGGAGACGGGCGAGATCTGACAGGTCACTCCATCAGAACCGGAGTTCCTGCAGGCCTGGCCATATAATCCCGGCCCATCACCCAAAGATTAACATCATATTGGCAGAGACCAAAGAAAGAGCACGGGATCATGTCGACAGACGTTCTTGCGGGGAGCCCCAACCGGAGGCGGGGGAGGCCAAGGATGCCACGTGTACTGGGAGAGACCACATCCACCTGGTGTTTTATTCCTGAGTGCGCACCGGACGAGGGTGGCCGTCCCATCACGCTCCTTCCCGAAGAGGTGGAACTCCTCCGCCTCATCGATCTCGAGGGACTCGAACAGGAGGAGGCTGCCGCCGTCCTCGGGGTCTCCCGGAGAACCGTCTGGAGGGATCTGCATACCGCACGAAGGAAGGTTGCCGAGGCCCTGACAACCGGCAAGTGCCTCCGCATAGATAAATGCCCCCGCAGGGAACAGGGAAACTGCCCGCGGAGATGCCGCAGGGGCCTGCAGGAAGCCTGAACCTGTTTTCATCCTTTTTTACTTGATATCTGCTATAAATCCCTTCCCGCACAAATTCAACAGGTTTATACCATTCTACTCATATGAGAAATAATAGAGGGTTTCGCCGGGCCTGTCTTGCATACCGGAATATTTTTTCGGGCATTCATGCGGGACCGCACCCCAGAAAAAATGCGTGAGGATGTCATGAACCACCCGTTTATTTCGGTCCGGAACCTCTCCATGGAATACTCGGGAAAAAAAGTCCTCGATAACCTCTCTTTCGAGATATACGAGGGCGAGACCATGGGGATCATCGGGCGCAGTGGCGCAGGAAAGAGCGTTCTCATCCACCTCCTCCGGGGGGTGGAAGACCCCCCGACAGCAGGTGCAGTCGTTTACCACGTGAGCCTGTGCCCGGACTGTTCGAACGTACGCCTGCAAAGCGATGCTGGTAAACCCTGTCCGCGCTGCGGAACGACCCTCGCAAAGGCAGACGTGGACTTCTGGAGACCGGAAAACGAGGGTCTGAAGAAGTCCATAATGCGGCGCACCGCTATCATGTTCCAGAGGACGTTTGCCCTCTACGGGGATGACCGTGTCATCGAAAACGTCCTGCGCGCCCTTGACGATGTCAACTACGGGGAGGGTGCGATCAACCGGGCGGCAGACCTCCTGGACCAGGTCCGGCTCTCGCACCGGATGATGCACATCGCCCGCGACCTCTCGGGTGGCGAGAAACAGCGGGTGGTACTCGCCCGGCAGCTCGCGCGCGATCCTCTCCTCCTCTTTGCCGACGAACCGACCGGCACCCTCGACCCCCAGACCGCAGACGTCGTGCACCAGATGCTCCTTTCGGCCTCGAAGAGCTCGGGGATGGGTATTGTTATTACATCGCACTTCTCCAGGGTCATCGAGGACACTGCTGCACGCGCAATCCTCCTCGAAGAGGGCCGGATCGAGAAGATAGGGGCTCCAAAGGACGTCATATCCCATTTTCTGCGGGACTATTCACGCGACGAGGACGAATCTCCCCTTACCTTCGGCGAGGAGATCCTGGTGGCGCGGGACGTTGCCAAGCGCTACATGTCGGCCGACAGGGGGTTGATCCGGGCGGTCAATGGTGTCTCGTTCAAGGTAAACCGGGGGGAGATCTTTGGGATCATCGGGAAGAGCGGGGCAGGAAAGACCACGCTCTCCCGCATCATCGCCGG
This sequence comes from Methanolinea sp., assembly GCA_024518585.1. GTDB lineage: Archaea > Halobacteriota > Methanomicrobia > Methanomicrobiales > Methanospirillaceae > Methanolinea_A. The sequence goes on along the minus strand of JANIHI010000002.1, from coordinate 59,515 downwards.
TATCATCGAGCCGACGGCTGGCGAGATGAATTTCCTGGTCGGTGAGGAGTGGGTCGACATGACAAAACCAGGCATCGAGAACCGCGGCAGGGCAAAGGGATACATCGGCCTCCTCCACCAGGAGTATGACCTCTACCCCCACCGCACGGTCCTTGACAACCTCACCGATGCAATCGGGCTCGAGTTCCCCAAGGAACTCGCTGTCAGGAAGGCCAGGATCACCCTTGCGATGGCCGGATTTTCGGAGAAGGTGAGCGGGGACATCCTCTCCAAGTACCCTGACCAGCTCTCCGAGGGGGAGAGGCACAGGGTTGCCCTGGCCCAGGTCCTGATCCGCGAACCCCGCATGGTGATCCTGGATGAGCCGACCGGCACAATGGACCCGCTCACCAAGAGGGACGTCAAGCACTCCATCCTCCACGCCCGCCAGGAGATGGACCAGACTTTCATCGTGGTCTCCCATGACATGGACTTTGTCCGGGAGCTGTGTGACCGCGTTGCCTGGATGAGGGGGGGAAAGATCGTGGCCATGGGAACAGTACCCGAGGTGCTGAGTGCCATGCCACCCGAGGAGGGCGGTGTTTCCTCTCCGGGCAAGACCCCCGAAGCAGCGCTCTGACCTCTCACCCGAAAGACTCTTCACCGGAAGGGGGATCCGTCTTATTCCCCGACCGGAAAGATCCCCGAAATTACCCCCCGGTACCAGGCAATCCCCCGGGGAAACGTGGGGTCCCCCATGGCGCGCTTTTTTGGCACTTCCCTCCTGCCCGCACGCATCGCAGGCCCGGTTCCCGTGGATTCTTAGTAAAATACCCTTATTTATGATGGCAGATAACCTGAATGGCTGAAGTCCGATGACGGAGATCCCCCGGGAAGACTACATCCTGAAGTGTACATCGGCCTGTGCCGGCTGCGGTGATACACTTGCCCTGCGCTACGTCCTCAAGGCCGCAGGGCCCGATACCGTGCTCGTCGTGCCCGCCTGCTGCACGAGCGTGATCCAGGGCATATACCCTCACACTGCTTTCAACGTCCCGGTCTACAACGTTGCGTTCGCCGCAGCGGCCGCCTGTGCATCCGGGATGAGCGCAGCCCTGCGTGCGGCCGGGAAAAAGACCAATGTCATCGTGTATGCCGGTGACGGCGGGACGGTTGACATCGGTATCCAGGCACTCTCGGGTGCACTGGAGAGGGGAACAGACTTCCTCTACATCTGCTACGACAACGAGGCCTACGGGAACACGGGAATGCAGCGGTCAGGGGCAACACCCCTCGGTGCACGGACGACCACGACCCCGGAGGGAAAACTCCAGCCAAAGAAGGACCTGGACGCGATTGTTGCCGCCCACCGGCCCCCCTACATGGCCACAGCCTGTTCCGCCTACCCCAAGGACCTCTTCCAGAAAGTCCAAAAGGCCCTCTCCACCCGTGGCCCTACCTTCATCCACATCCTCTCACCGTGCCCCCCGGGCTGGCGGTTCCCGTCCGAAAAGACCGTGGAGATAGGGAAACTGGCCGTCCGAACCGGCATGTGGATCCTGTACGAGCGGGAACAGGGCAAGGTGACGATCAACGGCCCTTCCAGGGCTGCAATGGTAAAACCACTCCCCGTCGAGGAGTACCTCTCTGCCCAGGGCAGGTTTAAGGGGATCGCCCCCGAGACGGTCGCCCGGATGAAAGACGAGGCCATGGCAGTTGCACAGCGGCTCCAAAGGGAGGAGGAGGGCGTATGCTGACGGTCGCAACCGGCAACAAGGCGGTGGCGGCCGCCGTGAAGGAAGCCGCCCCGGCCGTCGTCGCCGCCTACCCCATCACGCCCCAGACAGAGATCGTGGAGCAGATCGCCGAGTACGTGGCCGCGAAAGAGCTCAAGAGCCAGTACATCCCGGTCGAGAGCGAGCACTCCGCGATGGCCGCCTGCATCGGGGCCAGCGTGACCGGTGCCCGGACGTTCACGGCGACCAGTTCCCACGGCCTCCACTACATGCACGAGATGGTCAACTGGGCAGCGGGCGCACGCCTCCCCATCGTGATGGCCAACGTCAACCGTGCTCTCGGGCCGGGCTGGAACATCTGGGCTGAACACACCGATGCGTTCCAGGAGAGGGATACCGGGTGGCTCCAGGTGTATGTCGGCTCCGTCCAGGAGGCGTACGACGCCGTGCTGATGGCGTTCTGCATTGCAGAGGACGAGCGCGTCCTGCTCCCCGTGATGGTCAACCTCGATGGGTTCCTCCTCTCCCACACCATGCAGCCTTTCGACGTAACCCCGGTTGGGGACTTCATCCCGCCGCTCCACCTGCCCCACGCCATTGACCCGGCGAACCCCGGGGGATACGGGACTCTCACCGGGCCGGACAATTACTTTGCCCTGCGGTGGGACATCGAGCGGTCCATGCGGGACGCTGTTTCCGTGATACGGGAGACGCAGGAGAGGTTTTTCCAGCGGTTCGGGAGGCGGTACGACATGGTCGAGGAGTACCGGTGCGAGGACGCCGACGTGGTCGTCGTTGCCGTGGGGACGCTCGGCCGGGAAGCCGAAGTCGCCGTCGACCTGCTCCGGGAAGAGGGGGTGCGGGCCGGGAGCATGCGGATCAGGTGGCTTCGCCCGTTCCCCCGCCTCGACCTCTCCGGCCGGGACGTCGTCGTCATCGACCGGGACTACTCCTTTGGGTTCGGGGGCATCCTTGCCCGGAGCATCGCCGCAACAACGGGGGTCAATCCCACAAGCGTGATCGCCGGGCTCGGGGGCCAGGAGGTCACCTACGAGGATATCGCCGGGTTTGTCCGGGACCGCGAACCGGGTAAAGAGACGTGGTTTGGGGTGACCAACGATGTTTGAGGTCCGCATCCACTCCCGCGGCGGGCAGGGCGGTGTGACCGCGGCCCGCCTGCTCGCCCTCGCGGCGGTCCGTGACGGGAAGTATGCCACGGCCTGCCCGTTTTACGGTGCCGAGCGCCGGGGTGCACCGGTCGTCTCGTTCGTGCGGATCGATGACCGTGCTATCAGGGTCTCCAGCCAGATCCGGAGGCCGGACCTCGTGGTCGTGCTCGACCCGAGCGTGATGGACGTCGTCGATGTCCTCCAGGGGATCAAGCCCTCCGGGCGTGTCCTCCTCAACGCGAGGGAACCCCGGGACATGGCGGGTCACCCGGTCTTTACCGTTGACCTGACAGGCATTGCGCTCCGGGAGAGACTCGAGGTCGCGGGGAGCCCGATCCTCAACACCCCTGTGCTCGGTGCCCTCGCAAAGATGGGGATCATCACCATGGAGTCTGCAAAGTCAGCAATCACCGAGATGTTTTCCGACCCGCGCAACGTGTCTGCCGCCGAGGCAGCGTACAGGGAGCTGGTGGCATGAAGGGCCGACACCGCCTCGCCATCAGCCGGCCGGTAACGGGTGCCTGCGGGAAGACTGGTTCCTGGCGCGTCTTCCGCCCACGGATAGACCGGGAGAAGTGCAATGCCTGCGGTATCTGCGCGATGTACTGCCCCGATGCGGTCATCAGCGAAGACCTCGCAATCGATTACGACTTCTGCAAGGGCTGTGGCATCTGCGCAAACGAGTGCCCGAAATCGGCAATCACCATGGAAAGGGAGGATAAGTAACACCTCCCTCCTTCCCGGCGTCCCACCGGGGTCACCGGGCCGGGACCACTGTCGCAAAGCCCCGGGAAAGAGGACCCAAGGTGCAACCCCCGGAGCCTGCTCTCCTCACGACTCTTCTTCGATGGGGCACTGGGCGATGTACTCGAGGCTGAACTTGTAAAAGTGCGTAAAGCCGCAGTTCCTGCACCGCACCGTGAAGTGGTTACACCCGATGGCAAGGTCATGGGGACCCGTAACGCCGCAGTTCCTGCACCGTGCGTCTGAGACGAGGGTCCAGAGGTCGTAGCACCCAATCCTCGTGTAACTTCCCGGTTTACTCACGTCCTCGATGCGGGGGACGAAGATGCGGGTCGCCCCGCAGTTGCTGCACACGACCTGGGCCTGGTATGGGACGGCCTTGATGACCTGGTCTGCTTCCTTCCCACAGTGGTAGCACGTCGTCCTGTGCCGCGTGAAGATGAACCGGTCCTGCATGGAGTCAGTATCGACCCCCCCGGATATAAGTCTCCCTCCCCCCCGTCCATGGAGTGATTCCCGGACAATACCGCAATGATGAGACCCGGGACCCGGAGAGATGCGGTATGGCAAGGCCTTCTTCCCACCGGCCCCCGCCGATGCCAATCGCGTGGCCGGAGACCGATGATCAAATGAACGGAGTGATTTTGGGGAGAAAAAAGGGAGAGGGGTATGTGGTTCTTCAGAACTCGCCCATGTCGCCGCCCATTCCGCCCATGCCGCCCATGCCGCCGGGACCGCCCTGGGGTCCGCCGGCCGGCGGTGCACTCTTGGACGCGGCGATCACGTCATCGATGCGGAGGATCATGGTCGCTGCCTCGGCCGCACTCGCGATTGCCTGGGTCTTGACCCGGAGGGGTTCGACGACGCCCGATTTCAGCATGTCCTCGGCCTTGCCCTCGAAGACGTTGAGGCCGTAGGTCTTCTTGCCCTTCTCGTGGGCTGCACGCAGCTCGACGAGCATGTCGATCGGGTCAAGCCCGGCGTTCTCTGCCAGGGTCCGGGGGATGATCTCGAGCGCGTTGGCGAATGCCTCGATGGCGAGCTGGGCACGTCCGCCGACGCTTGCAGCATACTCCCTCAGCCGGAGCGAGAGCTCGATCTCGGGTGCGCCGCCACCTGCCACGAGCTTCTTGTCCTCGTAGACGACAGAGACCACGCGGAGGGCGTCCTCGATTGCACGCTCGAGCTCGTCAACGACGTGCTCGGTCCCGCCACGCACCAGGATGGAGACGGCTTTCGGGTTCTTGCAGCCCTCGACAAAGATCATCTCTTCACCGGAGATCTTGCGCTCCTCGACGAGGCCCGCGTATCCCAGTTCCTCCTTTGCAATGGCATCAATGCTCGAGACCATGCTCCCGCCTGTCGCGCGAACGAGCTTCTCCATGTCGCTCTTCTTGACCCGGCGGATCGCGAGGATCCCTGCCTTGGCAAGGTAATGCTGGGCGATGTCATCGATACCCTTCTGGCAGAAGAGGACATTTGCCCCGGAGTCAACGATCTTGTCGACGATGTTCTTGATCATCCGCTCTTCCTCGTCGAGGAAGGCCTGGAGCTGGTCCGGGCTCGTGATGTTGATCTCGGCGTCCACCTCTGTCTTCTTGAACTCGACGGCCGCATTCAGGAGGAGGATCTTGGCGTTTGTCACCTTCTTGGGCATCCCGGGGTGGACACGCTCCTTGTCGATGACGACACCCTCGATGATCTCGCAGTCGTCGATCGAGCCGCCGACCTTCTTCTCGACCTTGATGTAGTCCTTGTCCACGGTGCCGTCCTCCTCGGCGACCATGGTGACGGCCTTGACGACAAGGTCGCAGATCTTGTCACGGGAGGCTTCGGCACCCTTGCCGGTCATGGCGGTTTCTGCGATCTTCTTCAACATGGCCGTGTCCTTCGGCTTGATGGTGACCGCGATGTTCTGCAGGATCTCCTGGGCCTTCTCGGCCGCCTGGCGGTACCCGTGGGCGATCACGGTCGGGTGGACGTCCTGCTCGAGGAGGTCTTCTGCCTTCTTCAGGAGCTCCCCGGCAATGACCACGGCGGTCGTTGTCCCGTCGCCGACCTCGTCGTCCTGGGTCTTTGCGATCTCGACCATCATCTTTGCGGCCGGGTGCTCGATATCCATCTCCTTGAGGATTGTCACGCCATCGTTCGTGATCACGACGTCGCCGATGGTATCCACGAGCATCTTGTCCATGCCCTTGGGCCCGAGCGTCGTTCGCACTGCACTGGCAACCGCCTTGGCAGCAGTGATGTTCATGCCCTGTGCATCACGTCCACGGGTGCGTGAACTTCCTTCCTTGAGGATGAGAATCGGTTGTCCTCCGAGTTGCTGTGACATTTCTATTCACCACGTGTAGCGATAAAATTGGTTTGTGGTTCTATATAAAAATTATTATTTGCAGACCAGGTCGATCAGTTCTTCGCCGTCCCGGAGCCCCTGGAGCCTCTCTTCCCCGATCACGAGGGTCCTGCCGATCTTCTTCTGTTTGGCGTAGTCCGTGAGCACGCACATGGCATGCATGCCTGCCACCTGGGAGATGTTTCCGATCAGGGCAGCGCGTTTGACGACTTTCTGCGAGGAGCCGTACCCCGTCAGGATGGACTCGTCCGATATCTCGATGAGGGCCTGGAACGGGGCCCTGTGCATCGCGTGGAGCCTGACCCCGATTCGCTCGAGGAACCCCATTGGGGTCTCCTCCGGTCTGCCCTCCTCTTCAGAAAAGAGGGATGTGTAGGAGAGCAGGTCGATGGCCTGGACGAGGGGTGCATCAAATATCTCCTCCATCTTCTGTGCCACCTCGAGCGTTGTCCCCATCCCGCTCTCGTACTTGGAGATGGTCCTCCGGGAGACCCCGAGCATCGTCCCGAGGTCACCGAGCGAAAGAGCCCTCTTCTCGCGCAATTCGCGGAGGGTCTCGCCGTTGATGGTCACGTACAGGCCGCCGGGCGAGGCATACACGAGGGGGGGGATGCCCTCGACAAATGCATCGTACAGGGTCGCGGAACTGATGGCAAAGATCCCGTACCGGACGTAGACTGCCCCCCGCTCGAGGTCGGCATCGCGGGCCCGCTCCCCGATGATGAGGGGAGCGCCCTTAAGGTAGCGGGCGACGTGGTCCAGGTCCCGGGCAATCTCCTCGCTGACGCTGTCGATGTGGGTCACTGCCTTGATGACGAGGATGACGTTCTTCTTCCTCGCGATCATGTCAAAGCTCCGGGGCCTCATCCTGTAGGTCTCCGAGACCCGGAACCCACCCATCAGTAAGACGCTTGTCACCGTCGAGAGGAGGCGTTCCTGCGGCATCGCACTACGAATGGATTTAGCCTGACCTGGTATAAATACTCAGGTGAGGGCTGATGTTCTGCATCGGGATTGACGATACCGATTCCCCGCGGGGGATGTGCACGACTTACCTTGGTGCCGTCCTCCTGCGCCGGCTGAAACGGGCAGGGGTCAGGGTCCACGAGGCACGGCTGGTCCGCCTAAACCCCAACGTCCCGGAAAAGACCCGGGGAAATGCCGCGGTCTGCCTCGTTGCCGAGGGGTCCCGGCGTATCGCCTTCCGGCTCGCGTGCGAGGCGGTGGAGGAGCTGGCCGACCTCTCCCACGAGCGGACGCACCCCGGGGTCGTGGTCAGCGACGGCCCCCTTTCTCCCGATTTCTATACCCGTGCCGTCCAAAGCTTCTGCACGCTCGACGAGGCCCTTGCTCTCCTCGCGGGGTCAGGGGCACTCTTCCGTGGGTACAAGGAGAAGAGGGGGCTGATCGGGGCCACTGCCGCCGTCTGCAGCCGCTTCGATGACGCAACCTACGAGGTCCTTGTCTACCGGAGTGCCGACCGGTTCGGCACCCCGCGGTCCGTCGACCGCCAGAGCCTCTTTGATGCCGACCGGGAGACGTTCCCCCATACGTGGGATACCGTTGACCGGGGAAACGACCTCGTCGTCTGCGTGCCCCACACGCCGGACCCCGTCCTCTTCGGGATACGGGGGGAACGCCCGGGGTGGATTGCCCTTGCCCGGGAGAGGGTGATATCCGAGAGACCCGCGTGCGAGCAGGTGTGGGTCACGAACCAGGGGACGGATGCCCACATCGTTCCCGGGACGATCGGCTCACTCGCTGAGGGCCACTCCTACCTCGTGGGGGGAACGGTCTGTGCCCCCCCGCAGACGTTCCTGGGGGGCCACGTCTGCCTGACCATCACCGATGGCACGACGGCCCTGCCCTGCATGGCCTACGAGCCGACCCGCGGGTTCCGGGACGTCGTCCGGTCCCTCCTCCCCGGTGACGTGGTCAGGGTGTGCGGGAGTTACAAGAGGGGGAGTATCAACCTCGAGAAACTCGCCGTCGATTCGGCCCCGCCGATCACGCTCACCCGGCCACCGGTCTGCGAGAGGTGCGGGAAGAGGATGACGAGTGCCGGGAAGGACAAGGGGTACAAGTGCCGCCGGTGCGGCGGGCGGTCGGACCGGCCGATACGAGCGATCCTCCCCCGCACGGTCTCCCCCGGGTGGTACGAGGTCCCGCCGAGTGCCCGCCGGCACCTGGCCCGGCCCCTCTGCCGGGGCGTGCGGGAAGATTTTCTCCGCCCGCCATCCCCCTGACAGGGGAGACGGGATTCCCCAGACGGTTCCGGCCAAAAAATATCTCCTTTCCCCTCGATACACCTTGACCATGGAATGCGGGGAACCAGTCGAACAGGTGGTCCTCCGCCCGGGCATGACGGTCGGGGAACTCGTTGCGGCCATGGGCCGGGCAGGAGCGTACAACGGCGGGGCGCTGGCAAAGGCAACCGATATCTACGAGGCGATGCTGCGGGACCGGCAGGTGACCAGGTTCCTCGGGCTGGCAGGAGCGATGGTCCCGGCAGGCATGGGCAGGATCGTCAGCGACCTCATCGATGGGGGTTTCGTTGACGTCCTGGTCTCGACCGGGGCAAACCTCACCCACGACATCATCGAGGCCCTCGGGTGCCGGCACTACCACGGGACGGTCTCCTGCTCGGACGTCGACCTGAGAGAGGCCGAGATCAACCGGATCTACGATGTCTTCCTCCCCAACGAGTCGTTCATCAGGTTCGAGGAGTTCATGCAGGAGAGGTTTGACGCGCTCTCGTCCCGGGGCCCCCTTCCGGTCAGGGAATTCCTCTCGGAGCTCGGGCTGGCGCTCCCCTCCGGGATCCTCGCGTCCGCGGCGAGGAGAAGTGTCCCCGTCTTCTGCCCTGCCGTTGCCGATTCCATGATCGGCCTCCAGCACTGGCTCTTTACCCAGGCGCACCGGCCCGCTCTCGATGCCCTCTCTGACATGAACGACCTCCTCTCCCTCTGCTTTGATGCCCGGTCCGCCGGCGTTCTCATCGTCGGCGGCGGGGTCCCGAAGAACTACATCCTCCAGGGGATGCTCATGACCCCCCGAGGTTTCGATTACGCCGTGCAGCTCACCGGGGACCGGCCTGACCTCGGGGGCCTCTCGGGTGCAACGCTCGACGAGGCCCGTTCGTGGGGCAAGATCACGGCGACGGCGCGTGCGGTCACCGTGTACGGGGACGCGACGATCACGCTGCCGCTCCTCGTGGCCGCCGTGCGGGAGAGGATCGGGGTATGACGGACCTCGTCCTTGCCCTCGACGTGACCGACCCGGGCCGGGCGGTCTCTGTTGCAACAGCCTGTGCCCCCCACCTGGACGCGATCAAGCTCGGGTATCCCCTCGTCCTCCGGTCGGGGCTCTCCATTACCCGCGACCTCTCCTCTCTGGGCCTCCCGCTCGTCGCAGACTTCAAGGTCGCCGACATCCCGAACACCAACCGCCTGATCGCGGAGGCCGTCTTCTCGGCCGGTTTTGACGGTATCATCTGCCACGGGTTCTGCGGGGAGGACTCGGTCCTCGCCTGCGTCGAGACCGCGCACGGGCAGGGAGGCCGGTGTTTCGTGGTTGCCGAGATGAGCCACCCGGGCGCGCTCACCTTCTTTTCGGCCGGTGTCCCGGAGAGGATTGCCCGGATGGCCGTCTCGCTTGGTGCAGACGGGATCATCGCACCCGCGACCCGGCCCGAAAGGGTCAGGGCCCTGCGCGGGATCGTCCGCGACCGCCTCATCTGGTCGCCGGGTGCCGGGGCCCAGGGCGGCGACCCAAAGGTTATTGCCCCGCTCGTGGACGGGATCATCGTGGGCAGGCAGGTCTACCAGGCCGCCGACCCGGCTGCCGAGGCGGCAGCACTCGGGTTCCTCCGCCGATGATGAGAACCGTGCCCTGAACCGGTATCCCCGTGATGACCCCTATGAGTCCCTGAGGCGGATTAGGCCCAAGCAAAAGGTTTAAATCCAAAAATAGCCATCGTATTGTATGCAATGGAGCGAAGAACAGCTGAAACTGGCCCGATCCCTGCGCCGCCTCGAGGATATCCCCGTCTCCGAGCGGCGCTACAAGTGCCATACCTGCCACCTCGTCGTTGACGAGACCCCCTGCCCCGTCTGCGGTGAGGCGCACCTCGAGATCATGTGCCCGCTTGACCATTGCCACTGTTCCCACGAGATCATCTCTTCCATCGAGTACTGCCCGCTGTGCGGTGCACCTGTCTGCCCGGAGTGCGGGAGCCACGACGTCGTCCAGATCAGCAGGGTCACCGGCTACCTCCAGGAGGTCTCGGGCTGGAACGCCGGCAAGCAGCAGGAATTAAAAGACCGTGTCCGGTACACCCTGGCATAGGCTGCCTTTTGCTCTGAATACGGGGGCAGGGAGAAAGTCCTTTTCCTCGTGATGCCGATCTCCCTTTGACTAGGACCCTGGCGATGATGCGGTCATCGGGCCGGGTGAATTCTGTCATGAATCATCTTTCCGACCCCTCCCTAATCGAGACGGTTGCCGCTTCCGAGGGTTTAGAACCGCGGGAACTCGCCGTGCGTGTCGCGGATGGCAGTGTCGTCCTCATGCGGAGAGGACCCCGTGCAGTCGGTATCGGGAGAGGACTCCGTGTCAAGGTCAACGTGAACATCGGTACCTCGGACCACCACTCATCACCCGAAGAGGAGGTGGAAAAGGCGGTCATTGCCGAGAGATACGGTGCTGATACCATCTCTGACCTCTCCATGGGAGAGAGCGTCAGGGAGACCAGGCAAAGGATCATGGACCATACGGCGGTCCCCCCCAACGACAGTTCCTGTCTACCAGGCTGCATCAGAACACGGAATAGAGGGAATAACAGCAGACTCTGTCTTTGCGATTCTTCATGACCAGGCCAGGGAAGGGGTGAGTTCATGGGTGATTCACTGCATCACGAGGGAGGTACTGGAACTGTGCAGGAGGGAAAACCGGGTCCTCGGGATCGTCTCCCGGGGAGGTTCGATCACTGCAGCTTCCATGCTCCACAACGACTGTGAAAATCCGTTTCTTGAGTGTTTCCCGGAGTTACTCGCTATTGCGCGGAGACATGGCGTGGTGCTGTCCCTGGGAAACTCGGCACGGGGCGGGTGTATCCGGGACGGGTGGGGCCCTGCCCAGGAGGCAGAACTCCGGACGAATGTCATGCTCGCGGAGGCTGCGAACCGGGCCGGGGTCGGGGTGATCATCGAGGGGGCCGGCGGCCATATCCGGTATGACAGGATCGCACCAACAATCAGGCGGTACCGCGATGCATCGCGCTTCCCGCTCTTCGTGGCCGGCCCCCTCCCTACAGACATCGCCCTGGGGTTCGACCATATCGCGGGGTGTGCAGGAGCCAGTGCCGCCGCTGCAGCGGGAGCTGACTACCTCTGTGCCATCACTCCCACCGAGCACCTCGGACTCCCCCGGCCCGACCATGTGCGGGAGGGGTTGATTGCATTCCGGATAGCCGCCCATGTCGGTGATACCGTGAGGCTCGGCCGGGACGATGATGACCTCCGGATGGCACGCATGAGGGCTGAACTGGACAGGTCAGGGCAGCTCGCCATGGCACCTGACCCCGACTCTGCCAAAAGGATCGGGGGTGGAAGCGGGAGATGTACAATGTGCGGCGACTTCTGTGCCATCCTCCTGATGCGGGAGTACCTGTCCCGGGGGAGGGCGTCCCGGTCTCCACCCGGTTCCTCAAAAGATATTTCTGGAACGGATTGAAAACCCTACAGCCTGATAGAATGCCCTGCTCTCCCCCTTTTCCCGTCTGTCCGGCAACACTGAGAGCCTCCCTGCCCGGCCCGGGTGAGCCGGGTCACGTGCATCCCGCCTTTCCCCTGCCATGAGGTACTATATCCGCAACGGTTCCCTCTTCCTCCGCGGGCACTTCCGCGCAGCGGGCACGGGTTCCCCCGGGGGATTCCGGCACGTCCCGACCATCGTCGTGCACGGACCCCTCCCTCCGGGAGAGGGGGCTGACTCCCTGCGGGCCCTGGAGCGGGCGGTCCAGAGAGAGGGGCTCTCCCCCGACATCTTCGGGGTCCCTGCCGGTCCTCTCCCCTCCCGTCTCTGCATCCTCCAGTACGACTCCCTGATGGTCTTTATCGCGCCGGGACCGGCCGGCGGCTTTTCCATCGTGGTCTATTCCGGGGAGGGCTTAAGCGATGCGGCACTCCTCGGGGCACTCGTGACGGCAACTGCGGCACGGATGGCCGTCCTCTGCGAGAGGGATGTTCCAGGGACGCCCGGGATCCCGCAGGATACCTTCGTTGTGGCGTGCGAGGGGGTGGTCGTGCACGAGGATGCTTCCCCCCCGTCCGCGATCGGGTCGCGTATCGGCGAGGCCGTCCGGTTCGGTACCGGGAAAGTCCTGGCGGCACGGGATGGGCAGCCCCCCCGCGGCAGGCCGTCCTTCTTCATATTCAGCCGGTACCAGGGCGACCACTGGGTCGAATGGGTGCCGGAGGAGTGCCCCTACTACCCGTGCCACTTTCCGGGCCAGAGGTGTGATTTCTGTTACTGCCCACTCTATCCCTGCGGGGACGAGGAACTCGGGCAGTGGGTGAAGAGCTCGACGGCAAACGGCCTGGTCTGGAACTGCAGCACCTGCACGCTTCTCCACGAGCCGGCGATCGCGGACTACCTCCTCCTGCACCCGGAGGCGTCGCTCGCAGAACTGAAGGCGAAAAGGAGACGGGAAAAGAAGTAAGTTATCCCTGGTCAACGCCGAGAGCCGAGAGGAGCTCCTCGAGGGGTATCCCGTGGGCCATTGCCGCTTCCCTGATGGTCTCGCCGCGGGCGATGGCGCACCCGACACACCCCATGCCAAACTTGAACAAAACCTCTGCAGATTCGGGTTTTGCCTTCAAAAGGTCGTAAATTGTGCTGTCTGGTGTGAGTCCCATGCACTATACGTTGCGGACGGGAACTTATAAAGGTTCAGCACGGTGACACCCTTCATTTTCACCGCCCACCCGCATGCTTTAAGGTGACCCCGCCGGATGACTACTCTCTTGGAGATGTACGATGGATTTTTCAAAAACAGCTGAAAGAATCTCCCAGAAAGTAACATCCCACGGCCACACCGTGGAAATGACCGCGATCGAGGCAAAGCTCCGGCGCCTCGTGGAAGAGTTCGGGGTGCCCCCGGTCGAGGCCGAGCGCACGGTGACCAACGAGCTGGCACGGGAGTTATCCCTCCCGGGGCTCCAGACCGGCGGCCCCGTGGAGACAAAGACCATTGATTCCCTCGTGCCCGGGGAATGGGTCGCCGTGGAGTGCAAGGTCGTCGCGCTTGCGGCTGCCCCCTCGCCCACGATCGCGCAGACCGGCATCCTCGCCGATAGTACCGGTGCCGTCCGTTTCGTCGTGTGGTCACGGGCAAACGCACCGGTCCTCAAACAGGGGTCATGGTACCGGTTCGAGTCCGCCGTCGTTGACCAGTACAGGGGCTCGGTCAATCTCAAAATCCACTCCGGGACAAAGGTGACCGAGGTTGCCGGTGGCGGGGCGCTCCGGCCGACCCTTGTGCCCATCGCAAGCCTCTCCCCCGGGATCGCATCCGTGCGGGGCAAGGTGGTCCAGGAATGGGAGCCGACATCCGGCCGCATCCTCCAGTCTGGCCTGATCGCCGACGAGACCGGGAGCGTCCGGTTCGTGATCTGGAAGGAGGGGGGCCGCGAACGGCTCAACCCCGGGACGGTCTACACCATCTTCTACGCGTCGGTCGACGACTTTTCCGGCAGGCCTTCCTTAACCCTCAACACGGCAACGGTCGTCCCTGAGGAGGGCGACATTGCGGTCAGTATTGGCGATGCTACCTTTGAGGGGGCCTTCGTCCACCTCGCCCCGGGCTCAGGCCTGATCAAGAGGTGCCCGGTGGAGGGGTGCAACCGCGTCCTTTCGCGCCAGAACTACTGCCCCGTCCACGAGATCCAGCCCAATTTCCAATACGACCTGCGGATCAAGGGGTGGCTGGACAACGGGAAGGAGACGCGGGAGGTCCTCGTCCCGCGGGCCGTGACAGAGGATCTGGTCGGCATGAGCCTCGAGCAGGCAAAGGAGATCGCCGAGAACACGCCGCTTGGCATGGACGAGATCTTCCTCCGGTTCCGTGACGCCCTCCTCGGCCGTTACTTCTCCTGCAGGGGCCGCGAGATCGATGGCCGGCTCCTCGTCTCCGGGTGCACAACCCTCCGTTTCCAGCCGGAACGGCTCGCCGAACTCCTCAACAGGGCAGGTGCGTCCCCGTGACGAACGGGTCTCTGGCCCCCGCGCCGCAGAGGCGGGAGGGTGGCTTTGAGAGGGAGCCGGCCCGACGGGTCTTTGCCGGCGAGCTCCGGGAGAGCCGGATCCATTTCAAGGAGGGGCAGGACGAAAAAAGTCCCAGTTTTGTCCTCCTCCCCACCGGAGAACGCTGCAACCGCGTCTTTTTCGTCGGGACCCTGACAGAGAAGAAGAAGCAGGGCGAGCAGAACCTCTTCTACCGGGCCCGGGTGGTTGACCCCACCGGCACGTTCTTCGTGATGGCCGGCAGTTACCAGCCGGATGCCATGCAGCAGATCGCACGCCTGGAGCCGCCGGCGTTCGTGGCCGTCGTCGGCAAGCCCAACGTGTACCAGGCACCGGACGGGGCCGTGCTCATCTCGGTCCGGTGCGAGTCAATCACGCCTGTTGACAAGGACACCCGTGACCAGTGGGTGCTGGACTGTGCCCGGGCAACGCTCGACCGGCTGGAGACGTCCCCGGGGACACCGGACGGCGAGAGGGCCCGGAGAGAGTACGCGGTCGATCCTGCCGTGTTCCGCAAAATGGTGTACGAGGCCCTGGCCCAGCTGCAGCTCTGAATCATTTCGCAAAAATTTTTTTTACCAGGCAGGAGGATACACACGTCCTGGTGATGGTCATGAAGGACGAAGAGCTCCAGGATCTCATCAAAAACCTTGACCTCAAGACACTCAAAGAGGCGGCAAAGAGTGCAGGGATCAAGCCGGGCCGCTGCCCCACAAAGGCGTCAATTGCCCGGATGCTCCCCGAGGATACCCTTAAAAAGCTTGCCGGGAAATAGGGCTCTCCCCCGACCCGGTCACGAGGACCCGTGCCGTGGGGCTCTGCCCCGGGGTCCCTTCAGGAACCTGTCCCACGCCCCGAGGATCTCCTCACCCTCGACGAAGACAAAGTCGTTTTTCCGGGCATAGGCGCGGGCCGATTCCTTGTCGAGAGCGTTTCCCGTCGTGTCATCGAGCATCTCGCAGATGGTGACGGCGGGGGGGACCCCGGCCATCACGGCAAGGGCGACCGAGAGCTCCGTCTGGCCCCGTCTCTGCGAGAGGAGCGTGTCTGCTGCCCGGAGGATGGCCACGTGGCCGGGGGACCGGAAGTCCGCGAAAAAGTCCGTTCCCCCGCCGTTCAGTGACTTCCTGACGTGGGTCGCGATCGCGTTGATGGTGAGGGCCCGGTCCCTGTCGGTGACGCCCGTGAACGTGTCCCGGTGGTTGACCCAGAGCGAGAAGGACGACCGGTTCTTCCTGTCGTAGGGCACCTCGCCCTGCAACCGGGAGAGGCAGGGGTCGCGGGCGAGGAGATCTGTGGCAAACGGCAGCCCGAGGACGCGGGCTGAGTCCGGGTGGATCGCGGTGCAGATGAGGCCGCCGCCGTCCCGCCGCATCCGTGCGACGTGGGCCGGCGTCACCGCGTCGGACCGGATGGCAAGGTCTGTCTCCCCTTCCCTCTCGTCAAAGTCGTAGAGCAGGATGAACTGCCCCTCTCTCAATGCCCTGATTGCGTCTTTTATCACTTCTCCACCTCCACCTCGACTCCGTCGCCGTCCCGGATGCCATACGTATCCCGGAGGCCGACGGGTGCCACGATCTCCACGATGTCCTCGGGGTAATGGGTCCTGCCCGGGACGATGATGCCGCACGGTGTCTCCCCCATCCGGCAGGGGAGGCAGCGTACAGGCCCAAACGTCCTCCCGTCTGCCACGAACCCCTCGATGGATATCCATTCGAGCGCCTCAAGCCTCTTCCTGACCGGGATGCTCCGGGGGTCGAGTCGTATGTTCAGGGTGCCGGGGTACGGGACGAACCCGAGGGAACGCGAGAACTGGACCCTGTAGGGTTCGAGGCCCATGTAGTACCTCCCCTCGCCGAGTCCCGTGATCACGCGGCCCCGGAGCGTGTACCGGTGGTGGTCCTCCCCGAATATGCGGACGTACTCCTCGTATTCGCGGCGGAGCACGGCTTCTCCCTCCGGCGTGACCATGATGTCCTGGCCCTCGGGGGTGAGGGCCCGGTCCACGAGCTTCTGCTTCTCCAGGGACTGGAGGCGGCGCGAGGCTGTCTGGGGACTGATACCGAGGGTCGCCCCCAGGGTCTGCGAGGAGACCCTGACCGGTCCCCTGCACCCCCCCATGCGTGCAATGACCTTGAGGCACTGGAGGTCCTCGGGCATGATCATAGTATCAAAATTGAGATGCATACTATTTATGGCTATCCGGGGGGAGGGAAATTTTCGTGAAATGTCGAATTCCCATTCGTTAATTATAATACTACCCGGCCCGCATAATGAGCCATGAAATCTGATTTGCGGAACCGCCTGGCCGAGAAGATGGCCGGCGAGATCACGCTTTCAGACTCGCCCGGAAAGGCCCTGAAAAAATGGAGGATGAGCTTCAACATCCCCCAGGCAGTCCTCTCCGAGCACCTGGACGTCTCCCCTTCCGTGATTTCCGACTACGAGAGCGGAAGGCGAAAGAGCCCCGGGACGGCCGTCGTGGGCAAGATCGTCGATACGATCCTCTCCATCGACGAGGCCAGCGGGGGCAAGTACATCAAGAAGTTCGGCAAGATCCTCTATTCTGACGTTGACGACGATGTCATCTACGACATCCATGACTACCCGTCGCCCGTGCCGCTGAGCCGGTTTTCCGAGCTGATACGGTGTGAGCCCGTGTGCGGGTCGCTCTCCCAGGCGATCTACGGGTACACCGTGATCAACAGCATCAACGCCATCACCCAGCTCACGTCAAACGAGTTCAACAGGATCTACGGCTGGAGCACGGAGAGGGCCCTCATATTCACGGACGTCACCTCCGGCAAGTCGCCGATGGTCGCGATCCGGGTCACGCCCTTCAAGCCCCGGGCCGTCGTCCTCCAGGGGATCGAACCGGCCCTCGTCCACCCGCTCGTCCCGAAGATGGCAGAAAAGGACAGGATCACGGTGCTCTGCACCGGTATGGACGTCGAGGAGATCGTCCATGTACTAAGGGAGGAACAATGGTAGGAATCATCACGTACGGCGTGTACATCCCGCGGTTCCGGATCAGGGTCGAGGAAATCGCCCGGGTCTGGGGTGCAAACGCCGATGACATCAGGGGAGGGCTCGGGGTCCACTCGAAGTCCGTGCCCGACCTCGACGAGGACACGGCCACGATCGCGGTCGAGGCCGCTCGATCCGCCCTCCGGCGGAGGGCAATCGACCCTGCCGGGATCGGCGCCGTCTACGTCGGGAGCGAGTCACACCCCTATGCCGTCAAGCCCACGGCCTGCACGGTCGGGGAGGCGATCGGGGCGACGCCCGTCATGACGGCGGCCGACTACGAGTTTGCCTGCAAGGCCGGCACGGCCGCCATCCAGACGTGCATGGGCCTTGTTGCGAGCGGCATGGTGACGTATGGGCTTGCAATCGGGTCAGACGTCGCCCAGGGCGCCCCTTCCGATGCTCTCGAGTACACCGCTGCCGCCGGGGGTGCGGCGTTCCTCATCGGGGACCGTGACCCGATCGCGGTTATCCACCGGACGTGCTCGTTTACCACGGACACGCCGGACTTCTGGCGGAGGGAAGGGCAGGACTACCCCCGCCACGGTGGCCGGTTTACCGGCGAGCCCGGCTACTTCCGCCACATCGAGGGAGCAAGCCGTCTCCTGATGGAACAGACCGGGAAGGGCCCAAAAGACTACACCTACGCCGTCTTCCACCAGCCGAACGCGAAGTTCCCGCAGCGGGTCGCAAAGACGCTCGGGTTCTCGCCCGACCAGATCCGGCCGGGCCTCGTCGTGCCCTCCCTCGGCAACACCTACAGCGGCTCCTCGATGATCGGGCTTGCGGCAACCCTTGACCACGCAAAGCCGGGAGACACCATCTTCATGGCGTCGTTTGGGTCCGGGGCAGGGAGCGATGCGTTTGATATCGAGGTCACGGATGCGATCGCGTCCGGGGAGTTCTGCCGCGAGGCTGCTCCAAGCGTTGCAGCGCTCCTGGCAGACCCCATCTATGTCGACTACGCGCAGTACGCGCGGCACAAGGGAAAGATCGTGATGCAGAAATGAGGGACGTTGCAGTGATCGGGATCGGGTGCACACCCTTCGGCGAGAAGTGGGGGTCGTCCTTCCGCGACCTCTTCGTCCAGGCCGGGACGATGGCCCTCGAGGACGCCGGCGTCGCCGGCGAGGAGATCGGGGCCATGTACGTCGGGAACATGAGCGCCGGCAGGTTCATCGAGCAGGAGCACGTCGGTGCGCTGATCGCAGACTATGCCGGGCTCGCGACAGCCCACATCCCCTCGACGCGGGTCGAGGCCGCGTGTGCCTCCGGGGGGCTCTCCTTCCGCCAGGCCTTCATCGCGGTCGCCTCTGGCCTCGAGGAGATCGTGGTCGCGGCCGGCGTCGAGAAGATGACGGATGTCGGGACGGGGGTGAGCGTGGACGCGCTTGCCGGCGCCGCCGATCGGGAGTGGGAGGGGTTCGTCGGGGCCACTTTCCCCGGCCTCTACGCCATGATAGCGACCGACTACATGAACCGGTACCCCCTGACGCGGGAGCAGCTCGCCCAGGTCGCGGTGAAGAACCACTACAACGGTGCGAGGAACCCGATCGCCCAGTTCTCCCAGGAGATCACGATCGAGACTGTCCTCTCCTCCTCGCTCGTTGCCGACCCGCTCCGCCTCTTCGACTGCTCGCCCATCACCGACGGGGCGGCGGCCGTCGTGCTCGCCCCGCTCGAGCGGGCGAGGGAGTACACTGACACGCCGGTCCGCGTGCTTGCGAGCGCCCAGGCGAGCGATACCATCGCGCTCCACGACCGCCGGGACATCAGCACGCTCGATGCCACGGTCGCTGCCGGGAAGCGGGCCTTTGAAATGGCACAGCTCTCTCCCCGGGACATCGACCTCGTGGAAGTCCACGACTGCTTCACCATCGCCGAGATCTGCGCCATCGAGGACCTCGGGTTCTGCAGGAAGGGCGAGGCGGGACGGCTGACCGAGGAGGGTGTCACGGCGCTTGGCGGTGACCTCCCGGTCAACACGTCCGGCGGGCTCAAGGCCTGCGGCCACCCCGTCGGCGCGACCGGGATCAAGCAGGTGTGCGAGGTCGTGCAGCAGCTCCGGGGCGAGGCGGGACGGCGCCAGGTGGACGGGGCCCGCATCGGGATGACCCACAACGTCGGCGGGACGGGGGCGACCGTCGCCGTCCACATCCTGGGGGTGTGAATCATGTCCTCTGTTGCACGCTTCTGGCGGAAGATACCCCAGCGCTACAACCTCGTCGGGACGCGGTGCGCCACGTGCGGGCGGTACTTCTTCCCGCCCCGCAACCTCTGCCCCGACTGCCGCCGGGCAGGCAAAATTGTCGAGCACCGCTTTGCCGGCACCGGCACTGTTGTGACCTACACCGTCATCCGGACGGCAAGTGAGCAGTTCGAGCAGATGACTCCCTACGTGCTCGCGGTGGTCCAGCTGGACGAGGGGCCCCGGTTCACGGCGCAACTGGTCTGCAGGCCGGAGGAGGCACGGATTGGGCTTCGGGTCCGGCCGGTGTTTCGCCGGATCTCTGCCGACGGGGAGTCCGGTGTCATCCACTACGGGACGAAGTTTGCGCCCGGGACCCCGTGACCGCGGACCTCCTCTCCCGGTGACGGGGACCATCCCCCGCGTATTTTGAGGGTCCACTCCCCCGCTCTGGTCACCGCCCCTTTAAAAGAGCGAGAGTCCCGGGGGGAGACCTATGCCACGGCCTCGGGTATGACTATCCTCTGTCCCGCCCTCCCGGTACTCTCAGCAGGACTGTTCCTTGCCGATTACACTGCAGAAATCGTGGATGTCACGGGGAGGGGGCCATCTGCACGGTGATGCAAAGAGTATCCGGGTCGCAGCGGAGAACGATGCATCCCTCCTCGTGACCTGGAATCCCGGCACTACCGGGATAAAACGTCTCTTCCCGTCCTGGCACCCGCGGATTACCCGGAAAAAATGTCATGATTCTCTCCGGGGGCACAGTCCCAAGGGAGGGAAATACACGTGATTGCGGCCCGCGCCAGGTCCGGCTGATGAAAAATCAGCGCACCGTGGTGCGATTACCGCATCCGCGGCCGTCACGAGGGTGCTGCCTTCCTTCCCCCGGAGGGGTTTTGCCTCCCTTCCCGGACGGGAGAAGGTTTTTTTTACCCTGCCCCATCCATAGTACCCCATGCAACGCTTGTCCACCCGCCTTGCTGTCTTTTCCCTTGTCCTCCTCTTTCTCCTGGTCATTATCGTCGCGGCCGATGACTGCGGCTGTGGCGGCCTCCCGGACTTTCCCGATGTCCCTGATCCCGGGGGATGGAGCCCGGGTGACGGGGGATCGTCAGGCGGGACGTCCGGGCCTTCTTCCGGGGGAGGGTCATCGGATGGCCCGCCCTCGGGGTCAGGTGACTCGGGCTCCGGCGGGGCCGGTGCCCAGTCCTCCGGGCCGTCGGGGACCTCTGCAGAGGCCCTGCTCCTGGAGGCCCGCACCCTCTTCCGCGAGGGCAAATACAACGAGTCCCTGGCAGCCTACAACCGGACGGTCGCTGCCGACCCCGCCTCCTTCGCGGCCTGGATGGGGAAGGGGGAGACCGAGACTCTCCTTGGCATGTTCGATAGCGCCCTCTCCTCGTTTGCCAGGGCTGCGAAGATCAAGCCGGGTGAGCCGGACCCGTGGACCGGGCAGGGCGAGGTCTTCCTTACAACCGGTGACGTCTCCCGGGCACGGGTCGCGTTCGACAGGGCGCTCGCCATCCACCCCGGCCTTGCCGCTGCCCTGGACGGAAAGGCACGGGCGGACGAACTCGAGGAGAAACTCTCCCTGCCCCCGCCGACCGCGACACCCGGACCGGGAGAGGCAAGGACCCCCATGGCTCCTCCCCCGGAAACGGTGGCAGTGACCACCGAACAGACTCCCCCGCCGGCCGAAAAGAGCCCGCTCTCCCTCCCCGGCCTTGCCCTCGCTGCCCTCGTCCCCGCCGTGCTCGCCTCCCGGCGGAGGGAATGAGGATTTTTTCCCCTCGGGACCTGCCCACTCTTGGCCTGGACAGCCCCAATATCCCCCCGGGGTTTGTCTCTTCCCTCCCGCCACCAAGGATGAAAGGACCCTACCTGGTTTTGTCTTCTCTTACGATCTCCTTCATTTTTTCAACGAACGTGCGGATCTCTCCCCGGTAGGAGAGGAGCGCGACGAGGTCTGCCGGCGTGATCTCTCCGTACTCGTGGGCCAGCCGGTTCCTGTACGAAACGAGGACTGACATGGTCCGGAGAGTCTCCTCTCCAATGAACCCCCCTTGCGCGAGCAGGGCGAAGGTCTGGCGATACGTGGCCGGCATCCCGAGGTCGTGTGCAGCCACGATCTCGGAGCCAAGGTCGATGAGGCTGTCGAGGAGGGAAAAGAGGACCATGGAAAGGGCATAGAAACGGATCCTGTCTCCCGGGAGGGACGGGTCATCCGGGGAAAAAAGGTCAAGATCCTTGAGATACCGCTCAATCTGCCCTGTTATCCTCCCGATCCGTTCCCTGTCATACGCCATTGCATCATACCCCGAGGATCTTCTTGGCATGCCGCTCGAGGAGGGGTTTGACATTCAAATATGCCCGGACCGCCTGGACTTTTATCCTCTGCAGGCGGAGGTCTGGTGTGCCCCAGAGGAGGACTCCCTCTTTGAGTGCCCGGAACCGGACTGCCGGGGGGAGGTCCCAAAAAAGCGAGAGCGAGATCTTCCGTGATGCATGGGAGAGGACACTATCCTTCTCTTCCCCCGGGAGGGGTTTTTCCGTCACGATGCAGAGATCGATGTCCGAGAGGGGGCCTGCCCGCCCTGTTGCATGGCTGCCAAAGAGGATGATGGCAATCACGCCACCTTTCGGGATATCCCCAACAACTTCTGCGACGTCGGGGTGTTCCGCCAGGAATTCTTCTGCCCGGACCATGGGATAGGAAATTATGGAAATGGGCACGTCATAATGTTTCCCCACACAGGGGAACCCGCGGTGCATGATACACTGCCCTTCCCAGGGACCCGGATGGCAGGGGAGTTCGGCTCACCAGAGCTGATGCGGGAGAATTTTGGTTGTGTCACAAGATCGGCTAAGATCTTACCAGCACACAAGATAGTCTAAGTTATCCCATCTAACCAGTATTTCGGTCATCAGAAAAGTGAGCCAGTTGAACCGCCGCGGGGGCGCCCCGTCGGGGGCGGCGGGTCTATCCTCATGTGGGGGTGTGGGGGCGATCAGCCCCCACTTTTGGTTCCCATTCACCCACTCAAAATAGCGAAGAGCCAAAAAAGCGGTATACGACATGTCCCGGGTATAGGCGGTTATCGAGGAGATCGCACTATCGATATCCTCCAGATACAATTTCACGTTTCGTTCAGACATCGATGACCTGCTCGAGGACTTCATGCCTGATTGCAGGTTTCAGCGAATCCGGAGTAACGAGATCGACTTTGCTCCCCAGTTTTTCGGACAGGTACGTCTCCAGGCGCATGAAGGTGACCCAGCCAACGGGTTGCGCAAACTCAACCAGGAGGTCGATATCGCTTGAGTCAGTCTGTTCATTGCGGGCAACAGAACCAAAAATACCTATCTTTCTGACTGAAAACCGTTTGTACAGGTCTTCCCTGGCATTTTTCAAGGTTGCATGATATCTGCCCGATTTTTCATAGCCTGAACTCCCCTTTGCAGTTACATTCTCATAGGACCCCCTATCTATTTATAGAATCACTTTCTTCATGGGTTTTTTTTAAACCGGACTCTCCTATCCCCATGCAAGTCCAGTCGCCAAACACCACCACCGGGAAGCCCTTTGGGGCGGCGGGTCTGTCCCGATAGGGCTGAAACGCCACCAACCTTCCGGGAAAAGGTGACTTGCCACAGAAAGGTCCCGCCCGACCACCCCTGTCCCTATCCTGGAACCCATAACCACGCAAGGGGATCGCAAGGATGCTCCATCCCGGGAGAATGGCCGGGCATGGTGCTCACCCAGGCACTCTCATCCCCTCCGGTCGGGCGGGCGGCGGGATGAGGTATGAAATCCTTCTCTGGCAAGACTGCCAGGACAAGAGCAGGGAATACTCCGGTATCAGCAGGGGGTGTATTCATTCACCCCCATGCTAGTGCTCATCCACGATACCTTGATACCCTGAAACGACCCTGATCCCTTTATACATGGCCCGCGGAAACAGGGAAGAGGCCGCCAGATGGCTTAGCCAGGCTGAATGTGACCTCGCTGCAGCACAGGTCTCGATGCAGGGTGCACGCTATGAATGGGCTTGCTTCCAGGCACAGCAGGCAGCCGAAAAAGCAATCAAATCCCTCCTGTATGGAGCAGGATACCGAAAGATTCTCACCCATTCGGTGTATGAGCTGCTCCTGGAATCCCAGAAGAGAGCCGATTGCATGCCCTCCCTTGAACAGGAGGCAAAACTCCTCGACAATGTGTATATCACCTCCCGATATCCCAACGGGCTCGCCGGTTCGATGATTCCCTCTGAATACTTCACGAAGGAGGATGCAGATCGATGCCTTCGCTCTGCAGGTTTGATCCTGGACGCGGTCCGGCGCTGTATGCAGAAATAGATGCGAAGCTCGAGCTGCTTGCCCGCTCGCTCCGTCAGCGGTACCGTATCGACCGGATCATTCTCCACGGTTCCTATGCCCGGAGAGAGGTGCATGAAGGGAGCGATATCGATCTCATCGTGGTCGGCGATTTCCCGCTTCGTTTCCACGAGAGGCCGTCGCTGGTTCGGGAAATGTCCGACCTTCCGCTTGAACCGCTCTGTTACACCCCATCAGAGTTTGCTGCATTGATCACCGCAGGGAATCCATTCATCGCCGAAGTGCTCAGCGAAGGGCGGGAACTTTAATCTCCTTTCTGGCTCTGCGATCCCTGATGCCGATTGTGCTGGAGATTCCCGATCGAAAAAGGGACCATTTCCCCGGTTTTGGACGCTGCCAGCACCTCCTGCCGTACGGTGTGGGACGCAATTGAGCCATCTTCTGTCGGAGAAGAAACCCCATCGAGACTTCTTATCATCCTATGTGTGTGGGGGGGGTGGCGGAGGGATGGATGGCGGGCCGGGATAAGGACTTGCTCTAACCGGTTACTGCCTGATACAAAGATACACCTGACACACTCATCCTTTACGGGCAGCTGACATGAGGAAACCCCGAGTTCAGGGGGAAAAGATCCATTGCCCTGATACGCACTATTTATCCACAATACGCTTGTCCCCATATGCTCAAAAGGATCGCAATGTTCCTTCGCTTGACTCATTCTTGCAGGTCCTTGCCGATCCCTTGCCTTATTTGCAAGACCGTTTCAAAGTACGCGGAGATCGGCACTGTTGGTTCATATGCCCGGGGAGAGGAGACGGAGGAGAGCGATATCGATATCCTGGTGGACTTTTCCGAGCCGATAGAGTGGGAAGTCGTTGATCTGAAGGAATACCTCGAAGACCGCCTTTCCCACAGGGTCGAGCTCATTTCAAAAGGGAGGTATCACTCATCGTCCCCGGTTGTTCCAGGCCCTGACCCGTGATGTGATATATGTCAACGCGTGATCCATTGGAGGCACTCGAGGATATGCGAGGATGCCATTCTCACTATCGAGCATTATGTACAGGGATATTCATTTGAACAGTACTTGAATGACAGAAAGACACAGGATGCCATTGCAGGAGATTTCGAGATCCCTGCCTTAATTCTCTCGGAGGACTCATATTGGGACTGCCTCGTGTAAGATGCGGTTGCGAAGCCCTGGTTTGAGCGTACGTTTCTCGACCAGGTCGACCTTTACACCGAGCAGATCGGTAAGTTCCTGCTCAAGTGCTATAAAGGAAAACAGCGTTGGAGACCTTCCTTGGCTGAATTCCACAAGTATATCGATGTCACTACTCCTCTTCTGTTCCCCGCGGACATAAGATCCGAACAACTCAAGGGAGAGTATTCTATATTTTCTCGATAATTCTGCGATATGCTCCCGTAGAACGCATCGTATTTCCTCGATTGACCTCACTTTCATACGGAGAGCTTTTTTTGTCACCTTCTACCACCTTGCTGATTCACACTGGGTTATCATAGGAATGTACAGATATATTCGCATAGTGATAAGATATAAGGAGGTCATCTTTCACAATGCCCTTGCCTCCTTTCGGACCCTGTCCCGTATATACCAGTGCAAACCAGCCTCCGTGACGACATCCACCCTGCATCCGAGCGAATCTTCGAGATCCTGTTTTTAATCCCACCTGGTCAAGGAGATTCCTCCCTCGCTCAAAGTCGACGAGAAGATCCACATCACTCCCTTCCGTATCCTCATCCCGTTGCACCGATCCGAACACGCGGACATTGGTTACATCGTATTGTGACGCAATACGAGAGAATGCCTTCACGTTTCTCCTGGAGCAGATGTCGCAGGCGTGACACCCCAACTCACCTATCTCACCAGACATTGTATGAAAATCCATATAATGATTCTGGAGGGGAATACGGCTCATGCGCCGGGATTTCTCCGCATTTCTCCGGTGATAACGGGGAAAATCCAATGGGTACTATCTCCTGGTGCGTACCTATCTTCCCTCATCTTTCCTGTCATAGGGACCCGGGCATGGTGCTCACCCAGGCACTCTCATCCCCTCCGGTCGGGCGGGCGGCGGGGGCGGGTGGGCGTGGTCAGACACGTACTTCCCTGCGATCCCCCCCCACACTGAAACCCGCACATACTCCCCCCATTCTTCTCCACCGCCATCCAAAACCCACTTTTTCCAAAAAAACGGCGAAAAGTTTTTATTTCATAAAAGAAATACGTTTCGACCAGAATACCGGATATACTCGGGCAGATCGGAAATCCGGGTACCCTGATCATCCTGATCACGGAAATCCGCCCCCGAGGACGAGATGATGCACCCCGACGAGCGCCCTGACAGAACCGCCGGAGATCCCGAGATCCGTATCGGAGAAAGCGCCATTTCCTCGCTGCTTGCCCACTATTTCCAGTTCGAGGAGATGCTTGGCATGAACACGGCGAAGGGGGCGGTCAGGCCCCTGCAGCCTTCCCCCCGTCCCTCCCCCCGCCCCCTCTTCTCCCAGGTCATCCCCGGGAAAGGGTATGCAGACGATACCGAACCTGAAGACCTCTTTTCACCGGAAGAACTCCCAAAGAGGATCATCGCGGTCATCCCTGCCTACAACGAGGAGCTTTCCATCGGCACCGTCGTCCTCTCGACCCGCCAGCACGTCGACCACGTCATCGTCGTCGACGACGGCTCCACCGACCAGACCGCACGCATCGCCTCCCTTGCCGGCGCCGAAGTCCTCGCACACTCCATCAACCTCGGCAAGGCCCAGGCCCTCATGAAGGGTTTTGCCCGTGCCAGGCAGTACGGTCCCCTCGCCGTCGTCATGCTCGACGCCGACGGCCAGCACGACCCTGCCGAGATCCCCGAGCTCGTCAAGCCCGTCCTTGCCGGCAGGGCAGACCTGGTGATCGGGTCCCGCTTCCTCAACGGCAGGAATGCCATCCCCCCCTACCGCGTCCTTGGCCAAAAGACCCTCGATCTTGCCACGAAGGCAAGCGCCGGCGTCTCCTGCTCAGATACCCAGTCAGGGTTCCGGGTCCTCGGCCGCCGTGCCCTCGAGAACCTCGACTTCTACTCCGAGGGCTACAACATCGAGTCCGACATGCTCGCACACTTTGCAAGCCGGGGCCTTGCCATCAGCGAAGTCCCCATCGGCGTCACCTACGCGGTTTCCAACGGCCACAAGAAACACCCCCTCGCCCACGGTCTCGACGTGCTCTCCCACATCATCGGGATCGTCGGGTACCGGCGGCCGCTCCTCTCCTTCGGGGTGCCGGGCAGCGTCCTGACCCTCGCCGGGATCGGTGCCTCCCTCTATGCCGTCTCCGATCTGGTCGCGGGCGGGCCCTTCCACTCGATCCTGTTCATCGGCGGCATCACGCTCCTGATCCTGGGACTGCTGCTCGTGACGACGGGGCTGATTTTGAATAGCCTGGTGCAGGTCGTGAAGATGGGGAGGGCGTGACGGGAAGACATGGGCACAAAACGGATCCTTGTGACGGGCGGTGCGGGGTTCATCGGGACGAACCTCATCAACGAGCTTTGTTCCCGTGGCCACGAGGTCTTTGCCGTCGACCTGTACAATACCGAGCGTGAACATTATTCCCGGGCCGACGTGAGGAATTACCGCCAGCTCGAGCGGGTATTCGAGAGGCAGTCTTTTGATTACGTCTACCACCTCGCCGCCGAGTACGGCCGGTGGAACGGTGAAGACTACTACGAGAACCTCTGGCAGACGAACGTTATCGGGACAAAGCACCTGCTCCGGCTCCAGGAGAGGCTTAAGTTCCGGATGGTCTTTTTCTCCAGTGCCGAAGTCTACGGGGATTACGAGGGCGTGATGACCGAGGACGTGATGGAGAAGAACCCCATCCGCGATACCTACCAGATGAACGATTACGCCATCACGAAGTGGGCAGGAGAACTGATGTGCATGAACTCGGCAAAGATGTTCGGAACGGAGACGGTGCGGGTCCGCCCGGTCAACTGCTACGGCCCGCACGAACATTACACGCCCTACCGCGGGTTCATCCCGAAGTTCATCTACCACGCGCTCCATGGCAAACCCTACACCGTGTTCAAGGGTCACAAGAGGATCATCGATTTCGTGGAGGACTCCTGCCGGACCTGGGCAAACATCGTGGACAATTTCATCCCCGGGGAAGTCTACAACGTTGCAGGACGGCCCGAATGGGAGAAAGACATCAAGGAGTACTCGGACCTCGTGCTTGCTGCCGTCGGGCGAGATGATTCGATCGTTACGTATGAAGACGCGGAACCATTCACCACGAAGGTGAAGACCATCGACTGTTCAAAGGCGATCCGGGACCTCAAGCACAACCCCAGGATACCGCCGGAAGAAGGGATTCGAAGGACCGCAGACTGGATGAAACACTATTACAGGATGAACTGAAAGAGAATGGATATCGCGGCAGACATTCCCCGGTTGATTTTGGGTGGAGAGAACGAACAGGTGGAGTTCAAACCTTCACTTTCACAGAAAGATAAGATCATGGAGTGTGTGTCTGCGTTTTCCAACACCCGCGGCGGGACCATCCTGGTCGGTGTAACCGATACTGGGGATGCGACAGGAATTGATGTGGGCAGGAGTACCCTTGAAGATCTTGCCGGGTATATAAAGCGCAACGCTGATCCCCCCGTGTATCCCTCCCCGCAGACTGTCCAATTCCAAAACAGAACCCTACTCTTGATCCAGGTGAAGGAGAACCCGGAAAAACCCGTGTTTTTTCACGACAAGGCGTTTAAACGTGTGGGGAGGAGCAACCAGAGGATATCCTCGCACGAGATCCGGAAAATGGCAAAGGAAGAGAAGAGAAAGGTGACATGGGACGAACGGCTCTGCGAAGGTGCCACTCTTGATGATATCGACTGGGCATTTGTGACGGAGGAACTAATCCCTCTTTACGAACGAATTTCAAAAAAGAAGGTTGCTTCATCGCCTCTTGAATTTTTGAGAGCGGCACGCACGATACAGAACGAAACGCCTCTGAATGCGGGAATCTTATTATTCGGCAAAGATCCCCAGAAATTTTTTCCCAATTCCTACATCGCCCTGGCCAGGTATGCAGGCACTGGCGTCGGAGGGGAGAAGCGTGACTTCAAGGTTTTCCGGGGAAACCTCTTTTCGCAGATAGACAGGTGCTATACCTACCTGGTGGAGCACACTGCATTAATGTCAAGACTTTCTGCCGGCACCCTCACAAGGGATGATATTCCCGAATATGGAAGGTTCTCTCTCCGGGAGCTGGTCACGAACGCGGTGTGCCACCGGGACTATGAAGACCAGGGCGGGAAGATCATCATCAAGATGTTCGACGACAGGATAGAATTTTTCAACATTGGCGGTCTACCCAGGGGTGTCACCGCAAAAAATATCGTGCATGCACAGTATTCACGCAATCCCGTCATCACCAGCCTGCTTTCGAAAGTAAATTACATCGAAGAGATGGGCGAAGGGTGGGACAAGATCCTCGAAGAGCACCGAAACCACCCACTCAAACCAAGGATGCCCGAGATCATCACCGGCAAAAACAGCGTGCAGGTCACGATATTTTCCACCAAAGAGAAGTTTGGTGAGATGCATTGGGACCTCCTGAACGACAGGCAACGTGCAATCATGGCGTATCTGAAAGAACATGGTACCATCACGAGAACCACCTGCGTGGATGTCCTGGGAGTCTCCAAGGATACTGCGCTGCGGGAGTTGACCGCCCTTCTTTCCAGGCGCGTTATCCAACGTCGGGGAGTGGGCAGGGGGACCTACTATGTCCTGTCGTAGTGCGACGCAAATGCGACGCAAATGCGATGCAAATGCCATCCAAAATCTCACCACAATTCTCAATGATTCCACGCAAAGGTGAAAGAAATGAAAAATTTCGATGAATTTTATCAGGATTCCACCATTCTCGTCACCGGTGGCGCGGGTGCCATCGGCGGGAACCTCTGCAGGAGACTTGCCGACCTGAACGTAAAGAAAGTCATCATCCTCGACAACCTCGCCTCGTCCTACGAGTGGAACATACCACGGGCATCAAACATCGTGTTCGTGAAGGGGGACATCCTCGATGACGAGGCACTCAGGCGTGTATTCAAGGAGAGACCCGAGTACGTCTTCCACCTCGCCGCCCACTTTGCCAACCAGAACTCGGTCGACAATCCCGAGACCGATCTCCTGGTCAACGGCATGGGGATATTGAAAGTGCTCCAGTACGCCCACCTCACCGGCGTGAAACGCTTCGTCTACTCCTCCTCCGGCTGCGGTGTCTACGGCCTCGATTCGAAGATGCCGTTCGAGGAGCACGACGTCTCCATCCGGCTCTTCACCCCCTACCAGGTGACAAAGCTCCTCGGCGAACTCTACACGAACTACTTCTACAACCTCTACCAGCTCCCCATCGTCAACGCCCGGTTCTTCAACTCCTACGGTCCCGGCGAAGTCCCCGGCAGGTACCGGAACGTCATCCCGAACTTCTTTTACTGGGCGATGAAGGGCGAACCGCTCCCCATCACCGGCGATGGCACCGAGACCCGCGACTGGACCTACGTGGGCGACATCGTCAACGGCCTCCTCGCCATGGGTGTGCGGGAGGAGGCGATCGGCGAGGCGTTCAACCTCGGCTCGGGCGAAGAACAGCGGGTGATCGACATGGCAAACACCGTGCTCACCCTCACCGGGAGCAGGGCCGGTATCGTCTACCGGGAACGGCGTGACTGGGACAAGAAGGCGCACCTTCTCTCGTGTATCGCCAAGGGGCAGAGGTTGCTCGGGTACCAGCCGAAGACGACCTTTGCAGAGGGGCTGCGGGAGACGCACCGGTGGTTCGTCGAGAACTGGGAGAACATTGCGAAGAGTGCGGAATTTTAACAATGGTCATCGGTTCAAGTACCAAAGAGATTGAGAGGAGATCATGGAAAGGTCCCGTGGATCATACTATCAAATCTCAGGGATACTCGGAAAAATGGGATGATTATTTGTTAAATAATAAAGGAATTCTTGAAAGAATAAAAAATAAAAAAATTGTCAATGTTGGCGGGGGCCATGGGAAGGAGGCTGAATTTTTTCTGGAAAATGGAGCTCGTCATGTTGCATTGCTTGATATCGCAAAAGGACAGCTGGATAGTGCAAAAATAAGAATTATTCAAAAGGATATTAATCACCTTGATTTATTCTGTGGAGATGCAGAAAATTTACCATTCAAAGACAATGCATTTGATCTCGGAATTATTTTTATGGCGTTACATCACTTTCCCAGCCATGAAAAAGCAGTAAAAGAGATACTTAGAATCTCACATGACGTCATTTTCATTGATATCATGAATTGTACAATCACCCGAATATTAACAAAATTTGGTTTTTTTAAGAAGGAATGGTGTGGAATAGAACCAAACCGAATCGATATTTCAGATATTCAATCAATTTTTCATGAGAAAAAGATACAAATGAACGTCCAATTCTATTTTATTCCCCCATATTATGGAAAAAGAGAGATAGTTTCTCGATCTCTATTCATGATATCCCTTATCTTCAGTCAATTTTTATTAACACACAAATCATTTGGCAATTTTTTTGGAAATGTTGCAATAATTGAGGGATCCCGATGAGGATCCTCGTCGTTCAGGAATCAAACTGGATCGCAAAAGGGCCGCACCAGAGCCACCACCTGATGGAACGCCTGGTCTCCCGGGGGCACGATGTCAGGGTGATCGATTTTGACATCGTCTGGCGCAGGGACCCGGAGCGGAAAATTCTCTCATCCCGCCTCGAGGTACAGGCACCACCGAAAGCGATCCCTGGGGCAGCCATTACGGTGGTCAGGCCCGGGATTGTCCAGCTTCCTGTCATCGAGTATCTCTCGCTCCTCACCTCACACAGGAAGGAGATCATCTACCAGATGGAGACCTTCAAACCTGATGTGGTGGTGGGATTCGGTATTTTAAACGCAAAGATCGCGATCTCCCAGTGCCGTTCGAGGGGTATCCCGTTTGTGTACTACATCATCGATGAACTGCACCGGCTCGTCCCACAACCTTTTTTCCAGGGCATTGCCCGCTCGATCGAACGATCGAACTATGAACGCTCTGATCTCGTCCTCTCCATCAACGAAGCATTGCGGGACTATACCATCGGGATGGGGGCTTCCCCGGAGAAGACACGGGTTATCCGGGCAGGAATCGACCTCGACTGGCTGAAACATGCTGACCGCGAAAAGAAGCGGGAAGAACTCGGGATCTCCCCGGATGACATTGTCCTCTTTTTCATGGGCTGGCTCTACGAGTTCTCCGGCATACGGGAGGTCGCATCTGCACTCGTGAAAGAAGATGCCCCGGGCCATCTGAAACTCCTCGTCGTCGGGGAAGGCGACCTCTGGGACGACCTGCAGAAATTGAAATCGACTCCCGACGTGAAAGGCAGAATCATCACTGTCGGGTGGCAACCCTACGCTTCGATCCCCGATTTCCTTGCCGCCTCCGATATCTGCATCCTCCCGGCACAGAACAACGAGATCATGCGAAACATCGTCCCCATCAAGATGTACGAGTATATGGCGGCAGGAAAACCCGTGATTGCGACAAAATTACCGGGCATCATGAAGGAATTCGGCACCGACAACGGCGTCGTCTACGTCGAAAATGCGGAAGGAGTCGTCCGGAACGCAGTGATAATCTCTCAAAACGGATCGATGATGCACCTCGGTGAGAAGGCGAGAGCTTTTGTGAAACAAAATGACTGGGAAACGATCACAAACCGTTTCGAAGAGACCCTGAGAGGAATGGTTCATGCCCACTGAATACCGTGCCTATATCACGAAAATACGGGATTTGAAACAGGATATCTCTGACAGTCTCTCATTCATCCGGTGGGAAGAGCATGTGAAAAACGATGACACGGTATTCGTCAAGCCAAATTTCACGTACCCCTTTTACAAGGAAGGGATCACCACGAATCCGGCCTTCCTCCGATCCCTCCTCGAATTGCTGAAAGACCGTGCTTCACGGGTCATTGTCGGCGAATCCGACGGCGGCAATCATTCTTTCACTGCGGACCAGGCATTCAAAGGGCACGGGATGCACGAGATCTGCAGGGATACAGGAGCAGAGCTGATCAATCTCTCGACCATTCCCGCAGAAACCGTCGAAGATACCATCCAGGGAAAAACGGTTCGTGTCCAACTCCCCAAAATGCTCCTTCACGATATCGATTGTCTCATCTCAGTCCCCGTCCTGAAGGTCCATGCCATGACAACCGTCACGTTGAGCATGAAGAACCTCTGGGGCTGTTACCCGGATACCATGCGGTGCCTGCACCACAAAAACCTGAGTAGGAAACTTGCGTTGATCACACGGTCCCTCAATCCCAAAATTGTTCTCATCGATGGTATCTATGCACTCGACGGACATGGCCCGATGTATGGTGAGGCAGTGAAAGCAGATTTACTCATTACGGCAAACAACCCGGTCGTCGCCGACAGTCTTGGCACAGCCGTGATGGGGATACCTCTCTCCAAGGTTGAGCATATCCTGACTGCAGAAAAGGAAGGGCTGGGGACTACTGCTCTCTCCCAGGTTGCGATAAACGAGGACTGGAGAAAATATGGTATGCAGTTCAACGTGAATAAAACAATAATCGACAGATTGTCCTGGATATTATTCAACAGTGAAATATGTGCAAAGATTGTCATGGATTCTCCGATGAAGCCGTTAATATACAGCATCGCGAAGAAGTTGAGAAATCAAGATGAAGAATGCGTAAATGATGAGTTGAAACGAGGCTGGAAATGAAGATATTACAGGTGATCCCTTTTTTTTCACCGAAATTTGGGGGATCGGTTATCTCAACTTTTTTAACATGTCAAAAATTATCCGAACGAGGACATGACATTACGGTGTTAACAACTGATTTTCATTTTGATGCTGTATATGCGAAAAAACTTAAAAATGTTGAAGTCATTCCCACAGAATCTTCTCTTCATATAGGGTTGTTTTTATATTCTCCAAAAATGAAAGCGTGGCTTTCTAAAAATATATCGAAGTATGATATTATTCATTTACAAAATTTCCGTTCGTATCAGAATGCCATAGTGAGTAACTATGCCAAAAAAATGGGAATTCCTTATATTCTCCAGGCACGTGGTTCGGTATTGCCTTTCTTCGAAAAAAAATTATTAAAACAAGCTTTTGACATGATGTGGGGAAATGAAATTCTAAAAAATGCTGCAAAATGCATTGCGCTCACAAAGACCGAATCAGACCAATATATCAAGATGGGTGTTCCAGAAAACAAGATTGTAATCATTCCTAATGGTCTGGATTTATCGCAATTCTCGAACCTTCCTGAAAGAGGAACCTTTCGATCAAAATATAAAATTTCCGATAATGAACAGATTATTCTTTTTTTGGGGAGGATTCATAAAATTAAAGGAATAGATCTCTTAATTGAAGCATATGCTGAAGTGTTAAAAGAAATTCCGAACGCGAGGCTTGTTATTGCAGGGCCTGATGATAACTATATTTCTGCATTACAAAAACAAATTCGGGAATTAAAACCTGGAAAAATGCCATTGTTCACCGGT
Organism: Methanolinea sp.; assembly: GCA_024518585.1. GTDB lineage: Archaea > Halobacteriota > Methanomicrobia > Methanomicrobiales > Methanospirillaceae > Methanolinea_A. The sequence continues at coordinate 25,059 of JANIHI010000002.1, read as the reverse complement.
CCTTTATATGATCAAGAAAAATTATCTGCATACGTAGATGCTGATGTATATGTCCTTCCATCACGATATGAGGTATTTGCTAATACCATATTGGAATCTTGGGCATGCGGAACGCCAGTTATTGTAACAACTGGATGCCATATTGCAGATGTGGTTGAAAAGGCGGGAATAGTAGTTGAGCGAGATCCTGTTGAATTAGCAGAGGCAATAAAGAAGATTGTTCTTGATGAGGTATTGAGGGAAAAATTTTCTAAAATGGGAAAGATGCTGGTGAATGATAAACTTAATCTTGATGCAATTGTGGACAATATCAAAGTATGTTATCGACATGTTATCGATAATATAAAAAATGATTGATTACCATGCAAATTTGCATTATTAATCATCCAAATACAACCAATCTAACACCTTTAAGAAATTTAATTAAAATTTTAAGTGTTATAACCCCTTCAATTCATCTTATTATGGGTAAATATGAATTTTATCACTATAAAGAAGATAAAAATTTAGTCATCCATTGTATCTCAAACAAAAAAAATTACAATATTTTTTTAAGAATTTTTAACTATTTACTCCTGCAAATAAAAATCACAAAAAGAATATTCAATTCAAGAAATAAAATAGATATATTGATTTTCTTAATTGGAGGGGATACATTATTACTTCCAGTTATATTTACCAAAATATTAAATAAGAAAGTCATTTTGTTACTTGCAGGTTCTTCTATTAAAACTCATCAATCTTTTAATGATCCTTTAACATCAGGTTTAAGAATTCTTCGACATCCATGTCTCCATTTTGCAAATACAATAATTGTTTACTCAAAATTACTCATTCACGATTATCACCTCACCCCCTATCGCCACAAAATCCTCATCGCCCACGAACACTTTATCGACTTCACCACCTTCACCGTCACCACCTCATTCCCCGACCGCCCCCCTCTCATCGGTTACATCGGCCGCCTGAGTGCAGAAAAGGGTGTCCAGCATTTTGTCCAGGCCCTGCCCGCCATCCTCAGCGAACAGCAGGACCTCCGCGTGCTCATCGGCGGGGATGGGCAGCTGAAAATGAGTATTGAAACATCGCTGGATAAAGAAAATATCACTACCAGAGTTGACCTCCCGGGTTGGATCTCTCATGATGACCTCCCGAAATACCTGAATCAGCTCCGGCTCCTCGTCCTCCCCTCCTACACCGAGGGACTCCCCAACATCATGCTCGAGGCCATGGCCTGCGGCACACCGGTGCTTGCCACACCGGTCGGGGCGATACCGGACGTGATCCGCGATGGCGAGACGGGTTTTATCATGGAGGACAACTCACCGGAATGTATTGCGAGGAATGTGCTGCGGGCGTTAAACCATCCTGACCTGGAGAGGATTGCAGAGCGGGGGAGGAGGTTTGTGGAGGAGGAGTTTACGTTCGAGAAGGCGGTGGAGAGGTGGAGGAAGATATTGGGGGAAATCCAATAAACAGTATCATTCCTCATACCGGTTACATACGTATGTAAAGGGGAAATTGCTTATATTTAAGTGAGAATTGTAAAATCTGGTATGTTCATGATATGGGTGAGCCGCATTGAATTCTCAAATATTATTTTACCAGAATCCTGAAGTAAAAAAACGAGCACTTCCGCTTATTATCGTAATCACATTGCTTTTTTCATTACTTATTATCGCTATCACACCACCAGCAACGGGATATGAACTATCAATTTATGAGGCATATCCCGTATCATTGTGGATATTGGTCTCAATTAATATTTTTTTCAGTTTTTATGCAATATTTCATTCTTTTTATAAAATATCAAAAACTTGGATTTTTGGTTATTTTTCAATATTGTTGCTAGAAATTGTATTTTTATTACTACCAACTATAAGAGGTTATTATTCAATGAATCGTGGTGGGGGGGATATCTATTATCATTTCTTTGCTACCAATATTATATCAAATTCAGGATTTTTATTACAATCAGACATATATCCTATAATGCACATATTACTTTCTATTTTAAATATTTCTTTATTAAATGAGAATGAATTAGTAAATATTATTATAATTTTGTTTTTTTTATTCTATATAATTTATTTATATATTTTTGGTAAAATCTTGATTGGTTCAAAAAAAGGTGGCATATTCATATCTATCTTTGGGATTCCTCTCATTTTTTCTTTTTCTTACTATGCTTTTTATCCTTTCTTTTATGCTATATTAACAATTCCTTTAATTCTTTTTTTATATCAAAAAATAATTTCAACTCATATTAAAGGTGAATTCTATATTTGTTTAATATTTCCTTTATTTTTCATTGTTTATTGTCATCCGTTGATAACAATTTTACTTATAATTACATTTTTAATTTTTATAATTTTGGAGATATGGTCTAGGTTTAAAAATTCAACACAATATAGAAAAATTATAGCGATTAATTTAATAACAATATTATTTATCGTTTTTTCTTTTTGGATTATTCATTTCATGTCATTATTGAAGACATTAAGTAATATAATTAAAGCTCTTTTAGGACAATATGAAACAATTACAATATTCGATTATCAAATTGACATCATTTCAAAGTCAGATGCATCAATATGGCTTATCATTGACCGTTACTTAAAAGTATATGGTCCTATTACCATTTATTTTTTAATTTCATTTTTATTTGTAATATATTTAATAAGAAATTACTATCAAAAAAATAAAATTATAATAAACGATATTTATTATATAATTCAATTTATTAGTTCATTATTAATCGGAATTGCAATGATTTTTAGTTATTTTGTTATTTTTGAACCAATCAGAGCTTTAAGTTATGGGATTCTTTTTTCTACAATAATCTGTGGAATATATTTTTATCGAATTTTAATTTCAGTAAATATTGAAAAACAAAAAATTAAATATACTTTGCTTTTTACATTAATTCTCTCATTAATAACCCTCTCTTGTTTTTTTAATTTATACTCCAGCCCCTGGACTGGTGGAGCAAATACCGCATTCACTTATAAAGATAAAAAAGGACTTGATTGGATTTTAGACTATAAAGAAACAGAAATACCGCTTTTAAGAGAAGATTATACAACTCAATACCCAGTTTATTATTATGGATTAAAAGGTTTTAAAACCATTACTTATTTAAAATATTATAGAGATATCATCCCTTCAAATTTTGGCTATCAATCTAATTTGACAATTTCAAAGACATTTGACTATCTTCCTGATAATAAGGTTTATATGATAACAACAGAAGAGATGCGATTACTTCCTTTTGCTGTCCCCGCTGAAAGACGTCACAAAATAAAACAATTTTATAACATTGATTTTATAAGGTTAAAGTCTGATTTAAATGTAAATTTAATCTATTCTAATGACGAAACTGAAGTATTGGAAATTAATGTACATTAAAATATCAATAACATTTATTTAATGATTAAATATAATTTTTCTAAATTTAGTATGATATTTTCCCATCGATAGCTTTTAATTTTTATTAAATTATTTCTTGAGATCTTCTCCCTTAATTTATCATTTTGTAGAAGTATCACGATTTTTTCTGCAATCTCATCCAGTCTTTTTGGAGTGACTAAATATCCATTAACCCCGTCCTCGATAACATCAGGAATACCCCCAACCCGGCTAGCAACAATCGGTAAACCACAGGCCATCGCCTCAAGAATTACATTGGGAAGACCTTCGGATAAACTGGGAAGAACAAATATATCGGCTTGTTGCATGTATTTTTTAACCTCTGTATGAGGAACTTTTCCAATAAATCGAACATAATCTTGAATTCCTATTTGCACAGAGAGCGCTTCTAATCGCTCTCTTTCCTGACCATCCCCCACTAAAACCAATTCTGCATCTTTTATTATATCATGGATCTCTTTGAAGGCCATTAATAAATAATGGATACCTTTAATCGGGTAGAGTCTCCCAACAAACAAAATAATATTTGATTTATTATATTTTACTATGCTTTGAGATTCGATGCAAAATAATTCCGGATCAATTCCATTAGGTACAACAAAAATTTCATGAGAGGTAATTTCTTTCATTTTTTTTCGCATATCTTCAGTTAATGCAAGAATTGCATCAGCATTCTTGAGTATTGAACTTCTTGTAATTTTTATAACCCGCCCTGGCAGGTAGATATCAGAGCCTTGGCCCCAAACGATGTACGGCATTCCTAATACTTTTTTAATCATCAAGGAAGGGATACCCATGCTAAGATCTTGAGCCTGCACAATCTCTGGTTTAATTGTACGGATTTTAAGAAATATTTTTAACCAAAATAAAAGAACTCCAATAATTCGTATCTTTGGCCACGCTAACCGATGAACATAGAATCCATTCTCTTTATCGAAATTCGGCAGCCCTTTATCGTGGGACGTTATCACATGGATTTCGTGGCCTCTTTTTGCTAAATGTTTTGCCAAATTGTATGTTGCCAGTTCTGTTCCTGCTAGCCATTTTGGAGGAAAAAGATTTACAAGAACTGCGATTTTCATTTTTTAACTCCACCATGCGTTGATAATGAATAAAATCAATCTGGTTCCATTACATATAACCCATCAAATCCTGGTTGAACCCTCTGAATTACTTCCTTAGTTCAAATTGTCATGTTCTATATGCCCCTTCCACCCTGATGCCGGGGTGAAATGATGCCCATAATGTGTATGAATATTTTCAAATCTGATTTTTTCATCCGCTTGTATTTGTAATTCATCAATGTTTTTTTTACATATGCAATGAGTTTGCGAAGTCAGTGCATTTTTCAATGTCGGGATCTTCCAGTAGTCATAACCCATGATCTGGCTACAGATAAGATCAACAATGACCGGATTTTCCCCGGCAATTAACGTCCCGATATGTTTAGGGCTTGGGTTCAACGGACCTTCCTTCTCTCCTGCAATAATGGCATCAACTATGGTCAATGTTCTTCGCTGATGGTTATCCTTTAATACACCATTTTTATCGACAAATAAAATAATTTTATTGAGATCCATGATGGTTCGGGGTATTGTAGTATTTCCATACCAACTCCCTTCGAAATACTTATCAGAAGGAGGGATAATCCTTTGAGTCCCAAGAATGAAACTTTGACAAATTCTGCCCAGAATTCCAGTTATCGGATTTTTTGAAGTATCACAGTGTTCATGCAATCCTGTGATCAGTCTTTTGCGGAAATCCCGATGGAGGTATTCATCTCCCCCTTCCTCTTGTGACCCGCTCCGGTGATGGGGGAGACAATCCTTTGAACCGATGATCCCAACAATATTTTTTAGAGAGCCGGTCATTCCGGCCTTCCGGTGGGTTTTTAATTTTGGGAGATTGATGACCACGTCGGCGTGGAGGACACTATTTGCAATAAGATAATAGTGGTCACCAACATTGTGATATTGCCGCATTTTCTCCTTATCATAATTTGTAACCCGAAATTTATCAAAATCGTCTTGAATGGGATAAAATTCAGAGAATTGACCTAAATTAACCAGTGTATACCCTTTTGGATCACCAGGGAGATCGATACGGTTAATTAATCCGGTCTTCTGGGGGTATCCTGCACTTTTCCTAAAATCAACAAGGTTTATTTTAATCGCAGTGTTTTTCTGATAATACTCCACTATCTTATCTAAACCAGCGATCTCAATTACCTTTTCAAAATTGCAGCTCTGTATCGGTGCATCACCAATTGTGATTGTTCCCTTTCCTTTAAGTGCGATGTAAACATAGTCAAGGATTGCCCTGATAATTGACCCATGTGTTATCATTGCATCCATGCTACCAAGCGGGTTATAATGACGGACAAGATTAGGTTTTATGACAACTGTATCTCCTGGAAAAATTATTGAGCCGAGAGGGTTCCAGTCTTCTGTATTGTAGTGCTCTGTATCCAGACCAAGACGAAACAACAATGTTCGCACAGACTCATACACTGCATTTGTGCCGCTTAGATTCTGGAATGAATATTCTGGATATTTGCACGATGGATGAAACGGAGCTTCATGAGGATACTTTAATAGGGGACTTTGAACAATAGCTCCATCCATTTTTTTTATCTCCTTATTAAGGACTTTGTATAGAGATACTTACCACTCGGTGTTTTTGGAATATCCTCAACAATATTCCATGTGATTTTACAATTCGAACCCATGACAAGCTTTATTTTTTTCTCAATACCTACTTGGTCTAAGCGGTTAATAGTGCTATTGATAACAATCTGTATTCCAATTTTTGAATAGTCCTCTTGAATAACACAAAAAGCTTTAACCCAATCTTTCAAGTAAAAAAGATGTGTGAAATATTCGCCATGAATAATAGTGCCATTTTCTAAAATAAAATGGTCAGTAATTCTTCCTGTCACCTTTTTTAACGTTGGCAGAATTTGTCCACAAGAGCATATTTTCGGTCCAAGAATAGCCATATCCCCAATTTCATATCGAATCATGGGCATGGAATTATTAAAAAGATTGGTTACAACAACTCTTCCTTCCTCTCCTTCTCGAACCGGTTGATTGTCTTTATCTAACACTTCGACATAATTCCAGAATTGAAATAAATGCAATAAGCCATTCTTACATTCACCTGCCAAATTGCTTACTTCCCTTGATCCATAGAAATTATACACTTTCGTGCTAAAATTTAATTCGATGACATCTCTCATTGTATTGGTTAAATTTTCAGCTGCGCTAACAACAATTCTCGGGGAATAGAGCATTATTTTTTTCTGTTCCGCATATCTGCATAATTCAAAAAGTGATCCTGCATAGCCCCTGATAATTTCTGGTTTGAAAGAATTGATGATGCGAATATATCGTTCGATATCCTGTTCCGACATTTTAAAGCTATTTAAAAAAATTGTATTAGAGAACCAATGCTGAATCTTTGCTTTATATTCCATTCCTCCTTTAAAAAGATCTCTTTCAGATCCCCAGAGAATAACTTTCTTTTCTAATGGTTCATCAATACCAAGAACATTTTTAAAATAATAATAGTTTGTTGCAGACCCCCATTTTGAATAAATATCATCCTGAACTAATCTGATGGGTTCCCCGGTGGAGCCTCCGGAGGAATTATAGAACCATTTTCTCGTCTGATAGTCATCAGATATGATATCCTGGTAATGTTTTCTTATGATATCTTTCGTTAAAATAGGAATTTCATCGATAAGGGATTCATCAACAGATTCTTTTTGTATGAGACCGATTTGTTCAAAAACTTTACGATAATACCGGCAATGATTAAATGCGTGGATATACAGGTTATTTCGTTTTTGAGTTATGAAATTATTAAGTGAATCGCTGTTACGCAGAGTCGATATTTCTAAATACTCCTTTTCAAATCTTTTTCTTACACTATTAAACCAGATTTTTCGAATGCCATTTTCAATTTTTTTCATGATGATTTACCCTTGATAGACCAAATGCCTGTTCAAAAATTTTTTTCCCAAAATAATAATTATACCATAAACCCAGGATAAAAGCAATAAGGGTGGCTCCAATCGCACCATAAAGTCCAAATATGGGAATAAAAAGGATATTAAAAATTACATTGACTATTGCGATTATCATTGTTCCAGAAACAGTCAATCTGGCACCTAACATACCTTCTGCATTGAAAAACCATGCGAATATGGTATAGGTGGTGACAAGCACGGCAGTAAGTGCAAAAATAAACATAAGAGAGAGATCAACAGGATACTCCTTTCCAAAAAATCGTAATATAACAAATTCGCTCACCATAGTCCCTGGAATTCCAATAATGAATAAGAGAGGAATAAGTTTTTTCAGTTTTATATATAACAATTCTTTATTGATGACCTTTGATGCTGTCGGGAAAAAAACCGTCACAAAAATACCTGAAAAAAGTCCGATGACTGCAAAAGATGCATAATAATAGACTCCATATATTCCGACACTTCCAATGTCCATATAATAATTGATCAAAATCCGGTCGATGTTCGTGTATAGTGTAAAAGAAAGTCCTCCAATAAGGGCATAACCACTATATTTCCACACTTTTGACAACCATATACGATCAACCTGAAATGAGAGATATTTCTTGAGAGAAATGCTTACAATAACACAAAAAATCACTCCATACGCAATATAATATGCATAGACCATTGCTTCAAAAGTAACAAATTGAACAAATAAAAAGGCTAGAAACGACAACAATAAAACAATCCCGAATAGTGATTGAAATAATGCAAATTTTTCCATCTGGTGTAAACCCCTCAATGTGGATGTTACGAGCGTGAAGAGCACAAACAAGACTGCAAAAATTATTGAAAACCAGATTATTTTCATATTGACGGAAAAAAACGCAATTAATAGATTGACGAATAATCCATAAACCATGACAGATAAAATAATTAAAGTAAATATCAGAAAAAAAGTCGTTGATATAATCCGTTTTAATTGATCATCATCTCGATTTTCCGCACAATATTTTATCATTGCTGTATTAAATCCGAGCATCATCGGGATATAGAGCATCATCCCAATGGATTGGACGAGAATGAATTGCCCATACCCACCGGGACCTAGTATTCTCCCGGCAAGAATGTTAAATAAAAAAGAGAATAATGTTGAAAATATTGTCCCAAAACCTACATATGAAAGGTTTTTAATAAATTTTTTTATCTCATCGTCTATTTTTTCCCGGAATATTTTTTGATAAAGGAATGCCAGAGCACTAAAAGTATACTGTGAAAAATCGCTTTTTAATTTTTCAAAGAAATATATCGCCATGTAATAATTAGAGTATCAAATAATGTATTCCCAATCTCATCGCTTCTTCCTCTCCATACACCCCCCTCACATCCACGACCACCGGCCTCCCCCTCATCGATCCTGCAATCTCCTCCAGCGATATCCCCCCAAACTCCCGATGCCCCACCGTAACCACCACTGCATCCATCCCCTCCCTCAGCCCATCCACCGGCTCCACGCCGAATCCTGCCACCTCATCAATCGACAACAACGGGTCGTACCCGTACACCTCTACCCCGAACTCCTTCAGCACCCTGATCATCTCCACCACCAGTGTCTCCCTCGTATCCGGGACGTTCTCCTTGTAGGTCAGTCCCATGATCAAGACCTTCGATCCCTTGATCACCTTTCCCACTTCATTCAACCCCTTGATAGTCAGCATCGCAACATGCTCGGGCATATAATCGTTGATGGCCCGGCCGGCAAGGATGACCTGGGGGTGGTAGCCGAGCTCCTGAGCCTTGTGGACGAGGTAATAGGGGTCGACGGGGATGCAGTGACCGCCGACGAGGCCGGGGGAGAACCGGATGAAGTTCCACTTGGTCGCGGCGGCATCGATGACGGCTTTGGTGTCGAGGCCCATCTTGTGGAAGATGATTGAGAGTTCGTTGAAGAGGGCGATGTTCAAATCCCGCTGGACGTTCTCGATGACTTTCGCGGCCTCGGCGGTCCGGATGTCCCTGGCGATATAGACGTTCGTGATCAGGCCGTAGAGATCGGCGAGGATCTTCGTGGTCTCTTCGTCCATGCCGGCGACGATCTTGGTGATCTTGTCGATGGTGTGCTCGTCGTCGCCGGGGTTGACGCGTTCGGGGGAGTAACCGACTGCAAAGTCTCTCCCGCACTTCATGCCGGATTCCCGTTCGAGGAGGGGGACCATGACCTCCTCGGTGAGGCCGGGCCAGACGGTGGACTCGCCGACGACGATGGCCCCTTTCTTCAGGTTTCGCCCGACGGTGGTGGTGGCGTCGATGATGGGCCCGAGGTCCGGCTGCTTGTTCTTCGTGACGGGGGTGGGGACACAGATGATAACGATGTCCGCTTCCCTGATGTGAGCCGGGTTGGTAGTGGCAAAAAAGTCGCCCTCCAACGTCCTGTTGAGTGCGTCCACGGCCTCCTGGTTCCGGCGGTAGCCGATCACCTTCAGGTGCCTGGCGAATGCCTCGGCGAGGGGGAGGCCGACGTAGCCGAGCCCGACGACGCAGACGGTCATGTCCTTTATCTCTTTCCTGGGCGTGTGTGACATGTCCTCTTAAGAATAGTATGATGGAAAAGAGACGATATACTTTGTTGGTTGTAGGGGGGAGAAGGATATCTCCCACGCACGACGTTTCCCTGCAGTTTCATAACCGCCAGGGATAAACCACGCTCCTCTGGGTCCGGAGACTGCCGCGATAAAATGATGCATAAATCAAGTCCCCTTGTCACCGGGAGGTGTCGTCCTTCTGTGGCATCCTGCCGTCGCGAAAAACCGGTCGCGATCTCCGGGGCCGGCACTGGCTCGATCATACCTTTGCAATCCGCTCCTTCGCAAGAAGAAGAAATTTCCCGGTAAACTGAATGGTGAATGCTGCCTCTTCCCTGGACACCTGCTGGACGCCATATTGGACATTATGCCGCGAAATTCTCATTTTATCCAGTGTTGCGAGGAGATGCGGGAGTGGCAGGTCGTCGGCATATACGTGGCGGAGCATGAGGACGACACATATATGGCTTCTTTCTGTGTAACCCCGGGAGAAGAGAAGTGCTCTCGCGCTATGAAACGCGCTGGTATATGCGGCCAGGTGAGAGAGTTCATACTCTCCGATACCGTGCGTCCTTTCTGCGGAATGAACAAACCGTTCAGCTGCATCAATTGATGCCGGGACCCTGGCTTTTGCGAGATGGTCTTTACGAATGAGGTGTTCTTCAATGCAGGTGGCCCAGTTCATGGTTCTGCCCCATGGAAAAGAACGTGGCGTGAAATTACGCCTGCAACAAATGCATCCCCCCGCTGTTTCATCTCCTCCCACCGGTAGCATGGGATGACCGTGACCTGGAGCTCGTGCCCCACTATTCCTTCAATTTCTGCCACACGCTCAAAATCAACATCACTCTCGTTCCCAAGGACGAGAATATCGATATCGCTCTGTTCATCAAATGTGCCGGCTGATGCGCTTCCATACATGACCAGGGATATGGCATTTCTTGCAATGCCGGTGATTCCAGCCTCAAGAAGAAGAATAACCATGTAGAGCCGTTTCATCTCCTTCACCATTACGGTTTCATTGTCAAGCGAAAGGAGACGTGCTGTACCGGCACTTGTCGCCCTAAGAATTCCTTCCTTGACGAAGAGATCCGCGTATCTCTTCACGCTCGCGGGAGAGATCCCAAGTTCACGGGCAAGCTGGTTGATATGAGGTCTCTTTGTGGGATGGGCAAGGAACCATCCCAGCATCCTGTTCCCCACAAATGTATTGAATTCACTTATCATTCATTTAGAGAAATGATCATTCAATACATAAAATGATTGTTCTATGAATTATCACGGCATCGCAACGTTTCTCCTGTACCATGCAATCGTCTCCTTGAGACCCGACCTCACCGTGTAGTCAGGTGCATATCCAAACGCCTTCTGTGCAGCGGTTATATCCGCCTGGGAGTCGTGGATGTCCCCCGGCCGGGGAGGTTCAAAGACTGGACTCACTTTCATCCCTGTCTCTTCTGCAATGATATCGACCAGTGAGAGGATCGAGATCCTCTGGTTATATGCCACATTGAACACTCCATCGGCGGTACTCTCCATGGCTTTTACATTCGCCTGCACCACGTCCTTTACGTACGTGAAATCACGGGTCTGGGTGCCATCACCGTAGATGATCGGCGGCTGCCCGGCAAGGACCCGGGTGATGAACCGTGGAATGACTGCCGCATACTGCGATTCCGGGTCCTGCCTTGGACCGAATACGTTGAAGTACCGCAATGCCACTGTCTTGAGGCCATACACTTCGGAGAACACCCGGCAGTAATACTCCCCTGCCAGTTTCGAGACTGCATACGGCGATTTCGGATGGGGTGTCATTGTCTCCACCTTCGGCAGGGTCGGGGTGTCGCCGTACACCGATGAAGAAGACGCATACACCACTTTCCTCACCCCGCATTTCTTCGCCACCATGAGCACCGCAAGCGTCCCGTTCACGTTCACCTCGTTCGTGGCCACCGGGTCCCGAATGGATCGCGGGACGGATGGGATGGCGGCCTGGTGGAAGATGCCGTCCGCATTCCTGAAGGTGTCGTCGAGGAGGCCGGAATCGGTGATGCTCCCCTGCACGAAGTGAAAACGAGGATGGTCAAGTAAATGCCGGATATTCTCCTTCTTCCCGGAAAAAAGGTTGTCGACCACCGTTACATCATGCCCGTGATCGACCAGGTACTCGATGATGTGTGACCCGATGAACCCGGCACCGCCGGTGACGACGTAGTTCATGTTTTCCCCGGATTATCGTGTTGAAATCGCAAATTACACTGGTATCCAGGGAATAATAAAAATATCCGTGGGTTCTTAGGGGATTTCATGGTGAAAAATGGGCATACATGAAGAATGAGGCACTATGACCCTCCCCCTCTTTATACTCGGATTCAGTATCATGACTTGTGTACCCGCCTACATGATGAAAGAGCGGGGAATATTCACTGGTGATTGGGGTGATGGTACTCTAAACTACGAGAGAGAGGAGGGAGTATTTTTCGTTCTTTATCGGCAGTCTGTGAGAGAAGAGAGAAAACCTAAATAGATACATCGTCTTTCTGAGTATAACAGAAAGAAATCACATAATCGAGGTGATTCTGGTGAAACGTGCACACCCTCCTTCCACAATCAAACCAATTCTTGAGGATCTTCGTGACATGATGCCCTCGCTGAAGGAACGTTACCAGGTAGCCTCCCTTTCTCTCTTTGGATCATGGGTCCGGGGAGAACAGACCGATGCAAGCGACCTGGACATACTCGTGGAGTTCACTGAGCCTCCAGGTCTCATCTCATTCCTTACTCTTGAAGAGGAACTGAGCACTCGCCTGGGCTTGAAAGTAGACCTCGTGATGAAAGGATCACTCAAACCGGTGATTGGAACCCGAATCCTTCGCGAGGCTATACCGGTATGAAAGCCCCGCGTCAATCGATTGATTATCTGAACGATATCATCGGTGCTATAGAGAAGGCAGAGGCATTCTCCTGTGGTATGACCATTGATGAGTTCCTTACCGATGACAAGACACTCTATGCAACCGTGAGAGCAATCGAGATCATCGGAGAGGCATCAAAACATGTCCCGGAAAGAAATTATCGACGACTATCACGTCATGGCCCTGGTCGGGCAGTTATTCCGTGATATGCGACCCGATGAACCCGGCACCGCCTTTGACAACGGCGTATTTTTGGGCTCATTCGTGCAGGCCTGATACTCCCGTGAACCATCCCTCGCTTCATCATACCCCGCAGAAGTCTTTCTGTCTCTGACCGGTCATTTTTATCCTTCATCCTGGGAAAAACGGAAAAGTCAAACGTGTTACAGGGGATTTTATCAACCTTTTCTCCTGATAATTTTCTCTTTTTTGAGCAGCCGGAACCAGCCCGGAGGTGGTGATGAACGATCGCCGTTCATCCATGTGCGGGAATACTTCCCGGAATGCTCCTTCCAGGCTGGATACCGCTTCCCCGATTGTTGCTTTATGGCCGGGCAGTTCCACCCCCCGGACACTCAAGGCACCATCTCCCTCTTCTCCTCCAGGAACGACTGCGGCAGGCGTTTCCATGGCCAAATCCCATCACCACTTTCTATCGCACAGACGAGAAAGGTGAGCCACGATCCTCCCGCTCGCCCCCTCCTCCCCAAAGATCATGCTCCTCTCCTTCCTTGGCCTAAACGTCCTGATCGCCTCCCCGATCCTCTTCCTGTCTGCACCGACGAGCACGTTCCAGCCGTCACCGACCGTCTCCACCCACTCGGTCGTGTCGCGGAGCGTGATGCACGGCACGCCGAGCAGGTATGCCTCCTTCTGGACACCCCCCGAGTCCGTGAGGATCGTGTCCGCATGGGCCATGGCCTGGAGCATGTCGAGGTACCCGAGCGGTTCCGTTGCAATGACGTTTGCCGGCAGGTGGTCCCAGGACCCGTATTCCGTGAGCACCTTCCTCGTCCGGGGATGGGCGGGAAAGAGGACCGGGACTCCGGCATCCCCGAGTGCCGCCAAGATAGACTCCATGTTCTCCCGGTTGTCGGTGTTTGCCGGCCGGTGGACGGTGAGGACGAGGTATTTCTGTCCGGACAGGCCGAACCGTTCCAGGACCCGGGAACGGCGTGCAGCCACCTCCCTGGTGTGGAGGAGGGCATCGACCATGACGTCCCCGACCAAGTGGACCCCTTTCGTGATCCCCTCGTGGGCGAGGTTCCGGACCGCGGTTTTGGTCGGGCAGAAGAGGAGGTCCGATAGGTGGTCGGTCACGACGCGGTTGATCTCCTCGGGCATGGTGCTGTCAAAGCTCCGGAGGCCTGCCTCGACGTGGGCGACGGGGATATGGAGCTTGGCGGCGGCAAGGGCCCCGGCCAGAGTTGAATTGGTATCACCAAAGACGATCACCATGCCGGGCTTCTCCTTGAGCGGGACGTCCTCGACCCGGGCAAGGATCTCGCCCGTCTGCATCCCTTGCGGGTCGGAACCGACGCCGAGGTTGTAGTCAGGCCGGGGTATCTCCAGCTCGGAGAAGAAGACCTCGGACATCTCCGGGTCGTAGTACTGGCCGGTGTGCACCAGGACCTCGGTGTGTTCCCTCCGCAGTTCCCGCGAGAGGGGGGCGCACTTGACGAACTGGGGCCGTGCCCCGACGATCGTGACGACTTTCACGTCCGTTTCTCCCCTCCATGCAGATGAACATCCACTCCCCGTGATGCATACACGGCCTGGAATCGGTCGATCTTTAACCCCAGAAGAGGAATCGTGGGAAAAATGTGAAGGTTACAGACGGATGAAGCGGAATACATGAAAAGTTGAAAAAGGATACGGCAGGCATCAGGTTTGATCTGGGTGTTTCTTGAATCTGCTTGCGAGTATGTCTTCATTGGTCATCCTTGTGATACAATGCGAGAAAAACGATCAGATCGTCTTCCCTGTCATAATAATACGAGAGACGAAACGGAGGTATATAAACTTCCCTTGTACCTTTACGGCTGTACCGCATCGGTTTCCCAATTTCGGGATCTGCGACAATCCTGATGATCTGCGCTTTTAACCGTTCTTTGGTCCGTTTATCCCTGATTTTCCTGATCCTTTTTTTCGAAGGATGGACCAAAAGCAACGGTCACCATGATTTCAGGTCATCGATAAAGTCTTCACCTTTCTTCCTCGAAAAATTCCCCTTCTGAAATTCAAGGAATGCCCTTTCAGTCTTCTCCGCAAACAAAATGTCCTCTTTGACTGATGGCTCAAGTGTGTCGAGGGGTTTTAAGATAAAACGATCGCCTTCCCTGATCACAAGAAGCTGTTCGCCTTCCGCAAGACCGTTTCTCATGGACGCCGGAATAACGATCTGTCCCTTGGAACTCATCCTGATGATGCCAATATCCATGCAAATCGGTAAGATACGTCTTACGTAATCCTATATGAGGATATGGGTAACGGTCGGCCGATGTGCTCTTTTTGCAGTTCCCGCGAGAGGGGGGCGCACTTAACGAATTGGGGCCGTGCCCCGACGATCGTGACGACTTTCATGGCCTGACGGTTCCGTGTGCCAATGTACCGGATGATCCTCTCCGCACGCTGTCTAGGGTCAATATCGCACTATCCCCAGGTCCCTGCCGGTATCCTGGAGGTGGAACTTTCCTGCACCGGGTATATGAAAAAGCACGGGAGCAGGATGCTTGGTGGGAAGAATTCCCTGGTGACTCACTGTCTGCATGCACTTTTCATTAACCTGGTGGCACGGGATTCCCGGCGAAGAAAGGATTCGCTCACTTCGGGGTGACAATGGCGTGCCCGTTCCTGTCCCCTCTCCCGATACCCTTGTAGACCCAGCCCGCCCGGATGAACGCGTCCGGGTCGATGACGTTTCTCCCGTCCACGATGACGGGGTGCACCCTGCCTGTCACTGCCCGGAGCCGGGCAGGGTCGAGTGCAGAGTACTCGCGGTGCCCGGTGAAGATGGCGACTGCATCCGCTCCCCCAATCACCGCGTCAAGGTCGCGTGAGATTTCGACGCCGGGCTCGGTGTCCACCCACGGATCGTGGACTCCCGCCTCTCCCCCGGCAGCGACCACGAGGTCCCGAAACACCCCGGAGGGCGTGTTCCGGGCGTCCCCCGAGTTCGCGATGAATGCCCAGCCGAGGATGGCCACCGTGGAGCCCCGCACACTCTTGTGGACCCGTGCGAGCCCGGACTCGGTCAGGTGGAACATGTGGTGAGGCATGAAGTCGTTGATCGCCCGGGCCGTGAGGTACAGAGACTTTTCCCCCTCCGGCCAGTCGAGGTCGGCAGACCGGAGCGCAACTCCCCGCTCCAGGTGGTACGTGTCTTTCGTGAGGCAGTGGCCCCCGACCCCTGCACCCGGCCAGAGGATGGCCCGTGTCACGCCTTCCTCCCTGAGGCTTGCGATCCCTTCCCGCACCTCGTACACGTTGACCCCCATGGCCTCGCAGTAGAGTGCAAGCTGGTTGACGGCCGCGATCTGCAGGTCACGGAAGGTATTCTCGGCGGTCTTTTCGACCTCGGCGGCGGTTGCCGTCATGGTGATCACGCGTCCCTTCGTGAGGATGGGGAGATAGAGCTCCCGGGCCCTCCCGGTACTCGGGCCATCGATCCCCCCGACGACACGGTCGTGTTCCCGCAGGTTCCGGAGGAGTCGCCCGACCATCACCCTCTCGGGGGCATGGGCAAGGCCAAAGTCCTTCCCCGCAACGAGCCCGGACTCGGTCTCGAGGATCTCGCGGGCGATCCCTGCCGTCGTCCCAGGTGTGACGGTCGACTCGAGAACGACGAGCGAGCCTTCCGTAAGGTGGCGGCCGGTCGCCCGGATGGCCGAAAAGAGCGGGGTAAAGTCCGGTTCGAGGTCCCGGGGGTTCCGAAACGGTGTCTGGATGGCAAGCGTGACGGCATCACACTCTGAAATACGCGAGAAATCCGCCGTGCAGGAGAACTTCCCCGCCCGGACGACCTTTCTGATCAAGTTTGCAAGCCCCGGTTCCTCCCCCACGAGCGGGCACTCGCCGCGGTTGAGCATCGCAATCTTGTACCCGGATGTCGGCGAGTCCCGCTGGAACCCGATAACGCGGGAATATGCCGGGACATCGGCAAAGAGGGCGGCCGACGGGATACCCACGTACCCCATCCCCACGACCCCGATGGTCCGGATGGGGCCCCGGGCGGCAAAGGCCTGCACGAGTCGCGGTTCCATCTACCTCCCCCCGATGAGGGCACGCACCTGCTCGCAGAGGACGAGGTCCCTGGCAGCCTGCTCCATGGTGACCGGGAAAGGCGTTCCCTTCCGTGCACAGTCAAGGAACGTGGCAAGCTCGAGCTTGAGGGGCTCGACCTTGTTGACCATCACCTTCTCGATGATGTTCTCCTGGACGTACCGCTCGTTCTCGATACCATACTGCTCCGGCCTGTAGTAGGTGAAGACCTCCTGGTTCATGAAGTCGCCCTCGAGCGTGAAGTCGTCCTCCTCGATGTAGATCCGCCGGATCTTCTTGGACGCCTTCCGGCTCGCCGAGACGAATGCCGCCGTCCCATCGTACCGGAAGAGGGCCGAGGCCGCGTCAAGGTTCCCTGCGGCAGAGAGCTCGTATCCCTCCCCGAGCAGGACGTGGAGGAGGATGTCAAGGTCGTGGATCATGAGGTCCTCGATCACAGACGAGCCCATGGGACGCAAAGACGCAGGGTTGTGCCTGTTCATCTCGATAAAAACCGGATCCCGGATAATCCTTTGAACCTCGGCGACGATCGGGTTGAAACGCTCGATGTGCCCAACGCCCACGACCTGGCCGTCCCCTCCCTTCTCCATCAGCTCCCGGGCCTCTGCAGCGGTGGCACAGAGGGGCTTTTCCATCAGCATGTGCACGCCCGCTGCAAGTACCTCCTCGCCGACGGCCCTGTGAAACGGAGTCGGGACGCAGACGCTGACGGCATCGACCTTTCCCAGGAGCTCTTTTACTGTCGGGCAGGGAGTCACCTCGTACGCGAGTGCGACATCCCTCGTGGCGTCACCGTCCCGGTCATACACGTAGACCTCCCCTGCCTGCTTCAGCTCCGAGTAAACGCGGACGTGGTTCCTTCCCATCACGCCGACGCCGATGACACCAACGTCCATTATGCCACCTCGGCAATCGCCCTGCAGACACGATCGCGCTCGGTATCGGTCACTCCCGGGTGGACCGGGAGGGAGAGCACGGTCGCTGCGCACTCCTCTGCCACCGGGCAGCGGGCATCCCGGGCGAGGGCGACGAACGCGGGTTGCCGGTGGAGGGGGACTGGATAGTGGACTGCCGTCCCGATTCCCCTGTCCCGAAGGTATTGCGCGAGCTCGTCCCTCGTGAATCGGGATTCCCCGGTGACCCTGATGACGTACTGGTGGTAGACGTGGACCACTCCCGGACTTGCGTACGGGCAGACGATTCCCTCCCGGGGCAGGTGGGAATCGTAGTATCCTGCGGTCTCCTGCCGGCGCCGGTTGAACCCGTCGAGTTTCTTCAGTTGTTCCCTCCCGATGGCTGCCGCGATGTCGGTCATGCGGTAGTTGTACCCAACGGAGGTGTGCAGGTATTTCTCCTCCTGGCCGTGGTTGGAAAAGACCCGGATCCTCCTTGCAAGGTCAGGGTCATTCGTGGTCACCATTCCCCCCTCCCCGGTGGTCATGTTCTTGGTCGGGTAGAAGGAGAAACACGCGGCAGTCCCAAGGCCGCCCACCTTCTTTCCGTGGTATTCCGCACCATGGGCCTGGGCTGCGTCCTCGATGAAAAAGATCCCCTCATCTGCGCATATCTCGCGCAGGGGAGTTGCGTCACAGGGCTGCCCGAACAGGTGGACCCCGATGACGGCACGTGTCCGGGAAGAGAGGAGTTCCTGGACGCTCCCGGTCGACAGGTTGAATGTATCGGGGTCGATATCTCCGAACCGGGGTCTTGCTCCGCACATGCAGACCGCTGATGCGGTCGCAAAGAAGGTGAACGACGGGACGATCACCTCGTGGCCCTCCCCGATACCGAGGGCATGGAGGGTCGCATGGAGGGCTGCCGTCCCGGAACTGACCGCGACCGCGTGGTCAGTGCCACAGTACCGTCCAAAGTCTCTCTCAAAAGCGCCCGTCTCGGGGCCCTGGGCAAGCATTCCCGACCGGAGAACCCGGATCACGGCCTCCTCCTCCTCGCCGGAAAGACAGGGCTTTCCGATCGGGATCATCCCCTCTCCCTCCTCATCCCGGGAGGGATGTCCCGGATCCGTGCCGGCACACCGATTGCCATCATGCCGGGGGGGACGTCCCGGGTCACGACCGCTGCCGCGGCAACAAAGGCCCCCTCCCCGATTGTGATACCGGGCATCACCGTTGCATTGGCCCCGATCACGGCATCGTCCCCAAGCTTGGGCCCCCGCAATTCAGGCTTTCCTGTCGGGGGGTAGCGGTCATTCGTGAGGACGGCTGAGGGCCCGATGAAGACTCCATTCCCTATGGTCGTGTGCGTCGGGACAAAGACCATGCTCTGGATCCGCACGTTGTCCCCGATCGTGCCGTACCCCTCGATGATGCTCGACGATCCGATGGAGACGTTGTTCCCGATCCGCATCTTCTCACGGATCAGGACATTGTGGCCCGACTGGAAATCGTCACCGATCTCGACCTGGCAATAGATGGTAAGGCCCGGGCGGAGAACCGCGTTCTTCCCGATGATTGTCCCCGGATATTCTCCCCTCCCCAAGAATTCCCGCGAGGGAAACCCTATCGTGACCGGGTCAAAGACCTGGCAGCCCTCGCCAACGGAGCATGTACCAAACTGGATCAGGAAAATCCCCCGAATTATGTCCTTTTTTCTATATGTATCAGGGATTGAAAGATAATTCTTGTGGAAAAACGAAGCGGGTATCCCATTCATGGCGCGGAAGGGGTAACTTCTCGACCGATGGTGTCCTCTTTCCATGGCATCTTCCCGGTATCCTCTGGAGCCAACAGTGGTGGGAAATTCCATTTTTCCCACACATCCCATGCAACCACGAGCATCGCAATTTTCCCGTTCACGTTCACCTCGTTCGTGGCACATCCTGGTCCCGTATCGAACGCGGGACAGATGGGATCGCAGCCTG
The DNA here is from genome assembly GCA_024518585.1 of Methanolinea sp. Taxonomy (GTDB): domain Archaea; phylum Halobacteriota; class Methanomicrobia; order Methanomicrobiales; family Methanospirillaceae; genus Methanolinea_A. The sequence goes on along the minus strand of JANIHI010000002.1, from coordinate 4,959 downwards.
GTTAAAGATCCCTTCCGCATTCATGAAGGTGTCTTTCAGGAGACCGGGATCGGTGATGCTCCCCTGCACAAAGTGAAAATAAGGATTGGAACATAAATGCCGGAAATTTTCCGGCTCTTCGCTATTTTGAATGGGTGGACGGGAACCAAAGTGGGGGCTGCCTCGCCCTCGCACCCTCATATGAGGATAGTTCCGCCGCCCCCAAAACGGCGCCCCGACGTCGGTTTCATCATTCATTTCGCATTTAGTCGATATTTTTTGGATTAACCAGCTCAAACCAGAGAGAGGCTATAAACCATTCATACAACGTACCCACTTGAGATGTCGAAGAGGGAAAAAAGTCGGACATCTTTTGGAGGACGGGACATCCCGTCAGGAAAGCTGTATCTTCCTCCCGGGTGACAGGATGGGGGGATAGGGGAATGGTCCTCATGTATCCCACGTATTTGCCCGACACAGAAAGCCAGGGAACGGGTCTTTTTTATATGCCATTCTCCCTATGAGTAATGAGGAGAACACAATAATGCCATCACAGGTTCCTCCACGCAAAAAGCCCCACGGAAAAAGCCCGGTCTTTACCAGGCTTGAAAAATTCCTGCCCGCAATCAAGGCCAGGTATGGGGTGAAACGGATAGGAATCTTCGGCTCGTATGCCCGTGGTGATGAAACGGTTACCAGTGATGTTGATATACTTGTGGAATTTGCTCCAGGCCAGGCGACATTTGACAATTTTATGCAGCTGGCCTATGATCTTGAAGATCTCTTCGAAAAAAAGGTGGACCTCCTGACAGTTGCCGGCATTGACAAGTACATCCGGTCCCAGGTTGAGGACGAGGTGATCTGGATTGAAGGATAGCAGGGTCTACCTTATCCATATCCTTGATGAAATTCGGCTGATTCGTTCCCTGTGTGAAAATCTTACCTACGAAGAATTCAAGTCGGATACTGCAAACCATCACACGGGCATTGGAAATCATTGGTGAGGCAGCAAAGAATGTTCCGGAAGTGGTGACAAGAAATTACCCGGAGATTCCATGGAAATTCATGGCAGGACTCCGGGATAAGATTATCCACGGATATTTCGCCATAAATTATGACATTGTCTGGGATGTGGTTATACATAAGATACCGGAACTCGAACCTAAAATTCGCGCAATGTACGATGAAATGGAACCAGTTGAATAAAACCTCACGAATCCCTTTTCGTGATACGTGCAGATAAAATGAAATCGTCGATGCGATTTTCACGGCAACATCATGAATTCCGATGGTTCTGCCTTTTCATATGCATTTTTTTCCAGAAACGGGGGCTCTACCAAACCGTTCTGAACATCCATTCCAATGAGCGAATTCTCTGTTAAGCTTGATACAAAGAGTGCTGGAAATTTTTGCTTCATGTTCCTGTTGAGTTCATCCACCGCTTCCTGGTTCCGGCGGTAGCCGATTACCTTCAGGTGCCTGGCGAATGCCTCGGCGAGGGGGAGGCCGACGTAGCCGAGCCCGACGACGCAGACGGTCATGTCTTTAATCTCTTTCCTGGGCGTGTGTGACATGTCCTCTTAAGAATAGTATGATGGAAAAGAGACGATATACTTTGTTGGTTGTAGGGGGGAGAAAGGATATCTCCCATGCACGACGTTTCTCTGCAGTTTCATAACCGCCAGGGATAAACCACGCTCCCCTGGTCCGGAGACTTCCGTGATAAAATGCTGCAGAAATCAAGTCCCCTTGTCACCGGGAGGTGTCGACCACTGTCACATCATGCCCGTGACCGACAAGGTATTCCGTGATGTGCGACCCGATGAACCCGGCACCGCCGGTGACGACGTAATTCATGATTCTGCCCAGTTATATCGATGGAATAATAATTCAGTCTGGTATTTGGGCTATGATAAGTATTTCCTTTCATTATAGGAGATTTCCGGGCCTAAAAATGTGGAAAATTCATGTGAAGCGGTAGATGTGATTGAAGAGGATACAAGGAAAGAGTGGGAGGATCTGCCTTCATTCCCCTTCTGGTCCCTTCTCCCGGTATCCCTCTGTATCCGAACATTCGATTGGAAAAATTCTGGGCCGCCAATGCTCCTCCCGTCTCAAGAATCCGTTTCAAAGCCATTGCCTTCCCCATACGCCCGCAGCTTTGTATTTAGATCTATAAAACATTTAAATATTATACACATATACATACTTTCATGGCAACCATCACCATCAATGTGGATGACGAGGTGGAAAAAAAATTCCGTGAAACGGCAAAAACGGTGATTGGCGACCGGAAAGGGTTCCTTGGGCGGGCAGTCACGGAGGCCATGGAACTGTGGATACGCGAGAAAACCCAGAACGAGATTGCCCGCACTGCACTGGAACTCATGAGTCAGGAATACCATCTTGGAAAACGCCTTTACTCCAGCCGGAAGGATCTCCATGAGCGAACCTGAGGCCCTGGTCGACACCAATATCCTCGGGTATATCTTCGATGCGGATGCCGCCGACAAACGTGTAATCTCGAGGAATCTTTTGGCACGGTGCTGGAAGGGGGAGGTGCGGTACGCTGTCTCCGTCCAGAATCTTGCCGAGTTCGCCGTGGTTGTGACAGAAAAAGTCGAGTCCCCCCTGCCTTTTTCCGTGGTGAAGACATTTATCGATTCGATTGTCAGGTTTGAGGGATGGACAAAGATTGCATACCAGGGGTCCACCATCACCGATGCAATCGCGATAAAAGAGCGATATACCCTTCATTTCTGGGATGCCCTTCTCGTGGCCACGATGCAGGAGCATGGAATCTCCCGGATCTATACGGAAGACCAGGGATTTCGCAAGGTGCCGGGTTGTATCCCTGTCAATCCGTTCGCCTGATCCCACAAGAGACCCGGCCAGGAGACTGCATCATGTACCATGTATGCGAAGATCCTTACGAGTATCCGCCTCGGCATATGTGGAATGACCAGGCGATCAGGCCTCGTACCCTCCTTCGGGAGATGCTTCCACAATGAAGGTGATCTCCTTCTCCCTGAACATCTGAATCGACATACTCAAATGTCACTGTGCAGGGACACCGGACGGCATTGTACTGGCTTCTCCTGCTTGCCCGGCACGACCGCACCCGTGCCGAACACCCGACTCACTGGTACGTGACGTCTGGGTCGAGTGCGAATGTCACCTCAGCGAATTTACCATTCTGGGCCAGAAGTTCACACGCAGTGCGGAGTATGCCGAGATAGACATGGCGGTGCCTCTTTCCCACATCCTCTCTCCTGGATGTACCTTCCTTATATGAATACGATGTTGGTTCTACGACCACTCTTGACCTGCACGGAGTCGATACCCTTCCCGCCTCCTTCCCGGAGGGAGCGCTCTGTCTCCTCGTGAGGACCACACACCCCAGGGTCGCATCGCTCCCGCTACCCCGGTTCCCCTAGCACCCCCGCAATCCTCCTGCTCGCCCCCGCCTCCCCGAAGATCATGCTCCTCTCGTTCTCAGGCGTACACATCCTGATCGCCTTCACGATCCTCCCCCGATTCGCCCCCACCAGCATGTTCCACCCATCCCCGACCGTCTCCACCCACTCTGTCGTGTCCCGCAAGGTAATACACGGCACGCCCAGCAGGTAGGCCTCCTTCTGCATCCCCCCTGAATCGGTGAGGATTGTCCTGGCATGGGCCATGGCCTGGAGCATGTCCAGGTAGCCTAAGGGTTCTATCGCAATCACATTTCCCAAAAGGCGTTCCCGGAGGCCATATCCCTCCAGCACCTTTCTCGTCCGGGGATGGACGGGAAAGAGGACAGGGAAGCCCGATTCCCCGAGTGCCGAGAGGATTGCTTCCATGTTCCCCCGGTTGTCGGTGTTTGCCGGGCGGTGGACGGTGACGACCAGGTACCCTCTCCGGGAGAGTCCGAATTTCTCAAGTATCCGGGACTTCTTCGCGGCAATCCCCTTGTTATACTCCAGTGCATCCACCATCACGTCGCCCACCAGGTGAACCCCTTTCGTGATCCCTTCATTCCGAAGGTTCCGGACCGCTGTTTCAGTCGGGCAGAAGAGCAGGTCCGAGACGTGATCGGTGGCCACCCGGTTGATCTCCTCCGGCATCGTGCGGTCGAAGCTCCGCAACCCGGCCTCGACGTGGGCGACAGGGATGTGCAGCTTCACGGCCGCGAGTGCTCCGGCCAGGGTGGAGTTGGTGTCGCCGAAGACGATCACGAGGTCAGGCCTCTCTTTCACCAGCACCTCCTCAACCCGGGCAAGGATCTCGCCGGTCTGCTTCCCGTGCGGACCGGAACCCACCCCGAGGTGGTAATCCGGTTCCGAGATCGCGAGCTCCTAAACGTCCGACATCCCGGGATCGTAGTGCTGGCCGAAGAACAACATTTTCCTGCATGCGGAGGATTTTTCCCAGGTCATCACAGAAGGGCCATGATGTTCCTATAAAAGAGGAAGGACCGAAAGCAGGGTATCGACATCAATCCCTGCCTGTTTCAGGATTGATTTCAGGTAGGACTTACGCGGTTGAGTTAACGAGAGATACTTAAGTACGGTCATTTTTGCTCTAAACCGATAGAGAAGAGTTCAGTCCGAGAACACCGGCTGAGTGATGAAGAGTGAGATGGCCGACCGCTGGATCGATCGTTTCGATTCGTGCCAGCTCACACCGGTCTTTAGGCGGTGGGATTCCAGGCGGAGGAACGCGAGGATCGAGAGCAGAATATGGCCCCGCTGGACGGTCTCTTTCCGTCCCTGACACCTCTCTATCCCGCAGTACTGCTTGATCCCCCGGTGGTATTCCTCGATGTTCCAGGCCTGATCCTTATACTTCTTTCGTTCCGATTCTGATGCTGTGTAATCCTGAATTTAGTTTACACATAAAACCACTCCTTCACATATCCCAGGATTCGTTCAGGAGGTAATCGATACCAGAACGCATGATAGGGTTCGTCATAATCGAGACTGGAATGCGGTTTGA
>JANIHI010000018.1 GCA_024518585.1 Methanolinea sp. | reverse complement strand
CGTATACCAGTGCCCCCCAACGGGGCACACATTTATGCACCGCCTGCAGAGGTAACATTCACTTTTTGAGTCTTCCCGTCCAGCCTCGCTCGTCGGACATACCTCCTCGCACTTCCCGCACTCGATGCAGGCATCGGTCCGGCGGATCTTCCAGCGGGCAGGTGTTGCAAAGACCTGGAAGATAGCCCCGAGGGGACAGATGAAACGGCAGAACGGCCGGTAGAAGAAGAGCGAGATGATGACCAGGCCTGAAAAAACCAGGAACCCGGCAGATACCGTGAGCGTAAAAAACTGCCTTATTCCCAGGTACTGCATGAGTGAGATGGATGAGATGAGCCCGGCTCCGAGGATGAGCAGGAATACAACTGCCCTGACGATCGGGGGAAGGACCTTCCAGGGGAGCCGGACTTTTGGCGCCGGCACCAGGTACGCGACCTCCTGGACGGCGCCGATGGGGCAGAGGTACCCGCAGAAATGTCTCCCGAAGAGGAACGTCAGGACAAAGAAGGTGACCATCCCGAACGCCGCGCCAAGCAGGGTGGCACCCACCCGCGAGTCTGCATCTGCGACCAGTTCCCCGAACATGAAGGGAAGCATGGGAGAAAATATCGTAAAACCAAGGAGAATGGTCACGAGGAGCAATGCATACTTTACCGAACTGGAAAACCTCCCCGACCGCCAGAGGAAGGCACCAATGATCACGAAGAGTATCCCGTAGGCAATTCCCACCAGCTGGATGGTATTGGGACCTGGTCCTGGCATAGTATCACCTGGTACAGGTATCTTTCTTGAGTGCTTCATTAATGTAGAGGTCATGGGTGAGAGAGTATGCGCTTCCACCTTTTACCGGGTGGAAAAATTGCCCCGAGAGCCCGGCAGGAATTCCCCGCCGGTGGAACAACAAGTCCCGTTCTGCCTTCCGCGTCCTCGTCGTGAAAGTGCCGCGGAGCATGAAAGAGATGCTGCTGCTGGAAAAACTGCCCATCCCCGGCTGGTGGAAGAGAACCAAAGTTCTCTCCTGAATGGAGAAAGAGGGCGGTCGTATTCTTCCCAGGGTCCCTCCCAATGGGGAGGGAATCATCAATAACCTGCATGGATACCATTCATGACATCCGCCTGTAAACTGAAAAGCAAGAATGCGGCTTTCCTGTGAAAAGTGGATATTAGATTTGGTGCGAAGGTCCGCAGTACTCGTCCTTGAAGAACCAGTTCCGGTATATGAGAGGCGTAATGAGCGTTGTCAGCAGGCTCATGATGATGATCGCCACGAAGACCGCCTGCCCGATATACCCCTGTTCGAGGCCGATGAGTGCGACAATCATCGCCACCTCCCCCCGGGGGGCCATGCCAAACCCGATGATGAGGGAATCTTTCCTGCAAATACCTGCGATACGGGCAGGGATGGCACACCCCACGACCTTTGTCGCGATGGCCACGATTGTCAGGACGACGAGGAACGGCAGAATATCGAGCGTGAGTGCCTTGAAGTCGGCAACAACCCCGAGGGAGACGAAAAATATCGCGGCGAAGATGATCTTGAGGAATTCTGCACCCTCCTTGACATCGAGGCTCTTTCGCAGTGTCAGTCTCTCGAAGGATATCCCGGCGATGAAGGCCCCGACAATGGCAGAAAGTCCCACGAGCTCTGCTATCATGGCGTAGAGGAAGGCAAACGTCATCGCGAAGATGAAGATGAATTCAGGGTACCTGGCCACGAAGGGGGTGTTGTCAAGCCTGACCAGGAACCTGCTCACGATGAATATCCCGACCGCCCCGGCCACGAGGAGGAAGATGACGACCTTGAGGAGAATGAAGATGATCACGGACGGGTGAAATGCCCCCGCCACGACGTCGCCCGTGATTGCAAGGGCAATCAGGCCGAGAACGTCATCGATCACTGCTGCCCCGATGATGGCCCGTGCGGCATCGGTCTGGAGCTTGTTCATCTCCTGGAGGACGTTTGCGGTGATCGCGATACTCGTGGCCGTCAGTGCAGTCCCGACGAAGAGGCCGGTCGAGAAGTCCATCCCCGCCCATACCGCGGTTGCATACCCTCCCACCCACGGGACAATGACACCTATCAGCGCGATGAAGGCATAGGCAGGCCGGACGATGTCCTTGAGCTTGAACTCAAACCCGATGACAAAGAGGAGGACGACGGCGCCAAGGTGGGCAAGACCCCTGACAAACTCGTTGTACGTGACGAGGCCAAGGACGCTCGGCCCGATCAGGAGCCCGACCAGGATGATCCCCACCACCGCGGACTGGTTGATCCGCGATGCCAGGAGGTACCCCCCCAGTGCCGCAAACAGGAGGAGGCTTACCTGGAACTCGGGCGTGGCAACGATCCCTTCCATCCCTATCTGGTAAGCGTTCCTCGGGGAAAAACACTTCTCGTGGGGAGAGCGGAGAAGAGGGAAAGGGCACGGCCCGCGAGTGATCCCTGGTCAGTCACCCACCGGGGAGAAAAGGGGGATTGCACCCGTAATCTTGTCCTGCGTCCCGGTGATGATGACCTCGTCCCCGGGCTTGATCTCGCAGGTCCCGTCCGGATGGGGGATGATTGCCCCGTCCCGCCTCACACCAAGGACGGTCACACCGTACCTCTTCTTCAAAAGAATCTCTCCAAGGGTCCTGCCCGCGATAGGGGCGCCTTCTGCAACGCGAACGTTCCTTACTTCCATGCCGGGAACCTGGAGCGCAGGGGTCGGGGGTGGGAAGGAGGGGTTGCGGAGGAACTGGTAGCTCTCAGAACGGATCTCGTGGACGAGCCGCGAGATGGTCTCATCCGGTATCCCGAAGTCTGCCATGACCCGGGAGAAGATCGCGATCGAGGTCTCAAACTCCTCGGGGATCACCTCGTCGGCGCCGATCTCCCGGAGGACCGGAATCTCAATGATGTACCTGGTCCGGACGACGAGGAAGATCCCAGGATTCATCTCGCGGCAGAGCCCGACGATTCGCCTCGTTGCAACCGGGTCGTTGATGGCAACAACGGCCGTCCGGGCCTGGCGGATGCCGGCATGGTCAAGGACACCCTCCGTGGTCGCATCACCGTAGATAATGTCTTCTTCCTCTTTTCGTGCCTGCCGGACGGAATCGGGGTTCATATCGATGATGACGTGAGGTATACCGCCGATGCGGGCCGCCCGCGCCAGGTTCCTGCCGTTGACACCATACCCTATGATCACGAGGTGCCCTGACCTCTCGACCTTCCTTTCAGTTGCTACCCACTGGCACCGCCCGGGCAGTATCTTCTGGAAGAACCTGTTGGAACAGACAAAGGACGCAAGGGGCTGGCCTGAAGAGATGAAAAAGGGGGTTGCTGCCATGGATATCAGGGCAACCACGAGGAAGACCTGGTAGGCGTCCCGTGAGAGGATACCGAAGTCAAGGGCACTCTTCGTGATGATGAATGAAAACTCCCCGACCTGCATGAGCGCGATTCCTGTCAGGATGATTGTCCGAACCTGGTACCCGAGCACGAAGGGGGCCAGTGACCCTGCAATGGACTTGATCGCAAGGACGACGAGGAGGAATGCGAGGACGATTTCCGGGTGGTCGACGAGGAAGCCGACATCGAGGAGCATCCCGATGGAGACGAAGAAAAACGCGGTAAAGATGTCCCGGAACGGGACTATCCTGCTGATCGCCTGGTGGCTGAACTCGGACTGCGAGATGAGCAGGCCCGCAAGCAGGGCCCCCATCGCAAGGGAGAGGCCTGCAAAAGAGGCAAGGGCAGCAATCCCGAAACAGACACAGACAACAAAGAGAAGGAAGAGCTCGTTGTTCCGGGTCCTCGCGATCTGGAACAGGACTGCCGGCATGACCCACTTCGCGGTTGCGACGAGGACTGCAACGAAGAGGAGATCCTTGATGATGACGAAATGGAGCGGTTCTCCGCTGCCACCTGCCAGGCCGGCGAGGAACGGGACCGCCATGAGCATCGGAATGGCGATGAGGTCCTGGAATATGAGGATGCCCAGTGTCAGCTTTCCATGCAGGGAATCCAGTTCACCCCGGTCATGCAGGATTTTCAGGACGACAGCAGTACTCGAGAGGGAGACGACAAAACCAAGGAGGATTGCCTCGTTCCAGGGACGACCAATGGCGAGGGCGACAGCCGTTGCAAGGACCGTTGCGAGGGTGACCTGGATGCACCCCCCGGAGAGGGCGAGACTCCTGATCTCCCATAACTGCCGGAAGGAAAACTCGAGTCCAATCGAGAAGAGCAGGAGGATGATCCCGATCTCGGCAAGGACATCGACCTGTGCGGGGCTCCTGACCAGGGAGAGGAGGGATGGGCCGGCGATGACCCCGGCTACAATGTACCCGATCATCGGGGGTATCCGGAAACGGTTGAATACGAGGCCCACGATGAGGGAAAGCCCGAATATGATGAGGATATCGTAAAGGATGGAGAGATCCATGGTGTCATCCCCTGATCAATGCTCGTGGGATCCGGACCGCACAGGCGGATTCAGAATACCGGTTATCTTATTCCCCGGCAAAATAAATGGCGCTCCCGGGGCACTAGACAATCAAAGATAATCACCCGTATTTCCCCGTGAGGTTCAATTCAGGGACCTGTTTGCAAGCATGGTGTGCCCTCCCTTCATGACAGGTGTTCCCATTTCCGGGAAATCTGTGCCCTCCCGTGGTCTAACCAGGTTCGTCCCGTAAGGGAAATGCTTTATTCCCCGCCGGCCATTGTAAGACCATGGGAGGAATGGCTATCCACACCTGCCCCGGGAGAACACGATGACGCACCTGCGCGAGATTTCGCCTTCCACGCGGTGGGCGATTGCGTCCCACGTGCTCACGCGGCTTGTCCTTGAGCTCGGCAGAACGGGCGGGCGGCCCGGTATATCTCCCGACAGGGAGCGACTCTTCTCCCTCCTCGGGGAGGAGGCCCGTCGGATTGCCGACAGCAACTCCATGAAAAGGGACAATGCCGCAGATATTGTCGGGACGCTCGGTGCTGTCTCCGTTATCCTTTTTGGCCGGGCTTTCGAGACCCGCTACATCGAGGGGTTCCCGGAGGAGGGTGTTATCCGGCTCGCAGAGTGCGCCATGTTCAGGGACGAGAGTGCCCATGGGATTCCGCCGGCCGAAGTCCACTCTGTCTGCAGCGCCTACGTCAAGGCCGTCATTGAGGCCCTCAACCCGGATTTCTCTGTCGGGATCTCAATGGCCCGCTGCAGGGGTGACGGGTTCTGCGAGATGGTGATCGCCCGGAAAGAGAGACTCCGGGACTAAAATAGCAGGAGATATTTTTCGCCTTGTGGATGCACTGGCATGATTCCCGAGAATATCCCCCACCACGCGGTCCCATGGCACGCCATCCCGATCGAGAAGGTTTACGAAACCCTCCGCTCAGGGTCCGGGGGGCTCTCCCGGGAAGAGGCCCTCCGCCGACTCTCCCTGTATGGAAAAAATACCCTGCCATCCGGAAAGGCTCCCGGTCTTGTCCAGGTCATTATTCACCAGTTCAAGAGCCCGCTCATATACATCCTGCTTGCAGCAGGAGTCATCTCGATCCTGATCGGTGACGCCAAGGACGCGGCCTTCATCTTTCTCGTCGTCTGCATCAACGCCGCAATCGGCACAATCCAGGAATGGAAGGCAGAGCAGAGCGCCCAGAAACTCCAGAGCCTGCTTGAGGTCACGGCCCGCGTCCGCCGCGACGGTTCCTGGCAGAACATTCCTGCAAAAGACCTTGTGATCGGAGACGTTGTCCTCCTCGAGTCCGGCATGAAAGTCCCGGCAGACGTGAGGCTCCTGCATGCTGCAAAACTCTCCATTGACGAGTCCCTCCTCACCGGCGAGTCGGTCGCGGTGCAAAAGACCGTGGGTATCACGGAAGAGAACGCACCGGTGAGCGACCGCTCCAACATGGCGTTCGCCGGCAGTACTGTTGTTTCCGGGAGGGGCTGCGGTATTGTCACGGGGACGGGGACACGGACGGAGGTCGGGCAGATCGCCGAGGCTGTCTCGGGGACAGAGTCTGCAAAACCCCCGCTCCTCATCCGGATGGAGGTCTTCTCCCGGAACGTGGGGGCACTCATCGTCTCGGCCAGCATCGTGATGGCCATTGCCGCACTCTCGCAGGGCGTCCCTCCCCTCGAGGTCTTCTTCCTGGCCGTTGCCCTTGTCGTCTCCGCGATCCCGGAAGGGCTTCCTGTTGCCATTACCGTCGCCCTCTCCATCGCAGCCTCCCGTATGGCACGCAGGAACGTCATTGTGAGGAAACTTGCCGCCGTGGAAAGCCTCGGCAGCTGCACGACGATTGCAACCGACAAGACAGGGACCCTGACGGTCAACCAGCAGACCGCACAGGCTGTCTTTGTCCCCCCTGGCACGGTGGTCAAGGTAACAGGGGCCGGTTATGAGCCGGGAGAAGGGACTCTCCTTGTCGCGGGGGAAAGTCCCCCCGAACCAGTTGCCCGTGCCGTCCGGGCCCTCGCCAGAGTTGCGATCATCTGCAACGAGGGGACACTCTACAGGGAGGACGAGACCTGGGTCCACAGTGGAGATGCCATGGACATCGCACTCCTCGCCCTGGGATACAAGGCAGGGCTTGTTCCCGACGAAGTCAGGAATGGTATCAGGCCTGTCGCCCACGTACCCTTCGAGTCAGAGAGGATGTACGCCGCGGTGTATTACCGGGAGGGGGACGACCCGAAAGGCCCCGTGAAAATTGCCGTCAAAGGTGCCGTCGAGGCGGTGCTGCCCTACTGCAGGACAATGGCGACCCCGGCGGGGATCGGCCCCCTCGATCCCCTCTCCATCGAGTCGCACTGCGAAGCCATGATGGAGAAGGGTTTCCGGATCCTCGCGGTCGCCGAAGGGTCTTTCACCTCCCCGCCGGGGCCAGACCCCTCCCTTGAAAAAACAGCACCGGAACTGTGCCTGAACGGTCTCGTGGGCTTCATCGACCCCCTCCGGCCCGATGTAAAAGACGCCGTCCGGGTCGCCCACGGGGCAGGAATCGACGTTGTCATGGTCACGGGGGATCACCCCCGCACTGCCCTTGCCATCGCCCGCGAACTTGACATCGCGAGAGATTTCGGGGTGGTCCTGACCGGGAAGGAACTCGCCGCCATGGGTGACCCGACGCTCCCCGCCTACGGGGAGGTCATCGACAGGACACGGGTCTTTGCCCGGGTCACTCCGGTCCAGAAGATGGAGATCGTCGATACCCTCGTCCAGCGGGGCCATTTTGTCGCCGTGACGGGGGACGGTGTCAACGATGCCCCCGCGCTCCGCCGGGCAAACATCGGTGTCGCCATGGGCTCGGGGACGGACGTGGCAAAAGACACTGCCGCGATGATCGTGACCGACGACAATTTCTCCTCGATTATCGCGGGTGTCGAGGAGGGGAGGTTTGCCTATGACAACATCCGGAAGGTGACCTACCTCCTCATCTCAACGGGCCTCTCAGAAGTCGTCCTCTTTATCCTTGCCCTCCTCGCCGGCCTCCCCATCCCGCTCCTTGCAGTCCAGCTCCTGTGGCTGAACCTCGTCACGAACGGCATCCAGGGAGTGGCCCTTGCCTTCGAGGCCGGTGAAAAGGACACCATGAAGAGGAAGCCCCGGCCCCCTCGTGAAGGGATCTTCAACGGCCTCATGGTCAGGGAGACGGTTCTCTCCGGCCTGACAATCGGTGTCGTGGCGTTTATCACCTTCTGGTGGCTCAATGCCAATGGGACAGAGGAGGCCGTTGCAAGGAACCTGCTCCTCCTGCTCATGGTCCTCTTCGAAAACTTCCATGTCTTCAACTGCAGGTCCGAGTATTACTCGGTCTTCCGCGTCCCGATCAGGAATAACTATTTCCTCATCGCGGGAGTGATCCTCATGCAGGGGCTCCACATCATCTCCCTTCACGTCCCCCTCATGCAGGAGATCCTCGGGCTTGGCCCGGTCACCCCGGAACAGTGGCTGGTCTGCCTCTGCATCGCGGGCACGGTCATCGTGGTCATGGAGCTCTTCAAGATCTTCAACCGGCAGGACGGGGTTATCGGGAACCGGGGAGGAGCCATTGCCCCGTCCGGGAAGGCAGAGAATGCTTGGTAAGGGGGAACACTGGTCGTCACGGGGAGGGTTCATCCTTGCTGCTATCGGCTCCGCGGTGGGCATTGGAAATATCTGGCGTTTTTCATCTGTCGTTGGCCAAAACGGCGGCGGGGCCTACCTCATCCCCTACCTGGTAGCGGTCTTTGCATTTGCATTTCCCCTGATGGTATTCGAACTCGCGATGGGGCGGAGCTTCCAGGGGACCGTCGTCAGCGCGTTCCGGTCTATCCGACCCTCTTTCCGCATTGCCGGGTGGTTACTGTGCACAATTATCTTCCTCGTCCTCTGCTACTACCTCGTCATTACGGGATGGACGGCGGCGTATGCACTCTTCTCGCTGTCAGGGGTGAGCATGACGTTTGCGAATTTTACGGGAACCTTCCTGCCGGTCATTTTCTTCCTTTTTTCCGCAGGTGTTACAACGGCTGTCATCTCGCGGGGCGTGCGGAAGGGGATAGAACGCGTATCGGTCATTCTCATCCCAGTATCGGTGGCAATCCTCGTCCTGATGGCCCTCTATGCAACGACCTTGCCAGGGTTTCACGAAGGGACAGCGTTCCTGTTCTCCCCTGACTTTACCGTGCTCTTTGACCCCCTGGTCTGGAGTGCCGCCTTTGGACAGGCATTCTTCTCCCTCTCTGTCGGGACGGGGATCCTCCTCACCTACGGGGCATACATGGAAAAAGGCATACCGATCCCCCTGTCTGCCCTGGTCATCACCCTCGCGGACCTTGGCGTTGCCCTCCTGGCCGGGATCGTCATCTTTCCCCTCGTCTTCACGTTCGGGCTTGAACCGGCGGCAGGGGCAGAACTTGCCTTCTCAACCCTCCCGAAGGCGTTTGCCCTGATGCCGGGCGGTTCCTTCTTTGCCATTGCATTTTTCCTCGTCCTCTTTTTTGCGGCGATCACATCGGCGGTCTCCATGCTCGAGGTAGGGGTCTCATCGCTCCGGGAAGCGGTCTCTTGGTCCCGGGAAAAGACGTCGCTCCTCCTCGGGCTTGTCATGGTTGCGGTGGGCCTGCCTTCTGCCCTCAGTTACAGTACCGCGAACTGGACCATCGGGGACATCAAAGTCCTCGACTTCATGGATGAGACCGTCGGGACGCTGGGCCTCCCCCTTGCGGCCGTGGTCCTTGCCGTGAGCTTTTCGTGGTTTGTTCCCCGCGATGTCCTTGACCGGGAGATCGGCCGTCCCATTGCGCGAATCGTGCACCCCCTGTGCAAGTACGTTATCCCGGCAGTCCTCCTCGTGACAAACCTGGCCCGGCTTGCCGCCGGGATCGACCTTGCAGACTTCCGCCTCCTCCCCGGGAGCCCGTGGATGGGGACCCTGATGCAGGCAGCAGGGATGGCCTTCATCATTGCGGCGGCCCTCATCGCTATCTCTCTCCTGTGCTGGTTCGGGAGATGTCCCTTCGGGCGGCGCCTGTTCCAGAAAAGGTAACCCTCGCCCCCCCTATCCCCCCCGCTGAAGGGCAGGGGTTGGCTTCCAGGCTGGTCAGCGGGGCACCACGGTGACAGCCGCAGCCTTGTTCTTCCAGAGCTTGAAGACCTCGAACCAGAGCACGCTTGCAACCCCTGCTGCTGCGGCGACCAGGAGGGCCCTGGCGGGTACCGGTGCAAAGGAGAAGAGATCCCTTAAGGGAGGAAGGGAAATGACGAGGGCCAGGCAGAGGACTGTCCCGGACATGACGATCCAGAACGCCCTGTTTTGCAACCTGATTGTCTCCCAGAAGGGGAGGGTCCACGACCTGTTGGTGAGGATAAGGCCAAGGTTTGCCGCAACAATGGACACAAACGTGAGTGTCCGGGCCTCGTCCTCGCCCATCCCGGACAGGAGCGCCCAGAGGTAGACGAGGAGCACGCCGGCAAGGGCCACGCTCCCCTGGATGAGGCCATACCGCAGTGTCGTTCCCGACAGGAGGCCTTCATCCTTCTTCCGCGGCGGCCTTCTCATGACGTCTCCTTCCTCCCGTTCAGACTCAAAGACGATGGAGCACGCGGGGTCGATGATCAGCTCGAGGAAGACGATGTGAGCCGGGAGGAGGACGAGGGGGGTGACCAGGAGCACGGGGACGAGGGATATGCCCGCGATGGGGACGTGGATCGCAAAGATGTAGGCCATCGCCTTCCTGAGGTTGTCAAAGATCCTCCTCCCCATCCGGACCGCGGCCACGATCGACGTGAAGTTGTCGTCGAGCAGGACGAGGGACGCTGATTCCCTCGCGACGTCTGTCCCCCTCCGGCCCATTGCAATGCCGATATCAGCTGCACGGAGGGCCGGTGCATCGTTGACGCCATCCCCCGTCATGGCGACCACCTCACCCCCTCTCTTGTGTGCCTGGACGATGCGGAGTTTCTGGGCGGGGACGACCCGGGCAAAGATCGACGTCAATCGCCCCTTATCCTCAAGTTCCCCGTCCGTCAGGCGGTCGAGTTCCGGGCCCGTGATGATGTGGTCGACCTCCGGGAGACCTATCTCTGCACCCACCGACCGGGCCGTGAGGGGGTAATCACCGGTGATCATGGTGACCCGGATCCCGGCAGCCCGGCACTCCGCAACCCCCTCGCGGACGCCCGGTCGGACGGGGTCTGCAAACCCGATCAGCCCGAGGAACGAGAAAGAAAAGTCGTGCTGGTTGTCCGGGAGGGCAGCCGGCCGGAACGATGCCTTCGCGACCCCGAGGATGCGCAGGCCCTGCGAAGCCAGGGCATCGACCTGGTGGCCAAGGTCTTTGCGGCGGCCGGCGTCGAGGTGGCAGAGGTCCGCGATGGCTTCTGGGGCACCTTTGGCCGCGATCACGAATTCCGACCCGTCGCGAGAACGCCAGACGTTGGACATGGCCATGAGTCCGGGGGAGAGGGGGTACTCCTGCACGAGTTCCCAGCTGGCATGTACGTGCTCGGTCTTTCCAAATTCCCCTCCGGCCAGGGAGAGGAGGGCCTTCTCCATCGGGTCAAACGGGTCCTTCTTGCAGGCCAGGATGGCGAATTCCGCGAGTTCGTGGCATGAGTCAGGGACCGTTTCATCGCCCCTGCAGCCAAACGGTGTCACTTCCCCGTTACAGCAGAATGCCTTCACCGACATCCTGTTCTCGGTGAGCGTGCCTGTCTTGTCCACGCACAGGACCGTTGCCGCCCCGAGCGTCTCGACGGCAGGGACCTGGCGCGTCAGCACGTTATACCGGGAGAGCCTCCATGCCCCGAGGGCAAGGAAGACCGTCAGAACGACGGGGAACTCCTCGGGGAGGATCGCCATCGCGAGCGTGATCCCTGCAAGAAGGCCGTCCACCCAGCTCGCGTGGGAGAGACCGTATACCACGGCTATGACGGCGCACAGGGATATCCCGGCGATGGCAACCTTCCTCACGATTCCGGCGACCTCCCTCTTGAGGAGGCTGTCCTCCCTCTCGACTGCCATGAGGGCCTTCCCGATCTTTCCCATCTCTGTCTTCTGCCCAATTGCGGTGACGCGGGCGAGGCCCTGCCCCTGGACAACGAGCGTCCCCGAGTACACGAAGGGGAGATCGTCCCCTCCGGGGGGTGAGGGCACCATCCCCTCCCTACCCGCCGTCTTGCGCACGGGGACCGATTCCCCGGTCAGGAGCGACTCGTCGATGGAGAGCGACTGGGAATAGAGGAGGACCCCGTCGGCAGGGACTCGGTCTCCCTCGGAGAGGACGAGGTAATCCCCGGAAACGACCTCCCTCCCGGGGATCCGGACCAGGTTCCCGTCCCTGATGACGAGCGCCCGCGGGCTTGAGAGGTTCCGGAGGCTCTCGAGGGCTTTCTCCGTCTTGTTCTCCTGGTACACCGTGATGCCGATGATCACGATGACGAAGGAGAGCATCAGCAGACCTTCCTGGATGTCCCCGAGCAGGAAGTAGAGTGCCCCCGTAGCAACCAGGAGGAGGAACATCGGCTCCCGGAAGACCCCGGCGACAATCGCAGCAGGGCTGCGGCACCGGTCAGACGGGATCTCGTTATATCCCTCTACCTCCCGGATTCGGGAGACTTCGGCACTCGTGAGGCCGGAGAGTGAGTCAAACGAGAATATCTGCATCAAAAACCCCGCACGTGTCCTGCGACGTTTTTCTCCTGGCAGGACGTCCCTGGCTCTGCCGAAAGAACGGTTGCCTGGCACCCGTGGTTGTGCAGGCACAACCTATCCATGATGCATACAGGGTGGCGATTTTATCTATAAAAAAGAGTCTGGTTTCCCGGGGGATATCCGGTATGACCACTTACTCCCCTCCCCCATCGTACCACCGCTGCAGGAAGAGGTAGATGAGGGCCCCGCACGCAATCACGGCCAGGGCCACACCGGCACCGAAGGCAAGGTTCTCCAGGATCAGCCTCCATATGATGTCAGACCCGAGCGCGAACAGGAGGCACTCGGCGGATGCACCGATTGCAACAGCAAGGAGTATCCGCGAGGGTGACAGGCCGACAAGCACCCCGACGAGAGTCGCACCGACCCCCCCGGTCCCCTGGAACGGGAGGAAGACGAAGAATGCCACCCCCAGAACCGACCAGCGGGAAATCCAAGGCCTCTTTTTCATGAATTCTTCCCCGGAATCGAGAAAAGTGGATATCCAGGGACCAAGGACCGGGATGCGGAGCGCGAACCGGAAGTTCAGGATCATGAAGAGGCTGGTGAGGACATCGAGGAGTGCAAGGGAGGTTGCCATGAGCCACCAGGGTATTCCGAGGGCTATCCCGAGGGGGATGAGTGACTCCTTTCCAGACGGGGGGATGTAGTAGAGGATCATCAGCCCGCCCAGGACCAGGGCCTTTTCAGGGGGAAGGGTAAAAAAGCAGAGGGAAAAATAGAGGAACGCGAGGAGTGGGGCGATGGAGAGTGAGAAGAGGAGAGAGAGGGGCGAGTCCCGCCCTATCAACGCCCCGCCTAAGGCCCGTACATCCGACGCCATGGTGTCTGAACAGGAGAGCTGGTTTGTCCGTGTAAATACCTTTCACCCGGCTGGAGGGTAAAAATACATTAACTATTTGTATCATAGTGTTTACGCGTTACTCCCATGAAACAGAATACCTTTTACCTGCTGGCCGGGATCACCGGCCTCGTGGAGGTGGGACTCTTCTGGCTCTCCGTGGATCTCCACAATCCCCTTATCATCACTGCCGGGTTCATCATGGGGGTCGGCCTCCTGTATGTCGCGAGGCTGATGATCACGGACGTCGCCGAAGATGAAAGGTCGCGGCTCATCACCCAGAAGGCAGGTTTCAGGACGCTGGAGGTCTTCTGGGTCATATTTTTTGCCGTCAGCCTGGGAACCGCGGTCATCGGGTTCTCGACCCCGCTCGGGATACCCCGGCCCCGGGGTTTCCCCCGTGAATTCCCGCGGGACCAGCCCTACCTCGGGTACTTCGGCATCCTCCAGATGGTCCTGCTCTGCTGCATTGCATTCCTGTACATCGCATTCCGGGTCTATTATGCCCGCAAGTACGGGGAGTGGGACACCGATGAAGAATAGGATAAAGGTGTACAGGGCGATGCGGGACCTCACCCAGGAGGCACTGGCCCAGGAGTTGAAGGTGACCCGCCAGACCATCCTTGCCATAGAGAAGGGCAAGTACGACCCGTCTCTCGAACTCGCGTTCAAGATAGCCCGCTTTTTTGGCGTGTCCATCGAAGATATATTCCTGTACGAATGAATTGGCCGAAGGGATTTTTCTCTTTCCCCTCCCACGAACAGGGTCCCACCCCTGATTTCCCGCGTCCCACCCCGCGGTTATGTCAAAGATACTCCCCCATTAGTAATATTTAAATAACACAATGTAAAATATATTTTACGTCGGGACGTCACCGGCACCGTAACAACAACAGGGAGGAAATCATGAAAAAACTGATATCGACTCTGGTCCTGGGCATCCTGCTCGGGCTCCTGGTCCTTTGTGCCTGGCCTGTCCAGGCCGACACGAATGGCACGAACCCGCCCGCGTGTCCACCGGGTGAGAGGGGACACGCTGACCGCATGGACAGGCTCCTTGACACCCTCGAGGAGAAGGGATACGACGTGAGTGCTATCCGGGCCGCCGCCGAGAGTGGTGACGTCGGGACTGCTCGGAGCCTCCTCCAGCAGTTCATGCAGGAGAACAGGGATGCACTCCCCGCTCCTCCGGGGAACTCCAACCGCATGGACAGGCTCCTTGACACCCTCGAGGAGAAGGGATACGACGTGAGTGCCATCCGGGCCGCCGCCGAGAGCGGTGACGTCGGGACTGCACGGAGCCTCCTCCAGCAGTTCATGCAGGAGAACAGGGATGCACTCCCCGCTCCTCCGGGGAAGAAGAATGGAGGGGGATGCCTGTCGGACGGGACCGGGATCACGAACCCTTCAGGTACGCAGCTATCACCCGGTGAACGGAGTCCCGGCAACCGATTGCAAAGGGGTTTCATGAAACAGACAATCACCCCGGTCTCGTAAAATAAAAGCAGCCTTTCCGGGGAGGGGTAGTGAATGTGAATTCATCCTCTCTACCCCTTTTCCCCGGCAGAATGCCTTTTTTCCGGGTAATTGCTGCAAAAACCAGGTATATTCAGGGAACGGGCGGGGGTGTCTTCCTGTAAACCATGCCCTGGAAAATGGCGATTTTTTCACCCGCATCATCCGTTACCTCGACCGTATAAGTTGCGAGTTTTGGATTTTTTGCAAATTCCCTTGCTTCAGCATAGAGGTTCCCTGACCTCGCCGCCTTCATGTAGGAGATATGGGCATTGATCGCTGCCGCGGGGATACCGTGGGAATTGGATGCGAGCGCAAAGGCGGTATCGGCAAGGGTGAAGATCGCCCCCCCGTGGACAGTCCCGTGGCTGTTCATGTGCTCTTGCCTGATGGCCATCTTAACCCTGGCCTCTCCCCGGCCCACGGCGACAAGTTCGATCCCGTTCTCACGGGCATAGAGATCTCTTTCAAAAAACCTGGTGAAATCTTCCATGGTGGTAAAATGGACCCTGCGGGGGAAAAAGTTCGTGGTTGATGAAAATACTTCCCCTCCCTTTGACGAAAAGGATGAGTCGGAAAACGAGTCCGGTCGTTTTCCACCCCTGCGTTTCCTGATCAGAAGTTCACTCGCAGGTGTATCCCCGGGAGGAAATGAAGGAGACAATGGATTCTTCGGAAAAAACGGGCCCCTTTGCCATCGCCTTTTCTCCCTCCTCCCACACCTCCCGGAGGGCCGGGTCGCTGGTGTGGAGGGCAAGTGTCCCGGTAACGTACCCCGCAGGTCTCCCGTCAGGAGACCGGATGCGGAAGACCACGCACCGGTATGCCTTGCACTGGGCCGGACTCGTCTCATGGATGCAACAGATGACGCGGTCACCGCTCGGCCGGAGGAACGGGCACGCTCCGGGATGATCCCTGATCCACGTCCCGTCAGCAAAAAGTCCCTGCTTGTCTTTGTCAATGTGGGCCAGGAATTCTGTGCCGGTCGAGACCGAACACGCCTCGAACGAATAGGGGCCGACCTGGCGTTCGATGACGATGTAGTCCCCCATGGACATGCAGCACTCCCCGCACTGCCTGCACACGAATGCCATTTTTGCAGTACTTGTCCATTTGACCCGATAAAGACGAGGATAGAGTGCCGGGGGTGGGACGGTAAAGTTATGCAACAGGGGACATCATACTCTGGTACCAGTATGGCGGGGATATCAGACCAGGACAGGTGGGAGGAGGAAAAGCCTGGCAGGCAGGAAGATCTCTGCCTCCAGTGCGGTCTGTGCTGCAAGGTGTTCGGGGACAGGATCTATCCCACCCATGAGAACCTCTATGCCTGGATCTCTAACGGGCGGAGAGAGATTCTCCGGCACTTTTCGGCATGCAGGGCAGACGGGAAGTGGATACAGTGCACAGACCTATCCCCCGACGAGATCGGGGGGATCAGTGCGATCGAGATGCGGGACCCGGAGACGGGGGAGTATCCTGCCGTCTGCCCCTTCCTCCGTCGGACCGGAAAAACACGATATATCTGTTCCATTCACTCCGAAAAGCCCGATATGTGCAGGAGCTACATGCCGTGGATCTGGGGGGAGACCTACTTCTCCCGCTGCAGGGCCCTTGAAAAAATGGAGCAAAGGTCCTTCTTCCCGGGACACCGGTGATCACATGGCATCCGACTCCCGTTGCGGGAGATATTCCCGGACCCCGGCATGCACTATGCCTGCACACAGAGGGGATGGTGACGCATGATCGCGGGAGTCCGGGTGGTCGTTTCTGGTCGTGTACAGGGTGTCGGGTACCGGTACTTCGTCAGGGATGTTGCCCTCCGCCTCGGTGTCGCGGGGTGGGTCAGGAATAACCCGGACGGGACCGTGAGCGTGGTCGCAGAAGGGGAACGCGACACCCTGGAAAAGTTCCTCGGGGAGATCCGGGCCCGGAATGACCCGTTCATCAGGGTGACCGATATGTCTGTTGAATGGACGGATGCAACGCACCAGGTGAGGGGTTTTGAGATTCGGCGATAATCCGGCCGGTGACTGGTGAAGGTCCCACGATGACCATCCTCGTCCTCTTTGCACTCACGCTCCTTTTCCTCTGCTTCATGAGCCTGTACGTGCGAAGCCCCCCCTTTTTATCTCTCCTCTCCGGGGCTCTCCTCTTTGGACTCGCTTCAGGGATGGGCACCGAAGAGGTCATTCTGGCCATCACAGGCGGGATAGGAAAGGTCTTTGGGCTCTTTGCCATCATCATCCTCTGCGGGGCAGTCATCGCAAAGACCCTCCAGGCACAGGGTGCCCTCGTCGGCATGGTTGAAGACATACGGAGGAGGGTAAAAAATCCCTTCAGCCTTTCCGCGCTCGCGGGCTACATCTTTTCCCTCCCGCTGACCTGCTGCATCACCGCCTTCGTGATGCTCTCTCCCGTCATGGGAGAGCTGGAAAAAGATAAGCGGGAGAGAAATTTCCTCCTCTACCTCACCGCTGCAGGGAGTGTCCTTTCCTACACGGTCGTCTATCCGACCCCGGTTATCATACCCCTTTTTATTGGATTTGGAGAGGGGCTGTCCCCCCTCCTCTACGACCTGGTTGCAGTACCCCTCTCGCTCTCCCTTCTCGCCGGCATGGTCGTCTTCTTCCGCTCCCGGTCCTCCCGCGATACCCGTGCGGGGGATGGTAACAACGCCGGGGGACCGGCTGAATCTGCAGGGAAAAGATCCCCACGCACAGCCTGGCGGGCATGGGCACCGTTTATCGCCATTCTCTTTTCCATTCCCCTCTTCTCCCTCGTCCTCCACCTGTCCCATGGGACAGTGATCCAGGCGGCCATGGGTGGGGGGATGGCAACTGCCCTCCTGCTCGCACCCGGACACGCACGGGAAGCAGGAATCCTGCAGGGGACGAGGCATGCAGGTGTCATCATGTTTGATATCTGCGGGGCGGGTGCCATGGGAAGTGTCGTCCTCCAAAGTGGCTTTCCCGGGGCGGTCTTCCCGGCGGTGACGGGAATCCTCCCTGCTGTCCTGATACCCTTTACTTTTACGGCCATCATCCAGGCGGCCCAGGGCTCCCGGGTATCAAGTGCGGTCATCGCCTCGGAGGTCATGGCGGGATCGACAATCGCGGGCACGCTCGGTCCGCTCCCCCTCGTCCTCTCCCTCGCGGCCGGCACCTGCGTCATCTCTTTCCTGACCGATCCCTACTTCTGGCTGCTCCAGCGCACAACCGGCGAACCCGCCAGGCAGGTCGTCCTCTCTTATACCTTACCCCTGCTTGCCGGGGGACTGGTCATCCTGTGTGCAGCCCTGGGCCTGCATTACGTGCTCTGCCCTGGGACGTGAGAGGTATTGTGGGCCTCCCCGGCAGGGAAAAAGGAAGCGAGATCCCTCCGGGGTGGTGCCGGGACCCCGGGTGCATACCCGATGCGAAAGAGCATCTGGAGGGTATGCGTCCGGGGGAGGCCAAGGAACTCGCAGACCTGGGACCGGATCCCGGCGACCGGGGGGATATCGGCAATGGGCGCTGTGACGGGCTGGAGGGCGAGGGAAAGGGAAGTTGCTTTGAGGTGGACCCTCTCAAACACTCTCCCTGCCCTCACCTGGTCGATCCGGTAGTCCCCTTTCGTGGAGAGCCACCCAACCCCTCCACAATGGTCCAGCCGTGCGCAAATGCATGATACCTCTTTTTGGACGAACTTTTCCGGGTGGCGGAGGGCCGACTTCCGGGAACGGAGGAACGTCCCGATAAAGAACCGGGAAATCATTCCATGCCCCGACTGGGCATATCCAAAACCGTCCCGTGCTTTTTTTGTCTCATCATCCGTGAAACGGAAATACTCCAGGAACTCAAAGAACCGGTCCCCGTCAGAAAGTTCCCCCAAAAAGGCCTCCGCCGCGAGGTCACGGATCGCCCTGACAAGATCCCTGTCCTGGGAAAAACCAAAGGGGACCAGTTCAAAGTCAGCACATTCTGCCAGTTCCCCTGCAACCGAGAGGGATATTTCCTCCCGGGAAAAGAGGCGCCTGTTGGTTCGCCGGTCGGGGATCGCAGCAAACAGGGGATCAGGCCGGGCATTTTTGTCCCCTTCCAGGTCGATGTGGGCAACAGGGTCAAAGAGAGGTTTTCCTGGGTCCGGCCAGCCAGCCGGGAAGAGGTCGATGTCGGCACGGTACCCGAATTGCCGGGCAGCAATCTCGAGGTTCTCGAGGAACGCCCCGCAGGAGAGAAAGGCCCAGCGCCCGTGGGGATCTCTCGCGGGGAGTGCCCGCGATTGGTCAAGGGAAAGGACAATCCGGTCATTGCCCCGGAACGCAACCCTCCAGGGCTGCGTGTTGGAAGGGCTCGGTGCGAGGATGGCATACCGCACGACCCGGACCCGGATGTCTTCATCTTTTGAGAACGGCACAGCAGCCCCCCGGTCTTTCCTCGTCCCGGGAGGTGGTCCCGCTACCGCCGGCATCACGGTCAGGCCCCCCCTGCACGGGGTCGTAACCTGATGTAAAGGCAAAGGGCTGCGACGAGAGTCCCGAGAGTGACGAAATTTGCAAAAATCACGATCGGGTCACCGATATGGACCCCGTACAACGTCCAGAGGCTGACGCCTGCCATGAACTGGAAAAAGGTCAGGGGACTGATGTCCTCGACAGACCCCGTCCGGTACATCTTCAGGATCTGGGGGACAAAACCAAATGTCGTCAGCAGGGCCGCAACACCCCCCACGAGCAACCAGGGATCCATCGATTCTCACCTGCGTGTGGAAATATCGTTTCACGGTCGGGAGATATCAACTTCTGCCAGGGGGTATCCCGGCGTGGTCTCCCGCAGGCCGGGGATGAACCGAAAAATTCAGATGACCAGCCGCCTCCTCATCAGGCTTATCGAGACGAAGAAGAGGACCGTGCAAACGGCCGCGATCCACGCAAGGCTGTAGAGGAACAGGATGGGAGACAGTGTCGCCAGGGTGAGCGAGCGTGTTACCGTTACAACCTGGGCGAGGGGGAGGGCTGCCATCGCAAAGACCTGGATCGGCCCGGGTAAAACTGAGAGGGGGAAGAAGGTTCCCGAAAAGAGGAACATCGGCGTGATGAAGAGGAAGGCAGGGTAGTTGAGGGTATCGATCGAGGGAGAAATTGCTGTAAAGCACATGGCAATACCCGAGAAGAGGAGCCCGGCGACAAAAGAGAAGGGAATGACAAGGAGGGAGGAGGGGAAGGAGACGACCCCGAACGCCAGGAGCACGACGAGCATTGCCGATGCATAAATGAGGCTCCGCGTGGCCCCCCACAGGAGCTCGCCGGCAATCACGTCCTCTATCGAGAGGGGAGTTGCGACCATGGCATCGTAGGTCTTCTGGTAGTACATCCGGACGAAAGAGGAGTAAGTGCACTCGAAAAAGGATGAGTTCATCATGGAGATGGCAAGCAGGGCCGGGGCAATGAATGAGGCGTATGGCACCCCCCCGATATCTCCGACGAACATCCCAAGCCCATATCCAAGGGCGAGGAGGTAGAGGACCGGCTCGATAAAGGGGGGCAGAAAATTGACCCTGTATGTCTTGAAAAAGACGTCCCGGTTCCGGCGCCATACCTTCCAGGCCAGGCGGGAGGGGAGCGGTACATCCAGTCTCATTCCCGAAGTTCCCTCCCGGTAAGGCTCAAAAAGACGTCCTCGAGTGTTCCTCTCCGGACAAAGAGACGGCCCGGATTGCAGGTATCGAGGATGCGCTTTGCCAGGACTTTCGGCTGGCCGGAAAAAGCCTGGACCATGTCACCGTGGACCTCGTAGCGGCACCCCATCTCCTCCAGGCACGAAATGACCTCCGGGGTGCTTTCCGTTTCCACGACCTCGTCCCCGGCATACCTCCTGACAAGGTCCGCGGGTTTTCCCTCGACGAGGATCTTTCCCCTGTCCATGATGACGAGCCGGTTGCAGAGCCTCTCGGCCTCCTCGAGGTAATGGGTTGTCAGGAGGATCGTGTTCCCCATCGCCTGGAGTGCCTTCAACTTCTCCCACATGAGGTGACGGGCCTGCGGGTCAAGGCCGATGGTGGGTTCGTCGAGGATGAGGAGGCGTGGGTTGTTGACCAGCGCCCTGGCGAGGATGAGCCTCCTCTTCATCCCGCCCGAGAGGCCATCGATGGGGACATCGGCCTTCTCCTCGAGCTGCATGAATGCAAGGAGACTCTCTGCCCTCTGCCGTGCCTCCGCGGCGGGGATGTCAAAGTACCGGGCATACACGAGGAGGTTCTCGATGCAGGTGAAATCCGGGTCAAGGTTGGTCTCCTGGGGAACAACACCGAGCCATCGCTTTATCGTCCGGGCATGGCCCACGACGTCCCTGCCAAAGACCGTAAGGGTCCCCCTGGTCGGAGGCGAGACGCACTGGATCATCTTCATGGTGCTGGTCTTCCCCGCTCCATTAGGGCCAAGGAACCCAAAGACCTCCCCGGGCCTGATCGAGAAGCTGATGGTGTCCACTGCACGGAGGTTTCCGTAGTCCTTGACAAGGTCCCTTGCCTCGATGATGGGGGACTCCAATGCCAGTCCACCCCCTTTGGTCTCTTTTCCCTCCCGCCCGACAGGCATCGTGCTCAAAGAGGGTTGGGTCAGGGGTGAACTACACACTTTCGGTCACGTCACTTCTCCTTCTCCCGGACACCAGTGAAGGGACCGGGCAACCTAGCCTATTTCTCCTCCCGGGGAGAACAGGAGAGATACATGGACCGGGGAAGGATCGTCCGGCAGATCCTTGGGATCGAGACCGTCCGTCGGCAGGCACTGATCACGCTCCTTGCCAACATCGGTATCACAGTCACCGGCTACCTCTCCACGGTCTACATCGCTCACGTTGCGGGGGCCGGCGTTCTTGGTGCGTATTACCTCTTCCTCGCCTACTTCAGCCTGGCAACACTGGCAGCCGACGGTGGTATGGGAGGTGCGGCGGTCAAAAAGATCAGCGAGGGAGAGGAGGAAGGGGCCTACCTTTCTGCCCAGGCGGCCATCAGGGCGGCTCTCACCATTGCCTGTATTACTGCAATCGTGTTCGCCCTCGCTCCCTTCATGCAGGACTTCTCTGCAGCCGGCCTCGTCCCCTGGCTGATCTTTGCCCTTACCATCGCTTCCGCGGGTGGCATCATTGCTATAGGTGTCTACGGCAGCGGAAGCCTGGGCATCCTCCAGGTCGGGGAGTGCCTCAACACCGTAACCCGGGTTGTCGTGCAAATCCTTGCCGTATCTGCCGGTCTTGCCG
Organism: Methanolinea sp.; assembly: GCA_024518585.1. Classification (GTDB taxonomy): domain Archaea; phylum Halobacteriota; class Methanomicrobia; order Methanomicrobiales; family Methanospirillaceae; genus Methanolinea_A. The sequence goes on along the minus strand of JANIHI010000018.1, from coordinate 12,520 downwards.
TTGCAGGAATGGTGGGAGGGTTCATCGCCGGGCTCCTTGTGGCAACCGCTCTCAACCTGCACGTCCTCCGCATCAGGCCTGCCCCGTTTGGGTGGCGGCACGTCAAAGCACTCGTGCCTTATGCGGCCTGGGGTTTTTCGTCTTCCCTCGCTGTCGTGATCGCATCTGCCGCCGATACGATCCTCGTCGGGTACTTCCTGGACACCACCGAGGTCGGGTACTACAGGGCCCCCCTCCAGCTTGCGGCCCTCTCCCTCTTTGTCGCGACTTCCCTTTCTGCGTCACTCTTTCCCCGGATGAGCCGGTGGTACATCCAGGCCGAGATCGATTCCATCCGCCATGCCCTCCGGCGGGCCCTCTCCTACTCCCTGGTCATTGCTGTCCCGATGGTGATCGGCGGGCTCCTCCTTGCCGACCGCCTCCTCTACTTCCTCTATGGGTCCCCCTTCGTGGTCGCGGCCCCCGCGTTCTCCCTCCTCCTCGCCGCCCAGGTCGGGGCCGTATTCTTTACCCTCGATGCCATGGCCCTCGGCGCATCCGGCTATCCCCGGCAGGTCTTCTCTGTCAACGCCCTGGCCTCCCTCGTCCTTGTCGGCGGAGAACTTGTGCTTATTCCCCTGCACGGTATCACAGGGGCCGCAATCGCGGTCCTGCTCGCGTCCTGCTGCCGCGCCGGGACTGCCCGGTGGATAATGGAAAGAGAGATCGGGGTAGGGGTTGAACGAAAGACCCTTGCCTCCATCCTGCTCGCAGCACTCCTCATGGGTGTCCTCGTCTGGGCGCTCAGGGTTATCGCGTTCCCCCACCACGTCGGCGTCATCGCCGCGATCGTCATCATAGGGGCAGCCTTCTACTTCACCATCCTGTTCTGGCTGGAAAAAGACCTCAGGGAAGAGGTCTCTCTCCTCCTTGTCCACCTGGGCATCCCCCTTTTCCCGCGCCCCTGAAAAGGGGATTGTCATCTCCTGTCCTGTGGTCCCGGGGGGATGGGGGAAAAATACCATATGCCCTCACGGTGCACCCTCTCTCATGCCCATCCGCAGGCTCACGGTCAGCAACTTCAAGAGCTTCTCGCACCTCGAGGTCGAACCTGACCCTTTCAACGTTGTCATCGGGTCAAATGCCTCGGGAAAATCCAATTTCATCCAGGTCATCAAGTTCCTGCGGGACATTGCCAAGTACGGGCTCCCGAACGCCGTCTCGCTGCAGGGCGGTGTCGAGTACCTCCGCAACACGGTCATTGGTCCCCGCAAACCCTTCTCGTTCCGGATCGAGTACCTCCTCGAGGACCCGAAAACCGATATCGTTGCCCTCAAGGAGGGTTCACCCGTCTTCTTCATCCCCCGGGAGATCTGTTATGCCTTTTCCCTTGCATTCCCTGACGAGGGGGAGACCTATGAGATAGCGTCTGATACCCTCACCGTGGAAGGCGAGTTCCAGAGGCTGCAGGGAGGCGAGAAGGGACCAGTGGGGGAAGGCTCCCTCGGCCTGACCCGCGAAGGGGGGTCCATCCGGTACTTCATCAATCCCCCGGGGGGGCTCGCACTCCGGGAAGAGGAACTCTTCCCGTTCACGTACCGGTCTGCGGAAGCCCCGGAAAGGAGGCTCATTATGACTGTTCCCCTCTTCATCCCGGGGATCCCCTCCCTGGAATGGATATTCCGGGGGATGAAGGTCTATGACTTTGACCCCCGCCTCCTCAAGAAAGCGGTCCCCATCATGGGAAAGACAGACCTCGAGAAGGATGGCAGCAACCTTGCGATCGTGATCAAGAAGATCACGGAGGACCCTGCCCGCAAGGAGATGTTCACGCGCCTCCTGCACGAGGTACTCCCGTTCGTGGACGACGTGGCCGTTGAGAAGTTCATGGACATGTCCATGTTCCTCAAGCTTCGGGAGGTCTACAACAGGGAACGCTACCTGCCCGCATCCATGGTCTCAGACGGGACCATCAACATCTGCGCCATCCTGATCGCCCTTTACTTTGAAGATCGCCCCGTCACGATCATCGAGGAGCCGGAGAGAAATATTCACCCTTACCTCATCTCAAAACTCGTGGAGATGCTGAAAGATGCGTCCCGCCAGAAACAGGTCATCGTGACGACGCACAACCCCGAGATGGTCAAGCACGTGGATATCCATGACCTCCTCCTGATCACCCGGGACAGGGAGGGGTTCTCGAAGGTGAGCCGGCCGGCGAACAAGGAAGAGATCAGGGAGTTCCTTGCCCACGAGATCGGGGTCGAGGAGCTGTTCATCCAGAACCTGCTCGGATTGGAATGACCGAACGGCGGCTATTCCTCTTTGTCGAGGGGAACGATGACGAACGTTTCTTCCTGCATATCATCGTCCCCCTGCTCCTGCCCCTCTACCGGTCGGTCCACGTCATCAAGTTCGCGTGCATGAAGAGGGCCAACGTCTGCCGACTCGTCCGGAGTATCCGCCGGATGAATGACGAGTACATCGTGTTTTCAGATATCGACCAGGAAGCGGGGGTCAGGGCAAAGAAACATGTCCTGATGGAGAGGTTCTGCGTGCTCGATGCACGGGAGATCGTGGTGATCATCCAGGAGATCGAGAGCTGGTACCTGGCGGGCCTCGACGATGTATCCGAGAGCGATCTCGGTATCCCCCATCACCCGAACACGGACCACATCACGAAGGAGTATTTCAACAACCAGATCCCCCGCCGTTTTGCCTCCCGGATAGCCTTCATGCTCGAGATCCTCTCGCGGTTCTCCATTCCTGTGGCCTGTGGGAAGAACAATTCCTTCCGGTATTTCATGTCTCACTACCACGTCTTCTCCTGCAGACCGGGACAGGACGACAGGGGAGGCACACGTCTCTCTCCCTCTCGGGGCGAGGAGACCTAAAAAAAATCCTCCCGGGTGAGTGCATGGCCGGTCCCCCGGCATGCCAGGCCGGTAGGATCCAAGAGAAAGACTTATACACAGGGTTTGCAGACGCAGGATACATGCGGTACAGGGTGGCATGGACAAGCAGGATCCCGGCACTGCTTGAGAAGAGGAGTTTTTGGACTGTCCTGCTCATCGCAACCACAATTTTTGCATTCCTGCTGAATTTCTATGGGATTGAACGGGACCTGATGGCCATCACACCCCACCTCCTCTATATCCCGATTGTCATTGCTGCCTACTGGTTCCCCCGACATGGCGTGACCCTGACGGTCGGCATTGCCATGGGGTACCTGGCGATGATCTATCTCATCGGGTACCCCCACCTGGAGCTCCTGACCCAGGCGACGGCCTATTTTTACGTTTTTGTCGCAATCGGTGTCATAGTCGCCTCCCTTTCCGGGACCCAGAAAGAGCAGGAGAGGCGGTACCATGGTATCTTTGACTACTCGGAGGCAGGAGTGTTCCTCGTCGTCAATCTCCGTTCCGGTCCCGTCCTCGAGGAGGTCAACACCAGGGGAGCCGAGATCCTCGGGTACCGTGCGGGCGAACTTGCAGGCACTGCGTTTCTCGACCTTTTTGCCGTCCAGGCAGAAAAAGAGGAGGTGATGGCGAGGATTGCCCGGGGCGGGGCCATCGCCGACGTGGAATGCCACCTCCGGAGGAAAGACGGTGCGATCGTGCACGGCCTCCTCTCGGCAGGGCCCCTTCCCGGCAGGAGGACGGTGTTTACGCTCGTTGACATCACCGAGAGGAAACGGGCCGAAGAGGAACTCAAGGCCTCCCAGAGCCAGTACGTCGCGGCACTGGATGCGATGATGGACGGCATCTTCCTCGTTGACGAGGGCGGACGAATCGTCCTCATCAATTCAACTTTCAGGCGGTGGCTCGCGCGAATCGGCCACGGGGAGGGGATCATCGGGAAGTCCGCCGGTGAAATAATCGCGTGCCTGGAGGACCCCGTAAAGAAGCTGATCAACGATGTCTTTTCCTCGGGAGAGACCAGGGAGACGACGATACGGTACCCTTTCAAGGGGAGGGACTACAGCCTTGATACCCGGTTCATTCCCGTCTTTGAAAACGGAAAGGTCGCCCGGGTCATGGTCGTCATGAGGGATGTTACCAAGGCCCAGCAGATCGAGGAGGAAAAGAGGAGGGCCTACGAGCAGATCGAGAAGAACATCGAGCAGTTTGCAGTCCTCGGCGACCACATCCGGAATCCCATCCAGGTCATCATCGGGCTTGCAGACCTCGAGGGGGGGCCCTTTGCCGAAAAGATCCGCGAGCAGGCCCGCGATATCGACCGGACGGTCGCCCAGCTCGACCAGGGATGGGTAGAGTCCGAGAAGATCCGGGAATTCATCCGGAAATATTACGGTGTCGGGAAGTGAGGGGCCCTATTCTCCGGGAGGGGCATCTTCCCGGCTGCCCTGTGGTTGAAGGGTACTAGTCTTATCTTTTTGCGCGTGCACACCTACCTGTGCGGGTGAACCTGTGCAGGTATCGATGAAACTGGAGATGAAGGATGCCCCCGGCCAGCTGGTGGCAGCCCTTCGCCCCATCTCCGAGGTGGGAGGCAATATCATTGCCGTCATCCACCAGCGCGACAGGAAGGGTGAGAGAGGGGAGATGCTGAGCGTCCAGATCGTGCTTGAACTGCCTGACCAGCGGCTTTCAGATCTCATCCGGCTGATACGGGAACAGGGTGTCAATATCCAGCGCATCGGGCACGAACGCCTCCTCTACGAAAAGACCGTGATCGTCATCGGGCACCTCATCCACACGGACCTCGGGGATACCGTGGACCGCATCGACTGCACAGGTTTTGCAGAGGTCACGGGGCTGAACATCAGCATGCCGGCCATCACCCAGGTCTCCTCGGCCCGCCTCGTGATCAAGGCGGTCAACAAGGAAGACATGGAGCAGGCGATGGAGATCCTCCGCCGCGTGTCACGGGAGAAGGATTTCCTGCTCGTTGAACCCCTGGAGGAGGTCGAATGAGGGTCGCCATCCTTGGCATGGGATCGGTCGGAAAGGGCCTCCTGCAGGTAATCAACCAAAAGGACCTCGGTATTACTGTCACGGCGGTCGCAGACTCGAAAAGTGCCCTCATGGACAGGGACGGTATCAGTATCGAGGAGGTCCTCGAGGCAAAGAAAATCCACGGGTACTGCGGTGATACATCGCTCTCCTCGGTGGACGTCGTGACGAAGGCTGCGTATGACGTGCTCGTTGAAGTGACTCCCACGAATGCGACGACGGGTGAACCGGCCCTCACGCACATCCTCCAGGCACTCACCCGCGGCCGCCACGTCGTCACCTCGAACAAGGGGCCTATCGCCCGTGAATTTGAACGCCTCCACCGGTGTGCCGCAAAGAACGGGGTCATGCTGCGCTACGAGGCAACTGTCGGGGGGGCCATCCCCGTCATCCACGTGTTGCAGCAGGGACTCGCCGGGAACCGCGTCCGAGCCATTTATGGTGTTTTGAACGGGACATGCAACTTTATCCTCTCCCGGATGGCGGCGGAAGGGCTCTCCTATGAGCAGGCACTCCTCGAGGCACGGGAGATGGGGTATGCAGAGGCTGACCCCACCTACGACGTCAAGGGTATTGACCCTGCCATCAAGCTCGTCATCCTCGCAAATACCTTCTGGAAGAAGACTGTCCAGCTCGAGGACGTGGATATCACCGGGATCGACATGATCACGAACGACGCCATCCGGCTGGCCGAGGAAGAGGACTGCACCATCAGGCTCATTGCGGAGGCTAACCCCGAGAGGGGAATCCTGCGGGTTGCACCCCGGCTCCTCCCCCTCTCCCACCCCCTCGTCGTTGAAGGGACTCTCAACGCGATCACCATCGAGACAGACCTTGCCGGAGAGATCACCCTGATTGGGAAGGGGGCCGGGTCCGTCGAGACGGCCAGCGCCATCATTGGTGACATCCTCTTTATCCGGGATTTCCATGCGGGGAGTCATAAGAAAGCGCCGTGAATTCCTGCGGCTGATGCGGACCTGTACCCTGGAACAGGGTTACTTCACCGTCACAGACATCCAGAAGGGCGCAGGAGTCCCCCGCAGCACTGCGCAGGACTGGATCAACAGGCTCCTTGATGAAGGGTGCGTTGTCGTCAGGGAACGGAAGATGGGTCGCATTCCTGCACGATATGCGGCAATCAGTGCCCTTCCCTCGAGTGCATGCCGGCGGATTTTTACCACGACCGACGGCGACAGGGTCGAGATCCACCACGAGTGCATGAGCAGTGCCTGTGCCGCCTTCTGTGCGTACCACCATTCCCGGGCGGGAGGAGTCCTGCAGGGCGTGGAGAGGGACGGGACTCTCCTCCGGGAGTGGGCACACGTGGGGCGACGCGACGTGGAGATCGGCCTTTTTCCTGCATCGTCTGTCGGTGTCGCAGGGGTCGAGAAAGAGGGGTCAGACATCATCCAGCACATCCGGTGCATCGGCGGGCCTGCCTACTCCCTCACCGACATGATGGCAAAGGCCGAGGGGGTCTGCGAAGTGAAGATCAGCAGGGAGGGGAAGATCGTGGAAGGCAGCGTGAGGACCCGTGCCCTTGTCCACCTCGTCATCGGGGTCGATGACACGGACTCGCGCGAGGGGGGGGCAACGTTTGCACTCGCCCTTGCCCTGCTCCAGCACCTCGAGACCATCAGGGGGGTTCTCCCCATCAGCCACCACGTTGTGATGCTCAATCCGGCCATACCCCAAAAAACTGCCGGAAACTCGTGTAGTTACATTGAAGTGGCAATCCCTCCCGGCCAGTACGAAAACGTGCGGGACAGGGCACTCTTTTTCGTCCAGGACGAGTCCCTCTCTCCCGAATGGGGTATTGCGATGCGCAGGGGCTTCTCGGTCCCCCCGGAGCTCCGGGCTTTTGGCGAGAGGGCAAGGCGGGAGGTCATTTCCATCGGCGAGGCGGAGGCAACCGCCACACGGTGGGAGATCGATCTCTTCGGGGGGAGGGGCAGGATCGGTGCCCTTGCGGCACTTGCCCTCTCGGGCCTGCCCCATGAAGTCCTCCTCCGTCCCTTCGCCCCGATCCCACCGGAGACTTAACCGCCTGTCTCCAGGAGGGGCATGACAGGAGCAGGACGATCGGGATCAGAAGGAGAGTGGCGACCCGGAGGAAGAACGTGTGTGCCGCCCGGGTCTCGCTGGTGGACCTTGGCCTGATGTGGAGCGCAATTGTGGCGATGATCGTACCTGCCATGAGGCCAATGAGTCCCCCGTTGTCCCTTTCCGGTCACGGGAGGGTCACCGGAATCGTAAAAATTCCTGCCGGTGACATTTTCTGACAAAATAAGAACCTATTAATCCATTTCATTCCCATGGTTGGGAGAAGGGCCAAACCATGGCAACTTCCCGGGGTGCAACTCATGGCTAAAGACCGGGTCACCGAGACAGGAGGGGATATTCCCGTTCCTCCCACAGGAACAGACCAGGGACATCATCCCAACCTGGTGGAGATGGCTCGCTTATTCCAGAAGGACGAGGTGACCGAGCACCACATTTATCAAAGACTTGCGGGAATGATGAGGGATGCAAAAAACGCGAGTGTCCTGGAGAAAATGGCCCGCGAAGAACTTTCACACGCGCGGTTCTGGCAGACACTTGCGGGTGTGGAGGGGGGGCCGGACACCGTTCGCGTCTGGCTTTACGTCATTCTTGCAAAGCTCCTTGGAGTAACCTTTGCCATCAAGCTCATGGAGAGGAGCGAAGGCAGTACCGTCGGAACCTACCGTTCCGTATCCGACCATGTCCCGGGGATCGAAGAGGTTATCTGGGACGAGGAACAGCACGAGAAAGCAATCGTCGCCATGCTCGCGGAAGAAAGGCTCCGCTACATCGGGTCGATTGTTCTCGGGTTGAACGATGCCCTCGTTGAATTCACAGGGAGCCTTGCCGGGTTCACGTTTGCATTGCAGGACCCCGCCCTCATAGCCGCGGTCGGGAGCATCATGGGGATCGCGGCTGCCCTCTCCATGGGGGCATCCGAGTACCTCTCGCAGAAGTCAGACAGGACCTCGCCCCGCCCCGGGAAGGCAGCTCTCTATACCGGCACAACCTACATCCTCACGGTCCTCATCCTAGTCCTGCCATTTGTCCTGGTGAAAAACCCCTTCCTGGCATACCTCGTGACCCTCGTCTTTGCCATTCTTGTTATCATCGCGTTTACAGGGTACACATCCGTGACACTTGACCTTCCTTTCGGGAGACGTTTTGCCGAGATGGCAGCACTATCGCTGGGAATTGCAGGGGTATCCTTCCTCATCGGGGTCGTTATCCGCGTCTTCTTCGGGGTCGATGTATGAAGAAGGCGTAAGAGATCGACAGGCAGGGACACGAGAGAACGAGGGGCGCCACGTCGGGTTGTTACGAGAATAGTCGATGAAAAAGACGGTAGGAAACGGCGGTCAGTAAAAGTGAGTCTTTTCCAGGTGTGACCGATGATGGCGCACCCCCGCAAAGGTACCTTATACCGGGGAACGGGAAAAAATCCCCCTCCCGGCCGTGATTTCCTTATGCGGTCTTTAACCTGTAGAGGGGCTTGCGCGCGTCCCTGAAGTTGAACTTGGCAATAATGAGACCGCCTTCCCGCAGCCGGGTGAGCGCATTCCGTATCGTCCGGGGCGAAAATGGCACCTTGCCGATTATTTCGTTCAGGGTTCGCTCTTTTCCGTCGGAAAGCAGTACAAGGACTGCCTTTGCAGATGAAGGCAGGTCGGTTCCCGATACCGGGGCCTTCATCTCCACCCCGTTTGCCTGGGCAGGGGTTGATGCCAGTGTCATGCAGATTTCTCCTTTTTCCTGGGAATTCATTGACCAGTTCCGACCAGGGATGCGCCGCCCCGATGAGGGACAGTTTTTCCTGGTGTTACCACCGGCGGGCTGCGATGTTGCAGGCCGCCCGGTTAATTGTTCGTTAACATACGAACATTCTAGTATATACGAACCATATGTATTTATACTTTTTGTGACCATTCTCCTCATGCAGGAGAAGTGATACGGTCGTGCCTTTCCCGGAACCAGGCGAAGATCACCCATTCATCCAGATTTGTGCCTCCGACAGGGGGCTGAAGGCGATTGACAGCCCTCTCAAGGGAAAGATCGTCGAGATGCTCCAGGAAGGGGAGATGAACTTCGAAGAGATCGTCAGCCGCCTGGGGAGGGCAAAGTCCACCATCTCGGTCCATCTCAAGGCCCTGACGGAAGCGGGAATAACGGTGTCACGGCCCGACCCCTCTGATGCACGCCGGCGGATCTTTTCCCTGAACGGCAGGATAGTTTTGCGCACTCTCGCCCTGGACCGGGAGATGCAATGGGCAGACCAGTTTTTTCCGCAGGCTCTCTCTCCGGATGCAACGACACGCGATGTTTTCAGCTTCATCCTCACTTCACTCCGCGTGAGCCTGCTCTCGGAAGGCATTGACATCCACCCCATCCTCTCCGCGGCAGGTAACAGGGCCGGAAAGGCCATCTATCCCCGCGTGCAGGACGATGACACCATGGCCTTTATCAACCACCTCTCCCTTTTTTGGGAGAAGTTCGGACTTGGGCGGATGGACCTTGAACGGCAGGACCCCTTTACTCTCGTCATCCGCGACTGTTTTGAATGCATGGACCTTCCCCTGACGGGAAAGGCCGAATGTTCCTTTGGGTCCGGCGTGCTCTCTGCGCTCTTCTCCGCGCACTTTGGCGAGGGGAAGCAGGCAGTGGAGACAAGCTGTTATGCAAAGGGCAGTAACCTCTGCCGGTTCGAGATCTGGGATGCACGCTAGGAGAGCCTCTTTTCATCCCCTCCTCCCCCTGCACCAGTTTTCCACCGGCCCCGCCATCTCCCGGATATCCCGGTCAGGAAAGGGACCATTCACCATCCTACCCACCAAATGTGGAAGGAATCACTACTCATGAGTGTGTTCAGGGAGTCTTCACCAAGAAACCACATGGTTCTTTCTGGTACATACGCAGGGGCACCCAAGAAAATAATCCAGCCATTTCCAGAATAAAACGCAATGACAGGGCCCGAATTGAATAGTGATCGTGACGGGATTATCGCAGTATCTTTCGTCCACCGGCCGATGCGAGGGAGGGGATTCGAACCCCCGAACTCCTGCGAGAATGGACCCTAAATCCATCGCCTTTGACCTCTCGGCAACCCTCGCTCCCTGTACATGTGACAGGTCCGGGCGCATAAACTATTCCCGGGGACCTCCTGGAAATTTTTGCGCTGGATTTTCTCTCTCTATATTCGTTCAAAAAGGGAGATACCGATTGGGTGCGGCCATTCCAATTTTTTTATCGTAAAAATATTATTCTGCGCAATTATTATATACATTGAGATTTAATAGAAATTTGCCATATATGAGGGTCTGGTGAGAGAGACCAGGCCGAGGGCCCTGCCACCTTAGCACCAACAGGGTCAATGGCATCCCGGCCAGAAAGTGAGACGATGGTGAGGAAGACCACCCCGGAAATACACCGGCGGGAAGAGGTTGCTGGCTGTTCGCCACCTTTCAGCCAGCTCCTGTCAGACGGTGATGATTCCCTCCTACGACATAAGATTCTCTCCAAACTGGACAGGGAAGATGTGCGGGATGCACTCAAGGGCCTGCGTACCGGACCTTTGTAACTTCATATATGGTACCTTTTCTGCTTTTTACAGCAGGAAAGCCAGGCTGGACGGGAGATGATGTGCAGCCTCATGATCCCGGTTCTGGCCGGAACTGACCCTCCTTTTCCCCTGCCGAATGGGAATGACAGCCCTTGCCCCGGTGGGCGAAGCAAGATATCATTGGCGTGCCAACCAGGTACACCATGAAGAGGCTGGAGACCCTGGCCATCATCGCCCACGACATGGGGGTCATCTTCGAATTCCTTGGGATAATCACGGTCCTCCCCTTCCTCGTGCTGGTCGTATTCGGGGAGTGGGACATGCTCGTCCCGATGGCCTCGGTCCCCCTCACGTTCGGCCTCCTTGGCCTCCTCATCTCGCATATCCCCCGGAAGGAATACGTCCCGCAGCTCTCGGTTGCCCTTACCGCAGTCGCCCTCATCTGGGTGGCAGTCGCTCTCATCGGGAGCTTGCCCTTTGTCATCGGTCTCCACATGAACTGGACGGACAGCATCTTTGAGGCCATGTCGGGCTGGACGGGGACTGGTTTTACGGTCATTGGAACGCTGGACGCAACGCCAAAGACACTCCTCTTCTGGCGGTCATTCATGCAGTGGCTCGGGGGTATCGGTGTCATCGCCTTCGGTATCGCGATGCTCTCGCGGTCCGGCCTGACCCAGCACCAGCTCTACCGGGCGGAGGGGCGATCAGAGGAACTGATGCCCAACGTGGTCTCCACCGGGAGGAGGATGTGGGTCATCTATGCATTCCTCACGCTCGTCTTCACGGGGATGGTCATGCTCTCCGGAATCCCCCTGTGGGACTCCCTCAACCTCGTCATGGTCAGCCTGGCGACAGGGGGTTTCTCCCTCCATGACGCCGGGATCTCCTACTATAACAACGCGCTCCTGGAGGCCCTCCTCGTCCCCGTGATGCTTGCCGGTGCACTCCCCTTCAAGCTCTATTTCCTGATGTACAGGGGCCGCATACGGCCTTTCCTCCAGGACAGGGTGGTCTGGCTCATCCTTTTTCTCGCCCTTGCGGGGTCCCTGGTCGTCACAATCGACCTCCACCTCTTCAATGGATTTCCCCTTGAAAAGGCAGTGCGGCAGGGATTTTTCTGCACGGTGTCAGGTCTCACGTGCTGCGGGTTACAGAACTCTGACCTCCACTGGGTCGCATCCCCCCTCATCGTCATCAGCCTCCTCATGATGATCGGGGGGGCGGCCGGGAGTACCTCGGGTGGTATCAAGGCAAACCGGGTCATCCTGGGTTTTGAAGGACTTGTGTGGTGGTTCAGGCGGTTTTTCTCGCGGGGGAGGGTCATCGTTCCGTTCCGCCACGAGGGCCGTGCGATTCCAAGGCGGATCATCGATGTGGAGCTCTCCAAGAACATGCTCATCATCGTGCTGTACGTGCTGACCATTTTCGTGGCTACCATTGTCGGTCTCCACCTTGTCCCGACCGGGTTCAGGACGCACGAGGTCATCTTCGAGGAGATATCCGCAATGAGCAACGTCGGGCTCGGTCTTGGGTACCTGACACCGGCAAGCCCGGAACCAACCAAGTGGATCTTCATCCTCCTCATGTGGATCGGGAGGCTTGAGATCATCCCGGTCCTCATCCTTGCCATGGGACTGATCCGGGGTTTCGAACCCCGCCTGAAGGGAAAATAGGTTCCACTGCCGCGTCTTTTGTCCTCCGCCGTCGCATGACCGGACAGGGACCCCACCCGGGATCCAAGGAGCCCCAAATGGCGTTGATTACCAAAAACAAAATGGTAATTCCTTAATATAGGCCACAACTATATACTAAACAAAGGTGGCCAGATGAATGAATCTGGTTGAACTTACACGATACACAAATGACGAGGAGAGAGCAGAGGTATATCTCAGGGAACAAGGGATTCTCAAAACATACGCTGAATGCCCTTATTGTGGAAGTAAGAGGTTCAACAGAGTCAGGA
>JANIHI010000017.1 GCA_024518585.1 Methanolinea sp. | reverse complement strand
AAAAAATTGTGAAGGGTTCTGGTCACCCGGAGCCGACGATGCGGGCGACGAGATCGACGTACTGCTCCTTGAGCTGGTAGATGCTGTGTGTCCCTTCCTTGTTTTTCTTGACATGGAGGATCCCAATCCGCGATGCGATGATCCCTACCATCGCTGCAACGGAATGGTAACTGATGGAAAACCTCCGGTTCAGTATCTCGCAAATCCGTGATATCGTGAGAGTCTTCATTTTGAGGAAGAGTCTGAGCATCGCACGCCTGATCCCGGTCTGGTCACGCGAAAGGTACATCCGCAGGCGGCTCTCGATGACTGCCTTGATCTCGTGCGGAGATCTCATGAACGGTACTCACTATAAGATTTATATAAGCATTTCTCTTTAAAACCGGAAGGAATGGCAGGGAGAGGAGTGTTATTACAGGTCATTTTCGCGATTGCAGCCGGAAAATGCGTGAGAATACGTACCTGTGCTGGGAGATGATGTTTCCCGGATTCAAGAAGGGTTTTTGCGCATGAATCACCAATAACTAGGATATGGGACTTGTCGGTTATGATGTCAACAGGTATACCCCCCGGCAGATGGTCCTGGTCCCCATGGTCCTCCTCGTCCTCTGCCTGGCCATCCTCGGTCTCAACATGGCCAGTTGGGGGATGCCGGTCCGACCGGGAATCGATTTTTCGGGGGGCACGGCGGTCACCCTTTTTACGACCGATTCGCCCGATCAGATACGGGCCGCGTTTGCAGGTTACCCCCTCCTCTCTGTCGGCGAAGGAGTAAATAATGGAAAATACCTGAAATTCGGACCGATGGATGACGCCAGCCTCCAGAGACTCGCAACAGCCATCGGTTCGCGGTACCCGGATGCAAAGATCGACCAGATCGGGGCGTCGTTTGGGGCGACACTCCAGCAACAGGCTCTGATTGCCCTGGTCATCTCGTTCCTGGGGATGACAGTCGTTGTCTTCCTTGCGTTCCGCTCGTTTGTTCCCGCCGGGGCAGTCGTCCTGTCTGCATTCGCGGACATCGTTATGACGGCGGCGGGGATGAGCCTCGTCGGGATCGAGCTCTCCCTCCCGACAACAGCCGGTCTCCTGATGCTGATCGGGTATTCCGTGGACTCCGATATCCTCCTTACGATGCGTGTCCTCAAGCGGCAGGGGAAGCTTGAGGAAAAACTTGTAGGGGCATTCAAGACAGGGATCATCATGACCACCACAACGATTGCTGCGGTCTGTGCGATGTGGGTCGTTGCATTCATTGGGCAGATTACCGTCATCTGGGAGATTGCAACCGTCCTCCTGATCGGGCTGGTCGTGGACATGATGAACACGTGGCTTACGAACGCCGGGATCATAAAATGGTTCGTGCTCAAGCGGGGTGGACGATGACGTCGGGAAAGATCAAGGCGATCGTGAGCCACTGGCAGGTCGCCCTGATGATTGTCCTTGTCGTGGGTGCAGCGATCGCGATTGGCCCCCGGTTTGAGGACGGGAAATTCACCACCAACATCCAGTACGGCCTTGACCTGCAGGAGGGGACCTGGCTGCAGATGGAGTTCCAGGCAGTTGTCGCAGGTTTTGAGACGGACAGGCCCGTCGGTGATTTTGCCGGGGACCTCCAGAAAGCGCTGGATGCCGATGTTGTCATTATCGACGAGAAACGGATCGAGATCAGGAAATTCGTCCCGAGAGAGGAACTCGAACGGGACTTCACTGACGCCGGTGGCCGCCTGACATCCTACGAGCAGGGGATTTCCCGCCAGACGGCAGAAGATATCAAGCGAATCCTCGAGAACAAGTTAAACGCCCTCGGCACGAAAGATGCCCGGGTCAACCCCCTCATTGGGCTCTCAGGCGTCTCCCACTACATCAGGGTTGAGCTGGCCGGCATCAGCCTGACCCAGGCCAAGGAAATCGTCGGCAAGCAGGGCAAGTTCGAGATACGCATCCACACGACCGGGAACGAGACCGAGCATGTCCTCTACGGGGACAGCATCACGACCGTCGGCGTCCCGAGCCACGAGCCGCCAGGGAGCACGGTCTGGGGGGTCTCTTTCACGCTCAGCCAGGAGGGTGCAGCCAAGTTCCAGGAGGGCGCCATCCGGACGGGGGCAGTCGAAAACCCCGATGCCCACTACCTGGACATGGTTCTTGACGGCACTATCGTCTACAGTGCACCTCTCTCCCACGAACTGGCCGCAAAGCTCGCCGTCGAACAAATCCGCCAGCTCTACGCATCCACAGGCTCGGGGAACGCCGGACTTGAGGCGGCAAAGAACCTCGAGATCCACCTGCGGGCCGGGGCGCTCCCCGTGGGTGTCACGGTGGCAGGTTCAGGGTTCGTCCCGGCAGAGCTCTCAGACTACTTCAGGTTCATGTGTGCCGTGGCCTTCATTATTGCCGCGGCGGCAGTTGGTGCAGTGGTCTACTACCGGTACAGGGAACCGGCAATCGTGCTGCCGATGATGGCAACGAACCTCTCTGAGATCGTCATCCTCCTGGGGATAGCCACGTTCATCCAGCAGCTCGACCTGGCAGCGATTGCCGGTCTCGTCGCGGTTCTCGGGACGGGAATCGACCAGCTCGTTATTATCACCGATGAGATCCTGCACGAGGGGAAGGTACCCTCTCCCACACTCTACACGAAGCGCCTGGGCCGGGCACTCGGAATTATCCTCGTCTCGGCAGCGACTGTCATCATTGCCATGGTCCCGCTTGCGCTGATGGACCTCTCGAGCCTCCGGGGCTTTGCCATCATCACGATGCTCGGGGTCATCATCGGTGTTGCGGTCACCCGTCCGGCCTACGGCGAGATTATCAAGGAAATCCTCTCCAAATAAACCAATAAAAATCTTTAAGTTCCTTTTTCTTCCACTAAGACACGTGGGAATACAATGAGCAGACCGGTTTTGATCGACTTTTTTGCCGAATGGTGCGGACCATGCAAGCGACAAGGGCCAATCCTTGAAGAACTGAAGAGGAAGATGGGTGATCGGGTGGAGATACGGAAGGTGGACGTTGACCAGCACATGGACATGGCCAACAGGTACGGCATCCGGGTCGTGCCCACCCTTGTCATCGAGAAGGACGGGCGTGTGGTCCGGAGCCTTGAAGGGGTCACGAGTGCCGAGACGCTTGAGTCAATGCTGTTGCCGCTGGTGGACTGATCGTGAAAATAGGAATCGTGGGCGGGACGGGGGATATCGGGGAGGGGCTTGCCATGAGGCTCTCCTCCCGGCACGAGGTTGTCATCGGGTCCCGCGAAGAGGAAAAGGCTGTCCACAGCAGCGAGTGCTGCCTGCAGACCCTGCGGCAGCGCGGGCTGCCCTGCAGCTGCGAGGGCAGGACGAACCAGGAGGCGGTGGATACGTCCGATATCGTCATCCTGGCCGTGCCGTTCTCTCATGTTGCCGGGACCGTGTCGGGCCTCCGGGGCCTCGCGGGGAAAATCGTGGTCTCTCCCGTCAACCCGATGGAAAAACGCGATTATTTCGTGTATACACCCCCACCCGAGGGGTCCGCGGCATTGATGATTCAAAGACTCCTCCCGCCGGGAGCCCGTCTCTGCACGGCGTTCAATACCGTTGCCGCAAACAAGTGGCGGGCTCTCGACCAGGAACTGCACCTTGCTGTCCCTGTCTGCAGCGATGACCGGGAGGCAAAGGCAACCGTGATGGAACTCATCAACAGCGTCCCCTACCTGAAGTCCTACGATGCCGGACCGCTTGCGGCGTCCTGCATGGTCGAATGCTTAACGCCCCTCCTCCTCAACATCGCCCGATTCAACAGGATGAGGGATGTCGGGATAGAGTTCAGGTAACAGGGGTTTTATCCCTCCCCTTTTCCCGGGTGTGAACCATGACGATGTACGCAATGGAGTTCGAGAGCGTGGGAAGACGTCTCCATGCAGAAGGCCTCGTCTCGGCTAACTTTGGGAACATGAGCGTCCGCTGCGACAGGGGTTTCCTGATCACCCGCACGGGGGCGTTCCTCGATAATCCCGGGGAACCTGTCTTTGTCCCCCTCGAGGGGGATGTCCCCCGGGAAGCATCCAGCGAGTACCAGCTGCACCGCGCGGTCTACCGTTCAAGTATGCACGGGGCCATCGTCCATGCCCACCCTGTCCATGCTGTTGCCATCTCGCTTGACCGGGACGAGGTAGTCCCGGAGGACAGCGAGGGCCTGATGTTCGCAGCCATGATCCCGGTGGCGACCGGTGCACCGGGCAGCAGAGAGATGGCAGATAACGTTACGGCATTGCTCCAGGAGCACAGCATCGTCATCGTCAGGGGACACGGGACATTCTGTGCAGGAAAGACGCTCGAAGAGGCCTATATCCTCACGTCCCTTGCAGAGCACAGCTGTCGCGTCCTCATCCTTGCCGGCAGGACGAAAGACCAGGGTCCCGGGAAAGACAAAAGAAAATAAATCCCATCGGGATCAGAAACGAGAAGAAAAGGATGGTCCCCTCCCATGGCACCCCTTGACGAGAAGATTGCGAGGCTTCCTCCCGACCTCCGGAAAGAAGTGGAGGACTATGTCGACTTCCTCCTCGAGCGACGTGTGCCGCTGGTCCCGGAGCCACCGGGAGTGGCCACATCACCCCCTGACGACCAGCCCCTGATTCCAAAACCCCTCATCCTTGCCGACGAGATCCCGTTTCGCACCGACACCGGGAGCATCCCCCTCTTCCCGGAACCTGCTCCGCGGAACCCCGCGGGGGCTCCCCGGGAGAAAGTCATCGAGTTCTCCCTCCCACGGCAGGTGAGGCGGAGTCCCGGGCAAGAGAACGATATCCTCGACTGGATCGACTAAAAAGAAAGACCAGGTATTTTTTTCACCGTGCAGGGGGGGAGGAGTCTCCGGCAGGACTCTCTCCTTTCCCCGGGCAACAACTATATCCGGCTACCCGAGAAATATCATAATCCGACCTGGGCTTGTAGATCAGGGGTAGATCGTTACGTTCGCAACGTAAAGGCCGCGGGTTCGAATCCCGCCAAGTCCATCGGGAGTTTTAAAAAATTTTCAGGCATGGTGATGTGGCCCCAAAAAAACCACGTGACTCTCTCAGAGACACGAGGATACAAGATGAAAATCGTGGATGCGATTTTCATCGTTAAAGAGACCCCTCGTGCCGGTCACTTCTTCTGCACCATTGCCTGCACTTCACCCTGAAGGGTCATTTTCAGCTTTTCGAGTGCTTCATCCTGGTCTGATGTGGTGGTGATGGTGAACGAATTGTCGCTCTTTTTGTCGTGGTAATTCACGACGTACTCAATCTGACCGTCCTTTCCTTTCTTAGGTTCGATAATAAGTTGCGCCATGGCTTTCTGCGCCGATCATTGGTGGTGTTGCCACATCTTCCTTTTGATCCACCGATCAGTAACAACTATATGGATTCCGTCGAAAAATGGAATGCCGCAGGTGTGCAGGCACAGGGCTCGTAGATCAGGGGTAGATCGTCACGTTTGCAACGTGAAGGCCACGGGTTCGAATCCCGTCGAGTCCATTGCGGTTCCTTTCTTTTTTGAAAAATTTCAAGCTCCCTGAAGCGACCGGACGGTCACGGCAGGGTCAGGAGTATAGCTTCCGGTCTGAAAATCAGGAAAACGCGAGAATAAAAATCCCGTGGAAAAAAAAAAAAAAATCAGAGAATAATCTCGATATCGAGTTTCTCTGCAAGTTCTTTGTACCGGTTGCGGATGGTCACCTCGGTGACGCCTGCAACCTCTGCAACTTCACGCTGTGTCCGGCGTTCGCCGCCGAGGATGGAGGAGATGTAAATGGCAGCTGCTGCCACTCCTGTCGGACCACGCCCGCTCGTCAGTTCTCTCTCGCCTGCCTGCCTGAGAATCTCCACTGCCCTGCTCTGGACCTCTCCCTTGAGATTGAGGCCCGAGCAGAAGCGGGGCACGTAATCGATGGGGGACGTGGGGAGCAGCTTGAGGCCAAGTTCACGGGAGATGAAGCGGTATGTCCGTCCGATCTCCTTGCGGGACACACGGGACACTTCAGCGATCTCATCGAGTGTCCGGGGGACACTGCACTGGCGGCATGCTGCGTACAGGGCGGCAGCCGCGACCCCCTCGATACTCCTGCCGCGGATGAGGTTCTTGTCGACCGCGTCCCGGTAAACAACCGCGGCAGTCTCCCGCACGTTCCGGGGGAGCCCAAGGGCAGAGGCCATCCTGTCGAGTTCCGAGAGGGCGAATGCAAGGTTCCTCTCTGTTGCATTACTCACCCGGATACGCCGCTGCCACTTCCGTAGCCTGTAGAGCTGTGCACGGTTCTTGCTCGATATCGCACGGCCATAGGAATCCCTGTTCCTCCAGTCGATCATGGTCGAGAGCCCCTTGTCATGGATGGTGAACGTCATCGGGGCGCCCACCCGGGACCTCTTCATCCGTTGGTCGTGGTCAAAGGCACGCCACTCGGGCCCCCTGTCGATGAAGTCCTCGTCGATGACGAGGCCACAATTCTGGCATACCAGCTCTGCACGTTCGTAATCATGGACGAGCTGGCGGCTCCCGCACTCGGGGCAGACCCTCTCGGTATGGTCTTCGGCCTTCTTCTCATGTTCCTTGACCCGTTCTTTTAACCTGGTCCTGAGGGCTTCCCTCTCTTTCTGGAGAACCTTGATCTTCTCAACTTCCTGCACGTCTCATCACTCCCTTTTCTGGCGAATGAATAACTTCTCTCCAGCCGGCACCGCACACGGCCCCTTACAGAGAACAGCGGCAAGTGGCGACGAAACATTTCCAAAGACGTCGACCACCCTGCCAACCGGCTTCATGCGCCTGTCAATGACCTCGCTGGTGAGCCGGGGGAGTTGTGCCGGATCGCACCGGACCACCAGGATACGTTTCCCTACGGCATGGACAGCAAGACCAATGGATTTCACACGAAAAGCCCCTTATTCCTCTGTCTGTGGCGACAGACCGAAGAGTTTAGTAATTTATATATATTGAAATTTTTAGTATATAAATGTAATGAAAATGTATAAATATTATTTTTTACCAGATACCCAATCCACGATATTTAAAGATAGAATATGGTCGCATTGGTCACGGGTGAGCCCGGCACCCCTCCCGACGAGGTTTTTTGCGCGCGCATCGAGCAGGTCTCCCGGGGCATGAGCGTCCGAGTTGATCACGATCTCGCACCCCGCAGCCAGGGCGGCATGGGCGACATGACCATTTGTCCTGTTGTGCCCTCCCCGTGACGTCAGTTCGAGTGCCACCCCATGCTCACGGGCCGATTCTGCCTCCTCCCCGGTGATGAGCCCCGGATGGGCGAGGACATCCACATGCTCACACCTGCAGGCTGCAAGGTTGGTCCCGGGGGCTACGGGCTCCATCGGGGTCTCTCCATGCACGACCACGATGCGTGCCCCCAACCTCTTTGCCTCACGGGCCAGTTCCGGGATCATCGGGGGTGGCACGTGGGTGATCTCGACACCGGGCAGGAGGGTGATGCCAAAGGCCCGGGCGGCCGGGATGAGCCTTTCAAGGGCTGGGAGGAGGGTCGCGAGGTTCGTGGGATCAGCGTGGTCAGTGATGGCCACTTCAGTATACCCGAGGACCGCCATCCTCCGGATGATCTCGATCGGGAGCATCTCACCATCGGTCATGGTCGTGTGCGTATGGAGGTCGTACACCCTCTCACTTCCCCTTGCCCAGGAGGGCTGATATCTTCTTAAGGAGTTTCTCCTTGCTCTCGTCCCACTGGACAACGATCCGGCCTTCCCTAAGCCACCACCGGGAGGGATAGTGTTTCTGTTCCGGCCGAAACGAAAGGCCTGACCCCTTTGCTGCCCTTTCCAGGTCGGCGAGGGTGGGGTCGCGGACGGCACGGGAAAGGGGGACACGTCGTCCCTCTCCCCGTTTCAGGGCAGAATTGAAGTAGCACGGGTAGAGTATTCGTTCGCCTTTCATCCCTTCACATGTATGGTGGTGAACCTATAAACTGTTCAGCATCCAAGAATTCTGGTATGCACCATATCGACGTCCGGATCGAGAAGGATGTCTACGATGTCAACAGGCGTATCGCGGAAGAAAACGCCCGCCATCTCAGGGAACACAGGGTGCGGGCGTTTGACCTCCTCGGCGCCATCGGCTCCGGCAAGACCGCCCTGATCGAGCAAATCGTGCCTCTCCTGCAGGAACGGGGGTTAAGACCGGGAGCAATTGCGGGAGACGTCTATGGGGACGACGATTATAAGAGGATCTGTGCCCTGGGCATCCCTGCGGTCAACGCGAACACCGGGAAGGAATGCCACCTCGACGCCCACATGGTCGAGCATGCCCTCGAGGCTCTCGACCTTGATTCCATCGATATCCTCTTCATCGAGAACGTGGGGAACATGGTCTGTCCCACGGACTTTCCCCTCGGGGCAGAGAAGAGGTGCGTCATCGTCAGCTCAACAGAAGGGGACGACGTCGTGAACAAGCATCCCATGATGTTCCGCGACTGTGATATCGGGATTATCAACAAGGTCGACCTGGCACCCCTGGTCGGGGCCAACCTTGACCGCATGGAGAACGACATGAAACGGTACCACCCGGGAATGAGGGTGTTTCGGACTAACCTGAAGAGGGGAGAGGGGGTCTCGCCAATCCTCGATGCCCTCCTCGCGTGACGGGTGAAATTTAATAGGGCTGGGTGCAAATATTAAAAGACCCTGGCCGGGACCACCCGTGCCGTTCGGCAGAGAAAAGGTAAGGAGAGAGACAGGGGAGATAGAATGCTCTGGCAAGGACGATCTGTAAGGCAACCAACAGGAGGCAGGTACCGTCTCCGTCTCGTCAAGAGGAGGCGGGAGATTGGGTCGGCCCCCACCGACAGTCACATTGGCAAGGACAGGAGGACAATCGTGCGGATCACCGGCGGGAACACAAAGGTCCGCACCATGCGTGCAGAATATGCAAACGTGGCAGACCCCCGCACGGGGACCGTCCGCAAGGCGCTGATAGAGACGGTCGAGGAGAACGTGGCAAACCCCAATTACGTGAGGCGAAACCTCCTCACGAAGGGGGCCGTCATCAGGACCGAGATTGGTCGTGCCCGCATCGTCAGCAGGCCAGGCCAGGAAGGCAGCATTAACGCGGTCCTGATCCCGTAATTATCATACTTTTTTTATCGTACTTTTTTCCGGTTTTTTCCAGAAATCTCCCGTAAAAGGTGCACTCGACCCGGGGATTTCAAAAGTCGTATCCAGAAGAGTACACAAGTGAGTAGGAGGAGGACAGTGTGATGGATACGACTTTTGTCGAATATTTATTGTATCTATTAAAATATAAATATTCTCATGGATTAATCGTTCGCTCCAATAACCGTATTGTAAATCAATTGGGGGGAAATACGAAGGATTTAAAGAACGGGGCCAAATCACTCAAAAAAGGTACACCTTTTCCTTGCGAGGATTCAGGAAGGAGGAAAGTAACCCTGTTTTTCGTCATTCGTTGTTTTCTCGAGGAGATAATCGTCGATTGTTGACATTTTCTCCTCTTCTTCTGCGCACGGCGAACAGTTGATAGCACTGCAGGACAGAGTACCACAAGCGGACGTTTCTTCTGGAGGACGGGGATGAGCCTTTCTGTTACGATCGCAGCACCCTTCAAGCAGGCCCACAAGGAGCACCTCAAGAAGAGCGAGATAGTCTACTACCTCGCCTTCAAACAGCACTGGATGAACATCGAGCAGGCCAACAGGATCATCGCGCGCGCCCTGGAAGAGGGCCTCGTCGAGGCGAGTGGTGACATGATTCACCCCCTGTTCGATATCTCTCTCGTCGATATCCCGCCAGGGTACAAACCCGGCCCGTCCGTCTTTGAGCGGGCAGACCCGGTTGATGACCTCATGCTGCGGATCTCCAGACAGGCTGGTCTATCGCGGGGCGCTGTTGTCGCGGAGGTCAACAGGATCGTCCAGGAGAAGTTTTCCGGAAACCTGATGACAGAGGCGGCAGTCGTAATCCTGGCACGAAAATACCAGGTTGAATTCCAGGACCTCCTGCCGTCCCTCCGGGACCATGTCCTGAAGTCCCCATAGGAAAAACGACATGATTCTCATCGGGAGGCAGGCAGACGAATTGTTGAGAGTGGCAAAAGCCATTTCGAATAAAACGCATCCGCGTTTTTCACCAGGGGGAGCAAGTGACCCGGAGGTATCATGGGTGTTTCATTTGGAAAAAGACAAAAATGAAGGGGAATTTATGAAAAGATGCCCGCCTATTGTTTCTTTTCTTCCGCT
The DNA here is from genome assembly GCA_024518585.1 of Methanolinea sp. Classification (GTDB taxonomy): domain Archaea; phylum Halobacteriota; class Methanomicrobia; order Methanomicrobiales; family Methanospirillaceae; genus Methanolinea_A. The sequence goes on along the minus strand of JANIHI010000017.1, from coordinate 24,108 downwards.
GCAGGCTTTGCAAAGTACTCGTCGGGGGACTTTTCCCCGTACTGGACAATGCGTGCGTTGATCTGGACAAAATCCGGTGTGATCTCGTTCCCCCGGACGGTTTTTCTCCGACGCTGCCCCTCCCGTGCTGGTTTGAACCCCGCTCCAGCCGAGAGGAGGACTTTCCGCCTGCCGGCAAACGGGAGGTTCCGGCGGGCCGGTGTTCCGTTCCTGTCGGAACCGCCCGTGATCTGCATCCTGTACCCCGGAAGACCAAAGACCCCGGCATCAAGCTCGTCGCCGATACGCTTCCCCACCAGGGCCCCTGCTGCCCCGCCGCTCGCGTCAAGCTTGTAAGATCGTCCGGTTTTCTGGTCAGACAGTACTATCTTGAAATCTGCCATCCTTTCGTCACTCCTCTGGAAAATGGATCATCCGATCGCCTGCAGCCGGCCGGTTCTGGTGAACCCGTGCCCCTGTCGCGACAGGGGGGAGGGATCCCTCCCGGCAAGGCTTCCATGAAGTACCTATACCATTGGGCGAATACTATAATAAGTCTATTTCCCCCAGAACGGGTTCTCCTTTCGCCTCATCGTGGTGAACTCTGCCAGTACCTCCTGCGTATGGACGGGGAGGTGGGAGAACATCTCTTTCTCGAGGACCTTGACATGCCTCTCGGGGATGTCCACGTAGAGTTCATCGTCAACATCGAGCTGCCTGCCAACGGTTGCACCCTCGATTGAGATGGCCACTTCCGCCCCGGTCTGGGCCTCCTTGATATTCTCCTGGTTCAGCTGCATCGACTTGACGTGTCCCACTTTCCTGCCATCTCTCTGGATGAGTGTAACGTCTGTACGCAATGTCCCCCCGAGGACCCGGACCCCCACCACGGCCGGGTTGCTCTGGCGGAAGATACAGTGAGGGAGGACGCGTATCTTTGCGGGGAAGATGATCTGCTCGAACCGTTGCTGATCTGCCTTCCGCTTGAGTTCATCCCGCCAGAGGATGTAGTCATCTACGAGCTTGTAGATAACCCGACCTTCAAATACCCTGACCGGAAAACCTGGTTCCCTCATCATCTCGGCCGCGTCAGGGAGGACCGGCGTTGAGAACGCGATGAGGACGCGGTAGTACGGGTTCTTTATCGTCATTGCCTCGATGAGGTCATGGCGGCTCACAGAACCCACCCCCGCCCTCATCACCCCGATCTCTTTCTCCTCGAGCTCCTTGCAGAGCGCCTCGAGGGCGCCGATTGTGTCAGCCTTGATGATCAGCCCCTCGGCGGAGAGGTGGACGTTGATGGTCTCCATCTCCCTTTTTATTTTTGCGATGGCTTCATCGGCATTCCCCCGCACCACCTGCACAGGGGACCCCGCGACAGCACCCTCGAGATTCGGAGCACTCACCTTGATTCCTGCGGCGGCAGTGACCGACTTGACGCGCGAGAACCTGTCTTCCACGAGGATCTCCTGGAGGGGGCGAGGCTGGAGGAGGGCACGGACCTTTGTGATGATGATTTCGTCCTGCTTTGCCACCGCGATCTCATCACCGACCGAGAGCGTTCCATCGTACAGGATGAGGTCAAGCGTCGTTCCCAGGCCCTTTTCTTCCTTGACCTCGAGAATCGTTCCCTGGCCGGGCCCTTCTGCCGAGAGGGAGAGGTCCTGCTCCATGTACCTCTGGGCAAGACCTATCATGACCATGAGGAGCTCGGCGATACCCTCGCCTGTGTGGGCACTCAGGGGGACAATTGCCAGGTTTCTCTGGAAATTGGTAACCCTGTCAAAGCGTTCGGCAGAAAAGCCAAGTTCTGAGAGCTTACCCACAATCTCGTACAACCGTGTCTCCAGGATCTCCCTGACCCGGTCATTCTGCCTGGCAAAACTCGCAAGGAATGTCTCGTCCCGGTGGACTCTCCAGCCATGGAGACGGTCTATCTTCGTGGCAGCAACGACGAACGGGGTCCGGTATGTCCGAAGGATCTGCAGGGCTTCTATCGTCTGGGGCTGGAAGCCCTGGTTGATGTCAACGACAAGGACGGCCATGTCCGCAAGGGCCCCCCCCCGGGCACGGAGTGTCGTAAACGCGTGGTGCCCGGGAGTATCGATGAAGAGGAGCCCGGGAACGTTGAGCGGGACCTTCTCCATGGAACCACTCATCCGGCGAATGGCATCGATGGGAACAATTGTTGCCCCGATGTGCTGGGTGATCGCACCGTCTTCCGTAGCGACAACCGAGGAGCCCCTGATGCGGTCAAGGAGGGACGTCTTTCCATGGTCCACGTGCCCAAGAACACAGACGATTGGTGTCCTGATTCTCCCTTTATCTTTCATTTCATCTCCTCCCCATTCCCGTCGGTGTGGAGATAAAACCAGGGACGGGCCCGTGGCTTCATCTGGTAATTTTTCCCTGGCTTTGACGGGCAGTGAAACCGTGCACTATACTGGCACACGATGAATTATATAAACACCGGGCGTTGTTTACGCCTTCCTTGTAAGCAGTGCCAATATATTAAAGTGTGCAGGAGTGTAAAAGAGAAGGGTACATCCTGCCAGGGTGGGGTAGTTGGTTATCCTAGGGGACTGTGGATCCCCCGACCCGGGTTCGAGTCTCGGCCCTGGCCTTTCTTATCCCATGGGAAACCGGGAATCTCTTTTCCTGCTCTGATCACCGCCTGCCGGGGGGTATTTGTGCCCCTTTTGCCAGCCGGCACAGCTTTATCCCTGCACCATCCCGGTCTCGCATCGCGGGCAGCGGAGCGTATAGCAGGGGACAGCAGGCGGCCGCTGCATCCGGTACCCGCAGAGAGGGCAGACACAGTAACCGGATGGCCTGCCAGCATCGTCATTCCATGGAGTTCCGTGCCTGTTTTGCACCATGGGACCATCACCAGGGCACACCCGGGCCGACACCGGTCCGCGGTGTCCCTGTTCAATAGATACGTCCCCGGACCGATAGTCCTTACGCTCGGGGCCTCCCCTCACCCCTCCCGGTGACCAAGAGGTATCATGTGCAATTCACAGGTAAAAAAATACCCTGCTGCAAGGGAAATACAGCCACGGTCGCCCCCCTTTTGTGATACATTTAAATAGGCGCACACCCTCCGCATATATATAGGTCTATGGTGGAGCGTATGGAACGTCCAGTTTTTGCGTGTATCATTCTCTGTGCATTCATTGCCCTTTTTGCACCGGTGTCTGCAGACACGGGGGCTGCGGGGGACACGGGTATTTACCGGTTCCACGGGAATGTCGAGGGCGCCGAGGTTTACCTCGACGGGCAACTTGCGGGTGTCATCAGGGACGGAATCCTCGACATTCCCGTCAACGTTACAGGGCCCTATTACAGGACATATACTTTTCAGAAAGAGGGGTATACCACCTACCGCGGGGTCATCAATTCCGTGCCAAAGAAGGGCCAGGTCATCCACATCTACGTGGCCATGAGTGCAAAGCCTGTCGTTGAATACAGCACAGTCCACCTCATGGTGACCCCTACGGGGGGAGATGTTACCTGGGACGGTACCAGTGCCGGTTCGGTCCCCCCCACGGGGGTCCTCATCATTTATAACGTCAAGCCGGGTCCCCATACCCTTGTTATCACACGGGAAGGATTCGAAACGTACCAACAGTCCCTCTTTGTTCCCAGGAACGAGGTGATGAAAGTACCCATAACCCTGGTCCCCGTCATGCAAGGGGCACTCTCTGTTGAATCAGTTCCACCCGGAGCATCGGTGACAGTCGACGGCCAGCTCAGGGGTGTCACCCCCCTCGTCATCCATGACCTCCCGGCCGGGAGTCACTCGGTCTCCCTCTCCAGTGCCGGATTCCAGGAATACGTCTCGTCTGTTGATGTTGTCGGGGGTGATACTGCCCGGGTGAGCGTCTCCCTCGTCCCCGCGACAACATCTCCCGCGACCGGGAGGGGGGGACTCCCCGCTCTCCTCGCTCCCGTTGCTCTTGGACTCTTCATAGCCTTTGGTTTTCGCAGGAAAGGCTGAAAAAAAACTTTTTCCCTTCCCATGGAACCAGCCGGTACGTGTGAGCCGACCGTTACACTGTTCAACGCAACCAGGGGAAAATACGAGCAGGTGTGCATGGTACTCAGGTCGCCGGAGGAATGGAAATCTGTCCTCCCGCCAGACGTCTACCATGTCACACGCGAGAAAGGGACAGAACCCCCTTTCTCTTCGCGCCTCCTCCGTTGCCATGACAATGGCCTTTACCGGTGCGCCTGCTGTGGCACCGACCTCTTCTCAAGCGACGCAAAATTTGATTCCGGGACAGGATGGCCGAGTTTTCGGGAACCCGTTGACAGAGGCAACATCCTCTTTTCAAAGGATACCTCCCTTGGGATGACGAGGACTGAAGTCCTCTGCGCCCGGTGCGGTGCACACCTCGGGCATGTCTTTTCCGACGGCCCGGCCCCGGGGGGGACCCGCTACTGCATCAACGGGCTAGCCCTCTCCTTCACCCCGTCGGGCCGGCAGGAAGGGCGCTAGGGGATTTTTCATCCTCTCCTGGCGGTACCGGTCTTTCTACCGGCATTCTCTTCTATCCCGGGGTCTACACTTTTACTGGGATCCGGGTGCAGGAAAGGGACAAAAAGGTCCGGGAGATTGGAAAGACCATCCTGAGTGCGGACGACCATGGCTTCATCGAGGAGCTCTGTGAGTACATGGACGTCCTTTCGAACAGTACCCGCCTGCGTATTCTTGTCCTCCTCGAAAAGGAGCCCATGGATGCAAGGACGATATCCGCCAGGACGGAAGTCTCGTATGAGACCATAAAAAAACACCTCGAACAGCTCCTCCACAGCGGACTCATCACACGGCGCCCTGGCCTTGGCAGGGAGACCTCAAAGGGAATCCACCCTGCCTGGGTCTATTATCCCGTGCCCGGTGTGCTGGAGTGGGTCCACCACGACCTTGGCGTCCTTGCCGCCATTTCCCGCTATCCCGGTGGACAGCTGCCGGCGGAGAAGGTCAGCAGGATCCAGCAGAAGGTGACGCTCGAGCTGGGATGCGGACCCTGGGCACTCCTCCTGGAGGGAGGGGAATGGGACGGGCACGTCCTTTCCCTCCCCCCCGGCCGGACGGCCATCGGGAGGGCGGAAGAGGGCCAGGGGGAAGTGTCCCTCAAGGGCAATGGCTCCCTGTCACTTCCGCCCTCCTACAGGTCGGTCAGTCGTATCTCCCGGCCGCACGCTGTGATCGAAGCAGGGCCTAAAGGGTGCAGTATCGAGGACAGGGGAAGCACCGGTGGGACGTTCCTGAATGGAAGAAAGGTTCGGCCTTTCGAGTCCGTCCCGGTCCGGGATGGTGACATGGTCTCCCTCTCCCGGGGAGATTTTGGCGCAACACTTGTCTTTGTGAGGAACACGGGGAGTTCCACGGGGGTCCGATGAAGGCAAAAGAGGGAAGGGCCGCCGTTGCGTGTGCAATCGCCATTCTCCTCGTCCTTCCTGCCTGCCAGGCAGGGGTCCCGTCAGGCCTGCTTAAGCCGACACCCGTCCCGAACATGTCAGTATCAGAGGAGTTGTGGACCCTTCTCAAACAGGGTCCAGCCATCAACGAATCATTCCTGCATCCCACGGTGACAGTGCCGAAAATCACTCCCCCCACGGTGACCATCCCCCGAAGGACACTCCCGCCAACCGCGGTCCCCACCGGTCCCGGCACTCCCGGGCCACTCCCAACCCCCCAGGAGACGACTATCCCCCTCCCCTCCCCTGCGGTGACCCCCGGTGCAAACGGGAGTGTTGCAGGTCCCCCGGTAGGGGAAATGGTCCCCGTCGACGAGGGGTATGGAATGGGCCTTGCCCTTGCCATAGGACTCCTCGTGGGCGGGGGGGCCGGAATCATCGCCCTGCTGCGGGACAGTATCCGCCATCCCGGTCAGGGCAGGCGGGGCTGGTGGGAGCCCAACCGCCGCGTCTTTGCCGCATTCTATGCTGTCCTGGCCATTTGTTTCTCCGCGGGACTGCTCGCAAGCGCACTCCCCCTCCTTTTACCCGCGATGCGGGGGACATCCGACCCCGTCTTCCTCCTCATCTCCCTCCCCCTGATGGGGTTTGCGGCCCTCTCCTCACTTGGAATGGCAATCTCCTCGTCCCGTGGACAATTGGATGTGCGAGTTGTCCTCCTCCATATCCTTGTCTGCACGGTGGGTGCCCTTCTCTCCCTGGCCGTCATACGGGAACCATGGCGCTCCCTTCCTCTCTCCATTGCCGTCGTCCCGTTCGCGACAGGCATTGCTGCAGGCGCTTTCCAGGCGAGGGAGAAGAGATCGGTGGCCTATAGCCAGGGAGGGGAAGTACCTGATACCCTTCTCTTCGAAGATGATGACGGTGCCCCCGTGCCCACGCTCCCGCCCGCCCTCGGTCAGAGGTATATCGCGGCACGTTTCCTCCACCAGGGGGGAATCGCCCAGGTCTATTCTGCATGCCGGAGGTCTGATGGTACCCGGGTCGCGGTCAAGGTGCCGATCAGGACGGATGAACAGACAGGAAAGTCGTTCCTACGGGAGATGAACGTCTGGAAGGGACTGGACCACCCGGGCATCGTCCGTATCTATGCCGCAAACATCCTCCCCGTTCCTTTCGTCGAGATGGAATACCTGCCGGGGAGCCTCGCGGACATTCCTGTTCCGGTCAGTCCCGGGAAATCCCTGGAGATCGTCAGGAAAATTGCAGAGGCAATCAGGTACGCGCACGAGAAGGGTGTCATCCACCGGGACCTCAAGCCAGAGAATATCCTCCTTGGGAGAGACGGTGAGCCAAAGGTCGGGGACTGGGGGCTTGCACGGGAGGGGGAGGAAAACGTCCATTCGACTCTCCATGGTTTCTCCCTCTCCCATGCAGCACCCGAGCAGCTCGATCCTGCACGGTTTGGGAAAACGACCGTGAGGACAGATATCTACCAGCTCGGCATCATCTGGTACTGGCTGGTCACGGGCAGGCTCCCGTTCCCCGGCAGGAGTATTGCTGAAGCCCTGCGGGAGAGGCTGGAGGAAGAGTTTCTGCCTCCCTCGTCCCATGTACCCGGGGCAGAACCGCTTGACAGCATCATCCAGAAGTGCCTGGCCCGGGAACCCGGCGACCGTTACAGGGACATGCGCGACCTCCTCCACGACATTGGAAAAGCAGAGGAGGCTTTTTTCGGAGATGGTTACGATACCGCGGTCAAATGAGGGAGGGCCTGCCGCGGATCCGCTATCGGGAGGAGGGCAGGTCTCCTTGGCGGGAGACGGTGGGGGCAGGATACCGGTTGCCGTTGTTGCCTGCCCGGACTACCGCCAGGACAACGTCCGTGCAGCACTCGGTAGGGCTGTTGCCCTGATCGGGGAGTTGCATGCATCATCCCCCCCGGCTCGGCAGTCCTCGTCAAGCCAAACCTCCTCCAGGGCCTCCCCCCCGGGAAGGCGGTATGCACTCACCCTGTCGTGGCCGGCGAGCTGGTCAGGCTGATCCGGGCCGGGGGATCTTCTGTCACCCTTGCAGACAGTCCCGGGGGTGGAACGCGGGACACAAAAAAGAACCTCGAGCGGGTCTATTCGGCAGCGGGGTACAGCGATTTCGAAAAGGACTACGGCTGCGTCCTCAACTATGATTGTGGGTACAGGGACAAGGTTTTTCCCGGCGGAAAAGTCTGTACCCGTTTTCCCCTCATATCCCCCTACTTTTCCGCGGATTACGTGGTGAGCGTCTCCAAGGCGAAGACCCACGTCCTGACCCTGCTCACAGGGGCAACAAAGAATACATTTGGGTTACTCCCCGGTATCGAAAAACCGATTTTTCACTCCCGGTTTCCCGATCCGGATATTTTTGGTGAGATGCTGATCGACCTCCTCCTCTGCGCCCCGCCGGCCCTCCACGTCGTGGACGCCATCGTGGCAATGGAGGGTGACGGCCCATCAGCCGGTTCACCCCGAAAGATCGGTGCCCCCTCGTCGCCAGCAGGGATGCACTTGCAGCCGACATTGTCCTCTGCAGGCTCATGGCCCTTGACCCAGGCGAGGTCCCCTACCTGGCCCGTGCCGCCGCCCGGGGGCTCGTCTCCCTCGATGGCAACGGTATTTCCCTGCTGGGAGACCCTCCTGACGATCTCGGGAAGAGCGATTTCAAAAAACCGCGCACGTATGCCAGGGGGAAGTCTGGGTTCTCGGTCCCTTTTATTTTCCGCATCATCCATCACCTCGGTAGGGTTTACAACCTTTGTCCCGACGTGGATGCCACCCGGTGTGTGGGATGCGGGAGGTGTGCCCTGGCATGCCCCGTCCATGCAATAACAATCGTGCATGGCCGTGCACGCATAGCACGCCGGAAATGTATCCGGTGCTACTGCTGCCACGAGATGTGCCCGGAGTGAGTCATCCGGTTAACCGGTGGAATTTTTGGCCCCCTCCTCCACAGAATTGCCGGGAAAAGTAAAAGGGGAGGCGAAGGGGAGAGGGGACCAAAAAAGGGGGCGTCTCCTCCAGGAGAAATGACCATCTGCCAGTCCCTGATTGCTCACCCCCGGTCACCAGGGACGGATAAGGCCGCGGGTGTCCTTCCATTCATTGAACCGGGAGTATCCACCATATTTAAATGCGGCGATATGCCACGAGTGTAAGAGGTACCATGATGAAAAAAGACAATATCCTGATGATCCTTGCGATCGTGACGTTTACCTGCGTCCCCATGGTGCAGCTCGTCATCCCGTGACGGGGCAGCACAAGAAACTTCTCATGTCCTGATACCCATGCGGATACCAAATCCCTCTTTTTCTTCTTTCCCTGCTCCCCGGTCCGTATCTGGAAAACCGGGTGCGCCGGAAGAATCACGTGATTTTTAACCCGGGAAAGAATGACGGTACAGTGATGTGCCCCATGGCCTCCCATGAATCCCGGCTCCTTGCCCGGTACAGGGCAAGACCGGATCTTGCCCGAATACTCTCTGTCGCCCGCCGGGCCTGGAAAAAGGCCATCTCGCGAAATGCCTGGCCGGGCCAGGATAAAACATTCACGGCGAAAGAGCACTCGGAACGGGAAGATGCGTGAGCAACCATTATATCCTGCACACCCCATCCAGGTACTGAGGTGATGGAACCGTGTGCACAGTCGGAGGCCCGGTAGACATGGAGGTCCCACCGGATCGGGTCAAGGGAAAGAATTACCGGTGCAGGGAATGCGGAGAGAAGTTCAAGGGTGTAGGAAAGCACCCCGTGTGCCCGTCCTGCCAGTCAGAAGACGTCGAAGAGGTCTGAATTTTTAAGGCACCCCGGTAACTTTGAAAATCGCATCCGCGATTTTCATTTTGTATCCTTGTATCTCGGAGAGAATTGCGGTTGTTTTTTTCCGAAGCTTATTTTTGCGCTCTCATTTTTTCATCCGGCAGGAAGAGGGAGGACACCGTATTCAGCAGTCCCCTCATTTACCAATCCGGAACGCACCGGCCGGGACCACGATCTCGAAACGTGCACCATGTCCCTCCTCACCGGTCTCTCGGATTATAAACCCGAAAAGTGCGAGGATCTCGCGGGCGAGGGAGAGACCGGAGGCCGGGACCCCTCCCTCCCCCGCCCCGAAAATTGCCTCCTTCCTGTCAGGGGAAATGCCGGGTCCATCATCCTCGCACACGAGGATGAGATCCTCCCCCTCCTCCCGGTAGGAAAACGAGATCTTCGAGACCCTGTCACCGTGCCGGAGGGCGTTTTCCACGAGCTGGGAAAAGACCACCCCGAGGAGGGGGTCGGCCCGGACCATGAGACCCTCGCAGTCAAGGAAGACCGTCACGTCGCGCAGGTCGTGCATCTCCGCGACTTTCCTGATGGTGCTGCTGACATCCTGCCAGGCAGGAGAACGCATCCGGGGGGCAATGTACACCTCTGCAAGGGAGAGGAGGCCTGCGAGTGCTCCCAGGTTCCGCTCCTGCTTGCGGATGTAGGTGAGGAGGAGGGGGTCACCGGTCTTGTCCTTCATGAGACCGAGGTATTTCCACAGGGCCCCAACGAGGGACCCGGCATCGTGGCACACGACCGATCCCAGGAGGGAGAGCTTCCTCGTGTCCAGCGCAAGCGCCCTGCGCTCTTTCTCCTGGTCTGTCACGTCAAAGGAAAATACAGCCGCCCGGGATGCCACCCCGCTGGGACCCCTGATGGGGAAAACGGTATACGATAGGGACCGCCCCCCCTCCACAGCCATGAAACGGTCGGGATTTCCTGATTGGAGGGCCGATTCCACAATTGACCCCAGCGACTTTCTCCCGTCCGGGTCAACGAGGGAATAGGCGCACGTGCCTCCGGTGAGGGATAGGGATACCCCGTACCGCTTGGAAAAAGCGGCATTTGCCATGATGACCTCACCGCCCTGTGCAACAAGAAACGCGGGTTCGGGGAATGCATCGAAAAATTCCTGTAATAAGTGCTCTTTTTCGTACAGGGTTGCCATGATTTCCCTGTCCGCCGTGATGTCCCTGACCGAAAAGACAACCGGGGAGGCATGGTCGGCGGGATCAAGCGGGGACGTGCTTATCTGGACTTCGATCAGGGACCCGTCCTTTCTCACCCAGCGGCTCTCGACAGTCTCTCCCCCGGTCTCCCACATGCGGCTCCCCATCTCTTCCCCGACCCGCCGGAACTCCTCGTCGGAGGGATAGAGGAGGCGGCTGCTCTTGCCCACGAGATCGTCCCGCGAGTATCCCGTCATCCGGCAGACCGAGTCATTGACATAGAGGAGTACCCGGTCCCTGACAAGGCCGATTCCCAGTGGCGTGGCCCTGAATATCCCCTGGAGTAACGTCTCTCTCTCTTTTAAGGTTTCTATTGCCGTTTTTTTATCGTGGATATCGGTGATGGTCCCGGTGCATCCTGCAAAGTGGCCGTCCTTTTCAATCGGGCGCAGGGAGAGACGGCACCACCGGGTATCACCGCTCCGGCTCAGGACTCTCCATTCAAGGTCAAGGGGACCCGTCACCTGCCCCGTCCTGAATGCGGCGTATCCTTGCACGGCCTCCGTGACGTCTTCGGGGAGGAGCAGCTCGGTGAAGCTGCGTCCCGAGAGGTCCCCGGGACTGTAGCCAAGGGCACGGGTGACGGCAGGACTCGTGTAAACGATCTTTCCCTCGCCGTCAAGTGAGAAGACCACGTCGTTGATTGTCTCCAGGATCTCCCTCGTCCTCTCCTCGCTCTGCCGCAGCGCCCTTTCGGCCTCTTTCTGCGGGGAGATGTCCACGACCTGGACGATGAACCCTGAGATCTCCCCCTTTTCATCGCGGAGCGGTTCCATGGAACCTGAAGCACACCACGTTACCCCGTCCTTTTTCCTGGCCCTGAACTCGACGTTCCTGAATCCCGCCCCTTCTTGTATCGAACGGAGGACGAGGCTCCTGACGCGGGGAGCGTCGTCGGGGTGGATGAAGTCAAACGCGATGTCCTGGAGTTCTCCGGGAGTATATCCCGTGAAGCTGGCGCTGTGCGGGCTGGCATAGCTCACCCGGCCGTCCCGGTCCAGGATGAGGAGGAGACTCGGGGCAGACTCGACCATGGTCCGGAACCGGGTCTCGCTCTGGCGGAGTGCCTTTTCCTCCCTCTCCAGCCGGTGGCAGTACTCGTTGAGAGAGTCCTGGGTCACCCTGAGTTCCTCGAGGGTTGCCGACATCTGCTCGTTTGATGCAAGCAGTTCCCTTTCTGTCCTTTTGAGATCCGAGATATCGTTGATGAGGGCGACAAAGTAGTCCACCTCACCGGTCACCTTCCTGACCGGCATGGCAGAAACCTCGACCTCCAGGAGTGAGCCGTCCTTTCGTTGGAACTTTTTTTCAAGGGTGAGTGACTGCTCTTTTCCGGAAATGACCCGGGAGAGACGCTCCTTCTCCCCCTCCCGGTCTTCTGCCGGAGTCAGGTCGGTCCAGGAAAGGGTGCCAAGTTCTCCCGCGGTATACCCAAGCATCTGGCAGAACTTCTGGTTGACCTGGATCCACCGGAGGTCGGGTGTCGCAATGGCAATTCCTGCCAGCGGGAGTTCGAAGTAGGAGCGGAACCTCTTTTCACTTGCAATGAGCTCGGACTCCGTCCTTTTCCTCGAAAGCACCTGCCAGAGGCTCCCCATCAGGAGCGTGACCTGCTGGACATCATTCCCGGTATAATCGGACTCCTTGTTTGCAAGCCCGATCACCATCACGACACGTGACCCATCCAGGATGGGCACTCCCAGGTACCTCGTGAGGGGAGGATGACCTTCGGGATACCCCTTCTTCCCGGGGACATTGCCGCTGTAGTCATTCGTGATGATGGCCCGTCGCTGCCTGACGGGATCACCCCAGAGACCCGTCTTTTCAAGGGGATATTCGGTTCTCCTCTCCCTGACGCTGCAGATCTCAAGTGCCGATGGGGACCAGGCATACATCGTGAGCGTGGTCTCCTGCTCGTTGACAAAGGCGAGGAACCCGATGCGACTGCCTGAGATGGCAATAGCCTTGTCCAGCGCGAACATGCAGAGATCGTGCGTCTCATCCCCCGCCCTCTGGTAGAGGTCAATGACGGCCTGGAGCCGAACCTGGTTTGCGCGGACCTCCTCCTCGGCATGTTTCTTCTGGACGGCCTGAACGATCATGTTGCGCAGCTCGGCAAACTGGGACTTGGGGTCACCTCCCTTCTGGAGGTAGAAGGACGCCCCCAGGTTCAATGCCTCGATTGCCACGTGTTCCCTTCCGCGCCCCGTGAAGATGATGAAGGGGAGGTCGTACCCCGATGCCTTTACCTCCCGCAAAAAGTCAATACCGTTCATCTGCGGCATCTCGTAATCCGCGACGATGATGTCAAAATGCCCCTTTTCGAGTTTTTGCAGGGCATCTTTTGCCGATTCCGAGAGGGTCACCTGCATCTTCCCGTCCCGCTCAAGAAATATCTGCGTCACGTCAAGGAGTGCTGGTTCATCGTCCACGAGGAGTACTGATATCATGACAGGACCATGGGAATATCCCGATATACTCTAAAAATAGATGCATTCAATGGATTAAAAAGTGTAGGGAAGGCCTTTTTTCGGACCCACGGGAAAACCTCACCCCCCACCCTTCTCACGGGCGGGAGCTTTTCAGATCTTCCCTCACAAGGAGGGTCCCTTTCCCCCTGTTTGCGACATCTCCGCGGAATACTGCCATCCGGAACTTCTTTCCACCGAACTCTGCCTCTGTCGACCCGTTCCTCCGGAACGAAGGGAGGAGTTCACCGGGGTCTCCGAGCACCATGCACGTGCCGCCCGTCATGTTCCCGCAGGGCCGCGAACAGTTCCCCCCGATCACGAGCGTTCCCCCCCGCATCTCCACCCCCGGGAGGTCACCGCAGTCTCCATGGACGATCACCTCCCCACCCGAGAGGTACTCGGCAACGAAGTCCCCGGCATTCCCCATGACCTCGACGGTCCCCCCCCGCATCCCGCGTTTTTCCCCGCGGTACCCGGCACCGCAGTAGTCGCCTGCATTCCCCTCGCAGAGGATCCGCCCCCCCCTCATCTCGCGCCCGAGCCATGCATCGGCATTGCCGCGGACGATGATCTCCCCCGCGCTCATGAAGTTCCCGCAGTGCATCCCGATATCCCCCTCGATGATGATCCTGCCTGCGTTCATGTACTCGCCGACCCTCTTGATCCTCCCGGTATCACCGGTCAGGATCACCTCGACCTGGTCGGGAGAGACTGCTGGCCCTTCGACGGTCACGAAGAAGAGGTCCTCGAGGTGCCGCTCGCGGTTCCCCTCGTACACGGACAGATCATTTTTGCGCAGGAAGTTCTGGGGGATGATACCTTCTGCCTCGATCGGGACATGGGGCTTTTTCCGTGGCCGTGTCTTTAAGATGACTCTCATAGTGCAGCCTCGGTCTCTATGCAGACCCCCCGCGGGAGGTACACGTCCTGGACGGGGTAGTTCCTGAGCCGGACGGTATAGTACTGGTCGAACTTCTTCGTGAACTCCGGGTCGGACCCCATGTCATACCCGGGCGGAACGCGTGACCGCGTCCAAATCGTGCTGTTTGCCCCCTCGACGACGACGTCCCCGTCCCGGGCAACGACCCTCCCCCTCTTGATCGTGTAGAGGGTCCGCGAAAAGCCTGCCATCACCTGCTGGTAATCGACAGACGGGTCAAGCTGATCGGGCTTCAACGGGTAGATCGCCACGTCGGCCTGGGCCCCGGGCGAGAGGAACCCCTTCCCAATCCGGGTGATACCCAGGGCCTTTGCCTGGCCGGCCCGCGTCATCACCGCGATGTCGTACCAGTCGAGTTCCCGCTCGAGGGCAAAGAGGGGGACGTAGTGTTCCGTCCGGGGATCGATCTCCTTTCGCTCGTTCTCCCGCATTCTCCGGCTCATCAGGAGCGCGATGATCTCGGGATACTTCACGAACGGTGCGCCGTTCGGGTTGTCCGTCGAGAGGAGGCACTGCCAGGGGTTTTTGGCAAGCAGCGCAAGTTCGAGGCCGATTGCCCACATCACGCAGTTGACGAGGCTTTTTCGGCTGTAATAGACAGGGATGATGCCTGACCCTGTCTCCAGTTCCACGTCGTGGTTGCTCCACTTGTTGTGGTGGAGCATGTAGAGCTTGAACTCCATCGGGCCGTCTGCCGTCATCGTGGTCGTCCGCCCGAACATGATCTGGCCCATGTCGATGACCACCTGGGGCTTGCTGTTGAGGGACCGGGCGATATCCTCGGACTTCGAGCTGATGTCCCTCCATGTCGTCCCACCGTAGGAGTGGAACTGGACGTGCGTGAGGTACAGGGTCTGCCGGTTGCCCTGGGCCGGCGGGGCCAGGTCCATCGTCTCGAGGGTGGTCCGGAAGTTCCCGGGGACCCCGAGGTTGTTGCAGTGGAGGTGGACGGAGTGCGGGAGTCGCAGGATCTCGTTTGCCTGGATCATCGTGGAGATGATCTCGGCCGGGGTGACCTCGAAGTGGGGGACCGGGTCGTGGATGTTTGCCACGTCCTTGCCCCATCCCCATGCCTCGGTCCCGCCCGGGTTCGTCAGCTTGATGGCAAAGCCCCTGACGGCCGCAAGGGTCCAGGCGACGATCGCGGCCGCCCTTTTGACGTCCTTATCCCTGACAGCCTCCATGACAGACCAGTTCCCGTCAAAGAGAGTGTTGGCGAGCATGTCCTGGTGGGGCGTTGCCGTGAACTCCTCGTGGGTATGCCGCGCCTCGAGCGGGGCCATGGCTCCCTCGAGTACCGTCGTGTACCCCATCGTGCTGTACCGGTAGGAGTTTCCAAACGTCGTGGGCACGCTGTACCCGGACGTGACGTGCATGACGCCCTTGCGGGAGGTACGGCCGGCCCGCATGTCCTCGGGGCTCATGTACCGCCCGAAGTTCACCTTCGTCCCGCACACGTGCGAGTGCGAGTCGATCCCGCCGGGGAGCGTCAGGCAGCCCCCTGCATCGATGACCTGGGAACCAGGGGGGGCTTCCTCGACGATCCGGCCGTCCCGGATGGCGATATCCATGACCTCGCCCCTGATGCCGGAGAGGGGGTCGATCACGTAGGCGTTCTTTATCAGGATCCCCTGGGTCATCCTTTTGCCTCCTTCACAAGCGAATAGATCCTCCCGAGGACCGCCACGTCGTCGGGGTAGTCTGTGGAGAAGAGCTGGCGCGTCCTGATCGGGACACCGTCCATCCGGTACGCGGTCCCCTCGGCATCGATACCTGTCACGGCGACAGGTATCTGGATCCGCGAGAGGTGGGTCGTAGCGTTCACGTGCGGGTCGATCTGGACCGTGGGAATGCTCGCCAGGTGCCCGGCGCATGCACGCGGGAAGTGCGCACCCGGGTCGCTTGCAACGACAAGGCACGCATCGCATTCCTTCCGGCGGAGGATGTCAACGCTCGTCGTCTCCCCCGGGTTGTAGAACGCGATCCCCCGCGAGAAATCAACGGCGTACGGGTAGCCCGTGATCCAGGTGAAGACCTCGTTCGAACCGTACACGTTCCAGTGGCCCCTCATGGGAGAGATGGTGAACTTCGTGTGGCGGTTGAGCTCCTCGGTCAGCTCGATGGCGTTGCGGATGTTCTTGTACTTGCCCCGGGACATCGTGAGGCCGAGCCCGAAGAATATCGCCCCGAAACGGGCAGAAAGGCATATATTGGCCACCCTGAAGAGCTGTTCCCTGGTCACGCCGGAGACCTTTTCAGGGACAAGCTCGCCTTTCCCCCGGACGATCATGCGCAGGGCAGAGAGGACCGCGTAGTCACCGCCCGGCGTCACCTTCACGAACTCGTCGGCGATCTCGGACGAGTCGGTCTCCCGGATATCCACGACGATCACCTTCCGGTCCCGGAACGCGGATTTCACGAAAAAGCCGTCGGCAAAGGTGGTGTACCGGCTCATGTGCCGCGGGTGTGCCTCGATGGGGTTTGCGCCCCAGTACACGATCACGTCGGCCCTGTTCTTGACCTGGCCGAGCGTGCAGCCCGGGTGGCCGACCTCCTGGATTGCCATGATGGAAGGGCCGTGGCATACGGTCGAGGTGTTGTCAATGACCGCGCCGAGGAGCTCGGCAAGGTGGACACCGATCGTCTGGGCCTCGACGAACGTCCCGCTCCACCCGTAGAGCAGCGGCCGCTCCGCATCGAGCAGGATCTCGGCAGTCTCCCTGATTGCGACGTCGTAGGTGGTCTTCTCCCAGGAACCGCCCGTCCTCCGGATGGGATGGGCGAGCCGGTGGTCGCCGGTGAACTTCTCTGTCGCGAGGGTGCACCCGTTCTCGACCGAGAGCACTTTTGTCCCCTCCACGGAGACGACAAGGTCGTCGCAGAGGCACCCGCAGAACGGGCAGACAACGTCCTCAATCCTCATAGGGCACCCCCCCGCACTCCTTCATGAGGGCAGATACCGGGAGCGGCGCATCCGTCGTCGGTTCGATGCTGACCGGCATGGTCTTGAAGTCCGGCATCCCCGTCCCGTGCGTCCAGGGGCTGGCAAGAACGTTCGCATACGGCCCGAGGCAGACGAAGACGAGCCCCCGCGGGAGCATCGGGTCCGGCTTTGTGCGCATGACCACGGAACTGCCATTGCCCGTCACGCGGACAGCGTCTCCCTCCTCGACGAGGAGCTCGAGCATGTCCACCGGGTTCATGCGGATGCATGAGGCTTCATCCCGGTAGGAGGGTGTATTCTTCCTCTCCACGTACGACCCCTGCCGGATCGTCCTTCCGGTCGTCATCAGGAAGTCCATGGCTCCTCCTCCGGCGAATGGACTGCTTCCAGCAGCCGGGCAACCGATATGGCCTCGTTCGGGCAGTGGTGCTCGCAGGTCTTGCAGCCCGTGCACTTCTCCACGTGGAGGACGTGGCATTTCCCGTCGCTCACTTTCAGGAGGAGGTCGTCGGTCGACGCCCGGCCACCGTGCGACATCTGGGCATCGATCAGCTTGTTGACAGGGCAGGCCACCGCACAGTTCCCGCACCCCATGCACCGGTCCAGGTCGACAGTAATAGCGAAGGAAAAGGAGAGGCGGGTATTGTCAAGGAACATTGACTCCAGGATCCTGCCGCTCGAGAGCACGCCGTTCGGGCAGGCCTCGACGCAGAGACCACAGCGGATGCAGTGGCCGACGTGGATGCGGGGCTGCCACCCCTCCGGGGTCCGGATGACATCGATTGCACCGGGGGCTGGACAGGCCATCATGCAGAAGAGGTGGTGGGTGCAGGTCTTGCCGGTCAGTTCCGGGTAGTTGCGGAAGTAGGGGGGAATGACGAGGGGTGCTGTCCGTGCCGCAAGGAACTTCTTTGCCCATTCCACCCGGGCAAATTCCCTGATATACGCGACGAGGGATAAGGCCATGGTCACCGCTCCGTGCAGGCTATGCAGGGGTCAGAGGAGACGAACGTGGACGTCACGTCCGCAAGCGAACTGACACCCGTGAGCATGTAGTGGCAGCAGGCCTCGATGTTCATGATCGAGGGTGTCTGGATCGAGATCTCGAGCACCCGCCCGGCCGCATCGGTCCTGACGAAGTACGTCAGTTCCCCGCGGGGTGCCTCCATTGAGTACGCTATCTCGCCGGCACCCGGGATCCCCCCGCCCCGGATCGGTCCCGCGGGAAGTTCGTCCAGGCACTTTTGGATCAGCCCGATACTCTGGGCGATCTCCTGGAAACGGACCATGATGCGGGCGTAGTTGTCCCCCTCGGTCCTGACGATGGGAGAGAACCCGAGGCTCTGGTAGGTGGGGTGGCGCAGGCGCCTGTCGATATCGCCAAGACCACTCGCCCTCGCCGTCGGGCCGACCGCGTAGGCCTCGCGTGCCGCCTCCTTCGTGAGGATCCCGATCCCCCTACTCCGGAGGGCGATCAGGGGACCATTGGCGAACATGTCGGTGTACCGCATCACCTCCTCCCCGATGGCAGAAAGGGACAGGCGGAGTGCCTGGGCGTCTTCCGGCCGGAGGTCGAACCGGACGCCTCCGGGGACGATGTAAGCGCACGTGACACGGGCCCCCGTGATCCGTTCGAGCTGGTCCATCACCTTCTCCCGGACGTCGAGGAGATACATTGCCAGGGTCTCGTGCTCGATGGTATAGCAGTACGAGAAGTTGGCAAGGAGGTGGCTCTGCATCCTGTCGAGTTCGTTGACGATGACCCGCAGGAGTGCGGCCCTCCGGGGTACATCGATCCCGCTGATGTGCTCGAGGGCCTCGATGAAGACCATGTTGTGGATGACCGAGCAGATCCCGCAGACGCGCTCGGCAAGGAACATGACCTCTTGCCAGGGCCTGCCCTTCATGATCCGCTCGATCCCCTTCTTCATGTACCCGAGTTCAACCTCGGCCGAGACCACGTACTCCCCCCGGGTCTCGCACTTCACCCTGGCAGGCTCTTTCCAGCAGGGGTGGACCGGGCCGACGGGGAAGGAGACATCGACAGTCCGTTTCATTTTGTCTTCACCTCATAGTCCGCAAAGATGGTCGGGGCCACCGAGAGGATGGCAGAGAGGATCTCCGTCGGCCGCGGCGGGCAGCCGGGTACCTGGGCAGCGATGGGGATGTGTTTTGCGACCGGTGGGTCGACGAGGGTGTGGGGGCGGGCAAAGAGACACCCGGATATCGGGCAGTTCCCGATGGCGATGGCTGCCTTGGGGGGCGGGATCTTCTCCCAGAGCCCCCTGAGTTTCTCCTCCCAGCCGGGCGTGTACGCGCCGATGACGAGGAGGATGTCTGCCTCACGCGGGTTATTGTGGACGAATATCCCGTATTGCTCGATATCGTACCGCGGCGAGAGGCAGGCGAGCACCTCGATATCGCACCCGTTGCAGGACCCGACGTCCACGTACGCGACGTGGATCGAGCGCGAACGAACGAAGTTCTTGACCTTCTGGAGGATCGTCATCGGAGAATCACCTGCCGGATCATCGCCTTTCCGACTGAAACGGCCTCGGAAAGGGGGACTCCCGCCGCAACCTTCCCTTTTGTCTCTGCGACGATTGCATCCATCACCCGCTCTCCGACGAGGGGGACTGCCCGGGTATAGAGGTGGGACGAGAGGGCCCTCTCGACCTCCGGCAGGCTTTCCTGGAATTTCTTTCCCTGCTCGTACCGGGCAGGCAGGTTCTCGAGGAGGAGCATGTCGAGGTTCTCCATCAGGTATCGCCGGAGCAGGAGGTGGGAGATACCCAGGTCGGCCGCGATCTCGCGGACCATCCGGTCATGCCGCCTGCTCTCGAGGATGGCATACTTCATGGCAGTCAGGTCTTTCTCGTAGAGGGCCTCTTTCATACAAGTCCTCCCAGCCGTGCGAGGGCATAACCAAGGAAGAGGAGCACGGCAGCCCAGAGGGCAGCCTTCTCCCAGCGGTCCAGTGTCACCCTGTCGCGGGACCAGTACACCGCTGTTGCTGCTGCCAAGGCCGCCCCGATGAGGAACCCCTCCAGCCAGAGGGAAGGTCGGTCCCATGCCTGGGCGGCTATAATTAAGATATAGATCAGGCATGCTGCGACCAAAACACCTTGTATCATGACACCACCACCAGGATGCTGACGTAGGCGAGCATCAGGCCTGCAATGATCGTCTGGACGGTCACGCTGTCGTACGGGGAGAGCATGGGGCAGAGTGCACACACGAAGGAGAGGGACACCACAAGGACCAGCATGCCGACGAGAAGGAAGAGAAACGGCATGGTGCCCACAAAGACCAGGAGAAACGTGGTGAGGAGGACGTACGTCTTTAAGCCGTTGCAGACCTCGAGGCCTGCCCGCCAGACCCCAAAGTGCTCGGTCTTGTACCCGCTGACCAGTTCCTTGCTCTCGACGATGGAGAACGGGCCAAAAGGCATCTTGGAGAGGAGGACCAGGTACATTGCGAGGCCGGCGAGGGGTACCGTGAGGAGGAGCGGCCCGTGCACCTCCTGGTAGGCGACGATGTCAGATATGATGAGGGAGCGGGTGAAGAGTGCGATCCCCGCTACGCTCACGAAGAGGGGGATCTCGGACGCGGCCGAGATGACAGACCGGACACCGCCGAACTTCCCGTAGGGTGAACCGGAGGAGAGCCCAAACCCGTGCTCCACGATCTTGTGGAGCATGTAAACGGCAAAAACGATGAGGAGGCTCCCGCCCGAGAGGACGACGGCGAGCGCAGCTGTCCATATCCCGATCGCAACCAGGACAACGCCGACGAAGAGGGCGGCACTTGCCGTCGCAGGGACCCACGTCGTCTTGAAGGAGAACTTGAGCATGTGCAGGATCTCCTGCCAGACGGGTGGTCCCGGTCTCCTCTGGATGCGGGCAATGACCTTCCGGTGGATGCCCAGCAATAGGAGCCCAAAGAACGTCCCGAAGAGGAGCTCGGCTATCATTGCTAGTACCCCACGAATGGTATGTCCGCCTCTCCTTCCCGTGCCATCCAGTAGAGGTAGAGGCCCAGGACGAAGGCCGGGAAGGCGATGACCAGGACTGCGGC
Source organism: Methanolinea sp. (assembly GCA_024518585.1). GTDB lineage: Archaea > Halobacteriota > Methanomicrobia > Methanomicrobiales > Methanospirillaceae > Methanolinea_A. The sequence continues at coordinate 3,206 of JANIHI010000017.1, read as the reverse complement.
GTCTGCATGGGGCGGCAGGGCCCCTGCAAGGGTAAGGGCGGTCGCAGTGATCCCTGCAAGGGCAGATACCACGGCAATAGCGAGTGCCCGGGACTTCTGCGTTGCAGGGGTCATAAGAGGAGGACCACCTCCGTGACCCGGAGGAATATCAGGAGGGACGAGAGCGAACACATGATCACGTAGGGGGCCCCGGGTGCCCGGAACATCTCAGCCTTTGCCGCGTAGAAGGGGGCCATGCCCTCTCCCATCACCCCGAGGACGAGGAGTGCACGGGCGATCAGGGGCACTGCCGGGGCCCCGGGTGACGCCAGTTCGAGCATCGAGAGGCTCCCGGTCGTTGTGACGACGATGGCGGCGGCAGAAAAGAGAGGAACAGTCCCCGCGAGGGCGACGAGGCCGTACTGGTAGGCAGCGTCCTGGACATGGTGATTTTTGACCGCTGCCACGATACCGACGTTGCAGATCCCGACGAGAGAGACGAAGAGGGTGAAATCAAAGACGTCTCCCGTGACCATTGCGCCCATGCACGCCAGGCCGCAGGCGATCGCCATGAACCTGCGGAACCGGAGCTCCGCAAGGGAGATATCCTTGGCAAAGAAGGCATCCGCCCCGAACGCGATATCGATCTGCCGCTCCGGCCGGCTCACGATCACGAAGACGGAAAAGACGAGAGCCAGGAGGAACAGGGCAAGCGTGAAGGGGGAGAAGTATGCCACGATATCCCCGAACTCGAGGTAAAAGAGGGGAATGCCACCAATCTCGTTCATTGCGGCTCACCCCACATGACTCCCACGAGCGAGATTTTCGTGATCACCTTGAGGAGGATGCCAACTGCAGCCCCCATCAGTGCCAGGAACCAGAACTCTGGTGCGAACATGAAGACAAAGAAGGCTGCGACCCAGAGTGCCCAGGATATCCCGCTTGCGAGTTCCAGCACGTGGAAATCGCCGAGGAACCGGTGGCTCATGAAGTAGAAGACAAGACCGAGGGCAGCGACCCCCCCGCCGGTGAACCCCGAGAGGATGATCCCGTAGACGACGAGGAAGCCGGGGATGATCACGGTCGCAGGGGACTTTTGCACGACCTCGATATTGAGCCCCCGGGCAGGGACGCCTGCGATTCCCTCCTTGGCGATGAAAAGCTGCGAGAGGGCGAGGAGCTCGGCGATCCCGACGACAAGGCCTGGCAGGATGAGTGCCTCGGCAAGGTCAGTTCCGAGGAGTGCAATGACGGCGATCGAGGCGACCTCTACGAGGTCGACGAGGAGGAGCTTGTGCAGGTCATCGCGTTCCCGTGCGAGTGCCAGGAATCCTACGAGGGCGGCAAGGAAGACGACCAGAAGGCCGAATGAGTACTCGTTCCAGGCCATCCCCTAGTCCTCCCTCCTGTGGAATATGTAGGCAGCGATGGCAAACGAGATGAAGAGGATCGTTGGTTCGACCACCGTATCAAGCCCCCGCGTGTTGTAGAGGATCTCGTCGAGGATTCCGCCAGGGTGTGCAACGATCGTTGTGCCCATGTACATCGTGTTCCTGGCAAGGAAGAGCGAGAAGGGCGTGAGGTACGCAGTCACGTACCCTGCCGTCGGCGAATTCTCCGGGTACTGGAGCCTGATATCAACCCGCGTGAAGGGCGGACCGCCCCTGTCATAGGGGTTTAGTGTGCTCCCCGGGACGATCTGCTTGGGATAGAGCTGGTCCTCGAAATAGGGGAGGGGAAGCGAGAGGAGTGCAACGACAGCGAGGATTGCACATGCCCCGGCAAAGAGTGGGAGGATGTTGTCATAGTTGGAGAGGACCCGTGATATTTTCTGGATGATCATACTTTTGCCTCCCTCTTCTGGAGAACCCTGACGAAGATGAAGACACTCACGGCAGAGACGCCCCCGTACGTGAGGAGGGCGAGCGCCTCGTTGTACGAGAGCATCACGAGGAGGATCCCGATCCCCGGGATCTCGAGGTTGACCAGCCTGTTTAGGTAGGTCTTTGGCCTTGGAAAGGCAGTCCCCACCGTGCCTGCAAGGATGAGGAACAGCCCGAGGAGGAACTCGGGGGTCACGGCTCTCCCCCCGGGCAGGCCATCAGGATGAAAATGGTCGAGAGGGGAGAGATGAGTGCCACTGCGGCGGCCACGTCGAGGAGTCCCCTGTCCACGATGAAGGGAATGGTCCCGCCAATGATGAGCGAAAGCGCGATCAGCTTCCGGTACGGGTCGCTCTCCCGGATGGCAAGGACGCACCCCAGGACAACCAGGGCGGCAAGCATGACAACGACAATTTCATTCATCCGCGATCGAGACCCCCGGCATACGTGCTTGCAATGGCGTTTGACTCGAGTGTCGACCCGACGAAGTAGGCCGCGGCAGCCACGATCCCCAGGGGGTGGGGAAGGAGGAGTGCGATGATACCCGTGATGGCAAAGGAGAGCACGTTCAGGAACGGGAGTTTCCGGAGCGTGTCCGGTTCGAGGGCAACCCGGATCCCTGCGTATATGGCAACTGCCCCGCAGAGGACCAGGGCCACGTCGGCCGGCGTCATCCCCTCCTCACCCTCCATATCCTGGAAAGGACCCGGCTTGCGTACACATGAGATATCCCCTGGATAGAGAGGATTGCGATCACCATCCCGGCAATGAACTCCGCGGCAGAGAACCCGGCAAGGGTGAACCCGTAGACGAGAAAGGTCGCTGTCAGGCACCCCGTCGTCCCCGCATACCCTTTATCATGGCAGATCCGGTTGCCGATGAAGACGAGGAGCGCTGCCAGCAGGCCGCCGGGGATGCCCGCAATGAACACACCGCAGGCAGCAAGGAGGGTGCCTGCAGACGCGTCGGGCGAAGAGACGATGTTTCCCATCATCGTCCCGCCGTCGAGCGAACCGCCGCGGGCCTCTATGTGCCGGGCGATGGCACTGGCCCCGACGACCCCCCCTCTCTCGGGGAGCTTGAAGAACATGTCTATCGTGATGAAATTGAGCCAGCAGACGGCTGCTGCAACCAGGATATGCACGGTGGTCAGGAGAACGATATCCATCGGGCCGCCAACGAACAGGTGATTAGTGCGGAAGGTGAATAATATTTTGTTGGTGATTACTCAGTATAAGCCACTTGACTATACCTAACTAATACTTGGATGAGATCATCAAAAAGATCTCGGTCACGATGGTTATACCGAAACTCCAACTCTTTGAGATAGAGGGGAAATTTCTC
>JANIHI010000016.1 GCA_024518585.1 Methanolinea sp. | reverse complement strand
CACAAGTATACAACGAGATCTGTGAAAAAGACCGTTTGTCTGAATGTACTTTTACTCGGACTCGTCATTTCTCTAGGATTTGGTGAAAAGATTCAATTACAGAAGTTATCTGAGTGGTGATCTGGGGTGGGGGCTAACCTTTCTTTGTCTCCCCGTTCCTGCAATATCCCGGTCATGAAAAAGTTCAGATCCGCTTGATGGGAGATTATTCGCCTGTAGTATATGGCACTATGAAACCGGAAAAATCAAAATTCCCCGAAAATAAACCGATGAGACAATTTTTCTCTCATCGTCCTTGCGGGGTGAGACCTCCGTATCTTTTTAGACCCTTCCCGGTTCATAGGGGTTGATCAAAAGGCTATCCTGACAAATCCCTCATATGGACCACCGCCGGGGTGCCCTCCGCGGGGTGGCTTCCTCACTGGAGAGTGGGGGCGGGACCCTCCCCGTTGTGTCCCTGCCAACCCTCCATACGAGCGAGGATCTATCCTTTTCGCCTTTTTCCCTTGTCACTTGAGAAATACATACCAGAGGCCGACGACCACAATGAAGAGGATAACCCCGGCCCCGATAACGGTCTTGCCATCGAGTTCCACTTTTTCACACTCGCACACTCCATCATCCGTGGATATCACTATATAAATATATCGCCCGAGTCTGTCTCACGGACGTGGGGATCAACCGTTACGGGCGAACGCCCAGGAAAAAATGGACCTGAGGGTCATTTTCACAGAGTGGTACTCTCCCCCGGTTCCAGGAGGCGCACCTTGCAGTCCGTTGTCCGCTCGAGGGCCCGGGCAAATTCCCTGGCATCCTGTGCGATGACGGGCCATGTATTGTAATGGATCGGGATGACGACCGGTGCCCCGACCATCTGGGCTGCCACCATCGCTTCCGCCGGCCCCATCGTGTAGCGCCCCCCGATGGGGAGGAGTGCGGCATCCGGGTGGTAGAGCCTCCCGATGAGCCCCATGTCAGAGAAAAGTGCAGTGTCACCGGCGTGGTACACTGACTTTCCGTCCATCCTCACGACAAAGCCCGCGGCCCCCCCTCCGTTGAAACCGGGTCCGGCCTCCTCGATCCAGGACGAATGGATGGCCGGGGTCATGGTGAACTGCACGCCCTTTACCTCGATCGTGCCCCCGATGTTCATCGCCTCTGCTTCATTCCCCCGTGACCGGAGGTACTTTGCAACCTCGTTGATGGCAACAACGGGTGCGGAAAAGTCAGCAACGCACCCCATGTGATCGGCGTGACCGTGGGTGACGGCGACCACGTCGGGGTCTGCCCGGATTTCACCTTCCGGGACGAAGGGGTCAATGAGGACCGTCCTGCTCCCGGAGAGAACCACGCACGAGTGGCCAAGCCACGTTATTTTCATCTTTCATCCCTCCTTCTCGCCACACCCCAGAGGTTGTTTGGGAAGTGGAAAAAAATATGGATCTCCCGGGCACCACGCAGGTCTAGTCAGGGAGGGGGGAAAATAGTGCAGGAGGGCTAAAATTTTGCCTTTTTTATGGCATGCCACGGGAAAAGACTCTCCCTTTTTTCGGAGGGGGGCGTTTTCCATGCCAATTTAAGTGACGTCGATCAGTTCTGCCTCTGTGATGTCAATGGACTCGCCAAGGCTGTCCTTTGTCGCACTCCGGGTCATCTGCTCGGAGAGGTCGCGGTCCTCCATGACATCGCGTATCCTCTCGAGGAACGGGTCGATCGTCGTGTCATCCCTTTGCTCGATGACGTGGCGGTACTCGCGGAGCGTGGACGGGCTGACCCCGAGCTCCTCGCTGATCTCCTTCATCGTCTTGCCGGAGGAGAGGAGTTCCTCCATGCGCTCCTGGTCAAAGGGCATCTTGAAGTCCAGGTCCCGGAAGAGCTTGAGCCTGACCCTTGCCCGTGCCACGGTCTTTGACAGCTTCTCATCACCCAGTTCCCGTGCGATCTCGGTATCGTTCTTCCCCGCATAGTAGGAGGAGATGAGCCGGGCGAGCTGGATGGGTTTTAACTTTGTCTTGAAAAAGCCCTGTTCAAGGATCTCACGCATGACAAGTGCAATCTCCCTCTCCACGGCATCACGGTCCCGGAGAGTCCCGTGGATCTTCTTCATGGGTTCCACGATCTTTGTCTTCCCGGAGATGTTGGAAAACAACTGGAGGAGCTCTTTTTTTCTCTTCTCGTCCTGCATGAAACCTCACTGGTGAATTACCGAATAAGATGCCCAGCAATATATTTAACACTATCTTTCCGCTCTATTCCGGCAGGATTGCCACCGGTTCGGGGCATGATCTGATGAGAGGGGCTTTCTCCTAGAAATATTTTTTGGGTTTTCACTGGCCTGCTCCCCCGTGTCCACACAGTTTTTGTGGCAGCAGAACCAGATATAAGGAGAGTGACCCTGTACCCATGAGCGACATTTACGATACAATAATGGACCTTGCACGGCGGAGGGGGTTCATCTGGCCGACATCTGAATGTTACGGTTCCGTTGCCGGCTTCATTGACTACGGCCCGCTCGGCTCCATGATGAAGCGGCGGATCGAGGACATCTGGCGGGAATTCTACGTTATACGGGAGGGCTACTACGAGATCGAGTGCCCCACGATCGGCCAGGAGGAGATATTCATCGCTTCCGGGCATGTCAAGGGTTTTTCCGACAAGATGTGCCAGTGTCCCCGCTGCAGGGAATACTTCCGGGCAGACCACGTCGCCGAAAGGGCAGGGATCCGGGGTGCATCGACAATGGACGCTGCCGACCTCGCCCGCCTCTTAAAAGACGTACCCTGCCCGGCCTGTGGGGAGGTACTCGGTGAGGTGGAAGTTTTTTCTTTCAACCTCATGTTCGAGACCTCTATTGGGCCTGGCTCCCAGAGGAGGGGATACCTCCGTCCGGAGACGGCACAGGGGATGTTTACCGACTTTGCGCGGCTCCTCCGTTTCTACCGGGACACACTCCCATTTGGTGCGGTCCAGATCGGCAAGTCGTACAGGAACGAGATCTCACCTCGCCAGGGGATGATCCGGCTCCGGGAGTTCACCCAGGCCGAGGCAGAGATCTTCGTGCACCCTGATCGCAAGGACCACCCATGTTTCGAACGCTACAGTTCGTACCGCATGCCCCTCCTGGGCATCAAACAGCAGCAGGAAGACTCCCCCGCCGTGGAAATGACCATGCAAGAGGCCGTTGATTCCGGGGTTGTTGCCCACAGTTTCATTGCCTATTTCCTTGCCCTCACCCATGACCTCCTGGTCACAATCGGTGTCAAACCAGAGAAACTCCGGTTCCGTCAGCACCTCCCCGACGAAAGGGCCCACTACGCGATGGACTGCTGGGATGCCGAGGTCTTCTCCGAGCGTTTCGGGTGGGTGGAGACTGTGGGGATTGCCGACCGGACAGACTATGACCTCCGGGCCCACGAGGCCCAGAGCGGGGAGAGGTTCTCCGTCTTTATCCCCTACACGACACCCCGGAAGGAGAGGAGGATACGGGTTGTTCCCCGGATGGGGGCACTCGGACCCCGTTTTCGGGACAGGGCAAAGTCGATTGCCGATGCAATGGCCGCCGCTCAACCCATCGAGGGGGGTTTTTCGGTCACCGTTGGTGGTGAGTCTCTCTTCATCTCCCCTGACCTCTACGACGTCCGCGAGGAGGAGGTCGAGGTCCCGGGGGAGGACGTCACCCCCCACGTCATCGAGCCCAGTTACGGCATTGACCGGATGATCTATGCCGTCCTCGAGCACAGTTACGTCGAGGAGGTCGTCAGGGGTGAGGAACGCCGTGTCCTACGGCTCCCGCCCCGCGTTGCGCCCATCCAGGCAGCAGTCTTTCCCCTGATGAACAGGGACGGTTTGCCCGAGATAGCCCGGGATATAACCCGGGCTCTCAAGGAGGACGGTATCATGGCCGAGTATGATGACTCGGGTGCAATCGGGAGGAGGTACCGGAGGCAGGACGAGGTAGGGACGCCGTTTGCCATCACCGTCGACTACCAGACGCCGGAGGACGGGACGGTGACACTCCGCGACCGGGACAGCATGGAGCAGGTCAGGGTCAGGAGGGAGGGGATCGCGTCCCTCATCGCCGGCCTGGTCCGCGGTACACAAACGTTTGCCTCCCTCAAGGCCCCATGACGGCGATATCCCATCCCTACATCATCCCCAACTCCCTTGATTCACGGACCTACCAGCTCTCCATCGCGATGAAGGCCCTCGAGGAGAACACGATGGTTGTCCTCCCCACGGGCCTTGGAAAGACAGCGATTGCCCTGCTCGTCGCAGCATCCCGCCTCTACACCGGGGGGGGGCGGGTGCTCGTTCTCGCTCCCACCAAGCCCCTCGTGGAGCAGCACCTCCGTTTCTTCCGCAGTCACCTTGCGATCCCAGGGCAGGATGAAGACACGCTGGTCATGTTTACGGGTGAGACCCCGGCCCCCGACCGCGCCGCGGCCTGGAAGAAGGCTCGTGTCATCTTTGCCACACCCCAGGTGATCAAAAACGATCTCCTCTCCGGGAGCTACGACCTCTCTGACGTTGTCCTGGTGGTGTTTGACGAGTGCCACCGGGGGGTGGGGAACTATGCCTACGTCTACCTCGCCCAGGAATACCTGGCGACTGCCCGCTCGCCGCTTGTCCTTGCGATGACGGCGTCACCGGGGGGTGATCGGGAGAAGGTCGAGGAGGTGTGCAGGAACCTTGGTATCGTCCGGGTCGAGAGCCGGACGGAGACCGACGCGGACGTTGCCCCGTACATCCACGAGCGGGAGATCGAGGTCATCCAAGTCACCCTCCCCGACGAACTGAAACGGGCGGTCGATGACATCAACGCCCTCATCGATTCCCGGCTGGTCCACCTCAAAAACCTCGGGTTTGTCGTTCCTCCCCGCAAGCAGCTCTCGATGAAGGCACTCCAGGCGATTAACGCGCAGGTCCAGGAGCGAATCCAGGCAAGGGATGCTGCAGGGTATTCTGCCGCCTCCTTGTATGCAGAGCTGATGAAACTCCGGCATGCCGTGGGGCTGGCAGAATCCCAGGGCAGCAGGGTCTTTTGCACCTACATCAACCGCCTCTTCGCCGAGGGGTCGGGGAGCGGCAGTACCAAGTCTGCTGCCCGGATCGCAAGGGACCCGATCTTCATCCGTGTCCTTGAACGCTGCATCTCGTGGAAAGAGGAACTCCACCCGAAACTCGAGATACTCGCACGCGTCGTGCAGGATCAGCTCGATGAATCGCCGGAAAGCCGCATCATCGTCTTTGCGACATTCCGGGACATGGTCCAGCAGATCGTGGACTTCCTTGCGGCACGGGGGATCATGTGCCAGAGGTTCGTCGGGCAGGCAACAAAGGACAGCGAGAGGGGACTGTCCCAGAAGAAGCAGATAGAGGCACTCCAGAAATTCCGGGCGGGGGAGTTCAGGGTCCTGGTCGCCACCTCTGTCGGGGAGGAAGGGCTCGATATCCCCTCGACGGACCTCGTCGTCTTTTACGAGGCCGTTCCTTCCGAGATCCGGAGCATCCAGCGCAAGGGCAGGACGGGGAGGAGTGGTCGGGGGCGGATTGTTGTCCTCGTGACAAAAGGCACAAGCGACGAGGTCTTCCGGTACGTCAGCCAGAGCAGGGAGAGGTCGATGATCTCGGGTATTCGGAGGATGCACCGCGATGCAACCCTCGGCGACTACGGCACTCGCTCTGCGCCCCGGGACCCCCCATCCCGGGAGGATGACCCGGTCAGGGGACCTTGCATCCGCGTTGATGACAGGGAGATGTCGTCTCGTGTCGTGGAGATCCTGCACTCACTGGGTTTTTCCCTCGAGATTTGCCGGCTCCCGTCAGGGGATTATGGCATCGGGGACAGGATACTGGTGGAGAGGAAGACTGCGCGGGACTTCGTGGACACGCTCGTCGAACGCGACCTCTTTTCCCAGATGAAGGTTCTTGCCGAGAGTGCCCCCCGGCCTGTCCTCATCATCGAGGGCGGGGACCTCTATTCCCTCCGGGACATCCATCCCAACGCGATACGGGGCACCCTGGCAGCGATCGCCGTCGACCTCGGGATAAGTGTCCTCTTTTCCCGCGACGAGGAGGATTGTGCCCAACTCATCGGCGTACTTGCCCGCCGTGAAGAGGGGGGCGAGAGGGAACGGACTCTCCCCGCGAGGAAATCAGCCCCTTCCGCCCGTGCCCAGGCAGAAATGGTTATCGCGTCTTTCCCTGACATCGGGCCCAAGTATGCCCGGATCCTGCTCGACCACTTCGGGTCGGTCCGGGCCGTGACCAACGCGAGCGAGGAAGAGCTCCTCGCCGTCAAGGGGATTGGGAAGGAAAGGGCGCGAAAGATCTGGGAATTATCACGCAGGGACTACCGCTTGTCATAAACCTGCGGGATCTTTGCAAGGGTTTCCACGCCGACGGCAACCGCATCGACAAGGATTTTTACCCGCGATGGGTCCTCTTCCTGCCCGATCCTTTCGCAGAGAAGAACGAGGGCCCGCTCGAGGGCGCACCCAAGGACACCTGCCTCAGCGGGCACGGGCCCCTTCTCCGGGGGGCTATCCCCTGTATCACCCTCCCACCCTGTAACCGGTGCTCCCTCGCCTGCCTTGCTCTCCTGGCAGACGACGCAGAGCCGCTTCCCGGCGACTTCAAAGAGGGGGCAGCCACAGGTTGGACAACTTGCAGAGAGCATCTTTCCCCCTTTCAGGAGGTACCGCGCCATGATCTCGTCTTCCCGCGTCATGGGTCACTCCCCTTCCCGGCGGGATATCTCTCTCCCTTTCCTATCACCGACATTTCGCATGGTTTATATTATTTGTACTCTATATAAGGTAGTAGTTCAAGAATGACTCGTTATTGATGAGTTTTTCATGTACGACACCGGAGGGGATTGTCATGACCAACCCTGAAAAGACCATCGAGAACTGCATCCAGATGCTTCAGCACATCATGGATGACAGCACCATACCACGAAATATCCGGAGGGTCGCTGATGAGACCCGCCAGCTGCTGATGAATAATTCCAAAAAATCAGGTCTCCGCGCTGCCGAGGCCATCTCGAAGATCGACGAGATCAGCAACGATCCGAACATGCCTGTCCATGCCCGGACGCGGATCTGGGAACTGGTCTCCCAGCTCGAGACAATTCCACTGGACTGACCCCCTTTTTTTCGCACCACTTGAGAGGTACCCGCCTGGTGAACAAGGTTCGGGGAAAAGGTTAAAATCCATGTAATCATCCCAAAAAAAGGGATCAAGAAGGATTTATTCATCCATTTCGGGCTGGAGGAGTGTGAAGCCGACGACGCGGTCCCCTTCCTCCATTTTCATGATCCGTACCCCGCGGGTGCTCCGCTTCTGGATCGAGATCTCTGACACCTTTGTCCGGATCACGATACCTGACGCACTCATCAGGATGATCTCGTCGTCGTCAGAGACAGCCTTTGCATCAACGACCCCCCCGCGGAACTCCGTCAGGATGTTGCGGACACCCATCGTTCCCCTCCCGTGACCACGGAATTCCTCAAAATCGGTCCTCTTGCCGTAACCGCTCTCCGTGACTGTCAGGAGGTGGTCCTTTTCGACCAGGGCGATTGCCCGGAGGTCATCGTTGCCCCGCATCCGGATCCCGATCACGCCCATGGCACCGCGGTGGTGCGGGCTCACCGAGGCCTCTGAAAAGCGGAGGCTCTGGCCTTTCCGGGTCGTGAGGATGACATCGCGGGTACCGTCGGTTATCTTGACGTCAACGAGTTCGTCGCCTTCCCGGAGGTTCATGGCGATGATCCCGCTGGAACGTGGCCGTGAGAACTCCTCGAGGGGCACTTTGAGTACCATGCCCCGGCGTGTGGCAAAAAAGAGGTACCGGTCGGGTCCGAACTCCCGGACCGGGATGACCGCGGTGACCTTCTCGTTGACCAGGTTGAGGAGGTTGACGATTGCTTTCCCCCGGCTCGTTCGTGACCCCTCGGGGATGTCGTAGACCTTGAGCCAGTAGACCCTTCCCGTCGTGGTGAAACAGAGGAGGTAATCATGGGTATTCGCCACGAAGACGTCTGTCACGTAGTCCTCTTCCTTCGTGGACATCCCTATGATCCCCCTCCCGCCCCTCCTCTGCTGGCGGTAGGTGTCGAGGTCCATCCGCTTGATGTAGTTGAGGGAGGTGAGGGAAACAAGGACCTTCTTGTCCTCGATCATGTCCTCCTTCTCGATCAGCGTGACCTCGCCGGAGATCCTTGTCCGGCGGGAATCCCCGTACTTTTCTGCGATCTCGACCAGTTCCTTTCGGATCTCCCGCCGGATGTTCTTCTCGTCCGAGAGGATCTCCGAAAGGCGTGCAATCTCCCGAAGGAGATCGTCCCTCTCGTCCTGGATCTTCTTCTGCTCGAGAGCTGCGAGCCGGCGCAGCTGCATCTGGAGGATTGCCGCGGCCTGGGCATCATCGAGACCAAAGCGGGCGATAAGGGTCTCCCTCGCGGTATCTGCCGTCTCCGATGCCCTGATGGCGGCGATGACCTCGTCGATCCGGGAGAGAGCAAGCAGCAGTCCTTCGAGGATGTGGACGCGTTCCTGTGCCTTCCTCCGGTCAAACTCACTCCGGCGGCGGATTACCTCGATCCGGTGGGCGATGAACTCGTGGAAAAGCCCCTGGAGGGAAAGGACCCGGGGCTGGTTTTCGACGATTGCCAGGTTTATAATGCCAAATGTGCTCTCAAGGCTCGTATGCTTGTAGAGCTGGTTGAGTATGATTGCACCGGAAGCACCTTTCTTGAGGTCGATGACCACCCGCAGGCCCTCCTTGTCGGATTCGTCCCGGATATCGGATATCCCCTCGATCTTCTTCTCCCTGACGAGTTCTGCGATATGCTCGATCAGCCGGGCCTTGTTGACCTGGAACGGTATCTCGGTGATGATGATCCGCTCACCCCGGCTGCCCCTGTCTTCGACCTCGGCGACGCCCCTGATGACGACCTTCCCCTGGCCCGTCAGGTACGCGCTCCTGATACCCTCGCTGCCCATGATGATGCCGCCAGTGGGGAAGTCCGGCCCCGGGAGATGCTGCATGAGGACGTCGAGGGGGGCATCGGGGGTATCGATGTACTGGACGAGGGCACTGCAGACCTCCCGCAGGTTATGGGGTGGCATGTTTGTCGCCATCCCGACGGCAATCCCACTTGAGCCGTTAAGGAGGAGGTTGGGGACCTTTGCCGGGAGGACAACGGGTTCCTTGAGCGACTCGTCAAAGTTCGGGACAAACTCAACGGTCTCCTTCTCGATATCATGGAGGAGCTCCTCGGCCAGGGGATCGAGCCTCACCTCGGTGTATCGCATCGCCGCGGGGGCATCACCGTCGATCGACCCGAAGTTCCCCTGCCCCTCGATGAGGGGGTAACGGTAGGAGAAGGGCTGGGCCATCTTGACGATGGTGTCATAGATCGCCGCATCGCCGTGGGGGTGGTACTTCCCCATCACGTCCCCGACCACGCGGGCACTCTTCCTCGTCGGTTTGTCATGGGTGTTCCCCATCTCCCACATGGAGAAGAGCGACCGCCGGTGCACGGGCTTCAACCCGTCCCTGACATCAGGTATCGCCCTGCCAATGATGACGCTCATCGCGTAATTGATGTAGGAGGTCTTCATTTCCTCCTCGATGTTGATCGGGATGACCCGGTGCGCAGCACCGGCAGGGGTCTCGGACGCGGCGGCAGGGTCAGATGTCAAGGTTCGTCACCTCCCTGGCATGTCGCTTGATGAAGTCGCGCCGGGCACCCACGTCCTCTCCCATCAGTTTCTCGAATATTTCGCTGGCGAAACTCGCATCCTCGATGGTGACGCGCTTGAGGACCCGGCTCGCGGGGTCCATTGTCGTGCTCCATAACTGCCCGGCATTCATCTCTCCAAGACCCTTGTACCTCTGGACGGTCACACCCTTCTCCCCCAGTTCCCTGAGTATCTCTTTCATCTCCTCCTCGCGGAACGCGTACTTCTCGACCTTGCCCTTGGCGACGCGGAAAAGGGGTGGCTGGGCGATGTACACGTATCCCTCCTCGATCAGCCTCTTCATGTACCGGAAGAAGAAGGTGAGGAGGAGGGTCCTGATGTGGGCGCCGTCAACGTCGGCATCTGTCATCAGGATGACCCTGTGGTACCGGGCTTTCTCGGGATCGAACTGTTCCCCGACACCCGTGCCGATGGCAGAGATCAGGGCCTGTATCTCGGCATTCTTGAGGATCTTGTGCTGGGTCGCCTTCTCGACGTTCAGGATCTTGCCGCGGAGGGGGAGAATAGCCTGGAACCTCCTGTCCCGACCCTGCTTTGCTGAACCCCCCGCGGAGTCCCCCTCCACGATGTAGATCTCGCTTTTTGCCGGGTCCTTCTCGGAGCAGTCCGCCAGTTTCCCCGGGAGACCCGAGCTCTCGAGGGTACTCTTCCGCCGTGCAAGTTCCCGGGCATTCCTGGCAGCCTCGCGGGCCCTGGCCGCGGTCAGGACCTTATCTACAATCACGGCAAGGACACGGGGGTTCTCCTCGAAGTAATCCGTGAGGGACTGGTAAACGAGTGAATCAACGATTCCCTTCACGTTGCTGTTGCCCAGGCGCATCTTGGTCTGCCCCTCGAACTGGGGATTTGGCAGCTTGACGCTGACAATGGCCGTCAGGCCCTCACGAACGTCCTCTCCCCGGATGGAAAGCCCGGTCTCCTTGATCAGGTTATTCTTCCGGGCCGATGCATTGACCGCCTTCGTTATTGCACTCCGGAAACCTTCCAGGTGGGTGCCACCTTCCCTCGTATTGACGCTGTTGACGTACGAGAAGACCTGTTCCGAGTATGCCGTGCTGTACTGGAGGGCCACCTCGACGTCTGTCCGCGTATCCGGGTCGTTCTTCTTGAAGTAAATGACATCCGGATGGAGCGGTTCGGTCCCTGTGTTGAGGAAACGGACGTACTCCGTAATGCCCCCCTCGTAGTGAAATGTCTCCCGGTCACCTGTCCGCTCATCCGCAAGGGAGATGGAAATCCCCGCGTTGAGAAATGCAAGCTCCCGCAGCCGGTGGGCAAGGATGTCATAGTCAAACCGGACAGTCTCGAAGACAGTCTCGTCAGGGAAGAAAGTGATGAGGGTCCCGGAAAGGCGGTTTCCAAACTTCTCGAGGAAACCGGCCCGGTCGGAACCCCGGAACGGTGGCCGTGACCCGTACCAGTCCTGGTACCGGGCTTCGAGTTCCCCGAGGTTCTCCTCCCGGGATGTGAGGGGACTCGTGACCTTTCCCCTTTCAAAACGCATCTCGTAGATATTTCCATTCCGGTAGACACGGGCATGGAGCCACCGGGACAGGGCGTTGACGACCGAGACCCCGACACCATGGAGGCCCCCCGAGACCTGGTAGGTACTCTTGTCGAACTTTCCCCCTGCATGGAGGACGGTGAGGACAACCTCGAGCGCACTCTTCCGGGTATTGTTCATCTCGTCGACGGGAATTCCCCGACCGTTATCCAGGACGGAGATAGACCCGTCACTGTGGATGGTCACCCATATCGACGTGCAGAATCCTGCCAGGGCCTCGTCAATCGAATTGTCGACGACCTCGTAGACAAGGTGGTGGAGTCCCCGCGAATCGGTACTCCCGATGTACATCGCGGGACGTTCCCGTACCGGCTGGAGACCCTCAAGTACCGTGATATGTGATGCATCGTAAGTGTCGGCCATTACTCTCCCCCGTTAAAAAAATACACTTCTTTCTCCAGAACGGGCGTCACATAAAGTATTGGACGCCCGACCACATAAGCCTAATTAGGGGAAAATCGGGATGATTACTGGAATTCCCCGAGATCCGGGTCCTTGATGCCGAGGCCCTTGTCGATGGCAATGATCAGCCTGTTGATCAGCTTCCGCACCTCTTCTGCTTCCTCCCTGTCCAATGTCCCCGGCTGGTGCCAGACAATCCGTTTTCGCAGCCTGTCGGCCAGTTCCTCGACTTCCGTGCCCCTGAACTGCTCGGGAACGATGAAGTCCTGGAGGTGATCGGCCGCCCCGTAGAATGCCTCCTCGGGTTTCTGGGAAAAGTGCTTGCAGATGTGTACCAGGTTGGTGATAAAACCTCGTCCAAACGGGCTTGTCATAGGAGAGAGAGCGCCCCCGAAAGAAAAAAAGTGTTCGTTCAGACCAGGCCGGAAGAGAGGAGCCACGCAATGACGGGGGTGCAGATGACCACCGGCAGGCAGGTGGCAAGGAAGAGGTAATCACCCCTTCCCATCGGTTTTTTCCTGATGTAGAGGTGGCTCTCGCGGCCGTACCCCCTGCAGAGCATGGCCATGAACGTGCGTTCTCCCTGCTCGTAGGACCTGATGAAGAGCGTGCCAACGGTATATGCAAGCGTTCTCAGCCTGTACCGGTAGGGGAGCCGGGAGTCAAAGGGCGAGAAGCAGCGGGCTGCGAGGGATTCGTTTACCTTCCGGTAGATGTAGCCGAATACAAAGATGTACCGGATCATCATTCCCAGCGTAAGGGTGAACTCGGCCGGGAGGCCGAGCCTCCCTGCCCCTTCGAGCAGGTCCTGCACCCGTGTCGTCGAGGAGAGCAGGACGATGAACGATATGCAGACCAGGAACTTGACGAGGAGAATGGTCGCAAACTCAACTGATTCGCGGTAAACGTGGATACCGAAGGGAAGGTCTGCAATCGCGGTAAATGCCGGGTAATAGGGGTTCTGCACAAAGACCTGGACGATGATGATGAAGAGGCCAAAAGGCAGGACCATGAGGATCCTGCCTGCATAGACGAGGGGTGAGAGCCGCGAGAGCCCCCAGAGGATGACGAACAGGAGGAAAAAGGTTCCCCCGACCGGAAAAACGAGCGGCGAGTAGGGGACTGCAACCATTGCGATGATCGCGGCAAAAGAGAGGATGATCTTGGCCCTGGCATCCAGGTCGTGGAGGGGACTCTTCCTGTATGTCTGTTTCTCGATGAAAAAGAGGTCCTCGATCATCCCTTCCTCCTGAAGGCCTCGAGAAACGCTTCCTTTGCCTCGGTAAACGTGTAAGCCATGGTGATCTGGACACCTTCCTCCCGGAGGGCACCGATCAGGCGAGGGACCACCGGCACTTCCAGGCGGACCGATGCAAGGAGGTCCTGCTGCACGAAGATCTCCCTGCAGCTGCCGCTCGCGACCACTCTCCCCTGGTGCATGACGTACACGATGTCGGCCATCTCAGGGACGAGCGAGACGTCGTGGGTCGAGAAGATCACGGTCATACCGTATCTGCGGGCAAGCGAGTTGATGAAGTCCACGAGGTCCCGGACCCCGTGAGGGTCGAGCCCTGCTGTCGGTTCATCAAGGACAAGGACCTGGGGTTCCATCGCGATGATACCGGCTATTGCCACCCGCTTCTTCTCTCCCCCGGAGAGGTGATGGGGGACACGGTCCCGGAGGTGGGCAATGCCCACCACCCGGAGTGCTTCCTCGACCCTGTGCCGGACGGTCTCCTCGTCGAGACCGAGGTTGAGGGGGCCGAACGCCACGTCCTGTTCAACCGTGGGGGAGAAGATCTGGTCATCGGGGTTCTGGAAGACAACGCCGACGAACTTCCTCACCTCCCTGAGAGTGTCCCTCGTGATGGGCTCTCCGCGGATGAGCACGCTCCCTGATGTCGGCTGGAAGATGCCGTTGAAGTGCTTGAAAAGCGTGCTCTTCCCGGCTCCGTTAGCACCTATCACTGCGATCCGTGTGTTCCGGGGTGCAATGAAGTTCACCCGGTCAAGTCCCCTGACGTTTCCGGGGTAGACGTAACAGAGGTCCCTGGTCTCGATGAGGTGCATGGCCAGATTGTCCCGGAACGGGTAGGTCCCAAAAAAGTAAATAGGTATTCTTTTATTCCGTGCGGGAGAAGGCCCGCCCAAGACCGAACGCAACGGCAAGCACGAGGAGAGTCCCGATGGCTACCGCGAGGGCCTCGCCCATCTTGGAGAGCCCCTCTATCGAGTAATCCGGGAAGGGGGCCGCAAAGGAGAACGTGTTCCCGGTTATCTCCGTGACCTGCTCCTCGGCTGCTCCTGCCGCTTCCTCGTTCAATTCGGAGCCATGAATATCCTTTGCCCCGAATATCCCGAAAAATGCGCTCTCAAGGCCGTCAGGATTACTGGACGCAATGAAGGGGGCCGCCACTGCAATGGCGAGCGCGATGATGACACCAAAAATGAGGAGGTTGTCCCTCTGCATCAGGCAGTCACCCCCTCTGATGTGGATATGAGGTCGGGGCGCGCGGTGAATATGAGGTAGAGTGCCGCCGCCGTGATCGCCCCCTCGATGACACCAATGACGGCATGGTAGAGGCCCATGGAGAAGAGGCCGAGGCCGAGTGGGAACGTCCCTGCAATTGCCATCTCAACCGCGCAGACCAGTGCCGCAACCAGCAGGGAGAACCAGGCCGCGACGAATGCCGAGGGGTACGGGTTTTTGAAAACCCTGTTCAATCCCTGGTAGCTGTAGTACCCGACAAAGCCGCCAACGACCCCCATGTTGATGATGTTTGCTCCCATCACCGTGATACCCCCGTCCCCAAAGAGGACGCCCTGGACGATGAGGACGAGTGTCAGGACGAAGACTGCCGCAAACGGAGAGCCAAGGACGACTGCCGCAAGCGCGGCTCCCATCATGTGGCCGCTTGTCCCCCAGGGAATCGGGACGTTGACCGCCTGGATGGCAAAAATGCCTGCGGCGAGGACTGCCACGAGGGGGACCTTTTCTTCTCTCATCTCGGCCCTTGCCCACCGGAGTGCGAGGGCGATGAAGATCAGGGCGATAATCCAGTAGACCGCTGCCTGGGGCAGGGGAATGAACGCGTCAGGAATGTGCACAACGATCACCGTGGTATTACGATACGATTGATATGTTTTATTTGTTCTCTCAAAAAGTTATTGATTAATACTTTTTATAAATCAATGAACGAAAAATAGTACCCACCAGGGGGAGAAGTTCCGGCCGGGTCACAAGGCGGCGCACGATCCGTCCCGGCCGGTCCATATCGCCGAGGGCAACGATATCCGCGATGACCCTGGGGTCGTCAAGCCGCGTGAGGATGGCTGCAATATCACCGGCGTCCATCTTCTGTCGGACCAAAAAGAGCTTCAACCCGAGCGAGAGCTCCCGCCCGAAATCTTCCCTCCATGCTTTTTCGTACCGGGAAAGTACCCGGTCACCGTAATCGTTCCGGGATATGGCGTCGCCGATGACTTTTGCGGCGTGTCCTGCCGCCCTGACGGCGGTGTAGACCCCTCCCCCCGAGGTCGGCTTGGCCATCCCTGCTGCATCACCCACAAAGAGGGTACGGTTCCCGTACGTGCGCGCCCGGGGACCCACCGGGATCGCCCCACTCACCAGGTGGACGCATGCCTCGTGTCCCCCGTCGGAGAAATTCCGGATAAAGGAGAGAAACCTCGACTGTACATCACGCAGACCTGCAAGACCCACCCGTGCCCTCCGGGGACCGATAGGAATTGCCCACCCGAAGAAATCGGGCGATGCATCCGGGTGAATCTCGACCATCCCCCCCTCGAGGGGACAGGAGATGTCTGCCTGGAGGCCTCCAAGGACAAAGGCCGGAGGGGGCATCCCCATCAGCCGGGCAATCCTGCTCCGGGCCCCGTCCGCTGCAACCAGGACCCGAAACGAAATCTCTTCCTTCCCGTTGACGCCCCGCGTCACGATGCGGTGTCCTTCCCGGTGGAAAAATGCAGTCTTCATCCGGACCTCTGCACCGGCCCGGGCAGCGTTCCAGAGCATCTCCCGGTCAAGGACGGCACGATCGACCACGTGTGCCTTGGGGACGTCGGCATCAAAGGAGAGGACGGGGCCCTGTGAAGAGACTATCCGGGCCCCCCTGACTGTTCCAATGATGGAGGATCGCGAGACCCTGCACCCTTCGAAGGCTGCCAGAGAGAGAAGTCCTGCGCACTGGACAGGGATCCCGGCAGATGTGTGTTCCTCGATGAGGCAGACCGAGAGGCCCTGCTCTGCGCACAGCCTGGCACACGCGGTTCCGGCCGGGCCACCGCCGACCACGACGACGTCAAACTGCTCCGGCATCTTCCCTTTCTCACTTGGTCAGCAGGGAGTATCAAGGGATCCGGTGGGTCCCGGATTTGCCTGATATCCACGGTCTGCCCGGCCACTGGGGGATGCTCCTTCCACCTGCAGGCGGCCCCGGGAGGGGATTGCCCCTGGTTGGGCCCCCAATCCTGCCACCTTCACACCCATTTTTCACCTCGGAGGGGCAACATTCTCCCACCAATGGAGAAAGAACCACAATTTGTCTGGAAACAGTGCATCATCGTCAGGAGTGACATCAGGATGAGCTGTGGCAAGACGTGCGCACAGGTGGCCCATGCCGCCATCACCGCGTACGAGCGGGCTGATCCTGCAACGAAAAAGAGGTGGTTCCAGGAAGGCCAGAAAAAAGTTGTCCTGAAAGTCCCCGGCGAAAGGGATCTCCTTGAACTGAAGTCCCTTGCGGAGCATGCTGGGATCGCAACAGGCCTGGTCCAAGATGCCGGCCTCACCGAGATCCCCCCGGGGACGGTGACAGCGCTTGGCCTTGGACCTGCAAAAACAGAGGACCTGGACAGGATCACGAGTTCTCTCCCTCTCCTATGACAGGGACAGGGTATCCTGCCCGGGATCCTGCAACCCAGGTTACCGGGAGACTGCTGACTGACCCATGAGAGAGAGCCCCTACCCCCTGGAACGGTATGTGGGAATGCGCTGCTATGCAAGCGATACTCCCGGGATCGGTGGAAGGCTGCGGGAGCGGGCGGAAGATTTCGCCGTTGACGAGGTCTCTTTTTCGCCAGGGAAGACAGGGCCCTACCTTATCTGCCGCCTCACCAAGAGGAACTGGGAGATGCAGCGGGCAGCGCGTGAGATCGCGCGAAAACTCTCGATTTCGCACCGGCGCGTCTCGTGGACGGGGACAAAGGACACCCACGCCCTCACCAGCCAGTTGATAGCCCTCTACAACGTGACGGAAGACGAGGTGGCACGGGTGTCCCTGAAGGATATCGAGATCGTCCCTGTCGGCAGGTCAGAACACCCCCTTGCCCTGGGGGACCATATCGGAAATAAGTTCTCAATTACTATCAGGGATTGCCACTCCCCGGACCTTGGGGGGGAGGTGGCCGCGGTGACAGAGACGTGCTGCCGCGGGATTCCCAACTACTTTGGTATCCAGCGGTTCGGGGTGGTACGACCCATCACCCACCTGGTAGGACTCCATATTCTTCGGGGAGACCTGGAAGGAGCCGTGAACTGCTACGTCGGCAAGGCCTGCCCTGCCGAGCTGCCCGGGACCCGCGCTGCACGCCAGGAGTACCTCCAGTCCCAGGATCCCGCCGCTGCCCTCCGGTCCTTCCCGGTGACACTCACCTACGAGAGGGCCATGCTCCACTACCTGGTTTCCCATCCGGGTGACTACCGGGGGGCACTCTTCTCGCTCCCGCCGCGTCTCCTCTCCCTCTTTGTCAGTGCATTCCAGTCCTGCCTCTACAACTGCGTCCTCTCTACCCGGATGGAAAGGCAGCCCGATTTTTCGAGCCCGGAACCCGGCGACTGGCTCCTCTTTGCCGACGGCAGGGAGGACAGGGTCACGCCACCAATGCTCCAGACTGCCCGTGCTCTTGTCTCCCGGGGCCGCTGCAGTGTCGCCATCCGCATACCGGGAGCGCATCCCCCAGACCCCGGTGGAGAGGACGACCGGGTAATGGCGTCTCTCCTCGAGCAGTACGGAATCTCTCACGGTGACTTTGCCAGGGCATCAGAATTGATCGGGACGCGGTACGAAGGCGCCCTTCGCCCGGTCCCCCTTCGCACAACAGTGACATCGCAGATCGAGGGGACGGACGTGACCCTCTCCTTTGAGCTCGGACCCGGCCAGTATGCGACGACGGTGTGCAGGGAGTTCATGAAGGCCGACCCTGCAGCCATGGTGTGACCAGGTATTCCCTAGGGGGAGCCGCCGGACGCCAGCCGGCGTGCCCCCTCGATGGCATCATTGAGGTTTCCCAGCTCGTCAACGAGTCCGGCATCCAGGGCGTCCTGGCCCCTCATCACCCGGGCGTCCGCAACGATGCTCCTGTTAATTGACCGGGCAGCAAGGATATCGGCAAGGAACCTTTCGTTACTCTCGTTGACGATTTTCTGGGCATATTCCCTCTCCTCGGGTGTCAGTGGACGCAACCCTGATCCCATGTCCTTCCTGCTCCCCGAGGCGATGATCTCGATGCTGATGTTTCTCTCGCGCAGCCACTCGGAGATATCGATGAAAGTCCACGACGTCCCTATCCCGCCGGTGATGGTATCAGGATTTGCATAGATCCGGTTTGCAGAGGCTGATATGTAATAGGCAGCAGACGTGGCGATGTCTCCCATGGAGACAACGACAGGTTTTCTCTGTTTTGCATACGCGATGTCCCGGATGATCTCCTGGGCGGCCGCCGGAGTGCCCCCGGGACTGTTGACCCGCAGGACAATCGCATCAACGAACGGGTCTTCCGCAGCGTCACGGAGGGCACGCCCAATTGATTCCGACCCGGTGTATCCCCCGCCGGCCCCTTCACCCGTCACGAGCACCCCTTCCAGACGGATGACTGATATGCCCATGTCCCTTGAATGGGACGAGAGAAAGAACCAGGCTGCTGCGCCACCTGCAACGAGGAGAACGATGATAATTCCCAGGACAAAAGCGTGGCGCCGGGAGGAGGGATCTTTATGCTCTCTGTTCTCCTCCACTGCTGGTTCCTCCCCCTCCATAGCATACCCTCCACTCCGTCACGAGGTTACTCCCGCACATGTAATGCCTGGCAAGGGACAGGCGGATCATCTGTGACTCGTCCTCGATGCGCATCCCCCCGACGAGTGACGGCGTGTCAGATCCCCCGACAATGAAGGGGAGATGGATGAGCCGGATCTCGTCGACGAGGCGGTGATGGAGCATGTGCCAGTTGAGTGTCGGGCCACCCTCGAGCATCATGGTCCGCACGCCGAAGTCATCGGTGAGGGTCTCCATGAGGAGGGGGAGGTCAACCCGGTCATCTCCCACGGTCACGACAGAGACCCCCTTTTCCCTGAGCATCTCGACGTTCTCGCGGGGTGCCTTCTTCGAGACGGCAATGACTGTCGGGGCGTCGGGTCCGAGCACGTTTGCGTCCGGAGGGATGTCTGCCATGCTGCTCGGGATCACACGGAGAGGGCTCTTTCCCTCAACGAGCCGCACCGTAAGGTAGGAATTATCGATCCGGATGGTCCGGGACCCCACCATGATGGCATCGCAGGCCGCACGGGTCTGGTGGAGGAGGATCTCGGTGGCATGGTCCATGTATTTCATTAGGATCTTGCTCGACGCCCCTTTCTTCAGGGTGAGCTTCCCATCGACCGTGATCTCTGACATCATCAGGACGTGCGGGCGTCGCGTCGGTTGGTTCACGGCAGTCCAGGTCTCCTGAGAGAGGTGTTTCGTGTTGCTCGGATATAGAAGTTCCTTGAGTTTCCCGGTGGATCCCCCTGTCCTGCCCACGGGATCGAAAGGGGAAAAGCGGCTTTTTCCTGGGTTTTGCCACCACTGCCAAGATAAACATTATCCGCCGTCCCGGCATGGTACTTAGACATGAACATCACTGCACTCCGGCCCCGCTTCATGCGGTACATCGAGCCGTTGGCAGTCCTCTTTTCCCGGGCAGGACTCTCTGCAAACCAGGTCTCGTTCCTTGCACTCCTTTGCGGGATCCTCTGTGCAATCCTCTTCTCTCTCCGCTTGTTCCTTGCAGGGAGTATAGCACTCCTCGCCTCGGTGGTCCTCGATCTCGTCGACGGGTCCGTGGCCCGGCAGACCTCGACCCAGACCCGCTTCGGGGCTGTCTTTGACTGGATCGTGGACAAGTACGTGGATGCACTGGTACTCGCCGGTATAGGGGTCTCGGGTATCCCCCTCGTCAGCAGACTGTTCTCCCTTCCCCCGACCGCGGACTTCCTCGTTGTCGCTCTTGCGATCACCGGCTCACTGATGAACACGTTCATCAAACCGGTCGTGTACGCCGAGATAGGTTACCAGGAGAGGATCGATGGAAAGATCGGGGACCCCCTGGAGGGGGTGGGTTTCTTCGGGAGGCCTGAGACGTGCCTCGTTCTCCTCGTCGGCGGGTTGACAGGCTATATCTGGCTTTCTGTCATCATCATCGCAATCTGCACGAACCTCTCGGCAATCCAGAGGATCACGTACCTCTACCGGCGACTCTCCTGACCTCTCCGGCATAGAGGTCCACGAGGTCTGTTGCAAACGAGGCGAGTTCCGGGACAATCCGGAAGAGCCCCCATGCTATCCCGATCAGGAGGAGGAGGGCCAATCCCTCGGCGAAGACATTATGGGCCCAGAAAAAGCTCTCGTACCCGGTTTCGCCGTTCCCAACGATTTCAGGCAGGTAGGGGAACCACTGCTCGGTGTAGGCCACGATCACCGCCACGTTTCGCATGATGTTCAGGACGTAAATGACCGGGACGACAA
Organism: Methanolinea sp.; assembly: GCA_024518585.1. Classification (GTDB taxonomy): domain Archaea; phylum Halobacteriota; class Methanomicrobia; order Methanomicrobiales; family Methanospirillaceae; genus Methanolinea_A. The sequence goes on along the minus strand of JANIHI010000016.1, from coordinate 15,446 downwards.
GGAGAAACGCGAGTATTTTCTGACCAAAAGTCGTCTTCACGGCACTCACCACCCCGAGCATGATGGCAATCGCCTGGATACCTGTGCACGCGAGGATGATCTCGACCCGGAACCCGTTGCGCATGACCATGTTCCACGCAACCCGGTCCACCGCGAACCCCGCGAACCCCAGGACATCGATTGTCTGGCCGACAACCACCGCAATCAACCAGTCACCGAGCGGCGTGTAGGCAAACGGTGCGTAGATGAGGAACGCAACCGCCGCAGCTCTCGAGAGCTGCAGGAGGAGCGGTTCACCGGAGAGGAGGTATTTGACGGTTATCAGGAGAAAAGGTACAGCCAGTACGGCCATTACCGGGTAAAGGACATTGTTAATCGAGATGTAGTACGGTATTTCCGCAAATAAAAAGAGCACTACCCCCACCCATCCCAGGATGGCACAATACCGCCGCAGACTCCAGGGAAAGAGGAATGCAATGAAAAAGATGCACGAGAAGAGGACAATGAACTCTTTCATCCCTCTTCTATGGGTGGCTCAAAGAGAAAAAGGGTCCCATCAGACTCACTTTCCCGTTCCCGTGCGAAAGGGTTCACCCGTTTCTCATCCATTTTCTTCCAACCAAGCCTTAATCTTGCCTGGTGCCCTATCATAAGCCATCATGTTCTGTCCGGAATGCGGAAGTCTCATGATCTCATCGGCTGGCCAGTTGAAATGCCGGAAATGCGGATACATCAGGAAGATTAACAAGAACGACCAGATGCAGATCACAAAGTCACGCCGCGAGAAGGAGATTGTGATCGTCGAGGAGGAGGGATCTGTCCGCACTCTCCCGACCATTGCGGTCAAGTGTCCCAAGTGCGAGCATAACCTCGCCTTCTGGTGGCTCCGCCAGCTCCGGGCTGCTGATGAGAGTGAGGTCAGGTTCTTCCGCTGCTGCGAGTGCGGGCACACGTGGCGCGAATACGATTGAACGGGCAATTTTTCCTGTTTTTTATACCGGCCCTGACAGGGTTGCGCAATTAATCGGCCTTTCGAGGTGGATTTTTTAAGTGGATTATCCCAAGAAACGATATTTCGAGATCTTACTCCTGCTTCCCTCCGGTCACTACATCACATAAGATTCCACTGCACCAGATAGAACTCATATCCATCAAACCTCTCGGGACGGAACCCACTGCCCCGCCACTGCGGCACCCCTTATGGTGAGAGGGAATGGTATGGTAGGCTGAACATCACAAGTGCCCAATCAACCCTGCCCGCACACCATCCTCACCAGGGGGTGGTCCGGAGGGGGATTCTCCCCCTCGGGGCAGAAGACAAGACTGCACTCCCCTTCTCAGACGCTCTCGGGGCTGACGCCCCGCCGCTGTGGCACCCCATGCGGCGAGAAGGACCGTGCTGCATAACACCTGATGACCGCCCCAATCAACCCTGCCCGCACACCATCCTCACCAGGGGGTGGTCCGGAGGGGGATTCTCCCCCTCCGGTCAATTTATGAAACCGCACTTCCACACTCAGACGCTCTCGGGGCTGACGCCCCGCCTTTGTGGTACCCCATGCGGCGAGAAGGACCGTGATGCATCACACCTGATGACCGCCCCAATCAACCCTGCCCGCACACCATCCTCACCAGGGGGTGGTCCGGAGGGGGATTCTCCCCCTCGGGGCAGAAGACAAGACTGCACTCCCCTTCTCAGACGCTCTCGGGGCTGACGCCCCGCCTTTGTGGTACCCCATGCGGCGAGAGGGTATGTGCTTGGGAAGCAAGTTAGGACCTGATGTTTCTTTTTCATCTAAAAAATTGTATAAATTTTAAATAATCAAAAGAGTTCTTACCCGACAAGAGTGGTGATTCTTGATTTATGCCCCCTATTATACCCTTTCTACGATTTTTGAACGCCGAAATCAACTCCAGTACTATAGCATTGTTGTCCCGGATTTAATAAAAATGTGTAATTGGATTGGGGCTGTTGCAAATTCCACCCTGGTTGAATTACGACGCCTACTTCATAAAAGGTGGCGGGCTGATAATTGAGGTTGGAAAATGTATACGTTCCTCCTGTTCCAGTTATTGTGCCTGTCCACTGCGACCATGGGTCTCCCTGATTTTTCCTAGACCGGTATTGAACAGTCCAACCCGTAAGCCCGCTGTTGTTTTGGTAATTATACAATCTCCCTGTAATGGTTCCACATGAAGGTGTCCCCATCGGTTTCGGCATGCCTGTCCCACCGCCACCCACCGCTATCCCCTCCTTGAACACCAGCAACTTTGCCCTCTGGTCAACGACCCGGAGGAGGATATTTCCCGCCGGGAAAGCATCCGGCACGAATTGAGGTACATCATACCCCGTGCGGTATTGCGAGAGGGACTGGTTGTAGTAAATGTAAATTGTCTGGCCCGGGTTCCATGTTGTGGCAGAGTCATCCGGTATCACCTTGAATGTCCCCTGGTCTGTATCCAGGTATATCTCGAGGACATAGCTTCCCTCCAGGGCCGGGTCAAGGGCTGCGTTATCCCCACCCCGGGAATAGAGACTTATTGCCTGCTTGCCTGCATAGTCAACCATCTCCACCCGTGGAGGGATGTAGGCCGACTTGGGCTGGATTGTGATATAGCCAAAAACAATACCCCCGATTATGATCGCAAGAGCGATGACAAGGACGACCATGAGGATGGATGCAACGACCTCGTTGAGACCCTGGGATTGTCCCCGGACAGGTTTCATACACTAGTCCCCCTGTTTCTTTTTACCCACTGATGTACCTTTCCCTCAGCCTGCCTTCGAATGCGTCAAGGGGAATATGTCCCCATCGGGTATTTCTCTCCTGGCACGCCCCTCCCCGAAAGAGCGAATCCCCTCTCACCCAACTGTTTATATACTGCCCGGGTTCATTTATAAATATGAAGGTTAATCCAGAGGACTCTCTCAAAATTGAAAACATCGTTGCCTCTGCCAAGGTGACGGATTACCTGGATCTCCCTGCCCTGGCCTCCCAGATAAAAGACGCTGAATACAATAAGAAGAGGTTCCCTGGCGTTGTCATCAGGATGCAACAGCCAAAGATAGCCGCCCTTGTCTTTGGCTCGGGCAAGGTTGTTCTGACGGGTGCAAAGAGTATCGAGAGCCTCTCCCAGGGCCTTGATATCCTCGGGAACCTCCTCCGTGGCTTGAATATCGAGATCCCGAAGAAGCTCACCTACAAGATCCAGAATATCGTCACTTCCGCGGACCTTGGCTCAGGGATCAACCTGAACAAGATTGCAGTGGGGTTCAACCTCGACCGCATCGAGTACGAGCCGGAGCAGTTCCCGGGGCTTGTTTACCGGCTGGAGAACCCAAAAGTCGTCGTCCTCCTCTTTGGTTCGGGGAAGCTGATCATCACCGGCGGCAAGGAACCGGACGATGCCCGCAAGGCCGTCCAGAAGATCCTCACAGACCTCAAAAACCTTGGACTCCTTTAAATAATTTTATTATCTGTCATTTATCTCTTTATAAATAATAATAATCTTTTTATGTAACCTTTGCCAATAATTCTGGAAGCGGTGCAATCCATGAAATCGAGGAATGTTATGTACTTCACTCCACGGGAGGAGGAACTGGCCGACCTTCTTGTCCAGATCGGGCTCAAGAAGAACGTGGCAAAAGTCCTCATCTACCTGGCCCATACAGAGGAGGCGACGTCCCGTGATATCGAGAGGGGCACCGACCTCCGTCAGCCCGAGGTCAGTATCGCGATGGCGACCATGACGGAGCAGAAATGGGTGGAGAACAGGGAGACAAAGGCAGAGAACAAGGGGAGGCCCGTCAAGATTTACAGGCTTTCCAGGCCAATCCACGATATCATGGACAGCATTGAACAGGAGAAGAAGAGAGAAATTACAAACCAGCTCCGGCTGATCCAGCAGGTCCGCGACTATATCTCCTGAACCGGCCTTTTCTTCACGACTCTGCACCCGTCTGCTCTCCCGGCAAGCACACGTGTTTTTTTTGCATACCGGCAGAAGAGCCCGCACTCGAGCACCCCTGGCAGCGCCGTGATCTCCTCTTCCAGGCCGGGAGGATCAGGTATCTCGGGGAAGGCACAGTCCACGATGTAATTTCCGTTATCCGTGATAACAGGGCCATCCTTTTCCTTTCCCTCCCGGATGGAGGGGGTTCCACCAAGCCTTTCCAGTGCTCTCATGACAGGGGTGACGGCAAAGGGAATTACTTCGACAGGGACTGTTCCGGAAAGGCGTTCCACGAGCTTCTCCTCACCGGCAATGATGATAATTCCTGCCGACGCCGCTGCCACCACCTTTTCACGGGTAAGGGCTGCACCCCTTCCCTTTACCAGCCGGAAGCCCGGGTCGATCTGGTCAGCACCATCGACGGCAAGGTCGGGACAGGGGCAGTCATCGAGGGTTGTGAGGGGAATGGAGAGTGCACGGGCACGTATTTCCGTCTGGAGGGAGGTTGGAACCCCTGCAATGCGTATCCCTTCTTTTCGTATCCTCTCGGCGAGCTGGACCATGAAATGGTGCGTGGTTGAACCTGTCCCAAGGCCAAGCACCATCCCGTCCTCCACCATCTCGGCGGCTTTCCTGCCGGCATTAATTTTGGCCTTTTCCCGGGGATCGGGTCTCATCTCCTCTTTCCCTCCCGGTTATGGGAAAAGATAGCGGATAGTTCATCCTTTGCACCCGCTGCCGTGCAGTCAAGGGTAATCGGGGTCAGGGAGATGTTTCCCTTCCGGATGGCATGCACATCCGTCCCCTCTCCCGCATCGGCTATGAGGGGGCCATTGATCCAGAAGTACGGCCTTCCCCGGGGGTCAAGCCTCTTTTCCACGCCTGTTGCGAAGAGCTTCTCCGCGAGGCGCGTAATCTCGTACCCGCCCTTCACAGCCGATGGGATGTTCACGTTCAGGACGTCGACGCCGCGGGGAAAGGGCCTCTCGAGGAATGTCCGGCATACCTCGCTCACGACCCTCTTTGAGGGCTCGAAACTCTGCCGGTGCCTCCGCGGGTCGCCGAACTTGTCGCCCTGGTCCTCCACCTGGAGGGAGAATGCGATTGCACGGGTCCCCTGGTTTGCCGCCTCGAGTGCTGCTCCGACGGTGCCGGACGTCATGATGGACTCAAACGAGAGGTTCTCCCCGATGTTGATCCCGCTCACGACCATCGCGGGGCGGATGTCCAGCGCATAGAGCCCGATGATGACAGCATCGGTCGGCTTTCCACCGACAGCATAGGCAGTGACACCGTTCATCTCCACCTCGTGTGCCCGGATCGGCTCAAAGATGGAGATCGATCGCCCCACAGCACTCTGCTGGGTTGCCGGTGCCACAACGGTCACGTCCGAGAAGGGGGAAAGGGCTTCGTAGGCAGCCCAGAGACCTGCAGAATTGATCCCGTCATCGTTGGTGAGGAGGACCCGGGGTTTCATGTCACCATCCCATTGGGAGGAAGGGGAGAAATAGTTGATCGATCGTCATGCCTATCTGAAAGGGGAACCAATGTACATGGCATGAAAGCGCTCCTGGCGGAGTATGCAACGTTCCACGACCCCCGCCTTGCTCCCGAGGGGAAAGCGATGCTCGACGTCCTCTCCCGGAGCTTTTCCCGGTGCGGGTACGAGGTTGTCACACCGGACGGCAGCGATTTCCTCGGCGAGATCCGCCGACTGGCCCCTGAATGCGACGTCGGGCTCGTGATCGCCCCCGACCACCTCCTCTTTTCCTATACCTCCGTTCTGGAGCGTCTCACGCATAACGTCGGCTGCGGGAGCATGAACGCGGCTATCTGCGCTGACAAGGTCCAGTGCGGCCGCATCCTGGCACGCCATGGTATCCCGGTTCCGGGAGCCCCGTCACCCGGGAAACAGGTCATCAAACCCGTTGCAGGGTGCGGGTCGGTCAATGTCCGGCTCTCCGATGAGAAGCCTGGTCCGGGCGAGACCGCCCAGGAGTTCATTGACGGGGAAAATTTGAGCGTGAGCCTGGTCGGAAGCAGGGTCGTCGGCGATGCGTGTTCGTACTACACCGGGAAGCCGCCCCTCCTCCTCGCGGTGAACCGCCAGGACGTCCGTGTCGGCCCTTCCGGAGAGTTCCATTACAGGGGCGGGGAGACCCCCCTTGACCATCCCCGGCACGGTGAGGTCGTCGGGACGGCCGTCCGGGCTCTCCAGGTCCTGGGGTGCCAGGGGTACGTGGGGATCGATATCGTCCTTGCAGACAGGCCCTACGTTGTAGACGTCAACCCGCGGGTGACGACGAGTGTCATCGGGATTGCGGCATGCATGGAGGAGGAGATCGCCGACATCCTGGTCCAGGCATCGAAGGGCGGGGGCCCGGAGTCCGTCCACATGAGGCGCCGGGCCCGGTTCGACAGCCACGGGGCGGTGGAGTTCCTGTGATTGGAATCGACGTGGGGGGTGCAAACGTCAAGGTCGTGACAGGTTCAGGGGTCCACACCCACTACTGCCCGCTCTGGAAGGGGGCGCCACTCCGGGACATCCTCTCCCGCTACAGGGACGAGGGAAGGGAAGGGGCTGCCGTCGTCATGAGTGGGGAACTCGCCGACTGCTTTTCCACCAAGGAGGAGGGTATTGCATGGATCGTCCGGACTGTCAGGGAAGTGTTTCCCGGGGCCCTCTTTTATGGGACCGATGGCAGGTTCCATGACTCCCCTACCCCTGCACTTGCAGCCGCGAACTGGTTCGCCGCAGCAGTCTACCTCCATTCCCTCTGCCCCGGCGGTCTCCTGGTCGACATGGGGAGCACCACGACCGACATCATTCCCCTCTCCTCCCCCAAAAGCCTCCGGGGTCTTTCCGACCTGGCGCGTCTCCAGAGGGGGTACCTCCTCTATACGGGACTCCTCCGGACCCCGATCCCGGCCGTCATCAGGAATGTCCAGATCAACGGCGTCCCAACGCCCGTCAGTTCCGAGTACTTCGCGACGAGCGCTGATGCCCACCTTGCCCTCGGCCATATCCGCGAGGAAGAGTATACCTGCGAAACACCGGACGGACGGGGAAAGGACAGGGAATTCTGCCTCCGGCGGCTGGCACGGGTCGTGTGTGCCGACCTGCCGGAGATAGGGGAGGACGGGGCCATGGCCGTTGCAGCATCGTTCTGGGAGACACAGGGGGAGATGGTGAGAGGCGCCGTCCAGACGGTGCAGCAGGCATCAGGGGCGAACCCAATCCTTGCAGCAGGCACAGGTTCCCGGCTGCTCGTCTCCCTGCTGGGTGCCCGCGACCTCGGACGGGACATCGGGGACGCTGTATCGGCCCTTCCCGCCCATGCTGTCCGGGAGGTGATGAGACGAGACCTTACGTGTTGAGCGTCCTGCTCCTCGCGGGCTCGCTCCTTGGTACTGCCATCCTCTGGCTTGCGGGTTTCCCGTTCTTCTTCCTCTTCCTCTTCATCCCGCTCATCCCGCAGGTTTGGCAAGAAAGGAAGGTCCGATCATGCCCTGTCTGCGGTTTTTCAACGACGGACGGCAAGGTCGCGTTCTGCCCGTACGACGGGACACCCCTCATTGGCGGGAAGTCGCCATGAGGGAGAGGGAGAGGAGGGACCGCGGGATTGGGAATCCAAAAAGGGTATCGACCGGGATCTCAGGGAAGCACCGGCGCGAATAGGCCCGGATCGTGCCCCGGTCGATAGCGAGGGAGAGGTATTCAGCGACACGTGCAGCCCGGCCCGGCGTCATGCTTCGCGAGAGGACGACACAGAGGTCCACGATGGGTGACCCAAGGCGCGTCTCCGGGTAGAAGGGGGCCTCTGCCGGGCTGACCTGCCCGCAGTCCCTGCACATGTACCGCCGGACCCACACGTTCACCGGTCTCTTATCCCCGCTGTCCAGGATAACGGCAAAGCGCCTTTCCTTCGTATCGTAGCCTGACACCCTCCCCCCGCAGGCAGGGCATGCGTCAAGGCGGGAAAAGACGTGCCCGTCCACGGCAAGGACACCCGACTGCACGAGGGCTGAGAGCATGGGGGGCACCCGGGGCGGTCTCACGGGCGCATCCCCTTCCCTTCACCTTTTCCGATGAAAAGATCCCTCATTTTCCGATCCCCTTTCACAGCCCTGTTTTTTTGGGTCCGGGAGACCGCAAGCGGTGACAATTTACCCACCAGTATTCATCGATTTTTCGCTGTAAAACAGTATCGTTAAATAGGGTCCGCTGGAGACATTGTTCTGTTCGAGGTTCTATAATGGACGTCAAGTACGTACAGACAACCTGTCCCTACTGCGGGACCGGGTGTACCTTCAACCTCGTGGTGAAGGAGGGAAAGGTCGTCGGGACCGCTCCCTACCAGCGTTCACCCGTCAACGAGGGGAAGGTCTGCCCGAAGGGCACGTATGCCCACGAGTTCGTGAACCACCCGGACCGCCTCACGAAGCCGCTCATCAAGAAGGACGGCAAGTTCGTGGAGGCGACCTGGGACGAGGCACTCGACCTCGTGGCCAAGAAGTTCAAGCAGTACAAGCCGGACGAGTGTGCCTGCCTGTCGTCAGCAAGGGTCTCCAACGAGGAGAACTACGCGATGATGAAGTTTGCACGCGGTGTCCTCAAGACGCGGCACATCGACCACTGCGCGAGGCTGTGCCACGCATCGACGGTCGCGGGGCTTGCGGCGACGTTCGGGTCCGGGGCGATGACCAACTCGATTGGGGACATCGCGGAGTCCAAGTGCTGTTTCATCATCGGGAGCAACACGTTTGAGCAGCACCCGCTGATCGGGCGCCGCGTGATGCAGGCGAAGGCCAACGGTGCAAAGATCATCTACGCGGACCCGCGGTACACGCCGACGGCGAAGCAGGCCGATTTGTACATGCAGTTCCGGTCAGGCAGCGACGTTGCGATCTTCAACGGCCTGATGCAGGAGATCCTGAAAAACGGCTGGGAAGACAAGGAGTTCATCAAGAACCGGACCAAGGACTTCGATAAACTCAAAGAAGAGGTCATGAAACCGATCTACTCGCTCGAGAACGTCTCGAAGGTCTCGGGCATCCCGGTCGAGAAGTTGAAGACGGCAGCCGAGTGGATCGCGAAGGCAGAGTCGGCCTGCATCCTGTACTCAATGGGGATCACGCAGCACACGACGGGCGTCGACAACGTGAAGTCGGTCGCCAACCTCCAGATGCTGACCGGAAACCTGGGCCGGCCGGGGACGGGTGTCAACGCGCTCCGTGGCCAGAACAACGTCCAGGGCGCCTGCGACATGGGGTGCCTGCCGGTCGTCTTCTCGGGGTACCAGAAGGTGATCGACGAGGCGGCCCACAAGAAGTTCGCCGACGCCTGGGGGTTCCCGGACGGCATCTGCGAGCCGAAGAACGGGTACGAGGTCACGGTCATGATGGACGTCCTCGCCGACAAGCCCGGCGAACTCAAGTGCATGTACATCATGGGCGAGAACCCGATGATCTCTGACCCCGACCTCCACCACGTCGAGAAGGGGCTCAAGACCCTCGAGTTCCTGGTGGTCCAGGACATCTTCCTGACCGAGACGGCGGAACTCGCCCACGTGGTCCTGCCGTCGTGCTGTTACGCCGAGAAAGACGGGACCCAGACCTCGACCGAGCGGCGTGTCCAGATGTGGAGGAAGGCCCAGGATCCGCCCGGCCAGGCAAAACTCGACTGGGTGATCATCAAGGAGATCGCGACCCGGATGGGATACGGCAAGCAGTTTGCCTGGAACAGTGCTGAAGACATCTTCAACGAGATGGCCAAACTCACGCCGTCCTATGCCGGCATGAGCTATGCACGGCTCGCAAAGCCTGAAGCCCTGCACTGGCCATGCCCGACTCCCGACCACCCGGGGACACCGATCCTCCACAAGGAGAAGTTCGCCCACCCCGACGGGCTCGGCCAGTTCTTCGCCGTCCCGTACAAGCCGCCTGCCGAGGTCCCGGACGCCGAGTACCCGTTCATCCTCACGACCGGCCGGTGCATCTGGCAGTGGCATACCGGGACCATGACTCGCCGGTCACACTCGCTCGAGGCCGAGGAACCGACCGGCTGGATCGAGATCAACCCCGAGGACGCTAAGGCGCTCGGGATCAAGAACGGCGACATGGTCAAGGCCACAACACGCCGGGGAACCGTCAACGTCCCCGCACGCGTCACCCCCGATATCATGAAGGGTGTCACGTTCATGCCGTTCCACTACAAGGAATGCGCCGCAAACGTCCTGACCAACAACGCCCTTGACCCCATCGCCAAGATCCCGGAGTTCAAGGCCTGTGCTGTGAAGATCGAGAAGATCGAGGGGGGGAACTAGATGGCCAAGAAAGGTGACATGTTCTACGCGTGGACTGCGGATGCAAACCTTGCCAAGAAGGCAGAGTGCGGCGGTGCCGTCTCGGGCCTCCTGAAGTTCATGCTCGAAAAGAAGATCGTTGACGCGGTCCTCGCGGTCAGGAGGGGCCAGGACATCTACGATGCTGTCCCCACCCTCGTCACTGACCCGGCCAAGATCGACGAGACTGCGGGTTCACTCCACTGTGGGACGCTCCTGCTCTCCAAGATCGTCAAGAAGTACCTCGATGGTGCGGGCAACAAGAAGATCGCGATGACGGTCAAGGGCTGCGACGCGATGGGACTGTACGAGCTTGCCAAGCGGCAGCAGGTCAACCTTGACAACATCGTGATGATCGGCGTCAACTGCGGGGGGACCGTCAGCCCCGTCATGGCGCGGAAGATGATCAGGGAGAAGTTCGGCGTCGACCCGGACACTGTCCACAAAGAAGAGATTGACAAGGGCCAGTTCATCATCGAGTACGAGGGCGGCCACAAGGGCATCAAGATCGATGACCTGGAGGACGAGGGCTACGGCCGCAGGTCCAACTGCCGCCGCTGCAAGATGAAGGTCCCCCGCCAGGCAGACCTTGCCTGCGGGAACTGGGGTGTCATTGGCGACAAGGCCGGCAAGGCCACGTTTGTCGAGGTCTGCAGCGAGAAGGGTGCCACCATTCTCGACCAAGCTGTCAAGGCAGGCGCGATCAAGACCGAACCCGCCGATCCAAAGGGTATCGAGATGCGCAAGAAGGTCGAGGGCGCCATGCTGAAGCTCGGCGACAAGTGGCGCGAGAAGGACTTTGCATCGCTCGGGACCGGCAGGGAGCGCCTCCAGAAGATCGTGAAGGAGACTTCCCGGTGCATCAAGTGCTACCAGTGCATCGAGAATTGCCCGATCTGCTATTGCGTTGAGTGCAGCACGAAGAAACCGTACCTCGTGGCCCCCGGGCAGGTCCCCCCGACCTTCATGTTCCACCTGATCCGGTTCGCCCATATCGCCGACTCCTGCGTCAACTGCGGCCAGTGCCAGGAGCTCTGCGCCATGGACATCCCGAACGCGCTCTTCATGCACGCCCAGCAGGTGGAGCTCGAGAAGATGTTCGGGCACGTCCCGGGCGTCGACATGAAGCTCCCGCTGCTCGCCCTCGTCGAGGAACGCGAGGAACGCGACAGGCTTGCCGCGACGGGAAGCGACCAGATCTTTGATATCTTCAAGTAAACTCTTTTTTTTCGCCGGAAATGCGCGGTTAGGGGGACGCTGCTGCTTCCCCGGGGCCAAAGCACCTGCCTTATTGCCTCATCGACGAGACCGGGGATCTCGCCTTCGGCGGGCTCCCGGGACCTGCAGGAAAAACCGACGACCGGGAGGGGAGGAGAGCCCTCCCCTTTCAGAGGACCGAAAAACCGCAGGGGAGCGTCCCTGACCTGCCCCCGCTGTCGGTGACCACCAGGTCATACGCACCGGGGGTTGCATTGGCAGGGATCTTCAGGATAGCAAACAGCTTTGTTGGATCCATTGTCAGGACCCTGCTCGCCGTGACCTCATATCCCTCGTCCCTGATGCTGACCGAAGAACCCTTCGTGAAACCCTCGCCCGCGATGAGCAGGCCGACGGTCTTTCCTGCCGAGCCGCTCGCAGGTTTCACAGAGGTGACAGAAGGTCCGCTCCCGCCGTCCCCCGATGGGCTTGTCACGGTCACGGCATCAGGAATCCTCCCGGTGCCACCATCGGGGTTTATGACCATGACACTCCATGTCCCGGTGTCCGTTCCCTCCGGGATGCTCAGTGTCCCTTTTATCTGCTTTTCATTGACGCTGGTCACGTCAGCCATCATGACCCCGCCGGGGGTTTTCGAAAAGATAACCGCCGCCCCTTGCCGGAAACGGTCCCCCGTGAGCGAAAAGGCCGTTGTGGTCCCGGCAGTCATCGTACCGGGCGTGATCCTGGAGAGTATCGGGCAAGTCCTGTTCCCGATTGTAACCGCGCCCGGGAGCACCCCTGCCTGTCCCTCCCCGTTGATGACCACGAAGTCATACAGTCCGGGGACGGCGTTGCCAGGGACCGTGACCGTGGCACGCATCTGTGTCGGCTTCAGGATAACGACCTGGGAGCCGGGAAGTTCATACGCTCCCCTGCACAGTTTCACCGACGACCCGCGGGTAAAGCCCGAACCGGAGATCGACATCGCGAGCGACGTGCCGGCAGTCCCCCATGCCGGGCTGACCGAGTTGACAGTCGGTGGCGGAGTCTCCACGTTGGACGGCATCACATCGAGTGCATGCGGAAGCGTCGAAGTCCCGCCATCAGGGTTGGTGACCGTGACATTCCATGGCCCAGCGCCGTTGACCGGGAACGTAGCGGTCAGGATGATCTCGGACTCGCTGTTTTTGACTGCGGTTGTGGTAAGTTCCGCTCCGGTTATATTCGTAAAGACCACAGTCGCACCGAGCTGGAAGTTGCTCCCGTTGAGAGTGAACTGCTGCAGGGTACCGGCTTTTGTTGAGGAGGGATCAACAGACGCAACGATCGGAGGAGGGTACTGGAGGACCATGAACGCGCCCTGCACCTTTAGGATATTGCCGTCCGATGCCCTGGCGATGGAGAGATCGTAGGGTCCGATTGGTGCGTCGCCGGGAATTGCAAGCGTGCCCGAGATGGTCGCGTTGTCCACCACTACACTGTTGGTGACCGGGATGACACGCGATCCCCTCGTGAGGGTAACTGATAGGTCTCCCGTGAAATTGCCGCCAAAGATCGTGACCGGGGCTGTTGTTCCCCTGATACCATAACCTGGTTGGATCCGCGAAAATGTGAGGTTGGTATCCACCCTGATGCATTCAGGTTCCTCGTGGCTGACGGACCCGGCCGCATCCCATGCCGAAAACCTCACGGTATAGGTCCCGGGACGCGTGTAGGTGTGGACGGGGTTCTGCCCGGTGCCCGTTGTCCCATCGCCGAAAGACCACGACCATCCCGTTGTTTTTTGAGGAGTAGTGTCACGGAATGTCACGGTTAATGGCGCCATCCCGAAGGTGGGGGTCGCGGAGAACGAGAGCGAGTTCCCGACCGCGTAGAAGTATCCGTCGGATCCTTTTCCATACACCACACCGTTGGAGAACGCAGGGAAACCAAAATCGCCCCCTCCGATTTGTGAATACCACACGGTGGTGCCATTCATATGTAAGGCCAGGATGTTTCCATTGTTTGTTTTCTTAAGACCAATGTACGCGATATCGTGGGCAACGACGGGGAGCCCTTTGACCCCTGCACCGGAGAGGTCCATTTCCCACAATTTCCTGCCGGTCTTCCTATCCAGCGAAACCAGTGTCCAGGAATCCCAATCACTGCAATAAATTGCACTGCATTTTGTATAGTGAATCGTAAAACAGGAGAGTATCGTATCTCCTGACGCGATGTACTTCGCATCACTACTGTAATCAGGTCTTTCGCTATAGGACCACAGTTCCTTTCCGGTCAGGAGATCTATGGCGCGAAGAGCTGCCCTAGACCTCTCATTACTCACAAACAGGAAGGTCCCATCAACAATCTGTGGATACCCGACAGGGTCTGTATAAACCCTCGTGGTCCAGAGTTCCTTGCCATCCCTCATGTCAACCGCGTGGAACGTCCAGCGGTCATAGGGTAGCTCTTCCGTTTTCGCCGGCCGCGTGCCGGCAATAACTAGGTTGTCTGATGCTATCGGCTGCAACCCCACGATATCATTATAGTCCCTGTGCCACCGTTCCCTGCCGGTATGCGTCTGGAGGGCATAGAGGGTCTTTCCAGAGCCTGCGTAGAGATCCCCTGATACGATCCCCTCACCAATCGTCACCTCCGTGAAGGGTTCGGTCTTGGTGACATGCCATTTCTCGGATCCTGTGGACAGGTCAATACCATAGACCGTATTCCCTGAGTTGAGGCAGATGACCCCTATGTACCGGGACGGCCGGCCGAGCTTTTCAGGGGCGGAAAAGCGCCATTTTTCCCCTCCGCTCTGGGAATCGATGGCATACAGGGTTGTCCCGGCCCGCACAAACACCACTCCCCCGTAGACTTCTGAAATCGAACATTCTGCACCGGTCGCAAAACGCCAGCGTTCCGTCCCGGTCCGGGTATCAATGGCAAAAAGAGTTGTTCCGCCGTCAACGTAGGCGGTCCCGCTGTCGATCACCGGGGGCGAGCCTATCGATGTAATACCTTCCCGGACTTTCCAGCGCACGGTTGGGGCCGGGATGACATCCATGCTGATGTAATTCTTCTTTTCGAGTGTCGCCGCCCAGCCGGGACCGGTCGCATTCAGCGTCACGGTGAAGGAACCCGGGGCCGTATAGGTATGGACGGGGTTCTGCCCGGTGCCCGTCTGTCCGTCCCCGAAGTCCCAGTTCCTGCCCGTTGTGTCTGCCGGGAGGGTGTCGGTGAAGGTAATGGTGAGGGGAGGTTGTCCGCTTCGCGGCGTCCCGGAAAAGTCAAAAGTGACCCTGACAGAGTCCGGGACAACGAGGCTTCGTGTCCCTGCCGGCCCGGTCACCGTCAGGTTGACCGGATAGATCCCGGGACTGCGGTAGGTGTGGACAGGGTTTTGAAGGGTACTGGAACTCCCGTCCCCAAAGTCCCAGTGCCAGCCCGTGATGTCCCCCGTGGATGTATCGGTAAAGGTGACGGTCAGGGGGTAGGGCCCGCTCGCCGGGGACGCGGTAAACGAGGGGACGGGGAACTTGGTGCCAAGGGCATAGACCCTGTGGTCATTGCTCCCGACATAGACAACGCCATCCACCACGGCAGGGCTCGACGTGACCTCGCCGTTCGTGTACGTGCTCCAGATCTTTTCTCCGGTCGTGGCATTGAGCGCGTAGACATACCGGTCGTTACTCCCCACGTACACAACCCCACCGACGACCGCGGGGCTCGACCTAACCTCCCCGTTCGTGTACGTGCTCCAGATCTTTTCTCCGGTCACAGCATTGAGCGCGTAGACCTGCCGATCGTTACTCCCCACATACACAACGCCACCCACCACCGCAGGGCTCGACGTGACCTCGCCGTTTGTGTACGTACTCCAGATCTTTTCTCCGGTCGTGGCGTTGAGCGCGTAGACATACCAGTCGTTGCTCCCCACGTACACAAGGCCATCGACGACCGCGGGGCTCG
>JANIHI010000006.1 GCA_024518585.1 Methanolinea sp. | reverse complement strand
TTGCTTATTTTTCGATTTAGAGGTTTTTAGAAATGTACTTTTACACTAGGTCTATGAATTTCTTCTGAATCATAGATTGAACTGTGTATCAGGCGATTTTTATTGAGGAAAAAAGGAGGGGGCTAAATTCCTTTTTTTTGCTCTCTCCATTCCCTGGAAATTGTCTCCCATCCCGGGACGTTCGGGTGTCACTCTCTCTGTCACCTTCTGCCTCGCCGAGAAACCCTCGTTCCGGTCTGCACCTGCACGTGCCGGGGCGAATTGTGCAGGTGCCGGGGGAAGGATGCACCCCCCCCATCCCCCACCTGGTGTACACATTACCCCTGGGCACGGCTAAATTCCCATGAAAAGGGACCCGGGACGAAATCCTCCCCGATGAAAAGCCCTGATGTCTCGTCGGCCTTCACGAGAAGCCTGTCATCCTCTGCGCGGTACCTGATATCCAGGTGCTGCTTTTCACTCTCGCTCCCGATCCACAACCGGTCGTCGCGCGATTCCCACGTCAGGTCCATGGACTGCATCAAGGGTGTCTGCTCATCGGGTGCAACAAGCTCGAACCGGCCGGTCCCGTTCCCAAGGAATGTCAACTGGATGGCGACCTTGTGGGGCCCGACAAAACCAAAGTACTGCCAGGATCCCGGGAACGGGTTTGTCCCCGTTTTCACCGTGGCAGGAGTCGCATTTGTTTCCTGTTGAAAACTGCCGCCGATACAGCCGGAAAAAAGCAACGCGCCTGCCATGAGGAGGAGGAGAGGGAAAATTAACGTGGCTGCGTGTCCATTCCCTGCATTCCCCCGGCACAGGGGACCCCTCTTCCCCTCCCTACGGAAAATGCCTCTCGTTTCCGGTAGTCTCATAAAGAGAGTGAGATGTGTGAGTTTATGAAAGGGTCACCCGGAAACCCTTTCGATTCTTTTATCGCAGGATATTCTCGACCTGTACTGGTGGGAAATATCGTCCCATATTATCTCCTTGATCTGGGCCGCAAGACGCATGCTCACCACACCGGGGTCCTCACCCGTTTCCCTTGCAATATCCCTGGCAAGACACGCAACGACGTCCTCATGGTAGGGGACTGCACGTCCGGTTATCTTCCAGATTGCGTACTCCATCTCATCTTTTAATGTCGGGCGCATTCTTTTGCCTCCACAGAAGAACGACGGGGATGGGAAATACCAATTGTTTATTTTTTAATCAATGCCTATGAAGGTAATGGTGGCGACACACGCCAAGGAAAACGAGGGGCGCAGGAGAGCAAAATGATGAGACTGATGGGACAGATCCCTGACCACGGAAGACCCCTCGCATGAACGAGGTCGCTGTCCTCACGATTGCCCTTGCGTTTCTCTTCACTTTCACGAACGGGTTCCAGGATGCAAGCTCGGTCGCAGCAACATTCATCGCCTCCCGGTCAGCAACACCCCGCAAGGGTATTGTCTTCGTGGCACTCTGCGACTTCCTCGGGGCACTCTTCGGGGGAAGTGCGGTCGCGTTCACCATCTCCGGCCTCCTTTCCCTCGAGCCGGGTGCCCGGTTCCTCTCCGTCATCTTCACCGGGATACTGACGGCCACCGGGTGGAACCTTGTCACGTGGTGGCGGGGTCTTCCCTCCTCCTCGACCCATGGCCTGATCGGCGGTCTGATCGGTGCCGGGGTGGCCTGCGGGGGGATCGGGAGCGTGAACTGGGGGTTTCATGAACTCCTTTCTCCCTCGATGCAGATTGGCGGAGTCCTGAAAGTTCTCCTTTTTCTCTACCTTTCTGTCCTCCTTGGCCTGGCCGCGGGGTACGCGATGCGGTCCGTCTCAAAGATCGTCCTCCGGAACGCCCGGCGGGGTATCAATTCAACAATTGTCCGCCTGAACTGGTGTGCTGCTGCACTCATGGCTTTTTCAAACGGGGCCAACGACTCCCAGAAACAGCTGGGAATTATTGCCCTTGTCCTCTTTTCTTCGGGTATCACGGCAGGCGTGGTTGTGCCCCCCTGGGCCCGGGTGACATGCGCAGCCCTCCTCGGGGCAGGTACACTCTCTGGCGGGTGGCGAATCATGACGACGATTGGCAGAAAGATCTTCAGGCTTGAGCCGGTCCACTCGCTTGACTCGCAGGTGTCATCCGGTGCCATCCTTACCATCTCAACGGTGGCGGGGGCCCCTGTCTCCTCGACTCATGTCATCTCCTCGTCAGTCATCGGTGTTGGGGCAGCCGAGAACCCAAGAAAGGTCTACTGGGACGTGGGCCGCGAGATACTCCTCGTCATGGCACTGACGATCCCTGCAACAATGTTCATCGGGTATGGGCTCTCATATCTTCTCCTGCCCATTCTCGGAGGCTCGTGATGGGAGACGGGACATTTACCATCAGAAAGAAAAAGAGGGGCCTTTTTGACCACATATTCCCCGTGGAATACGATTTTTTAGCCATGCTCGAGGTTCAGGCGGAAAAAACGGTGGAATGCGTGGAGGTTTTTGTCAGGTGGCTGTCCACCCCGCCGCGTGCAGAGCCTCTCGAACTCCACCAGAGGGGTATTGCAATGGATGCCATGCGGTATGAGATGGAGGAGAGGCTGATGGAATCATTCTCGACACCCTTTGACCGGCAGGACATCTACAGCCTTTCCCGGCAGATGGACTACATCGTCAACTATTCTTACGAGACGGCGCGGGAGATGGTTGCCTTTGGTGTTGATCCTGACGAGGCTATCCTGACGATGGCGGGCGAACTCCTCGAGGGAACACGGTGCATGGCAAAAGGGGTCAGTGCATTGTCCGATGACCGGAAATCAGCCGAAATGGCAATCAGGTCTGCAAGGGACACCCTCCATCGCATCGATGATACCTACATCGAGGGCATGGCACGGCTCTTTCAGGGTGGCATCCCCATGGAGGCGTTGAAGAGGCGGGAGATTTACCACCACCTGAGGGATGCAGGGAGAGTCCTTCGGGCCACCATCGATATCCTGCACCACGATATCATCGGGATGAGCTGACCCTCCGGGGCGGAATAATCACAAGGAAGGGGTGCCGAAGCGTGGCCGGGAACACTCCCCTCCGGGATTGTGCCAAAAACACTGCACGCCCCTTATCCCCCTTTTGGGGGCCTGGTTCTCCCCCGGGAGAGTTTTAACAGAGTTTTGAACTATCTGGATCAACAATATTTAAATACTTCCACCTCAATCCTTTTTTGAGGCACCTGAATATGCCAAAACCAGTCAAGAAAGCGCCTGCAAAGAAGAAGGCCAAGTCAACGAGGAGTACTGCATTCGACCTCCCGATCGCACCTGTGGTCCGTATCGCCAAGAACAGTGGTGCGGAACGGATCAGCATGGAGGGGACCCGGGCAATCGTGGCCCGGACCGAGGCATATATTGCAGAAGTTGCCAAGAAGGCTGTCAGTGCGGCAAGTGCCGAGGGAAGGAAGACCATCAAGGCAGAAGACGTGGAAAAATTCTGATCTCCCAAGGATTTTTTTTCTTTACAAGGTAGTCTTTCCTCGCGGGTTATTCTCTTTCCTTCGGGGCGATTCTTTCTTCAAACGACCTTGTACTCCCTCTCGATGACAATGCCCTCGATCATCCTCTGGGCATCGGGTTTATTCCGAGAATAGACATTCTCCCTGGTGGAGTACGGCCCGGTATACGTGATGACCCAGACTTTCTTGTCAAGGAGTGTGAAGTACTGCATGAACATCTTTGACGGGTTCCCCCGCGAATCGCGGGTATAATACTCGATCCAGTAGGCCTTGTTTCCCGAAATGGTGGTTTGCGCTGTCTTGCTCGTGGCCGTGATACCGAGGTCCTTCTGGAGACTTGCAACCTTCCTGTTGAAGTAGTCTTCAAAAACAAGCGTCCCGGGATGGAGGTCAATTCCCACTGATAGGGAAGCAACGTACTGGTAACATTCGCTTGTGACGGCACTGCACGAGGTCTCGACGGGGGCCGTGAACGTGACGACCGGGTTTGTGGAAGTGCCCTCGTGAATTGTCCAGTTAGGGGGATAGGGGACCGAAAAATGCCATTTCGTGCTGTTATAGACTTTCCATGTAACCCCCTCGGGGGGCGGGATTGCTTCTCCTTCCCCTTCGCTTTCTTCTCCCTCCAAAACCGTCTCGTTCGTGCGGGACAGCAGGGTCAGGAGGACCTCCTCGTCAATGGACGTATTCTTCTCCATCAGAAGGAGGATGTCCTGGAGGGTGAGGTTGTCCGTGTCGACATCCTGAACCGTTCCTGGACTTTCACTGCTTTCTGTCCCGACCGCCACGGGCAAAGTCATACCAGGACTCCCATTGTCTGCGCCGGTGGACATTTCTGTCTCATTGCCGAGGGGTGGAAAAGCCTGGTGGTAGGCATACGTCAGGGAGCGGGAGATCTTCCCGGGAAGGGTGTCCCCCTCACCAGTCACGATAAAATATGCATTGAGGGAGAGAGAGAAAACGAGGAGGACTGCAAGAACTTTTACCGTGTCCATTGTCGCACCATGCCAGGATTAACCCGTCCCGGGGAGGTCTTCTTCCGTCCTATTCTTTTTCATTGCCCTTCCGGATATAGCTTGATCTTTGGGAACAGGAGGGTTGGGGTTTTTTAGCAAAGGAATGCCCGGGGAAAAATTTCCCCGAAAAATGACGATAATTTTCAATCTTTTATGAGAATGGCCCCAAAAATGACGAGGAATATTCCGATCAGGATCCCGAGAATGCCAATGACTCCCTTCAGAAATGCGATCACATCCGGCAGGAACACCCAGACCCCGTATCCTCCAAGGATCAGGAGGACGATCCCGGCAATGAGGCTCGCAATACCTGTTTTATCCATGTGATAACACCATCCTCTCCTTTATCTTACAAGTTTTTTCTCTTTTAGGTGATAAGCATATTGTCCAAAAAGGGATTAAAATCAAGTGAAAGTCGGGGTCAATGCCCGCATCAATCGGATTCCTGCATTGCAGCATAGACCTGGCGGAATATCTCGCGTGTCTCCAGGCCTTCTTCCCGCGAAATTTTTTGAATGGCAAATCCAACGTGGACCAGCACGAAATCCCCCGGTTTTACATCGACGAGGTCGAGCCTCACTTCCTGCCGGAGGTCTCCATAGTCGACAATACCGATATTTCCCTGCTTGATCTCGATCACTTCGGCCGGGACCGCAATGCACATGGACTATTTCACCTTGTCATAACACTATGGTCATTCCCGTCTGATAAATAGTACCCACGGGGAATCAAAACCTGCGGATTAATTTTATGGACGGTCACTGACTCACTCCTCCCCGGAGGTGGATTTCCCCCCATAGGCCTGCACGTGTGACCGGGCCCTCCCCCGGGGGGACTCTTTCCCTTCCGGGAGAGAGAGGTCCCGGGCGTCCCTGTTGAAATGGTCACGGTCCCTGCCCACGGGGCAGACCATGATGCAGGCACCGCAGGGAGAGATATACTTCCGGTGGAGATCCGCGCTGTAATCAGTGCATGCCCTTTTCCGCGTTAATCCTGCGGGATACATCTCATCGGGGAGGGCGCCCGAGGGACACATCTCCACGCACTTCCTGCAGCGGGTACAGAGATCCTCCTGCAGGAGGGGGTCCGGAGGGAGGGGTGCAGCAGTAAAAACCGATGAAAACCGGACACGTGGACCGTACCTGGGTGTCAGGATCATATTGTTCATCCCGAATGTTCCGAGGCCCGCCAGGAACGCGGCATGGCGGTGGGAAAAGAATGCCAGGGGTTTTTCACGCAGGACATCGATACTCCCGTAGCCATCCCGGGGAATAGGCACGGAGGGATACCCGCAGGCGTTCAGTCTCTCCGCAATGAGATAGGTGAACTGGTCGAGCAGACGGTTCAGGGTATTGTAGTGCTCATGGTAATAGATGGATGGTGTCGTCTCGATGATGGGGAGGAGGACGGGGAGACCGATGACTATCACTGACTCTGTCTCCGGGAAGATCGACCGGGGATAAAATTCAGGGGGCATCCACGGCTGGAATGGTGGATTCTCCCACCGCCTTGCATCAGCCACTCCCACGAGTGAAATACCCTGAGACCTGCACCACTCCAGGAGGTCGGTTTTCAGCTCATTCTCCATGGGACATCACGGGAAGAATGGTGTCCATGGGGATAAAAAAAACCGCGTTGCGACCGGTCGAACCCCTGACTGGATCGACCGAAGGGGGGAGAGAGAGCATCGGACTCGGGAGGGAGCATACCATTTTGAAATGTGAAAATCGCCGTGTCGCTTTCGCCCGGCGTGCCCGTGCCTCAATCAGAAATACTGGATTTTTTTTTAAGAGGGAGATAACGCCGGGGAAGAGATTTGAACTCTTGAGGTGCCAAGCACCAGTGGCTTTCAAGGCCACCGCCTTTCCGGACTAGACTACCCCGGCCCGGTTATATCTATGGGATTTTTGCCAACAAAAACCTATCCGGCCCGCCCAAAAATGGGGTTATTGAATTACCTGTACCTCCTCCAGACACAGTACGCGACAAGGGCACACAGGACAGTCATACTGACCAGTGGTGATTTCTGCGTGGGGGGGACCGTTGCGGCAAAGACGGGGGGGACCTCGGATGCAACGCCGGCTTTCTCTGCACCCTCCACGAAGATGGTCACTTCCCCCTTGTCAGAAAACCGGTAGGGGTAGACCTTGAGATAGACCGTATCTCCGGGATTACTGATCGTCACTTCCTCGGGGTCCATCTGTCCCATCTGGTTCTGTTTCCGGATCGCCCCTGTCCTGTCGGCATACTCGATGACCCAGTCGACACCGGGGGACGTTGTCACCTTTACCTCACCCGAAATCCCGGTAATGACGAAGAAAGCAGGCTTGTCAGGAGTGGAAAGAGCTGTTGCCGTGATTGCCCGTGACTGTGCCAGCGGCGGGGGGGTTGTCGTGACGGCAGTGGCCTCCGGCTTTTCGGTCACCGTGAAGGAAAAAGTCCCGATATACCCCTTGCTGTCCGTGAAGCTTACCTCGTAGATCCCTGGAACGGTGATGGCGATCTCCCGCGAAAAAGAGCCGTCGTACCCTGTCGAAATGTATTCTGGTCCAAAGACGACGTCGTTTTCCGGACCTATCACCTGGACCTGCACACCGGCGTTCCGGTTCCCGGGGATGATTCCGGAGACGTCAAGTGTGCCATCCATCTCCTGTGTCCGCGGTGATTTTATGGTCACTTCGTCCGTCCTGTCGACGATCCTGACAACCCGGAGGGTCACCGAGTTTCCAAGGAATGCATATCCCTGGACACTGGGAACTTCGACCTTGTACTGACCCTTGGAGAGGTCTTTTGTATCAAATATCACGGAGAATTCCCGGGGCCCCTGGAGGGTGACGGTCTTTCGGGTGATCTCCTCCGTCGTATACTCCGAGCGCGAGAGGACGATGTCAACAGATATGCCGGCCGGAAGGTTCGACGTCCCGTTCACGACGAGGGGCATCCCCTTCTGGACACTTAATGGTGCCGAGATACTCAGCTCGTACGCCGAAACGACACCGGGACACAATGTCAAAAAAACGAGGATGGCAAGGATGAAGGGTATCCCTGACCGCAACTGGCTGCCACGCATTTTTTCACCTTTCCTGTCATATGATAACGTCCATAAAACACCGGGACATGGTCTGTCCGATATGGCCGGGCTATTGCCTTTTCCCGTACGATATGCTCGCCTGAAATTGAATAGTCTTCTGGTACATATCCCGGGTTGAGCCAATGAGCACCCGGGAGAAGGGATTCCTGAGGGGACCTGGGTACCACGGCCGGACCGGGAATATCAAATACGATCATGGAGAGACATGATTACCACGTGGACCAGGTACCGGGAGGTCATCGCCCCCTTGCCGCATGGAAGGGAAAGGACAGGATCGGTGGAAATGTACTCTCCACCCTCACCATCATCCTGAAGACCGCAGGGTGCAGATGGAACCGCTGCCGGATGTGCAGCTACAGGCATGTCCGCCTGGAGGGTTGCGGAACGGGAGACATCTCCTCCCCCGTGATGTCCCAGGTGGAATGGATAGGGAGGCACTTTTCCCCTGACGACATTGAGGCCGTAAAGATCTATACGTCAGGGAGCTTTTTTGACCCAAAGGAAGTCCCTCTCCCGGCAAGAAACGCGATGGGACATCTGGCCAGGGGCAAGATTGTCATAGCAGAGACGAGGCCCGAGTTTGTCACGGAGGACGCGGTGAGATCATTCTTGGAGATTATCGATGACGGGACCCACAGGACTCCCTTGTACGTTGCAATGGGCCTTGAGACCACCAATGACATGGTCAGGGAAAAATGTATCAACAAGGGTTTTTCCCTCCGGGACTTCCTCCACGCTTCCCGCATTGCACGGTCCGAAGGTGCAGGTGTCAAGGCCTATCTCCTCGCCAAACCCCCCTTCCTTACAGAAAGGGAGGCAATTGAGGACATGGCCTCTTCCATCCGGGACTGCAGCACGATGGCAGACCTGGTCTCCCTGAATCCCTGTTCCGTGCAGAAAGGGACTGAGCTGGAATATTACTGGAAAATGGGTTCCTACCGCCCCCCTTACCTCTGGAGTATCCTCTCCATCCTCGCGAGGGCACCCATCCATGTGACGTGCGATCCCCTGGGGGGCGGACGGGAGAGGGGGGCCCATAACTGCGGGAAATGCGACAGGCCCCTCCTTGACGGTATACGGTCCTACTCCCTTTCGGCAGACAGGAGTCTCCTCTGCGAACTCCTTGAAACGGACTGTACCTGCCGCGGGGAATGGGACTTCGTCCTGCGAAACGAACGGCCCTTCTGCATGCCCCTTACGCGGTGAACCCCTTACTCTGGACCTCGAGTTGCTTTTCCAGGAGGGGGAGGAAGGTCCCGGCGTCACTCACCACGCCAATTGCCTGCATGGTTCCCCTGTCCATCAGCTTGGTCACAGAGGAGGGATTGATGTCAACGCAGATCGTCTTCACGTACGAGGGGAGGAAGTTCCCGACCGCAACCGAGTGGAGGAGCGTTGCCACCATGATGACCATGCTGCAGTCCCTGATCAGTTCGCGCATCAGGTCCTGCGCAACCATCGCGTCCGTGATGACATCAGGGAGCGGTCCGTCATCCCGAATTGAGCCTGCCAGGACGAAGGGGACACCGCGCTGGACGCACTCGTACATGATCCCCCCCGTAATAATCCCTTTTTCCACGGCTTTTGCGATCGAACCGGCCCGGATCACTTCAGATATGGCATAGATGTGATGCTTGTGGCCCCCGGTAACGGGCTTCCCGGTCGAGAGGTCCATCCCGAGTGACGTCCCGTAGAGGTTGTACTCGATATCATGGGTGGCAAGGGCATTGCCCGCGAGGAGGACGTCAATATATCCCTTGCGGATGATGGATGCCAGGGCCGTCGCGGCCCCCGTATGGATGATTGCCGGTCCCCCGACGAGGGCAATTTTTCCTCCCTTCCTCTTCTGGTCAAGGATCTCGGTTGCAATGCGGGCAATGATCGTCTCGCTTGGCCTCTCGGGCGAGACTGTCCCGTGCATGAACTCGAACGTGGAGACGGTGCGGGGTCGTTCCGGCGGGCTGACCCTGACACCTTCCTCGCCAACGACGACGAGGTCCCCCTTCTTCAACTTGGATATGGGGGTGCAGAGGGCAGCTTTTTGCACAGGGTCAATGACAATCAGGCAGTCCATCTCGATATGCTGGACGGGGATCCACTCCCCCTTGTACTTGACCGACGTGGGGTGGTGGGTGGTTGAGTAAAAACCCGAAGGGACGATGCGGTCGCCCTCGGCAGGGACTGTCACCGCATCGCGGATCTCGAGGAGACGGGCCCCGAACCGGTGGATCTCTGAGAGTATCGCATACAGCTGCCCCTCTGATTCAGCACTGATCCGGAGGTGGGCGTAACTGGGGTCCGTCTTTTTTTTCCCGACGTTAAAGACGATAATCTCAAAATTACCCCCCATGTCCATGACCTTATCAAAAACACGGGTCATGATGCCGGAATCGATGATATGGCCCTCGAGTTCCACTTCCCGCGAGACCTGCATATGACCTATACGTCGGCCGCCATCGATAAAAATCATTTCTTTCCAGAAAAAACTAAAAATATCCCCAAATAAAAAATGGAACTGTATGGAGGCGGTTTAGGGAGACTTTTTCCCGGCGGGTTTTTCCTTTAGCCGGGCCATGACACGCTCGAGGGCCTCCCTGGTATTGATATTGCAGGCGAGGCGTGGATCATCGATGATGATCTGTACTTCATCCTGGGGGGTGTCGATAAGGTCTCCCCTGAGTATATTGATCCCTGCCGGGCATGCCAGTGTGCCCGATACGACCTCGGCCAGGGAGGGGTGGCAGCCGTGTTCCTCGGCAAGGGCCGCTGGGATCCATGTTGAAAGGGCGTCTTTGCCACTTTTCTCGTATGCTTCCCGTATCCTCCTGATAATATCACCCGAGAGGAGGGGGATGTCTGCGACCGAGGAGAAGAAAGGTGACCGGATATCGAGGGCATGAACTGTTTCAATGATGTCTTCCATGTAGCCCCTCCCCTCCGCCGTGTAATGCAGGATACCCCGGGCGCGACACCAGTTATGCGTATAGGGTGTCCTTGGTGAGAGGACGACGACGATATCATGGCCCTCTCCTTCGAAAGCATCGATCACTCTCTGGACCATGGGGACTCCCTCCACGAGGACGAGGGGCTTTTCTCCCTGACCCAGGCGACTACCCTGGCCCCCGGCGAGTATCAGTGCATACATGCCCATAGAGCGTCCACGAGCCGCTCGTTCTCTTCCCGCTTCCTCACAGCGACCCTGATTGCCTTCGGCAGTCCGAAGGAGTGGCAGTCCCGCACCAGAATTCCCTTTGAGAGGAGTTTCCGGCAGAGACCTGTGACATCCCTCTCTGTGTGCACGAGCAGGAAATTTACCCGCGAGGGTTCGATGACCACCGGGAGGTTGGACAATGCCTGCACGAGCCACTCCCTCTCCTGCCTGATCTGCCGGCGGGAAACTTCCAGCTCATCGTAGCGGGAAAATGCTTCCATAGCAGCCTTCTCTGCAAGGGTGTTGACGTTCCACGGCGGGCGGAACGCCTCCAGTTCCCTGACGATCTCGGGGTGACCTATCCCATATCCAAACCTTATTCCGGGTATGGCAAAGCTCTTGGTCAGGGAACGAAGCACGAAGAGAGAGGGGTGCCGGAGCGGGGCGAGGCTCTGGGAGGGGTCATCAGATATTTCGATGAATGCCTCATCGAGAAAGAGGATACTGCCTTCCCGTTCGCATTCCTCGAGGAGATTGCAGACGTGGTTCCTCGGGAGGAGGTGCCCCGTTGGATTATTGGGATTGCACAGGAACCGCACTTTCACGTCACCGGTCCCCGACAGGGAAGCCCCCGCAAGGGAGGCTGACATCTCGTACTCTCCAAAAGTCGGGAGCGTGACTGCCACGCGGTCTCCGGGTGAGAGCATTGCAAGGCAGAACGTCCGCAGGACTTCTATTGACCCGTTTCCAACGCAAACCTCATCGGGAGAGCGTCCCATCGTACGGGCAATCATTGCCTTGAGGTCAGAGTACGTATCATCCGGGTAATGGGAAAAATCACCGGGTAAAAATTGCAGGTCAAGCTGCGGCGGGTAGGGATTGATGCTTGCCGAAAAATCCAGCACGGGTGCGCCCGTCTCTTTCATGGCACGGATTGCCGTGCCCCCGTGAACGACTTTTTGCGCCCTCTGTCCTTTCATTTAAAAACCCGGAGATAGTACAGACATGTGGGAACAGGACAGAGATAAAGTAAATGGGATTCGCTGGCCCGGGGGTCGGGAAACAAATAGAAAAGTATATATACTTTTTTGAGTAAGTAGCATTCATCTGCATAGTCAGACATAAAACAGCTTAATGACAGACAAATGTCTGACAAATGTCAGACAAATGTCATATCAGGTGAAAATTGGATGAAGCGGATCACACTCAGATTGCCAGACCAGCAGATCGAGATGCTTGAACAGATGGTGGCGATAGGGGAGTTTCCCACCGTCTCTGAAGCAGTACGGGCTGCTGTACGCCAGCTGATCGAACAGCGTGGCGGGCGTGTACTCAAGGAGAGTGACCAGGTTTCATTCAAGGTTTAGGAGGGTCAACAATGCAGAGTATCATCAACGAAGCCCTGAAAAATGCTGAAATTGAGAAGGAGATAACAAAAACTTCCAGTTCAGCAGATGACGATTTCATTGGGCAACCCCGTATCGTGATCATCGGTTGTGGAGGCGCCGGGAACAACACCATCAACAGGCTGCACCACATGGGTGTCTCGGGCGCAGAGACAATCGCGATCAACACCGACAAGCAGCACCTGGACATGATCCAGGCCGACAAGAGAGTCCTGATCGGAAAATCACTCACCAAGGGCCTGGGCGCCGGGGGATACCCCGACGTAGGCAAGAGGGCCGCAGAGATGGCCCGCCCAACGCTCGAGGCTCTCCTCGAGAACGCCGACCTCTGCTTCATCACGGCCGGCATGGGTGGTGGGACCGGTACAGGTTCAGCACCTGTCGTTGCCCAGATCGCAAAGGAGCAGGGTGCAATCGTCGTGGGAATGGTCAGCTACCCGTTCCAGGTCGAAAAGGCACGCCTTATCCGTGCAGAAGAGGGTCTCGAATCCCTTGCGGCTGCAGCGGATTCTGTGATCGTCCTTGACAACAACAGGTTAAAAAATTTTGTACCAAACCTCCCGCTCGGGCAGGCGTTCTCAGTGATGGACCAGCTCATCGGTGAAACGGTGAAAGGTATCAGCGAGACAATCACCCAGCCCTCGCTGATCAACATTGACTACGCGGATGTCAGGGCAATCATGAGCAAGGGAGGTGTCGCGGTGATGCTGGTCGGGGAGAGCAAGCAGCAGAACAAGAGCGAGAGCGTCGTCCGCGAGTGTTTGAGCAATCCCATGCTTGACATCGATTACCGCGGTGCCACCGGCAGCCTGATCCACATCACGGGTGGTGGCGACCTCACGCTCCAGGACGCAGAAGAGATCGCAACGTCACTCACCTACGAACTCGACCCCCATGCAGATGTCATCTGGGGGGCAAGGGTGAGAAATGACATGGAGGGCAAGGTCCGGGTGCTTGCCATCATGACCGGTGTCAAGACAGGAAAGATCATGGGGAGCAGGGTCTCGTACAAGACCATTCTCGAAGATCTCGAGCAGAAGAAGGAAAACCCGAAAGCCCCCCAGCTACCCAAGAACAGGAAGGCACGTGACCAGACGGCAGGAGGTACTCTACTCGAGTGGGTTGGTTAAAAAAAAGTCACCTACCACCTTGATTCACACAACTGCAGAGGAATACCGGGCCGAACTCCCGCCACCTTGTTCGGCCCACCAATAATTTTTTCCCCCCACTTTTTTTGAACTGGAAACCACTTTGCTCTTCGCTATTTTGAGTAGGTGGATAGGAACATAAGTGGGGGCTGCCTCGTTCCCACACCCCCACGTGAGGATAGTTCCGCCACCCCCAAACGGCGCCCCGGCGGCGGTTTTACCATTCAATTTGTATTACATCGATATTTTTTTGATTAACCAGTTCAATCCAGCGAGGGGCTATAACCCATTCATACAACGTACCCACCTGAAATGACGAAGAGGGGCTTTAATATTCCTGAATGGGTGAGACAAGACCTATCTGTTAACTCTGTCAAAAACCATCTTCGCCTTCTTTGGACAGTCACAAACTCCCGGATTCTCCTCCCCCGAAACCATTAATAGGACAGATAGCGTGTAAATAATAGAAAGTCACCCGTATCCGGGATGACCGGGAGAAGGGAAGGAAAGAGGGTTCCT
Organism: Methanolinea sp.; assembly: GCA_024518585.1. Lineage (GTDB taxonomy): Archaea > Halobacteriota > Methanomicrobia > Methanomicrobiales > Methanospirillaceae > Methanolinea_A. The sequence continues at coordinate 80,938 of JANIHI010000006.1, read as the reverse complement.
TTCTGCAACCCTTCTGGAATAGGGAGTTGAACATGATGAAAAGCCAAGTGAACAAAGGCACTTCCCGGTGCCTTCACGCTTTTTTGATTGGGGTCACGGACGGAGGGGGAAATCATTTTCCCACCTGGATTCTCCGGACTCGGGCAAGGTCTCCATATCTCTGCCTTTCGGAAAAAACCCTTTCTCCTGCTGATTATCCGGATACCAAGCGATGCATGAAGACTGCACGGTCGGGGTTGGAGAAGTATGCTGAATGAGTTGATTGAAAAACGCAAAAAGATTCTTGCCGAGTCTGAACAGCACAAGAACAGGCGCAACGAACTGAATGCTCTTGCGAGCAAGTGGGCACGGGAACGCAACACCCTGAACAACCAGACGAGAGAATACGTCGAGGAAGCCCAGAAAAACAAGGAGTTGCGCGATAAATACAACAATGACGTCCAGTCTCTCAAGGACGAGAGGAACAGGATCAACGAAGAGGCTAATGCCCTCTTTGAGGAGATCGAGGCATTCAAGAAGGAGCACGGCGGAATCAAGAACCGGGGGCTCAAGGAACTCCAGAAGCAGATAGAGCACCTCGAGTTCAGGCAGCAGACAGAGGTCTTCTCGACCGACAAGGAAAGGGAGCTCATCGAGAAGATCAAGCAGATGAAGGAGGCAATGCGGGAACAGGAGGCCGAGCTCGAACAGAACAAGGAGATTAAGGCCAAGATCACCAGGGCACGCGAACTGCGCAAACAGGCGTCAGAACTCCATGCGAAGGTCACCGAGATGGCAGAGCTTGCCCAGAAGCACCACGACCTCATGGTCGAGTTCTACCGCAAGGCGGACAAGTCCCGGGAAGAGGCCGATGCCGCCCACAAGAACTTCATTGAAGCCCAGGAAGCCGCCGATGCAGAACACAAGTACTTCATTGCCTGCCAGAAAGAACTGCGCGACTATGACAAGGTCATATCAGGTCTGCGTAAGAAGACAAAGAAGGCAAAAGTCACCAAAGAGCAGAAAGCTGTCCGGAAAGAGGCAGAACACCTCTTCAAGATGTTCCGCGCCGGCGAAAAGCTGACCACGGACGATATCCTGCTTCTCCAGCGCTCAAAACTCATCTGATCCCCTTTTTTTTTGAAAAAAGGCAACCATTTAATACATATATTGCGCTTTCATTATTGATGCAGGAAGGGCGTACATTGGTCCTTTCCGTGGACCGTGACGATGATATCGGGTTTAAGGCAGGGATCGAAAGCCCCGTCGTCGGCCGCGAGGCATGCCTCCGGACCGCCAATGCACTCGGGCTCGCAGACCCAGAGGATTCCGATATCAACGCAATATTCCAGGCGGTAGCCATCTACGACGAGTTGAAGGCCCGGGGAGAGGAAGCCGAGGTCGCAATTGTCGCCGGGAACCACATGCGCATGATCGAGGGGGACCGCAGGATTGCACATTCCCTCTCCCAGGTCATCGAAAAATCGGGGGTCACGAACTGCATCGTCGTGACAGACGGTGCAGAGGATGAGTTTGTCCTTCCCATCGTCCAGTCACGGCTCCCTGTCTCGAGTGTTCGGCGGGTCATCGTCAGCCAGATCCCCAACCTCGAGGGGACCTACTACATCATCAAGAAGCTCCTGAACGACCCGAAAATTGCACGGCTCGTCCTCGTCCCTCTCGGTCTTGCAATGCTTCTTTGGGCTGTCGCGTATCTCGTTGACCGCCCCCAGATAGCCACCTTCATCGTGGTGGGGGCAATTGGGGTCTACCTCCTCTACAGGGGCCTTGGTATCGACGAGGTCTTTTCAGGTTTTGTCAATGCCCTCCGTACATCCCTCACCCGGGGCAAGGTCTCCTTTATCACGTACATCGCCGGCATTCTCCTGATCGTCGTGGGACTCATCATGGGCCTGATGAACCTCCTCGTCTTTTACGCAGAGGTCGGTCTCCTGCTCTATCTCCTGATCTTCATGTACGGGGCAGTACTTTGGCTCGCTCTTGCAGGAATCGTCTCTTCTATCGGGATCATCATTGACAACTTCTTTTACGACAGGAACAGCCTCGCGAAAGTGATTGTTTTTCCCTTCTTCATCGGTGCAGTCGGACTGATCACCTATGGTGCGTCGATCTATGCCCTCTCCATGAATAATATCCCAGACTTTCCCTATGACTCTGGTGCGGGTGTCCAGTACATCTTCTACGGTACTTTAGGTGGCCTCATCTGCGCATTCGCCGGAATCGGCATACAGCACGTTCTCTACAAATACCTCGCCACAGGGAGACGGACGGAACCCACCTGATAGCCCGTTTTTAAGGGTTATCAAAATAGCCTATTCCGTTGGGAATAAAATTGATTGAATGGTATTCGCGGGAGGTCTGGGGAGTGGTGATGCGGAGGAACGGGATGACCACGTTAAACTGGTGGGACGGGAACCAGTAAATGCCCCTGCCATAGTTATACGAGACATCCTTCACGACAAGGTTGGCCCTGTTCATCTCGATCTGGAGTACCTCTGCATCTTCGTAGTTGAGGACGTGGAGAAGACGATTCTTGAGGTCCTGTTTTCCGAGAAGCAATACGATGAGCCGCGTTGGCTCATCGAGCGAATACTGGATATCAATGCGTGCCTGGTTCTTTTCCAGGGTGATATCCACATTCTGGATGGTGATATAGCCGTATTTCTCTTCGTTCACTGCAGTTGCCGGGATTGCACAGACAAGAAGGCACCCGATGGCAACTGCAAGAGCAGCACCTCTCATGTCCTCCTGTATATATGGATACCATCCTGTTATATCTTTTCTGGTTAGGGCAGAGCAAAAAATAAGCAAAAAAAACTGCCATTTTACAAAAATAACGATTTATCGATGATTAAAAGGAGGGATGAAAAATACACCTCAGCGGGCAGTGGAGAGAATCCCGGATGAAGGGACTCTCCGCAATTGTGGAGGTGGGGATGGGGGGTTACTTGTTTGCCTCCCCCTGAGGGGATGAGCCCCGCCGGCCCCTAAAAGATGACCCGGGGGGAGGGGATCCCGGGAGAGTCCTGGTGAGAGTTCACCATTTCCGGGAATTTTAGCATCCCGGAAAGAACACTTTACCCTGTCGTGGAGAGGATGATCTCGATGCTCGAGACATTTGTCTTTCCGCTGTCAGTATCTATGACCTCTGTCGAGGTGATGATCTCTTTCTTGTTTACTCCTTCGAGAAACCTGTTCAGCGCTATCTCCGCGGTATCAACGGCCCGTGAGATTGCCTTGCCCCTTGCCTTGATAGAGACTTCCTGTGCACCATTGTTGAACTGGGTCACGACTGCCAGCACGTAATTCATCACCGGCTTGTTCCCCACGAATACTGTGTTATCCTTCATCATCAGACTGGCACTCCTTCAGAGGTACTTTTTCCTGTGGAGGAGCTCGGCATTGAGCACCGATGCCCCTGCTGCTCCCCGGATGGTATTGTGTCCCATGGCTATGTACCGGAGGCCCTCCCGCACTCTCCCGACACTGACTGTCATGCCGTTGCCCCTGTTCCTGTCGAGCCGCGGCTGGGGCCTGTCCTGGTCACCTAACAGGAGGACCGACTTTTCCGGGAGGGAAGGGAGGCCCTGTACCGGGGGCTTGTAATCCGCAAAGGCCTTCCGGACTTTTTCCACCGGCTCGGTAATATCAAGCCATACTGCCATGGTGTGCCCATCGAGGACCGGTACCCTGTGGCAACTCGCACTGACTTTGAACGGGGCAGGTCTCACGGATGCCCCGTCGAGAGAGCCCATGATCTTGAGGGTCTCTGTCTCCATCTTCTGCTCTTCGGCACCGATGTACGGGATGATGTTGTCATAGATTCCCATGGCGGGAACACCCTGGAAACCTGCCCCTGAAATTGCCTGCATCGTCGCCACCCGCACATCCGTCCAGTGGAACTGGCGTAACGGGGCGAACGAGAGGCACATGACGATCGTGGAACAGTTCGGGTTGGTCACGATGAACCCGTCCCTTCCTGCATCTCTCTGGACATCGATCAGGCCGAGGTGATCGGGGTTGACCTCCGGGATGACCAGGGGCACAGAGGGGTCCATGCGGTGCGAACTGGCATTGCTGCAGACCGCAAGCCCCGCATGCGCACAGGCAGTTTCTACTTCGCCGGCAACCTCTGCGGGGAGGGCCGAGAACACCAGGTCTACACCGGAAAGACTCTTCACTTCGGTAGTGCTGATGGGGATGTCTGCAACCTTCTCCGGAAACGGAACATCAAGCCTCCAGTTCACGACCTCGCCATACCGCTTCCCTGCGCTCCTTTCTGACGCTGTCAGGACAGTCAGGTCAAACCAGGGATGCTCTGCCAGGAGCTGGACGAACCGCTGTCCCACAGCTCCTGTCGCACCAAGCACTCCGACGCGTATCATGGGTAAAAAGAGCTAGAGCATGGGAGTAATTAAATCGTTTGATTTTTTATTCCAGGTGAATTGCCTCGGAAGGACAGACATCCACGCAGGAACCGCAGTCAACGCAGAGGTCCTTGTCCACCTTGGCCTTTCCGTCTTCCATGCTGATCGCGGCAGCAGGGCATTCATCGACGCACGTCTCACAACCGGTACATTTATCCTTGTCAACAACAGCAGTCATGGTTGCACTTTCCAGCCTTAATTTTGGACTATAAAAAAAGAAATAGGTTTCTATTTGGTTATTTCAGAACCCTTCGAAGTGAGCCCGAGGACGGCGTCCATCCCGTATATTCCCGGTGCCCTTCCCACGATCCACCGCGTGGCCTTCAGGGCCCCCTGGGCGAACACTGACCTGTCATAGGCCCTGTGGGAGAGCGTGATCGTCTCGAAGTTCCCGGCAAAGAGAACCGAGTGATCGCCGACGATGTCCCCGCCCCGGATGACGTGGATACCGATCTCCTTTCCCCTCTCCATCATCCCCTCGCGGCCATAGCGCTTCTCCCTCTCCCCTATCTCCTCTTCGAGGATCTGGATGATTGTCTTTGCCGTGCCACTCGGGGCATCTTTCTTGTACCGATGGTGTGCCTCGAGGACCTCGATATCATAATCCGGGAGGAGACGTGCTGCCTGCCTGACGAGCTGCCAGAAGATGTTGACCCCGATGCTGAAGTTACTGGAAATGACTGCCGCCACGTGTCCCTCGATTGCACGGGACATCTCGGCCCTCTGCTCGGGTGAAAAACCGGTTGTTCCCACGACGAGGGCCGCCCCGTGGCGGGCGGCGGTCTTGACGTTCTCGACGGCTGCGGGGGCAACCGTGAAGTCTATGACGACGTCGGGTCTGGTCTCGGATAGGAGGGCTGCCATGTCTGCTGCTGGAACCACCCTTACCCCGTAGATTTCCCCCTTCCTGACGTCGACACCCCCGACGAGCGAGAGGTCGGGGGCTTCATTGACGAGCCGTGCAACGGTTGATCCCATCCTGCCCAGGGCCCCGCAGATGACGACCTTAATCATAGGTAGAGAGGACCTCCGCGAGTTGTTTCGTCTTCTGGGCATCAAGCTCGTCCAGGGGCAGGCGGGGCGGGCCGCCCGCCATGCCGCGCAATTCCATGGCTTTTTTCACGGGGATAGGGTTTGTATCGATGAACATCGCCCGGAAGAGGGGGGAGAGGGAGAAGTGCATGTCAAGCGCCTCCTCGAGGTCCCCCTCGCAAAATGCCTCGAACATCGCGACCATCCGGGCAGGTTCAATGTTCGCTGCAACAGATATGACTCCCGCGCCACCCAGGGCAAGAACCGGCAGAGTGATGTTATCATCTCCCGAAATGACCTGGAAGTCCTCGTCCAGGGTCGCCTCGATGATCCGGGATATCTGCCCGATGTCACCGCTCGCCTCTTTTATCCCCACGATGCTGGGGTGCCGTGCCAGTTCGGCCACGAGGTCAGGCGCAAGGTTCTGGCCCGTCCTTCCGGGGACGTTGTACATGATGACAGGAATGTCAAGGTCGGCCAGGGCCGTGTAGTGTTTCAATAGGCCCGACCTGTTGGGCTTGTTGTAGTAGGGGCTGATGACAAGGACGCCATCGGCACCCATGTCCTTTGCGGCCCGCGTGAGACGGACGGCTTCGGCCGTGTTGTTTGAGCCTGTGCCTGCGATGACGGGGACCTTTCCCCCGGCAACATCGATCGCGACCTCGATAACCTTTTCGTGCTCCTCGAATGTCAGCGTCGCCGACTCCCCCGTCGAACCGCACGGGACGATACCATGCACCCCATTTTCAAGGAGAAACTCGATATTTGACCGGAGACCGTCCAAGTCAAGGTCAAGGGTGGAATTTCGGAGAAAAGGAGTGACAATTGCTGGAATGACTCCCTCGAACATACGAGAGAGGTATTCACCGTCTCTGGGTATTTACCTTTCTGGTAATATAGCCTGCGACCCGGTTCCTCACCCTTTTGCTCTCGATATTGGTCACTTCGGTCACAGTCTGCTTATTCTCATCGAAATTCCCTGAAAACCGCTTCCCATGGTGAGTAAGCAGTTCTATCCCGATTGCCTTGATGTAGGTGGGTTTTATTCCCATGAATGCATCCCTCTTTTAGTCTTTACTTATTCGCGCGGAGAGCTTAAGAATGTTATTTACGACAAACCCCGGTTCCTCGCCGAGGATTCGTATCATGGGCTCCTTCCCAACGGCTCCCGTGTCGTAAATGACGTCCGGGACCCCGTCCCTGCAACAGGAGGCAACACCCCAGTCCATTGTCTTCACACCCGGGGGTTCTTTCGCCCTGTCAAAACTGCAGACCGAAAGAAGCATCCCTTCAAGAACCGGGATAAAACCAGGGGAATACCTGATATTTGCAGCACACCTGACACTGGGCTCAAATTTCATTGCTGTGAGCACGATCCGCGCCACGTGGTCACTGGCCCCGAAGGCAACAGGCCCGACGGGATGCACACGGCCGCGGAGGCGGACGATCCGTCCCTCGACTGCCGCAACATCTCCCGGTGACCGTGCCCCCCGCAGGGCGTACGCAATGTTTGATCCCACCTCCGGCACGAGCACGGGGTCCATGCCCTCCACGAGCCGTGCAAGCGCCTCCCGGAGTTGCTTCAACACCTCTTCTTTCTCGTCCATTTCCCCTCTGCCTCCTCCCATTTCACAGAGTAGGTGAGCAAAAAACGCACCTTTGCCCCGGGAAGAAAACTCCCCGCGCAACCCCATAAAGGCTATGGGTCCCGGCGTCCCGCTCCAGTAACTCTTTTTGACAAAATATCGTGCGCCATCACCGGTGAGGGACCCTCTCTCCCGCCATCGGGCCCATGACAGGGATGACCACGCAGACCGGGAACGGCAGAGATAGAGATATGAGCGATCACAGGCCATTCCTATGCATGGATGCCCGATTGCTGGATATTTTCGTGGCAGTGTGCTGTTTCATCGTCCTCCTCATCCTGGTCCTCGTCCTCCCGGCCTTCCTGCCCGCAGGGATAGCCTATCTCCTTGCCCTCGTCATTTTCATCTTTGCAATGAGTGCTGCAGGTTTTTCCATCAACAAGGCCCTTCCGTAGACCCCTTTTCCTCCCTCTTCTCCCGCTTCTTCTTCCGGTAGTAGGAGAGGGGGTGGGCAACCTTCTCGCAGAGGGGATCGGGGCCGGGACACAGCCCCAGGGTCCGCATCGCCGCACAGGAGGGGGCCGTATACTCCGTGCCCTTCCCCCCACGGCCTGATATGTGTTCCACCTGGTACTGCGTCTTCGTCAGGTCAAAATCGGGTGCCCGGCTGTAGAGCTGGATAATCTCGACGCTGTCCATCCCGATGTTGTGGAGGAAGGCCGTGAGGGCAAACCGGCCGGCATGCGTGATGTTCCTCCCGCCCGACAGGGCACCCATGATTGCCTGCATGCAGGGAGGGAAAGAAGACTCCTCGACCTCACCGAGGTCTGTCTGTACCCTCTTTTGAAATTCCTCCTGGACCTGTGCGATGGCAGGAGAAACCACCTGACAAACGGACTCGGGGATGTCCAGGGGAAGGGTGGAGAGGAGCAGTACCCGGATCTGCTCCCGAAGGAGTTCTTCGAATTCGAGGGCATCGATGGTGACCTTTCCGCCCAGGACCTCCCTGTTTACCAGCCTCCAGCGTTCTTCGTGCATCCCTGCCGTCAGCTCAACGTAGCGGGGCACCGGCAGGGAGAGCCCCTCAAAGGGCAGTCCAATCTTCGCCGCGATGAAATACCTCTTCTCCTCCTCCTCGGACTGGAGAAAAACGTGGGCCCTCTGTGCTTCGTAGCGGACCAGGCGGTCGGTCAATGCCCGGTCCCTTGCGCAGGAGACAAGGACCCGCGCCAGAACGTATGACGTGATCTCCATCTTCACTCCCAGCTGGTCAGAGGGTACCTCGGGGGCCAGGGACTCCGGGGAGGAGGAAAAATGCATAACGGCACGCTTGAGACGTTCCGTTGCACGCATGAGGGCTATCTTGCCCGTGCTCCTGTTGAGGAAAACCTCGAGTGGCTCACTGGCCTGCAGCATGAACTGCTGCGATTCTTTTAAAAAGGGGTATTTTGCAAAATCTCTTGTCTCCAGGGAGACACGCATCAATCAGCCTCGATGCGGGGTGCAAGCAGGTACTCCACGTAACCATTCCCGCCGGCGATGTAGAAGGCGAATTTCACGGGGTGATCGATCCCTATCGAGACCTCCACCTCCTCTGCACGGCTCATCACCTTTCCCATGTCTTTTAAGTAGTCAAGGGAGAAGAGCGAGCGAGCCTCCATGTTGTTCAGGAACGTGACCTCGTTCTTTCCGTACTCTTTGCGGATATGGTCAGTATCACCCTCCGCTGCCATGTAGAAGACCTGCTGGACAGGGTCGATGCCAAGGGCAATCTTGTCTGAGACCACGGCCGCGGCCTTGATCGAGTTGTAGAGGTCTGCCCCCGGGAGCACGACTTTTCCCGGCAGTTCGATGGTGGGGGGATTGGGATCCTTCCGGATGGTGTTGGGGTCAAGGAGGGTGATCGAATAGCGGTAACCCTCAAAGCTCACCTTCAACTTCTGGCCATTATCAGGGAGCTCGAGACTGATCGGCTCATTCTTCCCCATCATGCCAAAAATGTTCTTCAGCTTGGCAATGTCGAGGCCGAGTTCGTTCTTTGTTGACTCATATGATGAAAATGCGGCTTTTTTTAAAGAAAAGGAAACCATTGCGACGTTTGCGGTGTCGACTGCCCGGGTCGAGATACCGTTCTCATCGGTATGGAGCCGGCACTCGGTGACAAGGGCGGATATGGCGTCGATGGACTCTTTGAGGATATCTGCATCAATCGTTGCTTTTAACATCGTACACCCCGAATATATCACAATATAACTATGCCATCAACTTTTTAATGATATCTGAATTTGACCGGTCAATTTGAGTAGTCAGGGAGTGCCATGGGTTCACAGTGGAAGAAGGATGCAACGTACTTACGTGCTGTCAGGGAAGGGTACCGGTCACGGGCTGCCTACAAGTTAAAGGAGATCCAGGAGAGGTTCCACCTCATCCGCGAGACCGACAATATCCTCGATCTCGGGGCTGCCCCCGGGAGCTGGCTCCAGGTCGCACGGGAAACAACGAGGGGCAGGGTTCTTGGGATTGACCTTGCTCCCATCGCTCCCCTCGAAGGGGTCACAACCATCACCGGAGACCTGACAGACCACCGCTTGCGTGACGAGGCACGGTCCATCCTTGGGACCGTCACCATCGTCCTCTCCGATGCCTCGCCGAAGCTCTCGGGAAACCGGAGCTACGACCAGGCGAGGGCCATCGGCCTCGGAGAAGAGGTCCTTTCCTTTGCCTGCGCCGTCCTCAAGCCGGGAGGGCACCTCGTGATGAAGTCGTTCCAGGGGGAAGATTTTTCAGCCCTCCTCGCAGAGACGAGGCAGCACTTCCTCTCCGTGAGGACTTTCCGGAGCCGGGCATCCCGTAAGGGGAGCAGTGAGATCTACATCGTCGCCAGGAACTACGTGGGGTGTTCGGGTGCGCTTGAGTGACCCCTTTGGCCGCCCGGTCAACAACCTCCGCGTGAGCCTGACATCCCAGTGCAACCTCTCCTGTATCTACTGCCACGCCGAGGGCGAGGACGTGCCCGGTTCTCCCCTGTCGCCGGCAGAGATTGCCGAGATCCTGCGCGTCGCAGACAAATTCGAGATCCGCCACGTGAAGTTCACCGGCGGGGAGCCATGCCTCCGGGAAGATCTCCCGGAGATCATCCGTCTGGTCCCTGAAAGCATGGAGTGTTCCCTGACAACAAATGGCACCCTGCTTGCCGACATGGCTTACGATCTCGCGGATGCAGGGCTTTCCCGGGTCAACGTGAGTATTGACAGCCTGGACAGGGACACCTACGCGAAAATTACGGGGAAGGACTGCCTGGGGGATGTGCTTGCAAGCATCGAGGCAGCACTTGATGCAGGGCTGACACCGGTCAAGCTGAACATGGTCCTCCTCTCGGGGATCAATGACCACGAGGTCGAAGACTTCATGGGCTTTATCCGGGGGAACCGGAACCTCATCCTCCAGTTGATCGAACTCCTCGAGTTCCGCGACTGCAAGAACCACCGGGACCTCCGGGATATCGAGGAGAGCCTTTCCCTGCATGCGCGGGAAGTTATGACCCGCCGGATGCACCACCGGAAAAAGTACTGCGTTGATGATGCGGAAGTCGAGATCGTAAGACCCCTCCACAATACCGAGTTTTGTGCATACTGTAACCGGTTACGGGTGACCTCTGACGGAAAACTCAAGCCCTGTCTCCTGCGATCCGACAACCTTGTCGATATCAGGGGTGAGTCGGGGGAGAGGCTCGAAGAGCTCTTCCGCGAGGCAGTGAGGCGGCGGGCCCCCTTTTTCCGGTAAAAGGGGCGACTACCGCCTCCCTCAATTTCTTCCTTCTTTTTAAAAAATGCCCTTTCCAAAATGTATTTACTCGGCGGGACCGGACATTTTTTCCATGAATGAAGATCCTGAATACGTCCATGTCATGCAGCACCTCTATGAAAAGTCGCTGGTCCTGCATGATACATCCCTCTGGGACCCGGTTTTACGCTTTTTTTTCTTTGATGCACTTGCCCATATCGACTATACCCTCGGTATCCTCGCCTACACCTACCAGTCTCCGAAAAACATCATGGGGCAGGAATACATGCGGTGGAGGATCGACGAGGAAAAAAAGGGGGACCGCCAGCATTTTCCTGCGTTCATGACCTGGCTTGCCCAGAACCACCCCGACCGGTTCAGTCGGCTGCCCACCCTCTGGCAGCGGGTCTATGACCCCTCTGACCCTGCCTCCTACCGGGGCTTCCGCATCGTGCTTGACCCTGACTCACAGCAACCGATCAGGCCCCACGTGTTCTTCCGCATGATAGACGAGTTTTTTGAGAAGGAATTTCTCAAAAGCCTCTACGCGGAGGACGGTTCACTTGCCAGGCTCTTTGGCCAGTTCCGTGCCATGCAGAAATAAGATGCATTTTCCCGGGGATCTCCCATGCATGTCGCTGACCTCTGTTCCGCGCTGGTAAAAATCCAAAGCGAAAACCCTCCCGGGGACACGCGGGACGTTATCGAATTTCTCCGGGAGTATACAACATCGATCGGGCTTGCCACTAAGGTCATCAGGCGCAGCGGAGGGAGACATAACCTCGTGTCTGCACCTCCGAGGGGACGCCTCCTCTTCTGCGGGCACGTTGACTGCGTCCCGGCGCTTCCCCAGGGATGGAGCGTTGACCCCTACGGGGGGATCATCCGGGACGGGAAGGTCTTTGGGAGGGGATCGACCGACATGAAGGGAGGGTGCGCCGCGATCCTTGCGGCGTGCACGGAGTGGGTCGACGCCGGCCAGGACCTCCCTGCAGACATCGCGTTCGTCTGCGACGAGGAGACCAGCGGAACATACGGGGTAAAAACCATCCTCGCCAAGCGGGCTATTAAACCCTGTGACTGCATCATAGCCGAACCGACACCCCCCCTCTCCCCCAACGTGGGACAGAAAGGGATCATGCGGCTCTGTTGCACCTTCCACGGGGAACCGGGCCATGGCTCACTCTATCCGAGGAAGGGGGTGAGCGCGATCATGGAAGCCTTCGCCTTCCTCGAGTACGTGCGGGACCTGCACGGGGTCACCTTTGACCCCGGTGACCCGCAACTCGAGAGGGCCATCAGGGAATCTTCCGTCGTCCTCGGAGATTTCCTCGGCATGGAAGATACCCTCGATGTCCTGACGCGGATCATGTACAACCCCGGGACGATCGAGGGGGGGGAGAAGGCCAATATCGTTGCCCAGCAATGCCGGCTCGAGCTTGACCTCCGGATACCCTGGGGGTGCGAGCTCTCAAACCTCCTCGAAGACCTCAAAGCCCATGCGCCCCGGGGAGAGATTGCGGTCACCAACATGTCGGCACCAAGCATCACCCCTACCCGCGCCCCGCTTGTTCAAAAACTCCTCCAGGAAATAGAGAACGTCCACGGCAGGAAAGCCCACCCCATCGTCCAGTGGGCAGCAAGCGACGCCCGGTACCTGAGGCAGGCAGGGTTCCCGGTCGTCGAGTACGGCCCGGGAGAGATCCGGACTCTCCACGCCATCGACGAGTACGTCACGGTCGAGTCACTCGAGAACGCGGTGAAGGTCTACAGGGGGATGCTGGCACGGTATGCGGAGGTATCTCAGGAACAGGGAGGAAAATCCCCCCATTGACCGGTCAGGGGGAAAAAGAAAGGGGAAATCAGGGGGGTTCACAGGGCTTTTTTTCCGGTACAGAGACCAGGATGCACGCAGATTATCTTTTTTATAACGTTTAAGAGATGGAGCTGCCAATCCTGTACCGTGGTGAAGAGATGCCAGATGGTTCACCGGGAATGGGAAAAATGAGGCGGGGCAGGCCTCCCGAAACGTGTGTCTGCCCGAAATGCAATGCAGAATTTCCCAAAACGCGGGGTGTCCCCTGCAGGGAACAGGTGTGTCCGACCTGTCACGTTCCCCTCATCGGGAAATAGTTCATGGCTCTTTGCTATTTTGAATGGGTAGTCGGGAACGGTAATCGGGAACCAAAGGGGCTGCTGCCCCCTTACTTACCCTGATGGGGAGAGCCCCAGCCTTCCGCGAAAAGTGTGGAGTCAATTCCCCGCTTCCTCCCTGCTTTCTTCCCGGGAACATCCCTGCCCTTCTCTCCTCCGGTAGGTGAGGAAAAGGAGCGCACCGAGGAAGACGGGATACAGGAGGTCCACGTACATGACCGGTCCCGCATTATTGATGGACACGTTGCCGTGAACCACGAGTTCGTAGACGTGCCCAAGTCCCGCTCCCCAGGAGAATATCCCGTAAGTCACGAGCGTTGCGGTCCAGAAACCCGTCGACCGGGCTTTCAGGCACAGGATCCCGACGATTCCTATCGCAAGGTCCCACATCCCGACCTCGCGCTGGAAAGGGCTATGGGGGGGCCAGCCAATCGATGCGGCGACAATGTCGGGAAACAGGAGGTGCCCCAATCCTGCATACACGTAACCCAGCCCCAGGCCGACGGCAAGCTGCCATGCCAGGAAAGTCTCCAGGACCCGGGGTCCGGCATGGTGTTTCCAGGAGACGTGGACAAAGGCAATGACTGCCCCAAGGAGGGGGAAGAGGAATGGCCAGATGATCTCCATGACCGGCATGGTAGGGATGTTAGGGATTCAAAAGAGAAAAAGAGTGGGTTACTCTCCCACCCTGTCCCGCAGCATGCGGTCTATCGCCCGCGCTGCCTTCTTTGCCCCACCCATTGCCAGGATCACCGTTGCCGCACCGGTGGCTACGTCTCCCGCGGCAAAGACCTTCGGGATGGCAGTCCTGCCCTCCCCATCAACGAGGACGTTCCCCCTGCGGCCATACGCGAGTCCCGGCAGCCTCCCGATCAGGAGGGGGTTTGGGCCCTGGCCAATGGCCTCGATGACCATGTCGGCATCGATAGTAAATTGCGAACCCGGTATGGCGACCGGCTCGGGCCGGCCCGACTCGTCGGCCCCGCACATCTCCATGCGCTCGCACTCGACTCCTGTCACGCACTGGTCCCCGAGGATTCGGACCGGGTTTGCACACGTGACGAACTCCACCCCTTCTTCCCGGGCCCGTGCGACTTCGGCCTTCCGGGCGGGGAAGTCTTCTTCTCTCCTCCGGTAGACGAGGGTGACGCGGGCCCCGAGCCGCCGTGCCACCCGGGCCGCATCCATCGCGACATTGCCGCCGCCGACCACGACGACCCTGGCGGCATGCCGGACAGGTGTATCAAACTCCGGGAACCTGTCGGCATGCATCAGGTTGACGCGCGTGAGGAACTCGTTTGCAGAATAGACCCCGTTTAAGTTCTCCCCGGGGATACCCAGGAAGAAGGGGAGACCAGCGCCGGTCCCAAGGAAGACGGCATCAAAGGCGAGGAGTTCAGGGAGGGAGACACTCGTCCCGGCGAGGTGGTTTGTCAGGATCTGGACCCCCATCTCCCTGATCTGGTCGATCTCAGCCCTCACGATATCCTTGGGGAGGCGGAACCCGGGGATACCGTACACGAGGACGCCGCCGGGCTCGTGGAGTGACTCGAAAAGGACGACGGTATGACCAAGCCGGGCAAGCTCTGCTGCAGCCGTGAGCCCTGCCGGGCCCGACCCCACAACCGCGACACGCCGGCCCGTGGGTTCTGCCCGGGTGGGAGGGCGCGGGGCCAATGCCCGTTCATAATCGGCAACGAACCGCTCCAGGTCACCGATGCGTACCGGCGAGTCTTTCGCCCCGAGGAGACATGCTCCCTCGCACTGGACCTCCTGGGGACAGACCCTGCCGCAGATGGCCGGGAGGAGGTTATCCTGCTTGATGATTCGGGCTGCTCCCAGGAAATCACCTCCCGCAACGCACGCGAGGAATGCCGGGATATTAACCTCCACGGGGCAGCCTTTCACGCAGGAAGGTTTTTTGCACTGGAGGCACCTCTGGGCCTCCTCAATCGCCTCTTGCGGGGAAAGGCCGGTATCAACTTCGGAGAAGTCACGTACCCTCTCGGCAACCGGCCTCTCAGCCATGGGACTTTCTCCCCCCGCAGGCACACGTGTGGGAAGAGAACTGCTCAAGGGCAACCTTTTCCTCTTCCAGGTACATCCTCTGCCTCATCATCAGGGTATCAAAGTCAACCAGGTGGGCATCGAATTCCGGTCCGTCAACGCAGGCAAAACGGGTCTTCCCGTCCACAACAACCCGGCAGGACCCGCACATCCCTGTGCCGTCAACCATGATGGGATTGAGGGAGACAATTGTCCTGATACCGGCCGGGCGGGTCACCTCCGACGTCACCTTCATCATGATGGCAGGACCAATGACCCAGACACGGTCCGGCCTCTTTTCTGTTACCACTTTTTTCAATACATCGGCAGCAAATCCATGGAACCCCCTGCTGCCGTCGTCGGTTGCGACATAGAGCTCGTCGCATACCTCCCGCATCTCGTCCTCGAGGATGAGAAACGCGGAACTCCGCGCACCGATGATCCCCGTCACCCGGTTCCCGGCAGCCTTTGCTGCACGGGCGATGATCGGGCAGCATGCTATCCCGGCCCCTCCCCCCACGATGACGCAGTGGCCATACCTGGCCATTTCACTCGGTTTTCCCAGGGGACCCACGACATCCCTGATCTCGTCCCCGGGCCGGAGTGTTGCGAGCTGGTACGTCGTCTTGCCGACGGCCATGAAGATGACCCGGACGAGGTCTCCCTCGACAGCGGAGATGGTGAGCGGTATCCGTTCCCCGCGCTCATCGATCCGGATGACGAGAAACTGGCCTGCGAGGGCATGCCGGGCCACGTGGGGTGCCTCGATCCAGACCTGGTATATCCGCTCGGCCAGCTGCCCGGCCATCCTCACCTTGTATCCCACTCTCTGTCCTCACTCTGCAGGAAAAAGTGCAGTATCATACATTTTGATCACCGGTCATCTTTACCTTACGCACCCTGACCGCGACACCCCGGCGGGAACGCAGCATCTCATCGGCTGACATCGCGGCCCTCCCGGTCGCGATGGCCTGCGGACCGGTCACCAGGACCTCGTCTCCTTCCAAAATCCGCGGGTCGGCGTCAATCACGCCCGGGACGAGGATATCACCGGTCGGGACGAAAGCATCGATATGGACGCGGTAACCCTCGGGGATGAGATCCCATCCCCGGAATGTGGGTCGCAGGAGTCCTGTGGAGGGGTCAAGGGAGAAGATAGGGTCTTTCCCCCTGAAGACTCGCAACTCCGGGAACCGCGCTTTCACGAAAAGACCTGCCGTGTCGACGTCCTGGTCAAACTGATACGATGCCGTTGCCCGGACACTGTCATGGGTGACAGGGGGTTGCCCGGAGAGGGCCTCGTCGAGCGCCCGGAGAGAGGGAGGGGAGAGGGGATGTCTCTCGCACGTGACCTCGAGATCGATACCAGCGGCACCGGCCGCTGCCTGGGCCACCTCGAGGGCACCGCCGTCCAGGTGGGCGATGACGCGGCGGAACCGGTGATTTTGGAAGAACCGAGCAATGATCTCTCTGATCCGGGCCTTCTCCTCCCCGTCCCAGTACCCCGTGACCGGTACGTCATAGTGGGCGGCAGGGTAGACACGTTCCAGGTCTCTCGGCACGAGGCCGAGGGGAGATGTCACGATCAGCTCGAGGGCCCGACCACAAATCGCCATGGCAAACTTCCGGTGGCTCTGGGAGTGGGAGTAGGGCTTTTTTGCAGAACACGGGAGGAGGACAGCCACCCCGGCATTGGGGGGACGGTACCGCGTCACCACCCGTTCGGCAAACCTTGCCACTTCCACCCGCGTCAGGGCCTCACCGGTCGTGGCCCGGAGAGGCCCGGGCCGGGATACAGGGACCCATTTTTCCAAAAAGCTTCTCTCCCTGTCGAGGAGGCGGAGGACGGCCACCTGGGATGCATCCATCCTGCACCGGGACTCCAATAGGTCCCGGAGTGACGACGTCCGGATATGGAACCGCACGAGTTCGAGCTCCCGGAGGAGCATAGCCCTGTTGAGGTCAGAAAGGACCTGCGCAGAAGGCGGGGTGTCCCCCCCTGCCCACGCAGCGGCAGGGTATGTCCCCTCGGGCCGGCAGACCAGGCCCCGCGCCGACATGAGGTCGACTGCGGTGAAATCAAAGAGGTCAAAGCCGGAATAGCAGAGGAGGGCCAGGTTCGAGGGGAGCGCCGTGGCGGGGGCATAGAAAACGGTATCGGGCGGGATGCTGTCCTTGAACCCAATGAGCCATTCCACGTATTTCCGAGGGTTTGCAAGCGCCGTATGCCAACAGGGGACAAGGACACATGTACCGGACGGGACATCCCTCCTGACGGCCGGGTGGACCCGGATCGGCGAGCATGAACCGGGCGCCAGGTAACGGCCGGCAAAGTCTGCATCCGCACAGAGGGGCACATTTTCCATCCGGGACTCTGCAAGCCCGGGGAAGAGGGAGAGGGTCTCCTCGACGGCAGGCAGGGTGATGTCCCTCTCCCCAAGCGACCACTCTGCTATCCGTGCGAGACCGTCCCTCTGTTTCACCTCGACGGTGGTCACGGGATCACCTGGATACCCGGCACTTCCCGGGTAATGATACCGTGCCAGTCCGGGGGTGATGCAACGGCGATCACGCACTCAGGGTGCGTCTCTCTCAGAACGCGAATCCCCTGACACCCCCTCGCGACCATCTCTTCGTCCCAGCGGGGGACCTCGGACTGGCCGATGGGAAAGGTCTCTGCAAGTTCAGGAGGATAGGGGCCAAAGGGCGGCCTGAAGGGGAGGACCATGTCAAATCCTTCCCTCGCCTGCCCGTCCAGAGAGACGACGACGCGGGGAGGGAGACAGAGACGTTCCAGGAGTGCATGGTAACGAATCACCTCGGTGCGCATGCAGCTCTCTCTCCCCCTGTAGAAGAACCTCCGCTTGCTCACCCTGTCCCTCCTTTCGAGCTCGCTCCCAAACAAAAGCATCGTCCGGTAACCGTCGAGGAGGAGGGGGTGACTCCGGCAGCGCTCGTCGACCAGTTCAAAGAGGACGCCGTCACGTATCGCCTGCCGAATCCGGGCTATCTCCCCGAGGCTGACGGCCAGGTTATGGAGCGCGAGGAGCCGTTCCCTCTCCTCCGACTGCCTGAGTTCTGCAGCAGAGTGCGTGCGGCAGACCTGGCATGGACAGGGGAGATCTGAAAGGTCCGCGAGCGTAGCACTTCCCGACGGTGTGAGGTAGCGCCCCTCTCGTGCGTAGAGAGCGTAGGCTGCAGAGTCAAAGACATCGCAGCCCATGGCAACGGCAAGAGCAAACATGGCAGGGTGGCCTGCTCCAAAGAGGTGCACGCAGGAGGATGGCGGAATCCCCCTCTTTGCGGCCATGACGACATTCACGAGCTCGGTGTACCGGTAGGACTCCATCAGGGGGACGACGGCCCCGATGGGGCAGAAGCAAAAACCCATCTCTCCCACCTCTCTCCCTGCCCTTTCCCGGAGATCGGGGTAGATACCCCCCTGGACGGGCCCGGCGACGACGGCATCTTCCCCGCACAGCGAACGGGCCTCGGCAAGGCGTGCCATGGTTGTCAGAAGCTCCCTTTCCGCGCGTGCCCTGTCTGCATCCGGTGGCGTCGGGATATCGAGGGGAACGATGATATCGCTCCCGATTGCCTGTTGAAACCTGAGTATCTCCTCGTTGGACACCGGGATGTCCCCGTAGACCGAGAGTTGGAAGGCCCCCGAGTCGGTCATGATCAGGCCATCAAAACTGAGCACCCTGTGGAGGCCCTGGGAGAGTGTCCTTTCCCGGAACTCCTCGCTCCGGGAGAAGATATACGAGTTCGTGATCAGGCCCTCCGCACCGAGGCGCTTCATCTCGGCCGGGGAAACGGGCTGGAGGTGGGGGTTGATAACAGGGAGCAGGGCAGGCGTGGGGAGCACCTTGTCCCGGGTCCGCAACCTTCCCAATCGCCCCGCGATATCCTTCTCGATGACTTCAAAAGCAAGGGACATTGCTCCTGCCTTTCCCCCCGAAACGACCGTCCATCCCGAATCCCGCGGGTGTGGACGGCAGGACGGGAATGGTTCTTTTACTCTTCATGCCTGTCTCCCGCGGGGCGATTCCTCCTCGGAAAAGATTTGGCCCTCGAACGTGAGGACCTCCACCGCACCGGTCTTCCAGCACCCGGCAGGGAGACCCGCCTTTTGGCATGTATGGTCCAGGAACTCACGTGCATTCCATCCCCACTCTACCGGGACCTGGGGGAGGAGGAGGCCCGACCTCCCCATGCCCCGAACGATGAGGCCGTGCGTGCCCACGAGGACTTTTTCCGGGCGTTCGTCGGGCCTGCAGGTAAGGGGGGTGGGGACCGAGAGGACGGTGACTTCAACGCGGAGGAGGGGGAGTTCTTCTGCCCTCACCGGGGGGAACCGCGGGTCCTGCACCGCCGCAGCATACGCCGCTTCGCAGATTGCCTGGCCCAAGGGATAGACGGGCGTCGGGAACCCGATGCACCCCCGCAACTGGCCCCGCTCCGTCAACGTCACGAAAACACCCCTCTTCTTAGAGAAACGGGGGGGGAGAGGGGGAAGATCGACGTCTCTTTTCCCGATTCTCTTCTCGAGCACGCAGCGGGCGAGCCGCACAGCCTGCCGACCCTCCTCGGGCGTGAGTACTTCCATCAGGTGTATATAATGTACCGCCAAATTATATAGGGAGAGGGAGAGTGCGGCCGACGGTGGCAGACAGTGCCGCTGAGGAAAGTCCCCCCACCTGCTGAGCGCGCAGCCGTAACGCAAGTTCGGGTGGCGAGAGTCACGGCAATGGCACAGAAACGACACGGCCTGCCCACAGCCATGATGCGAAACGAGCCAAAAAAGGGCAACGCAGCGGTGTTCCCTTGCCGGAATGCTGCTGGTCGCTGATGCACAGGGGCAGGATGCGATGAAACGGCGAATCCCTGCGGGTGCAAGCCAGAACAGGGCACATGGGTCGCTCAGCGCCTGCCCGGGTATGGCGCATAGCTGAATGCCGCACCGAACAGAAGGGGGCTTACTCCTCCCACTCCCCACATGAGGGTCGTACAATAGTTTTATCCATCCTTATGCTCCAGGGTAATACCACCCTATGCATATCCCCACTCCTGAAGAGATAAAAGCCAGGAGAGAACTCCTCGGTCTGAAACAAACCGATCTTGCAGAAAAAGCGGGGATCAGCCAGTCGATGGTTGCCCGCATTGAAAGGGGGAGCGTGGACCCCCGCGTCAGCACCCTCCGCAAGATCGTCGCCGTCTTAAATGCCATGGAAAGACCGAGGGTCACGGCAGGTCGCCTGATGCACACCCCCGTTATCAGTGTTGATAGTGATGATACCATCACCCATGCGGTTGACATCATGGGGAAGTACGGGATCTCCCAGGTCCCGGTGCTCGATGATGGCAGACCTGTCGGGTCCATATCGGAATCTGCCATCCTGAACGCGATAAACAACCGGACGGCGCACAGGTCTCCCGGTGACCAGGTCCGGTACTACATGGAGTCAGGGTTCCCGACCGTCCCCCACGATACCGATATCGAGACCGTGATCCGGATCCTCGAGCACCACCACGCCGTCCTCGTGACGGAGGGAGGAAAGGTCGCCGGCGTCATAACGACCCACGACCTGATATCCCTGATGGTGAACCGCTAGAGCAGGGAGACCAGGTCACGCAGGACACTTATCGGTGCTTTTGCCTTCACCACGCTCGATGCGAGCAGGACGCCGTCTGTCCCAAGGTCGATGGCTGTCCTCACGCACTTCCCGGAATGGATCCCCGCGCCCGTCAGGATCCGGACGTCCGGGTTCACTTTCCTGACCGCTTCAACGGTTCCCGTGATAATACCCGGGTTTGCGGTCGATACCGAGACGTCTCCCCCGATCAGCTCGGGTGGCTCGATCGCCACGTAACCGGGAGAGAGGGCCGCTGCCGCTGCGCTGGTGGGAACGTTGTTCGTGCAGACAATGGGGACGAGCCGGGCCTCCCTGAGGCGTGAGACGCACGCTTCGATGTCCGCGAGCGTGAGACGCCGCTCGGAATGGTTGACGAGAGAGCCGACTGCCCCGGCTTCCCGGATGGCCTCGACGGTCACAGACCCCGTGTGGGCACCAGGCGGGAGCGGGTCCACGTGCTGGGCATAGACGGGAAGCGAGTAGTGCATGGAGAGCGGGTGGATGTTCATGTAACTTGGGGCAAGCCCGATATCGACACCGGCCTCGTCTGCCACCTGCTGGGCGGCTCCTGCGATCGCATGGGCCCTCTGCCCGCTGCCTTCCGCGTAGGTCTTCAGGTTGATGAGAATGAAAGGTCTTCCCATGGAGATCTCCTGTCGAAGGAATACTGGGGACCACGAGGGCAAAACTTATTCTGCGGTGGAGTCATGGTCGCGTCCCGGGGGAGTCCTGAAGTATCCAGCCGTGATACCCCCGCGGGCAACCTCTTTTATCCCCTCCTTGAGCCGGGAGCACAGAGCAGTCGTGTATCTCTTCTCCCGGGTTGCATCACGGGCGGCACGGTAGGCAGAGGTGACGGCCTGCACATAGTCCGGGCCCCTGCGGCGTGCGTCGATCGCAAGGGAGTTGATCCCGGCAGCAGTGAGGGCCGGGACATAGTCAATGAGCGTCAGTTCCACGGCGTTCAGTATCCTCGTCCTCCCCTCGGCATCCTCAAAGACGGGAAAGATACGCCCTGTCCCGTCCGCGAGGCTATACCACTCCCCCTCTTTTTCCGGAGCGTCCCCGACCGTCTCCGAGAGGAGCCTGTTCCTGCTGACCATCGCCTCGATGTTTCCCTGGCAGATGACCTCAAACCATATCCGCGGGGATCTGACCCGGGAATGCAAAACCAGGGCGGCAATATCGGGGAGGGAGAGTTCGGGGGAGAGGGTGAACCCTGCGAGCGGCGGGTGCAGGAACAGGGCAGATTCGGCATTCCATATGTTGAGACCGGTCCCCCCCCTGACCTCGATGGCCGGGACACGGGCATGGACTGCTTCTGCAAGGCCGAGGTCCTCGACCATCACCCGCATGCCCCCTGAACGGAATAGCCCGGGGAGGTTAGGCAGTACTCGTTTCAGGTAGCCGACCGGTGCGACCCGGGGGAACTTCCAGGTAAACTCCACTCCCGCGGCGCGGCAGGCCGCGGCACCATCCATCACGAGGGAGATCTCATCCCGCCCACCATACCCTGCAGAGGGTTCAAAGCAGACTGCATCAGACCCTGCCCTGCACGCCGCACCAAGTTCGTCGAGTGTCGCACACAATACGGTGAGGGCAGGGGCCCCGCCATCCCGGGAAAGCGGGGGTGAGACTGCAGGAGGACGCACGACTTCATCCACGATGGCCTGGATGCAGGCCCTCGCGCGTTTTACGTCTGCAGCCGGGGGACGGAAGCCCGCGGTCCATTCAGCTTCCAGCCTTGCCAGGATCTCCCTCCTGACCTGGTTGATAGCAGAAAGCGGGAAAAAGAATTCCCCCTTCGAATCAACCGTGATGTCACGGAAGGAAAACGGTGAATCGCCTGTCTTTTTGAGCTGTTCCCGTATCGTTTCAACCAAGACAGGGCGTGTCCGGGCCGCCGGAGGCACGGCCCCGGATAGTCCCCCGACATGCATGCTGCCCCGACGGGGATGCAGAAGGGAGGCACTCCACTGGACAGGTTCTCCCCGGGATATCCGGACGTGGAGAGAGACTGGGACGGGGTGCCTCCCCTGCATCTTTCTTCCGATCTCCCTTGCCATCTCCGCGCAGGTCCGGCTCCGCGTGAGAAAGACGAGGTCGCCCGGGCGAACGCCTCCCCTCGCCAGTGGGATGAAGAGGCCGTCCCGGCGCCTGACAGCGTCACGCGCGATCACGAGGCCCTGCTGTCTCTTTCCCCCGGGAGACAGGACAAGGAGGCCATCCCCGGCAGAAGGTTTCGTCTGCGCACCAGGATGGACGACAAAACCCTTCCCCGGAACGACCGAGGTCACTCTGCCAAGGGAAAGGCCGCGGTTACCCGGCGCTTCGCGGGCCATGACGGGGCCGTTGGAGAGGAGGTAGCCCCCGCAGAAGTCCCTGCTGTAGGCAAGGGCCATGGTCTCAAGGTCAAGGGGGTTGAAAAAGTCCCTGTTCTGCCTGATCGCATCGAGCGCCCGGCGGTAGGCAGAGACGACCACGGCGACATACGTGGGGGACCGCATTCGTCCCTCGATCTTGAGGGCATCGATCCTGCGGCCGACGACCTCGGGGAGAGCAGGGTAACAGCAGATGTCCCGGGGAGAGAGGAGGTACTGCCCCTGGGTGCGAATTTCCTGAACGGTTTTTCGGCCTGTGCCCCTCCCGGGGGTGACCCGCACGAGCCGGTAGGGTTTCCGGCAGGGCTGGGCACACATGCCCCTGTTTCCGCTTCTCCTGCCAATCAGGGAAGAAAGCAGGCACTGGCCCGAGTATGAATAACAGAGTGCCCCGTGGATAAAGACCTCGAGGCCAGGCCGCTTTTCCGGCGGGATAGCAAGGATTTCGTCCAGCTCCGGGAGCGTGACTTCCCGCGCCAGGATCACGCGCGTGTAACCGGCCGACGCGGCCCACAGGACTCCTTCGGGTGTTGCGATGGTGCACTGCGTGGATGCATGGAGGGCAAGGCCGGGGAGCGCACGGCGGGCAACAGAAAGCAAGCCCCCATCCTGGAGGATGACACCATCCACGCCCATCAAAAAGAGGGAGAGGAGGTACTGTGCCGCCCCCGGGATCTCTTCCTCACGGACGAGGGTGTTGACGGTGACGTACACCTTAACGCCCCGGAGGTGGGCAAAATCAACCGCTTCCTGCATCTCATCCGGGGTGAAATTCGGCGCGAGCTGGCGGGCGCCAAACCGCTTTCCCCCCAGGTACACGGCGTCTGCCCCTGCGGCGACAGCAGCCCTTAAAGCCTCCATTGAACCGGCAGGGGCCAGGAGTTCCGGCAAATTCCCTCCCGCCTGCAATCCTGGGGGCATACTCATCCCTCAAAAATCGGCATGGGGCAGGTTAAAGTCTCCTTCCCTGCCATAGATCCCTGGATATGCAGTTCGTGGCCTCGGTCCCGGACACGCGGCTCATCCCGGCTGCCCGCGAAAGCGGAGCCGACATCATCGAGCTGCGCCTGGACCTTGCTGACAGTCTTGCGGAAAATGATGCCCTGGCAGCGCTTGAGTCCCTGGATATCCCCCTCATCCTCACGCTCCGCAGCAGGGATGAGGGGGGGCGGTTTTCCGGTTCCCCGGGCGAGTGGTGGGAAAGGCTCCAGGCCTTCCTCCCCTATGCCACTTACGTCGACATCGAGGGGAGGTTCCGGGCCCTTGGGAATGCCGTGCGGGACGGGAAAAAGACCATCATTGCGTCCTACCACACACCCTCGATGCCGGACCCTTCTTCCCTTGCCGCCCTGCTCACCGACCTTGCCTCTTTTGGAGACATCCCCAAGATCGTTGTCTCCCCCCAGTCGGGGGACGATGTCCTCTCCCTCCTCTCGTTCACCCTGCATGCCAAAAAACCGGTGATCACGAGCATCATGGGATCCCGTTTTTCCTTCGCCCGGATGATCCTCCCCCTCTTTGGTTCATCGTTCCTCTTCTGCCATGCCGGGCACCCCACCGCAGAGGGGCAGGTCCACGTCAGGGTGGCCCGGGACGTCCTCGGCGTACTCGCCGGGGAAGATGTCATCGCCACCCGGGTGGACGCCTGACGCGCCTTGCCCGGAGTGACCGGGTGAAAAAAAAAAGGAGGCGAAACCCTCACGTGGCACGGGTGAGGGGTATGGCCCGGACGGTATAGTCCCTCAGGCATTCCCCATCGAGCTCGATTGTCACCACCCTCTGCTCACCGGGACCAACGGTGCCCAAGAAGAGCTCCTTTGTGTCGCGGACAGCGCCTGTCCCCGCGTTCAGGAGTTCCACGTGCAGGTACACGTTCTTTTCCTCTGCAGAACCGGGGTTATAGACCTGGAATGTCGTCTCCCAGGTACATCCCCGGGAAAAACCCCAGTCTGCATCCTGGTTTATGAGGGTCGCCCGGAGCGCGGAAGAATCCCCGGCACCGGGCCCACCCTCTCCCCCGGTCTGGGTGAGCACGGAGAGGCACCCGGCACCGAGGGCAAAGCAAACAAGGGTTGTGGCACATGCAATGACCAGCGCGTATTTCTTGGAGAACAATCGTCTTTCACAGGACTCTTTCACGATGGGATCCACCTCCCTGTTGGCCATTGCCGGGGATTGACTCCCCGGCGGGATCTTCTCCTCTCTATCTTCCCCTATCCGGGATAGATGTTATTCTCATGGCCGGGAAGCCAGGCCCTGATTTTTTCCTGTTCGAGGAGGGCGTCCACGAGCACGAGGGCAAGCATTGCCTCAGCGACCGGGCCGATCCGCGGGACGATACACACGTCGTGGCGACCCGATACCGAGATGACGCGTTCCCTCCCCTGGCAGTCGATCGTCTTCTGCTCGCGTGAGATCGTGGGGGTCGGCTTGACGGCGATGCGGACAATGATGTCTGCGCCGGTGCTGATCCCGCCCAGGATGCCGCCGGCATGGTTCGAGAGAAAACCGGTGCTGTCCATCTGGTCGTTGTGCTCGCTGCCCCTCAGCCGGGCTGCGGCAAAGCCGTCCCCTATCTCCACCCCCTTGACTGCCCCGATACTCATCATGGCCATCGCGATGAGGGCGTCAAGTTTCCCAAAGACAGGATCACCAAGACCGGGGGGACACCCGTTTGCGACCAGTTCCAGGATACCACCCACGGAGTCGTTCGCAAGGGCGGCCTGTGCAATCTCCCTCCCTATACCTTCCGGCGTGGATGCGCCGTGGACCTCGGCGACCCTGCTCCGGATGGAGATGCCCCGTTGGCCCAGGATCTTCAGGGCAACGGCCCCTGCGGCGACCCGCGAGACGGTCTCCCGCCCCGAGCTCCGCCCCCCTCCACGGTAGTCGCGGATCCCGTACTTTGCATGGTAGGTATAGTCCGCGTGACCAGGCCGGAAAACGTCCGCGATTGCATCGTAGTCAGAGGAACGGGCATCCACGTTCCTGACGAGGAGGGCAATGGGTGTCCCCGTCGTCCTTCCCTTGAAGACCCCGGACAGTATCTCGACCCGGTCCTCTTCCTTGCGCTGCGAGGAGAGGGGATGCTCTCCCGGCCGCCTCCTTCGCAGGAGGGGATCGATATCCCCTTCCGAGAGTTCAATACCGGGCGGGCACCCGTCGATGACCGCGCCGAGGGCAGGGCCGTGACTCTCCCCGAACGTGGTCACCCGGAAGTTTTTTCCAAACGTGTTCACCCCACCATCTCCCTGACCATGTGGAGGGGAGCATCGATTCCTGTGAAGTGCCGGAACTGGGCCCGTGCCTGGCGGATGAACATCTCCTTGCCTGTGATCACGGTGCACCCCGCGCGCCGCGCCATCCTGATTAGGGGGGTCTCCGGCGGCGTGTACACGAGGTCAAAGATCGTCATGCCCGGTGTGAGCTGGTCGCGGGTGAGCGGACTGCCCTGGTCTGGCTCCATTCCCACCGATGTCGCATTCACGACAACCTCTGGCCGGATCCTGTCGATATCCGCCAGCTTTCCGAATGCGCACCCGAACCGGCCCGCGAGTGTTTCTGCCTTCTCGACGGTCCTGTTCAGGACAGTAACGTCCATGTCCAGCGAGAGGAGCGCGTAAGCGGCGGCTGCAGCAGCACCACCGGCACCGAGGACAACGGCGCTTTTCCCCTTCGCGTGCCCGAGTGGTTCCCTGACTCCCACCCAGTCGGTGTTGTACCCATACGACTTCCCGCCGCAGAACAGGACCGTGTTACATGCCCCGATCGCAGACATGTGGGGGTCCTGGTAGTCAAGGGTCGAGAGGATCTCCTGCTTGAAGGGGATCGTGACAGAGAGTCCCCGGGCGTCGAGGTCCCGCGCAAGCGCGAGGATGCGGGAGAGGGAAGGGTCGTGGAAGCGGATGTAGAAGGCGTTGATCCCAAAGTAGGAGAAGAGGCCCTGGAAGAGGGGGGGACTCCGGCTGTGGAGGCTGGGGTAGCCCGCGATCCCAAAGAAGCGGAGGAGCGGGTTCTCTTCGAATGTCTCTGCCTTCCCGGCAAGCTCAAGGGCCTCTTCTTTTGGAATTCCCGACAGCATGATCGCGCGGGAAGCCTTCCGGACCTCCCCCGCCGGCACAGTGCCCTCGGTCAGGATTCGCTTGATGTGAATCGCGACCTCGTTGGCACTCCGTGCACTCGTATCCACGCACACGTCGGCAGCACTCAGGTAGGAATCCCTGCGGAGGGCGAGGAGGTGCCGGATTTCGGCCCGCAGGCCCATGGGTGTCAGGGGCGGGCGTGTCGAGTCCTGGATGCGCTTCTCGATCGTCAGGGGATCGGCCTGGAGGAGGAAGACTGTCCGTCCCCTCCGCAGGGTCTCCACGTTCTCGGGCAGGAGGACGGCCCCGCCACCCGTCGCAATGACACATGGACCTTCGGGGAGGTTCGCGATCACCTCACTCTCCCGTTTGCGGAACCCTTCCTCCCCTTCCACGGAAAATATCTCCCGGATCGACGCCTTTGCCTGCTCCTCGACCATTGCGTCCGTGTCGTAAAACGGGACCCCCCCGAGACGGGCGAGGATCCGGCCGGTTGCAGTCTTGCCGGTCCCCCGAAAACCTGTCAGTACAACCTTCATACGAGCCCCTGGCACGCGAGCTGTTCCCAGAACCCCGGGAACGATTTACTGACACATTCCGCGTGTTGTATCTTTACATTTCCCATCGCCAGTCCCAGGACGGCAAAACTCATCGCCGTGCGGTGATCATTTCCCGGGTCGATCGTCCCCCCATGGAGCGGGCAGGGATTGATGAGGATCTCGTCTCCCGCGACGTGAGCATCTCCCCCAAGGACCGAGAGGAGGCGGGCAGTCTCACGTAACCTGTCACTCTCCTTGAACCGGAGGTGGCCGACGCCGGTTATCCGCGTGGGGCCTTCTGCCCGGGCTGCGACCATGCAGAGTGTCTGGACGGTATCCGGAGAAGAAGACATGTCAGCCTCAATTCCCCGCAGGTCCCCCTCGCACGAGACTTCCACGCAGTCTGCCCCGGTCCGCACCCCGCACCCCATCTCCCGGAGGTAGCCGAGGAATGCACGGTCGCCCTGGCACGAATCCGGGTTGAGGTTTTTGACCCTCACCCTCCCGCGGCAGAGGGCGGCGAGGGCAAAGAAGTACGAGGCAGACGAGTAGTCCCCCTCGATAGCGTACCGTTTCGCGCGGTACCGGCGACCGGCAGGAACTGTAAAGTGCCTGTATCCCTCCCTCGTGACGGGGACACCAAACTCATCCATCACGGCAAGGGTGATGTCGATGTAGGAGGGGGACGCAACTTTCCAAAGGACGCTGATGCTGACATCCTCCTTCGCATACGGAGAGGCCAGGAGGATGGAGGAGACGAACTGGCTGCTTACCTGTGCATCGATGGTCGTCTCTCCCCCTGCCAGTCCCCCGCTGACCACGATGGGTGGGAAACCCTCTGACTCCCGGTACGTCACCGTCCCGCCGAGCGCCCGGAGGGCATGGACAAGGGGACCGATTGGTCTCTCCTTCATCCGGGCTGAACCTGTCAGAACGACAGGTTTTCCGCAGAGCAGGGCGATGGAAGCAAGCAGCCTCATGCTCGTCCCCGAGTCACCGACGTCGATGACGGTCCCCCCTGCGCAGGTGAGGACACCCCCCGTGCCCCTGACCACGTATCCCCCTTTGGTTCTCCCGATGACTGCCCCAAGGGAGGAGAGCGAGCGACGGGTGACCGCGGTATCGTCCGACTCCAGGGGGTCGACCAGGGTCGAGGTCCCCTCTGCCAGCGAGGCTGCAACGAGGGCACGGTGCGTGAAGCTCTTGGAAGGTGGTGCAGTGAACGTGCAGTCCACCGGCCCTGCCCTCCGGAGGGTCACTTCCATTCGGGGACCTCCAGCACGGGGTAAATCCCGAGATCCCGGAAAGAGGTCATCTTCCCGAGCTCGCCGAGGACGGAGCGGGTGTCCTCTCCCGAGTACTCGTAGTCCAGGAAGAAGACGTAGGACCCCATGCCCCTCTTGGACGGCCGGGACTCGATCCGGGTGAGGTTGATCTTACGCCGTGAGAAAACTCCCAGGATGTCATGCAGGAGACCTGCCCTGTCCTCGCGCGGGTCGATGATGATACTCCCCTTGACCGCGTCGGGACCGCTATAGGGGTGGCACGAGATCGTCACGAACCGCGTCACGTTCTGGGGGTTGTTCTCCACGCAGGACCTCCTGACGGGGAGGTGGCAGAGGCGGGCAGTCAGGAGGGAGACGATTGCGGCGCCCTTCCCGGACTTCAGGAGCTCCCGGGCACTCTGGGCGTTGCTCGATGTGTGGACAACCGGGACCTCGAGGGAGTCGATGAGATCGCTGCACTGCTCGTGGGTCTGGGGATGGACGTAGAGGACGTCAGCTTCTTCGAGGGGGACGAGGGAGACGAGGTAATGGTGGATGGGCATGGTGGCCTCGCCGGTAATCCAGACGTCGTGGGAAAGGAGACCGTCCAGGGAGGCACCGACACCCCCTGCTTCGCTGTTCTCGAGCGGTATGAGCCCGTTCCCCTCTCCCCTCTCCACGGCCTCAAAGATACGTCGTATCGTGGGAACCAGAGTGACGGCATCACCAAACAACCTCCAGCCCAGCTCGTGGCTGAAAGTGCCCTCGGGACCGAGGGAAAATACTCTCATTTCCCCACCATCGCAGCGATCAGCATGTCAGATTCTGTTGCGGCCCTCTCGCAGTAGTCGCCGAAATTCCGGGTATTGTCCCGGAAAATCTCCACGAAGCTACCCGGATCTCCCCCCTCGATGGCCTGCCTGAGGGTAGCGAACGAGTCCTCGCACGCGGCCAGTACGGGGGGGACGTGCGGATTGAGCTGGAGGATATCGGCGTAGAGGGAGGGGTCCTGGGAGAGGAGGCGGCCCACGAGGCACATCTCGATCTGGTAGATGGGGCTCATGAAGTCCAGCGTCTCGCGGGGAGTGAGCCCGAGCCTCCGCATGGTCTCGGCGACCCCGAGGGTGACATAGTGGGTGAGCCCCTGGACGACTGCCATGACCCGGTCGTGGTCCTCCGGGGTCGTGATGGTAATGCGGGCTCCCTGCGAGCGGAATACCCCGAGGATCTCTTCCTGCGTCTCCCTGTCGCACCGGGCGGGGGTTGCAATGATCGTCTGCCCGGCAAGATCCTTGACCGTCGGGCCGAACATGGGATGGAGCCCGATCACCTTTGCCCGTGACGCGAGCATGGCACTGACCGGTGCCACCTTCAGGGATGTAATATCGCAGACGAGCTGGTCTTCTGAAAGGAGGGGTGTTATCCGCTCGATGACCGCGACCGTCTCCCGGATGGGGACCGAGACCATCACCACGGTGCAGTTTTGTGCAATGTCTTCTGCCCGGCAGGGAGTCTCTCTTCCCGAGACCCAGACCTCGCAGCCCGCCTTTTCAAACACGGCCCGGAAGAAGGTCCCCATCTTGCCGGTACCGCCGATGATTCCGACCCTCAAGGGGAATCACTTCTCCACGATACTCTCCCGCACGGCCATCCCGAAGTGCCTGCCGGCCTCCTTCAGGCACCCGATCACGGTATCGCCCGGTGCGAGGTCAACGACGGACCGTGCAGAGCCGTCCTCTGCGACAAGCCGTATCGTCTCTGCATTCTGGAGGATCAGGCTGCAGGGGACCCCGTCAGCCTCTGCCTCCACGAGGAGGAGCGGCCTTTTTTCGATCTTGACACGCCCCACGGTCACCTCGCGTGCAGCGCCATCGCTCGCTGCGACGAGGACCCTGTCGCCCGCGGAAAGGTCCGAAAGGTAGGAGGTCTTCCCCCCGGCCGAGAGGACGTAGGCATGGACCGCCCCGGCATTGACACGGAACGGGCGGGGGGCCACGTACGGGTTTTCGAGTGTTTCTGCATGGACAAGGAGAAAGGCACGCGAGGTATTTCCGACGAGGAGCCCTTCCCCCTCAGAGAGGAGCGTGCAGGTGTCCACGCAGACCCGGTCACCCATACCCGCGGGACGGATAGCCGTGATCCTGAAGGGGACTATCGCAAACCTCTCCCCGCCCTGGTGCATGAGGGCCCCTGTCTCCTTGATCAGCGCGGGATCATCCGTCGCGAGGAGGACCCCTGCCACTCCCTTTTCCAGGACCTGGAGGGCAAGCGAGGCTTCTTCGGGGTTCGTTACGCGCGCGATGATCCGGTCTGCCTGGGCCACGAGGTTCTCGAGCGGGATGACCGTCCAGTCACCGGCATCGACGATGACGTACCCCTGCCGGGCCCTTCCTGCTGCCTCCTCCTCGCTCCGCTTGTCGGTGATGTGCACCTCAAAGACGTCCCGGCCCATGACGAGGTCCCCGTCGGGGGCAACGACCCTCACCCTCCCGAGCGCTTTTACCGGCTGGCACGAGTCTGCAACGATCGTGTCAGCCCCCGATTCCAGTGCAGCCGTCGCGATCTCCTTGCGAAAAGGCCGGGCATCCACCCAGAACTCCTTCATCCCAACCCCCGGAGCGCCTCTTTGGGGTCCATCTCCTCGTGGACGACCTTGCAGAGGGCCTCGACGAATGCCCGGGTGTTCTCCCGCTGGAAGGCGTTGCGGCCCACGCACACACCAGCACCGCCCGCCCGGACCGAGTCCCTGATGACCGTGAGCGTTTCAAGGTCCCCTGCCTTCTCCCCGCCGGCGATGAAGACCGGGACGGAACAGGCCGAGCAGATCTCACCGAAAGACTTCGGGTCCCCCGTGTAGTTTGTCTTGATCAGGTCTGCACCCAGCTCCTCGGCGACGCGGACACAGTGGCCGACAGTCGCCGGTGAGGTGGGGTCCACTCCCTTGCCCCGCGGGTAGATCATGACGAGGAGAGGTATCCCCCACCGGTTGCAGTCCTTGACGACCATCCCTGCCGACTCCAGCATCCGTGACTCGTTGGGGGCCCCGAGATTGATATGGATCGAGACCGCATCGGCCCCGAGGGCTATTGCCTCCTCGACCGTGCAGACAAGGACCTTATCGTTGGGATCAGGGTTCAGGGACGTGCTCCCCGAGAGGTGGACAATCAGCCCGATATCCCTCCCCCGTCGACGGTGCCCCCTCTTGACGATCCCCTTGTGGAGCACGATGGCGTTTGCCCCGCCCTCGCTCACCTCTGAGATCGTCTTTGTCATGTCCTTCAATCCCTCGATCTGGCCCAGTGTGAACCCGTGGTCCATGGGCACGATAACGGACCGGCCCGTGTTGCGGTCCATGATGCGTTCAATGCGGATCTCTTTTCCTATCATTTCCTCTCCTCCTGGAGTGTCCTGTATGCCTCTTCTGCCGAGTGCCCGTGGTGCACGATCATGGCGGCCGCTGCGACGAAACGGTCGGGTGCCGGGTGCTGGAAGGCGTTTCTCCCGATGGAGATCCCGGCAGCACCTCCTTCCATGGCCCCCTCGATCAGCTCGAGGGTGGCCCTGTCACTCGTCCTGCTCCCCCCGGCAACAACGACAGGGACTGGGCAGCCCCGCGTCACCTCCCGAAAGCTGTCCGGGTCACCGGTGTAGACTGTCTTGACGATGTCGGCCCCCAGTTCCGCCGCCACCCGGGCGGCAAGGCTCACGTGACTGACTGCCTGCTCGTTCTCGATCTTCCTCCCCCGGGGATACATCATGGCGAGGAGGGGCATTCCCCATTCCATGCAGTCAATGGCGACACGCCCGAGGTCGGCAAGCATCCGTGCCTCGGAGTCGGCCCCGATGTTCACGTGGATCGAGACGGCATCGGCCCCCATCCGGAGGGCGTTGGTCACGGTGTTGACAAGGACCTTCTCGTTCGGGTCCGGACCGATCGACGTGCTCGCCGAGAGGTGGAGGATGAGCCCGATGTCCCGCCCGCTCCTCCTGTGGCCGTGCAGCGAGAGCCCGATATGGCCGAGCACGGCGTTTGCACCCCCTTCTGCCACAAGGTCAACGGCACGTCCAAGGTCGATTAAGCCCTCTATCGGCCCGCTTGTGACCCCGTGGTCCATGGGGACGATGATGGTCTTGCCGGTGTTCCGGTCCATGATACGTTCCAGGCGAATTTCTTTTCCTCTCATTGTAAACTCCCATCCATGCAGCGCATTTACCAAAAACGGCTGATGGACTCAGCTAAAATACCTAAAATAGCCACAATACGTGCAGTCCGCGAAGAAAGCCTCCGCTCCCTTCAAAGGCCACACGAGAACAGGCGTACCAATGCACGGGCAAGAGACGTTGCTAGTAAAGATAAAGACCCTCACCGGCGAAAAAACACTCACCCAGCATTAAGAAAAGATGTTGGTGGAATGTCTATATAAACATGACGGGACAGGGAGGGTAGTCCCGGGAACTCCCACCGGGGAAAAGCATCACTTTTTGATCTTCTTGAGGGAGATCACGTCGCCGAGGGTGGGGACAACCTTTCCCCCGGTCTTCTTCGCAGATTCCTCGTCAGGCGAGTCTATCAACCGGATATTCAGTGCCTTTTCGAGCTTCCGGCGCACGTCATCCTCAGGGATGAGGTCTCCCTTCTCGATCTTCTTGATAAGGAGTTCTTTCTCCTTGAGCTGCAATGCGAGTTCCTTTTGTGACCAGCCCCTCTCCATGCGGGCATTGCGGATCCTTTCCCCGTAATCCTCCACGATTTCGCCCTCGATCAGGTCGAAAACATCCTTTTTCCTCCTTTGGGTGCCTGCCACAGGCGCGCGGGGTACAGCGCCTGCACGTGGCCCGGGCTTTTGGGGTGCCTGCACCTCCGTCCCATACCGGGCGCACTGGGCACAGACCTCGAGGACTGCCCCTTCCACACGAATAGTCTTTGGATTGCCGTGGATCCTGCCACCGCACATTTCGCACTGCATACTCGTCGCAAACATCTTTATAGACATTTTTCCCTATATACTTATTCGAGGCAGAAAAATGGTGGAAAGTGCCCGCCAATCCCAGGAACCACAGAACCCCGAGGAGCTCTACCGGTACCTCCTGGACAGGGTTACCCACATGGAGACCCGCAACCTGGAACTGCGCGAGCAGATCCGCCAGATTGAATCGGACAAGAGATACATCGAGACCCAGAAGATCAGGTACGAGCGTGAAGTCAGGAAGCTCAAGAGCGAGATCGAGCAGTTACGAAGCCCCCCCCTGATCGTCGGGACAATCACGGACGTCCTTGACAATGGCAGGGTCGTTGTCAGGAGCAGTGCAGGCCCCCGTTTCATGGTCCGGAGCTCCATGTGCATCGACCCCGAGAAGCTCAAGCCAGGGGTCCGGTGCACGCTGAACCAGCAGTCCCTCGCGGTCATCGATATCCTCCCTGAGAGCTACGATGCCCAGGTCTACGGGATGGAGGTCATCGAGAGCCCGGAGGAGACCTACGCAGATATCGGGGGTCTCGACCTCCAGATCAACGAGATCAGGGAAGCAGTGGAACTCCCGCTCAAGAAACCGGAACTCTTTGAACGTGTCGGGATAGAACCCCCGAAAGGCGTCCTCCTCCATGGCCCGCCGGGAACGGGAAAGACACTCCTTGCCCGTGCCGTTGCCCACGAGACCAACGCACATTTCCTGCGGGTCGTCGGGTCCGAGCTCGTCCAGAAATACATCGGTGAGGGGGCACGCCTCGTGCGGGAACTCTTTGACCTCGCCAAGAAGAAATCGCCGACGATCATCTTCATCGACGAGATCGACGCGGTGGGTGCGTCCCGGACGGAATCCACCACATCGGGAGACCGGGAGGTCCAGCGGACCCTGATGCAGCTGCTCGCAGGGATGGACGGGTTTGAGCGCCGGGGGGATGTCAAGATAATCGGTGCCACGAACCGCATCGATATCCTTGACCGTGCCCTCCTCCGGCCGGGACGTTTCGACCGCATCATCGAGATACCCCTCCCCGACGTCCAGGGAAGGGTCGCCATCCTCAAGGTCCACACGAGGAAGATGAACCTGGATGGGAGCGTGAGCCTCGAGGAGATTGCAGGCTTGACGGAGGGCAAGAACGGTGCGGATCTCAAGGCGATCTGCATGGAGGCCGGGATGTTTGCCATACGCCGGGAACGCGAAGCCGTCTCCCGCGAGGATTTCCTCGACGCGATCGAGAAGATCGGCCAGGACTTCGAGCGCCATGTCTTCAAGAGCGGGTATGGCGCGATGTTTGCCTAGGTATCCATTTTTTCCTTTTTTCTTGATTCCATTTCAGGCAGGTTTTTACCCCTGCTTTGTCACCCGTGACCGGGGGTCATCCCACGCGTCCTGTCCAAGCGCCGCGGGGAAAAACCTTTAAATACTATTTTGCTTACCTCTTCCCCAGGTGAAAAAAATGAGTTTTCTGAAGGAATTTATGGAGTTCCTCTCCGAATACAAGATCATCGGGCTCGCCATTGCCTTTGTCATGGGCCTGGCCGCGAACCAGCTCGTCAAGTCCCTGGTCGACAACATCGTGATGCCCATCCTCACATTCTTCATCCCCGGGGGAGAATGGCAGACGGCAAAGGTTGCCCTGGGCCCAATCGTCATCAGATGGGGCCAGTTCCTCTCTGACCTCATCTACTTCATCATCGTCGCCCTGATCATCTTCCTGATCGCAAAGAAGCTGATTGGGGAACTCATGACTGCAAAGAAGCTAATTGGGGAAGAAAAGGTCACAAAGAAGTGATTTCCTCCTCCCCGTCCCCCTTCTTTTTTCCCAGGAACTGGTCTTTTGTGCACCACACGTCGATCCGGAGGAGGCTTTTTTCCTCACCCACGGGGGCTCCCCCGGAAGCTTCCCTTTCCCCCGGCATATCTGATCCAGGGGATTTTCCGGTGACCGGTCCTTCCGGGTGAAAAGTGTAGACCCATTTCCACCTCCACCGCCTGTTCAGGACCGGGGCCCTGCCGTAGTAGATGTCCTGTGCCAGCTCCCGGGTGCAGAAGGTACCGGGTGCTATCTCGAAGAGCACGTCCCTCATGTACCGGCGGACGTACCACCGGAGGTCAGAGGCAAGCGAGAGGCCGCTTCCCAGGGAGGCAACCGTCACTTCCACTCCCGCAGGAGTCTTCTCCGGCTGGTAGAACCGCAGCGCCTCCCTGCTCGTCTCAGACAGGAGAAGGGCAGAGTGGAGGTCAACGCCCTCCCGGGGTACAAAGATGACCCTCATCGTTTCCCGGTCCCAAAAATCACTATGGGTCCGTCCCTGTAAAGAGGGTTACGCACATACCAGGAAAAGGGGACGACCCGGAAAAAAAATCAGATGTACATCCGGAGATCCGGGGTCTGTTCTGCCCGGACCTTCTTCACCGCGCCCAGGAAGTCTTCCTGGGTGACGGCGACGGCTTCCCTGCGCACGGCATTCATCCCGGCCTCGCGGCAGATTGCCTGGAGTTCTGCACCGGTTGCGTTCCTGGTCATGTCCACCACCGCCTGGAGGTCGACGTCATCGCCAAGGGTCATCCTCTGCGTGTGGATTTTTAAGATCTCCCTCCTGCCTTCCTCATCGGGCAGGGGTATGGCAATGACCCGGTCGAAGCGGCCCGGCCGGAGGAGGGCGGGGTCAAGCATGTCGACCCTGTTCGTGGCCGCCATGATCCGGACGTCTCCCCTGGTGTCGAAACCGTCCATCTCGGCGAGGAGCTGCATCAGGGTCCGCTGGACCTCCGCGCTCCCGGACGTGCCATCATTTGTCCTCGTGCTTCCCACCGCGTCGATCTCATCGATGAAGACGATGGACGGCGACTTCTCCCGTGCAAGGGCAAACAACTCGCGAACGAGCTGGGCGCCCTCACCGATGTACTTGTGGACAAGTTCACTGCCCGACATGCGGATGAAAGTTGCCCGGGCCTGGTTTGCAACCGCCTTGGCAATGAGCGTCTTGCCGGTGCCGGGGGGCCCGTAGAGGAGAATGCCCTTTGGGGGTTCGACCCCGACCCTCTCGTAAATATGGGGCTTTGTGAGGGGGTACTCAACTGCCTCCCTCACCTCCTCGATCTCCTTGGAAAGGCCTCCGATCTGGGAGAAAGTTACATTTGGGGACTCTTCCAGTTCCATGACCCTGACACGGGAATCAAAAATTGTCCCGACGATCTTCACAATAGACAGGGCATTATTGACGGCAACCTTTGTCCCCGGCTTGAGTTGCCGGAATATCTCGTCGTTGACGTGTGTCAAGTATTCCTGGTTGTTTCCCATCTGGCGGAGGTAGACCTCCCCCCTGTCGAGCAGGTCGACAACGACGGCAACGAACAGCGGCATGCGCTTGAGCTGGTTATTTTCCCGCTTGAGCTGCGCATTTTCACGCTGGAGCTCATCGTTCTTGACCTTGAGGTCAAGGACTTGTGACTCAAGGTCCTGGATTTTTAGCTGTATCTTCAGTTCTGTATCGGCTCCGGCGTTCCGGATAACGCTCTCTTCCATGCTATCACTATATCTGGATCTCCCTAGATTTATGTGGTATGATCATGCGCATCCACGGCAGGGGGATAGCGGGGGGTACGGGGAAGGGCCGGGCACTTGTCAGTCCCGCCCCGATATCGTTTCTCTCCGGTGTCGACCCCGAGACGGGAGCTGTCGTCGAGAAGGGCCATCCCCTGGAAGGCCAGGTCATCACGGGAAAGGTCCTCGTCTTTCCCCATGGCCGGGGGTCGACTGTCGGGTCGTACGTTCTCTATGCCTTGAGTCGCAATAAAAAAGCCCCGGCCGCGATGATTAACGAGGAA
Source organism: Methanolinea sp. (assembly GCA_024518585.1). Classification (GTDB taxonomy): domain Archaea; phylum Halobacteriota; class Methanomicrobia; order Methanomicrobiales; family Methanospirillaceae; genus Methanolinea_A. Next base: position 43,211 of record JANIHI010000006.1, on the reverse strand, counting down.
GCCGAACCCATCATCGCGGTCGGCGCCATCATGGGCAGGATACCCCTCGTCGACAGGATCGAGGGGGGCATCTCCCGGCTCAGGGACGGTGACCTCCTCCGGGTCGATGGCGACGAGGGGACCGTTGAGGTCCTGCCCGATACCGGGATCTGAAGGGATACCCTCATGAATGCTGGCTCCCCACACTCCTCCATGAGAAGATCTTCATTCTTCCTCCTCGTCCTGTTATCAGGAGCAGTACTGCTCAGCGGGTGCCTCGGGGGGCAACCCGCGCAACCCGAGGGGTGGGGCCGGGGAAGCGGCGGGGCCGAACCAACGGTGACCCTGCCACCCCAGAGCACTGTCGAGATCCAGGTCAACGAAAAGGACCCCATCTATGCAACACTCACCGTCGTCTTTGCCGGTGGGAAGGGCCAGGTGGCAGTCAGAGATATCCTGGTACGGGTGACGACTCCCGACGGCGTCATCACCGAGAAACACCTGGAGGCAAACAAGGGTGCCGAGGTGACATTCCAGGGGTCACGGACTGATGACCGGCTCGAGGTCTTCGTGACACTCACGAACGGTCAGACCTACAAGATCATCGACCAGATGGTGCCCTACAGGACGCGGGGCTGAGGGGCGAGGGCTTCCGGGAACGGTGGCCTGGCCCCCCCTCCTGATTTTTCAAAAAACAAAATCCCTGCCACGGTTGCACTAACCCTGCCACTGACTGCCGATGACCACCGGTTGCGAGAACAGAAAACATGAATACCGCAAATGCAATTCTCATGGGAAAATGGACGTCTGCTGGAGACTCATCCCTGCATCGCGCAACTCCTATGCTGCCCTCTATGCAGCCTGCGAGAGGGAAGGGTTCATCCTCCGGCCTGTCAGTTCACCCCAGGGAGACGTGACCTGTTACAGTCTGAACTCGCTTTCCCTCCCCCGCTACCTTCCCGAGATACGGGATGCCCCCTGTATGACCATCGTTGGCGGTCCCCATGCCACGGCCTGCCACAGGGAAATGGTAAAAATTGCCGACTACGTGGTCGTCGGCGAAGGGGAATTCACCCTCCCGGCCCTCCTCCTCGCGATCCGGGAAGGAGGAAAGATCCCGCCGGGTGTTGCGACCGGTGATGTCTTTTCGCCTCCTGCCAGTTCCGTTCGCCTCGATGCATACCCTCCTTTTACCACGATGAAGGGTTACATCGAGATCTCGCGGGGCTGCCCCCACTCCTGCACGTACTGCCAGACACCCCGCATCTTTGGGCGTGGAATGCGCCACCGGAGTATCCCGGCCATCGTCACGGCTGCCCGGAAATTCCGGGATGCCCGGTTCGTGACCCCAAACGCCCTTGCATACGGGTCCGATGGAAAGACCCCCCGCCTCGAAAAGGTCAGGGCACTCCTTGCCTCTCTCAGGAAGCCTGGGCAGAATATCTACCTTGGAACTTTCCCAAGTGAAGTCCGGCCGGAATGGGTCACCCACCAGGCCCTCGAGATGATCACGACATACTGCAGCAACACGCGCCTCCACTTCGGGGCCCAGTCAGGGAGTGACAGGGTCCTCTCCCTCCTGGAGCGGGGACACAGCGTGGAAGACGTCATACGGGCGGTCGAACTGACCCTTGAGGCAGGCTTGACACCCGTCGTGGATTTCATCGTCGGGATACCAGGGGAGAGTGACGAGGACCAGGCAATGACTGCAGAGCTCATCCGGTGGACGAGTGCGAGGGGGCAGGTGCACGTGCACCGCTTCCTGCCCCTCCCGGGAACCCCGCTGGCAGGCACAAGCCCGCGCCCCCTCCTCCCTGGACTGGAGCGCATGCTTGGGTCGCTCGCGCTGAAGGGCAAAGTGACGGGGACGTGGCGTAACCCGACGCAAAGATTTTTTTAAAAACCCCTTCGAATGATTATTCACATGAAAGATGTTCTTTTGCTGGCCGACCTGCATGGGGAATTTGGAAAGATCGAGTCTTTCCTTGAACTCTCCCCGGATGCAATTTTTATCGCCGGCGACATCACCAACATGGGTCCGGCCGATGCCGTGGGGGCGCTCTTCGATCGCATCGATGTCCCTGCGTTTGCGGTACCCGGCAACTGCGACCCGCGGGATACGCTCGACACACTGGAGCGTTCCGACTGCGTCTGCCTCCATGGCTCGTCCATCAGCATGGGCCCCGTCTGCCTCGTGGGGATCGGGGGATCAAACCCGACACCGTTTTCGACACCGTTCGAGATGACAGACAAGCAGATTGATGAGATCCTCTCCTCCCTCGTCGGCCGGATGGATCGGCGGACGCACAACATCCTCATCTCGCACGCCCCGCCTCTCGGCATCCTCGACCTGGCGGGAGGAAACCACGTCGGCAGTGCGAGCGTCAGGAAGCACATGGCATCTTTTGACCTGGTCTGCTGTGCACATATCCATGAACAGAGGGGTATTGCCGAGGAAGCAGGCACAAAAGTCGTGAACCCCGGGATGGCAGCCCTCGGGCAGTGTGCCATGATCCACCTGGGCGAAGTGCGAAAGGAGATCGGGATCGAACTGGTCCAGGTCTAAATAAAAGTGGAAGGTCCCTCGATCTCCCCCCGATCTCCTCTTTTCCTCGACCTTTTTTCCCGGCACCCGGCGACTGCGTGCTTCCCCCGGGCCTATCGCCCCTTCAACGCCTCGAGGAGTTCGAGGTAGGACTCGTGGATGGGCTCTCCGGTGACACCGAGGTCCCGTGCGAGCCCGATGAGGTCCTCGGGTGACGTCCTGGCCGGGTCCCTCATCTCGATCTCCACAAAGTCACCGAGTCCCTCTACCTGGTCAAGCGTCACGGTTGCCTCCGGGAGGCGGAAGTATTCCCTTGACTTCACCACTTCTGCAACGGGTGAAAAACCCAGCGCAAGGAGGATCTTCCTCATGGTCTCGCCCGATTCAAGGCCGCAGGAAAGCTCTTCCCGTGCCTTGAGGGCAAAATCCCCCCTCCTCTGTCCCTTGTAGGTGAGGGTAAACCTTCCATCGGCCTCGCGGAGACGGAGGGCCTCGTCGGTGACCCGAAAATCGCGGCTCGGCGAATCCAGGTACAGGTCGCGTTCAAGGACTCTCCCTTCGAATTCTGCATGGAGCGACGTGAGCTTCTGCCGCACGCGGGAGAGGTCGGCGACCCTGGCCTTCAGTTCAACTTCGAGCATGCTGACCCTCCGGGAGGGGATTCTGGCGGGGGGAAGGCACCGCGCCCGGTCTCTCCTTCTTTGCCGTGTCCGGGGACATGGTGAACCTCTGGTACCATGAGAGTTGGAGACGGGGGGACAAAAGCCCTTTGACATACCTCCCGGGAGGATGGGGACTTCACGCTGCTAAAGGAAAGAAAACATCTCTTTCCCTTATTCCATCTCCATTACACCAATTGCTGGGTATTTTCGCCGGACTCCGGTCAATCGGTATGCCCCCGGACCACCCGGGTGGGGATACCGGGGGAAAGCCAGGCTCCCTTCGATTAACTATATAACGCCACTTTTGAAATTATAGAGGGAATCCTTTCCGGGGAGGGGTGGTGATGGAGCCTTTCCTCCCGTCAAGAACCAGGGATATCCGGGTGTTATGATGGCAATCAAGATGGGTGATTTTATCCGGCTCAGCTACACCGGCAGGGTGGAGGGGAGTGTTTTTGATACCACCGATGAGCAAGTGGCAAAAGAAGCGGGCATTTACAACCCCGAAGCTGTATACGGCCCGGTGACGATAAGGGTCGGGAGCCACCATGTTATCCTCGGCCTCGAGGAGGCCCTTGTCGGGAAAGAGGTCGGGGAGGAAGGGGAGGTCGAAGTCCCCCCAGCGAAGGCATTCGGTGCCCATGAGCCCGGCCGGGTGGAGGCCTTCAATAAGAATACTTTCAGGGAGAAACCAAAGAAGGGGATGATCCTCAAGATCCCCGAGAAAGGCGAGGGCAAGGTTGTTGACCTCATCGGGAACAGGGTCCTCATCGACTTCAACCATCCCCTGGCCGGAAAGACCCTCTCCTACCGGTTTTCGGTCGAAGAGTGCGTCACAGACCCCGTGGAACAGGTAAAAGGCCTTATCCGGCTGTATGCGGGGAGGGACATGGACGTGTCACTCGAGACCGGGGTTCTCACCATCCACCTCCCGCCGGGGATCATGTATGACCGCCGATGGCTGTTGTGGCGGAGCAGGATCATCCACGAGGCATTCGAGAATATCCCGGGCATCGGGAAAATTATCCTGCAGGAGACTTTCACGAAGCCCGAAAGGGAAGAAGAACCTGAAGGGGAAGCGTAAGACCTTTCCTTTCCCCTTTCGTCATTTCAGGGTGGTCGGGGGCGGCGGGTCTACCCTCATGGGAGGATGGGACGAGGCAGTCCCCCCTTTTTGGTTCCCATCTACCCACTCAAAGGTGCGAAGAGCCAAAAACCACGTGATTCTCTCCGGGACACAAGGATACAAAATGAAAATCGCGGATGCGATTTTCGTGGTATCTGCCCATGACCGCCGTGCGGCCGGGCACAAATAGTGAAAATGGCCAAAGCCTGTTTCATTGGAAAAAAACTGGACGCATCGAACGGATCTTCAGGTCCTCTGCCACCGGGTACTCCCCCCTTCCCCTCCCGGGGTCTGGCAGAGGGGGGAAAGCCGTGCGATGACCCTGTCCACCTGCCGCGGTGCGGTGCCGATGTAGCGTGCCGGGTCAAGGAGCGATTCAATCTCGCCGGGAGGAATGAGAGCCGTCACCTCCCTGATTCCTGCCAGCAGCTGCGCGAGCGGCACTTTGCGGGCAAGGGCCTCCATGCTCGCTTTCCTGAGGACCTCGTGGGCCACCTGCCGGTCCATTCCCCTCTGCACGAGTGCGACCATCACTGACTCTGCCATGTTGATGCCGTGGAGGACGTGGAGATTTTTCTCGATTTGGTCGGGCCGGAGGACCAGACCCTCGAGGACTTTTGTCATCAGGACCAGGATATGGTCGGTAAGGATACTGGCCTCCGGAAAAAGGACACGTTCGCAGGAGGAATTCGTGAGATCACGCTCGTCCCAGAGGGTGTTGTTGCCGAGGGCAGGTTCGACGGAGGAGCGGACGATGCGGGCAAGGCCGCAGACCTGCTCGCTCTTGATGGGGTTCCTCTTGTGGGGCATCGTGCTGGAACCCACCTGGCGGGACCCGAATGCCTCCTCGACCTCCCCGATCTCGGTCCTCTGGAGGGTGCGGATCTCGATCCCGATCTTATCGAGGGTCGTTGCCACGTTTGCAAGGAGCATGAAATATTCCGCGTACCTGTCCCGGGCAATGACCTGGTTGGAGACGTCGACTGCTGACAGCCCGAGTATCTCCATCATCCTCTCCTGTATCTCCATCCCCTTTTCACCCAGCGCCGCCTGCGTCCCCACCGCCCCGGTGAGCTGGCCGACCGCGACCCGTGGCCTTGCCTGCCGCAGCCTCTCGATGTGGCGGGCTACCTCACTTGCCCATATGGCGAAACGGAGTCCGTATGTGGTCGGCACGCCAATCTGGCCATGGGTCCGGGCGGCGCACACGAGGTTTCGCGTCTCTGCCGCCCGGCGGAGGAGGACGCCGAGGAGGCGGCAGAGCCTCTCCTCGAGGACCGAGAGGGTTTCCCGGACCTGGAGGCCTGTCGCGGTGTCCAGGATGTCGTTGGACGTTGCCCCGTAGTGCACGGTGCCGCCCCCCTCCCCGCACTGTTCGGCGATTGCCCTGACAATGGCCATCATGTCGTGCCCGATCTCTTCCTCGATCTCCCTCGCACGGGCAAGGGTGGCCTTTGGCGCTCCCCGTGCAATGGCATCAGCCGCGGACCGGGGGATGAGACCGTGATCGGCCGATGCCTGGGCAAGGGCAATCTCGGCCTGGACGATACAGGAGAAACGGTACTCTTCAGACCAGATGCGGCGCATCTCGCCGGTGCCGTACCGGTACTCGATGGGGTGGACAGCCATGGGTAAAAGTTGGTTCTTCCCGATAATAAAAAAGAGTCAGGGCTCCAACACTCCTGCACGATGGCAGGAATCAGGGACCTCTTCCCCTACCCGGAGTTCCGTCCACACCAGAAGGAGATGCTGGAATTTGCGTTGGAGTGCGCGAGGGATGGCGGCATCGGGCTCATCGATGCCCCGACAGGGAGTGGAAAGTCAAGCCTGCTTGCTGCCCTGCTGGCAGGGGCGGGAGGGAAAAAGGTCCTCGTCGCTGTCAGGACCGTGAGCCAGTTGAACACCTTCATCAGGGAGGCCTCCCTCATTCGGAAAAAGAAGCCCGGGCTCAAGGTCGCGTACCTTATCGGGAAGAGGGGCATGTGCCCGCTCGGCGGGGAGGGCGACGTCTACCGGCGGTGCGAGGGGGTCAAGTCCTTCTCCTCGTCCCTCATGCGCCAGCGGGCAGAAAACGGCTCACTCGTGCCTGCCCGTGACCCTTATATCAAACAGCAGGTCCGCCGGATGGACGCCGCACGGCCTCTTCTCTGTCCTTACTTCATTGCGAGCAGGGTCTTTTCCCGATCTGAAACAGGCCTGCGGATGGTCCCCTCCCCGGAGCTCCAGGCTGCTGCTGAGAGGGTCCTTGGCAGTACCTGCTGGCCCCACGAAATGGGGGATATCGCATCCGGGGTCTGTCCCTACGAGATGATGGTCCTGGCCGCCCAGAAGGCTGATGTCATCCTCCTCAACTACCAGCACGTATTCGACGAGGAGATCCAGAGGAACCTCCTTGCGAACCTGAACATCGACCCCTCCGCATCGGTGCTCCTCGTCGACGAGGCGCATAACTGCGGTGATGCCGTTGCCGCTGCCCAGAGCGTGACGATTGACTCTTCTGCCCTCGCCATGGCCGGGCAGGAACTCGCTTCCATCGGGAAGAAGAAGGAGAGCACCAGGGCCCTCCAGGACATCCTCCCCCGTATCCTGGATTTCATGGACGGCATCCGCAATTCCCCTGAGGCAGAAGACTGGTTCGACCCGCGCATCTTCGACAGGATGGTGGTAAAGGGTTCCCTCTACCCGGGAATGGATGGTATCGTCGAGGAATTCATGGAGGTCGCCGAGAAGATCCGCGAGAGGAATATCAAGAACGGTGATTTCCGCGAGAGTGCAACAGAGAAACTGACCCGGTTCCTCTATACCCTCTCCCAGTCCTCCCGCGACCCCTCCTTCCTGACGCTCTTCCAGAAGGACGAGGAGAAGGTCTCCCTCGAGGTCCGGTGCATCGACCCGGGTATACGCCTGGGAGAGATTGCGACGTCACACCATGCCTGCATCCTCATATCAGGCACGCTCTCTCCCGTCGAGAGCTATGCCCGGCTCTTCTTTGGAGACCGGCCGGTCAGGACGCTCTCCCTCCCAAACGCCTTCCCCCGGGAAAACCGCCTTGTCATCTGTGCCGCTGACATCACCACGGCATTCTCGATGCGCCAGGACGAGTCGAATTCACGGCTCATCCAGGAGTACATCGAGGTCTTCTCCCGGCTGCCCGGGAACCTTGCCGTGTATTTTCCCTCATACCAGCTCCTTGACGCATTTGCCGGCCGCCTCTCCACCGGAAAGCACGCAAAAGAGATCTTCATTGAACCCCGGGACCCCCGGAATGCAGAAGAGGCATTGAGGAGGTTCCTCTCCCTGCCCGAATCAGGCAGGGCCGGGATCCTCCTTGCCGTCTGCGGGGGTAAGTGGAGCGAGGGGCTGGATTACCGGGGTGAATTACTCCAGGGCGCGATGGTCATCGGCCTTCCCCTCGCACCCTTCAACCGGGTCCGCAGGATGGTCATTGATTATTACCGCCGGCGGTTCGGTGACGAGGGGGAGTTCCTCTGCTACACCCTGCCGGCCATCAACCGTGCCAGCCAGGCACTCGGGAGGGTGCTCCGGACACCAGAGGACAGGGGTGTCCTCGTCCTGGGAGACCGGAGGTTCCTTGACGGCAGGGTGAACAGGGGTCTTGCACCGTGGATGAGGGAGGAACTCCGTCCCTGCAGGCTGCCGGACTTCAAGGAGGTCGTCCGTTCATGGAGATGAGGCAGGGGTCCTGCCGGCTGGGTTTCTGGCACGTCCACGTCACCTGGGAGGGCAACGTGGTCCATGGGACCAGGTTCTCGCCGTTCCCCCTCGAGGGGGCGGTCCCCCTCCCCATCAGGCGGTACTGCGCGGGGTTGCCGGAAGACCTCACTGTCCTTGGGAGCATTGCCCTCGGGGAGGAATACCCCTTCTCGGAGGTCTACAGGCTTGTACGCGGGATCCCTTACGGGGAGACGGCGACCTACGGAGAACTCGGGGAAATCCTGCAGGTATCGCCACGCCTCGTGGGCCTCGCCATGAAGCGGAACCCAACCCCCCTCGTTATTCCCTGCCACCGCGTGGTCTCCCGCAACGGGATCGGCGGGTTCTCGCCCGGCCCCGAGATCAAGGAATACCTCCTTGCCATGGAAAAACGGGGTCGAAAGAAATGAAGCCCGTATCTCCGGAAAAGTTTATCTGGACTTCCCGCTCTCAAAAAACCACTCCCTGCTTTTCACTTTCCCTGCTCATGTTCCTGAATGAATCCCTGGATCTCCTCCGGGCCCTTGGGCGTGATTTTTTCCACTCATAGCGAAAGGCCGGTCAAATTTGGTTTATCCTCCCTATCCCGGAGGTGACCTGGTAGTCGCGGTTCCTCCCCGCGGACGGGGGAGAAAATAAAACCATTTTATGCCCACCAACGAATGTACCGGTATGCCGGTCTGTGGTGAAGTGGACGTTTCGAATTCAGGTGAGGAGCCCCCTGCATTCTCCCCGGGTTGGGGAGGCCTATTCGTGAACATTTTTTCTGTTCGATGACCGGGCGGTCTGCAATAATCCTCGTCGGGGGCGAGGCACGGCGAGCCAATGGCCAGGAGAAGTATTTCTTCACCCTGGGAGGCCAGACCTTCATCGAGAGGCTGGTCAGCACTCTGCGGGGTGTCGTTGACGAGATCGTCCTCGTTGCAAAAGACCCCGGGCAGTGTAGCCGTTTCTCGCACATGAACGGTATCCTGTGCGTTCCCGATATCAGGCGGGGGAGGGGACCCATCGGGGGTCTCCATGCCGGTGCCCTCGCTGCATCCGGGGACCTGCTCTTCGTGTGTGCCTGTGACATGCCCTGTGTTTCCGCGGCTGTCGTTTCCCGTCTCTTCTCCCTCATCGGGGAGTACGATGCCGTCATACCCCGCTGGGACGGGGAGATGATGGAACCCCTCCACGCGGTCTACAGGAGGTCCGCCCTCCTCGATTGCCTGGTCAGGTCTGACCCTCCCTCCCTCCGGGGCCTCGCAGGAGAACTTTCCGCCCGTTACGTTGATGCACAGAGCTTCCGCGACCTGGACCCGGATCTGCGGACATTTACCAATATCAACAGCCCCCGCGACCTCGCGTCCCTGTCATGACGGGCAGGAGAGGGTTCCTGCAGGAGTCACACCTGGTTCCGGGTCACCGGGGACCCTCATCTGGACCGTGGCAGAGATATCGTTTCCGGCAAATTCGACCAGGTAATCCCCTGATGTGCGAATGGTGAGGACCTTGTACGGTTCAACACTGTAGGTCTTCCCAAATCCTTCCTTTTCGATGATATCGCCGGATGCCTTGTCACGGACCCTGATCTCGAAGTAAGAGGCAGGGCTGATCGCCGTCTGGGTCACGTACACGTCTTCCTTGTTCGTATACCTGCTCTCGTACCAGACGTTGCGGGTTATCATCCTCGGTGAAAGGCACATCTCAATGATCAGGGGGGGCTTTTCAACCTTCACAGAGTAAGCCGAGACGCTGTAGGAAAAATCGAGGTTATTCCTGTAAATGACCTTGTAAAACGTTGGTTTGACTGTATAGACCGGTAAAGTGCTGGAAGCGAGCATGGTCACTGAAGGAGTGGGCGTGGGATAGGGTGTCGCCGGGGTGATGACCCGCGTGTCCATTATTTTCTGCGTGGGTGTAGGTGCAGATTCCGTGCCTGACTTCCCCGGTTCGCCACCGGGGCCCGCGGGACCTGCCCCCTTTTCCTTCGGGGGAGTGATGCACCCTGAGAGCACCAGTATAAGGACGAGGAACGCGACCAGAAAAGGAAAATACCCCCTCATTTCCATCAGAAAGGGGGTTGGGTCTGCCTCTATTTAAGTGTTTATCATGACCGGGTATGTTTTCCCGTCGTGCGGTGGCAATACCCTCCACATGTTTTATAGGGAGGAGGGGGCATTGATTGATAAGGGAAAAAGGTCAGTTCCGTCCGATGGAGAAGAAGTCCGGGTTCTGGAAGAAGGTCGACCGGTCATTGAACACGGCCGACGGCTATGTCCTCAAGGCTGACATGCTCGCGTTCGAGAGCCGGTTCGAGGAGGCAGTCGAGTACTACGACAAGGCCCTCGAGATCGTGCCGGGAAACGCCGATGTCTGGGCATTCAAGGGCATTACTCTCCAGGGTGGCCTCGGGAGGGATGAAGAGGCCCTCAGGTGCTGGGAAAAGGCAAAATCCCTCGACCACGATATTGCCAGGGCGGTCGACACGACCAGGGAAGAGCCAGGGAGAGGGGCCGAGATAGAATCCATCCGGTGGTCTGAACTTGGCGAGAGCTGCCGCGAGAAACTAAAAAGGATGATGCTGCGGCAGATAGAGTCCGGCAAGAAAGGGTAAGGTCTATTTTTCCGGGCCCTCTGCGATTTCTATCTCGACGAGGACGGGTGCGATTGTCCCCGTATCGATGCACCTCTTTGCGAGGCGTGTCAGCCGGCGGACATACATGATGTGGGCGACCTGGAACCCGACCAGGAGCCCAAAGCAGAGTGTCACGATGCTGATAACCGTGTAGGCTGTCGGATCGACCATCGTATTTTCCTCACCCTTTTAAGACTCCCGCTCCATCTCCGTGATGAGCGGTGCAATCGAGTCGGCCCGTTCGCATTCCCTGGCCACCGCCAAAAACCGCTTGGAATAGTACGTACTCATCAGGAGGAACCCCGCGACGAGACCGATACCAAACATCAGGACACCAATAACAAGGTAGATACTCAGTTCATCCATCCTCTCTCACACTCTGATACAGAGCGTTGATATGATAAACCTAACCTCCCTTGGCCGGACATTCCATCTCACCGGCAGCGATGAAAAACCAGAATCTCTTTGCTGGCACGGTGCCTTCTGTCAGGGGGGTACGGTTTCATTGCAGAAATAGGTGGCCGGCAGCCTGATCCTCGCCCGGAAGAGGGTCCCCGGGAAGATCACCCTGCAGAGGTCGAGGCTGCACGTCTGGAGGAGGTCACCACCGCCCCGGTCGTACTCTTCCTCTATCCGTTCGTAGAAAGCGATGAGTCCCCTGTCCGGTTCCTCTCCCGAGAGGGCCGGGGAAAGGTGGGCCAGGAGTCTCTGTCCTTCCCCGTCAGGCAGGGGGACGTCCCTCCCATCCACGTGGAGGACGGCCCGCTCGATCCTCGCAGACCCGTCTTCCCGGAAAGTAAATTCAAGGGTGATTCGTGTCTGGTGCAGGCTGGCCATGCCGATCTGCACGAAGTTGACCAGGAAGTCGTGGAATGCCGCCAGGTTGCTCTCCTGCTCCCGTTTCAGGAGAAAAACCACCTCGTCCCGGGTTTTCTCCGGGAGTGTCGGGTCGGCAGCAAGCCCCCGGATCAGCCGCTCCCTGTCCGCGAGGTGGCCACGCATCTTCTGCAGGATCCGGTAATTCTTCCAGAAACGCACCTCGTGGACGCTCGAGTGAACCGCGACCTCCCGGAGTTCACCCTCATTTCTTTCCATCTTTTTCCGCCTCTTTTGGTGCGGTCTTGTTCGAGAACTGCTTCATCATTGCTTTCCTCTTCTTGTGTTCCCGTACCTCGTTGAAAATGAGGATGAAGTTGAAGCCGACAACGATGAGGATTAAGGTCGAGCTCATCCAGAAGAGGGGGGTTATCCCCTGGACGATGAAAGTCGTCGCGAGGAGGAGGGCGACAAAGCAGATGAGGTAAAAGAAGATCCAGGGGCGGATGTTCATCAGGTCCATGGGCTGGTAGGATATGTAAACTGTGAAAGATCATATAGGTTTGGAGAAGCAGAGGCAATCTCTCCTCCCCGGCTGGCGTCTGTGAGGGGGTGACGTTCTCCTTCATACCAGGCGGGATCGCACGTGATTTTCCGGCCATGGTCACCCCTGCTTTTTTCAGGGAGTTGATAATGAATGGGATGTTCCCCGGGTTCACTGGTTCTTCTCCTTCCACCTGTGTAGGACGGCTCAACCCTGGAAAGGACCATTTTCCAGTGTTCCCGGCACCGTCGTGGACCGGGGGACAAAATGGCCTCCCCACCGTCATTCCCAGAGGCACCGTTCCGTTTAAGTGGTACCCCAGAACATACTGAATATACCATGCCTGCCTCCTCCCGCATCCTGGCATCCGCCCACCAGACGATCGAGGAGAGGCGGGACTTCTTCAAGCTCTTCATCATCGCGGTCTTTGCAGTCACATCACTCCTCTTCACGCTCTACCTCGTTGTCTCCCGTGACCAGGCGTTCTCCGGGTCGGTCTACCCCCTCATCCCCCACCTCTACCTCATCCCGATCATCCTGATGGCTCTCTGGTACCCCCGCCGCGGTCTCCAGGTCACTCTCCTCCTGATTGCCGCAATCCTCCTCCTCACGACGTTCCTGTTCCTCGAGGGGATTGTGGGTAACCCCTTCATTGCCCTCCTCAACGCGGGAATGGACATCGCGATCTTCGTCGCCCTTGCCCTCTACGCAAAGGACAGGACGCTTGTCGAGTCGTTCCTGCGGGGGTTCTTTGAGCACTCGGGCCTCGGGGAGACCTTTGAAGAGGCCATGGAACACCCCTCGGTCCGGGCAAAGATCAAGTTCGAAGGGGCCTTTGAGGACGTGATCCGTGCCCTCCACAACCCGGAAGACGAAGTTCGGGAAGAGGCCGCCAGGGCCCTCGGGGAACTGGGAGACCGGCGGGCCGTCGACCCCCTGATTGGTCTCCTCTCCGACGAGAACCGGTACGTCCGCCGGGAGGCTGCAAAGTCGCTCGGGAGGATAGGAGACGAGAGGGCGATCCCGGCACTGATCTCTGCCCTTAAAGACGAGGACCGGTACGGCCGCGAAGGGGCGGCCGAGGGCCTCGGTGAGATGGGAGAAAAAGCGTTCCCCGCCCTCATCGAGGCAATGGAGAACGCCGACTGGCACGTCCGGATGGGGGCTGCAATTGCCCTCCGGATCATCGGCAACAGGGAGGCCCTCCCTGTCCTGATCCGGGCGATGCAGGACGAGAACCGGTTCGTCCGGCGCGAGGTCGTCAAGTCCCTCGGGCGGATCGGGGACCACAGCGTCATCGAGACCCTCATTGCTGCCTTGAAAGACCCCGACAGGAGCGTCCGTCTCCGTGCAGTGAGTGCCCTCTCGAAGTGCAACGACCCACGCGTTGTTGAGCCCCTCATCGAGGCCCTCAACGACGAGGACTCCGGTGTCCGGCTCCGGGTGATCCGGGCACTCGAGGAGATCGACGACCCGCGGGCCGTCGAGGCATTGAACAACACTATTTAAACTTTTCCTTTTGTTCCCGAGGGTTTCCCTCCCGCAAAATACCTTTTCCGCCAAAAAACGGGGTACATGAGGCAAATATTTATAAACGGAGAGGATAATCTACAGATGCAGGCTAACTGGAGGGATCCGTTAGTCATGCGAGGTGTAGACTATGAGAAAAGATCAAAGGAACGATGACGCGTTCACCGGGCTCGAGGCCGCGATTGTGCTGATCGCATTCGTGGTCGTTGCTGCGGTGTTCTCGTATGTAGTGCTCGGCGCCGGGTTCTTCACGACGCAGAAGAGCCAGGAGACGATCTATACCGGCACGAAACAGGCGAGCAACAACCTCGCCACGACAGGGCCGGTTGTCATGCAGGCCGATGCAACAGAAGCAAATAAGGTAAATAACCTCAGCTTTACCCTGAAGCTTGCATCGGGTGCAAATGACGTTGACATGTCAAAGATAACCTACACGGTCTCAACGGCAAAACAGACCAAGATCTACATCGACCAGAACTCCACGACGTCGGGATATGCAAAGGTCGTGAGGACCCGTATCCTTGCACCCTCTTCTGATGACGTTGAAGATAACTTGCTCGAACCGAACGAGATTTACCAGGTTTTGATTGAATTACGGGGCCAGGCCGGAGACCCTGCAACAGTTGACGTTGGCACGAATGAACTAGTATCCATTGAGATCAAGCCGGACGTCGGAGCCTCCCTGCTCTTGCAGAAGAGGACGCCGGCAGGGATGCAAAAGGGTGGAGTCTACGAGGTGTATTGAGATGACCCGCGAAGACGCATTTACCGGGCTTGAAGCGGCCATTGTGCTGATCGCATTCGTGGTCGTTGCCGCGGTGTTCTCGTACGTCGTGCTCGGGGCGGGGTTCTTCACGACGCAGAAGAGCCAGGAGACCGTGTATGCCGGTGTCAAATCCGCGAGTTCGAGCTTCGAGATCATTGGGAATGTCTATGGGATCAACAACTTAACAACCGATTATAAACCGTACCTGAACTACACGAAGTTCACAATCGGGCTCACAGCTGGCCAGAATCCCCTCGACGTGACCAAGATGGCCATATCCTATTCAGACGAGAGGACTCGGTGGACTGGGGCCGATTATGGCCAACCAGTCATCTATATAACTGGCGATCAGGCAGGAAGTGCCCCCAAATGGGGTATTAATGCGACCATCAATGACGATGGTGACAACCTCCTCGAGCCAAACGAGCAGTTCATCATCTTCATCGGTGTCCCGACAACTGCTGTCCCGAACGAGAGGTTCACCATCACGCTCCTTCCCGCCGATGGCGCAGCGTACCCCATCATTCGGAAGGTCCCGGCCGGAATCGACAACGTGAACATCCTCATTTAAACCCCCTCCTTTTTTCACGAAGATAATGTTTATAAAGAGTGAGCAGTGACTATTACACAGTATGGCAGTCAGTCAGTCCCAGGTGGACCACATCATCGCCTCTGCCTCGTCTGACGACCCTGAGGTCAAGCTCCTCAAGCTCCAGGACGAGGTCGAGCTCATCAAGACCTCCATCAAGCGGCTGCTCATCGATATCCGTGAACGGATGAACGACCTTGAGAACCCTATCGTTGTCAGCGGAAAGGGGGACCAGGGGGGCGAGGTCGCATCACGGATGGCAAACGTCATGAAAGATACGTCAAGTGCCCTTGAATCGGCTGCCGAGGCCATCAAGTCGACGTCGCAGATACAGCAGAAAGGGGCTTCTGAGGGAGGTGCAGCAGGGGCAGAACCAAAAACCCCGGCGGCAGACCAGCCACGCCCGCAGGGACAGGAAGGCCTGCACGGTATTCCCGGGCACCCTGCCCCGGGCAGTACCCCGGCGGGCGTTTCTGCCGGCCACGAGGTGGCAAAGAGCGAGGCTGACCTTCTCGCTGCACTCAAGTCCCAGCTTGCCATCCTCCCGAAGGAAGAAGATTCTGCACGGACTGCTGCCGGTGACAAGGTCAGGCTGCAGAAGGTCTTCCGGCTCTTTGAATGGACCTCGCGGAACGTCAAGAGGTACGGCCACGACCGGGTCGACCTGATGCTCGAAGCCTACCACGCGATGGGCTACATCTCTGACAAGTCCTGCAAGCTCGTAAAAGACATGGCCCGGCTGATGCCGACCAGCATCGGGGAGTTGCACGAGATCCGGGCCGACGAGTTTGTCTCGGAACTGTACGAACTCAACCACATCCTGAACCCGTCAGACTCGACCCTTGACAGGGACATGATCGAGGTCCTCATGGAGAAGAGGGAGACCAGGGACACCCAGAAGTTCCTGGCATCCGGGCAACACCCCGAAGAGGAGTCCAAGAAGAGAGAGTATTTACCGTCCCGGGACAGACTCTGAAGTGACATGTCCAGCGAGACCATCGTCACCGCGCTGTTTCTCATCAGTGCCGTGATTGCCGCCGGTGTCCTGATAAATGCCATTTTTCCTGCCATTTACCGGACGGCTGACACGTTTGGATCTGTCTCGAGCCAGGCCGATACGAAGATGCGGACGGACTTTCGGATCGTCAACACATTTGCAAACGCGACAACGGTTAAAGTATGGGTAAAAAATGTCGGGTCTGCCCGCTTGCATACAAACGAGATCAATACGGGGGATATCTACGTCGGTGCACCGGGAAATTTCGAGAGGAGGTCTTTATCCGGCCGGTATACAATCGAGGAGAACACGAACAGTTACTGGGACCCAGGTGAAACCCTCACCATCACCGTTACTGATGCAGGGGACCTCCTCCCGGGGAGTGGGGGAGATGTCTACGTTGCGGTTGTCCTCCCGAATGGCGTGAGGAGGGACCTGACCTTTACGAGAAGTTGAGATGAGAAAACCATGGCAGCAGCGTCCCTCGTGGCAACAGCCTTTGGCATCGTCATCATCATCATCACTGCATACGTCCTTGCAGGCAGCACCCTTGTGACGAGCGAGGTTGTCTCCACGGCTCAAAAGGACATGACGGATCTCCAGCTCAAAATGCTTGGGACCTCGATGGAAGTGGTCGCAAATTCGTCAGGCGGTTCCCCGCTCACCATTGAAATTCTGAATACCGGGAGGGAACCTATCCGGAATTTCGGGTACATCGATGTATACCTTTACGATAGTTCGTCGGGGTGGTTCCTCTTTACGTATCGGTCCGAACCGGCGGAGGGACACTGGACAGACGTGAGTATCACTGATGGTGATTACACGGAGGAAAAAATATACAGGAACCAGTGGGATCCCGGGGAAATCCTGAACATGTCTGTTTCCTATTCGGGAATAACACCAGAAAGGTTCAAAATTGTAACAGGTAACGGGATTCCCAACTCGTATAAAGAGTAGTCTGTTCAGGGTCCACCCGTATCAGCCTTACATCCGGTAAGGAACACTTTATATTAACATTGCGATATATAATTCAGTATAATCCATGGTGGAGTCAGTCAACGAGGGACTCTCGAGCCTTCTCGGTGGTGAGGATAAGAACATCCTCTCGACCGGAAACAGCGAGATCGACAAGAAGATAGCAGACGGCATCCCCCTTGGCTCCCTCACCCTGATCGAGGGGGAGAACGATACCGGAAAGAGCGTCCTCACCCAGCAGATCATGTGGGGGGCCATGAAGCAGGGGCTCCGCGTTGACCTCTACTCCACCGAACTGACCGCCAAGAGCTTCCTCTCGCAGATGGAGTCCATGAGCCTTGACGTCTCGGATTATTTCGCCTGGGGGTACATCCGCCTCTTCCACCTCCACATGGTGGGGTTCAAGTGGACGAAAGAGGAGATGGACGGTATCCTCCTGCGGATCGTCAACCACATCCGGCGGAGCAAGGCCGAGGTCGCGGTCATCGACTCGCTGACGATGTTTACGGAATACACCGAACAGGCATCGATCCTCACGTTCCTGACGAACTGCAAGAACCTCGTCGACCATGGGAAGACTATCCTGATCACCCTCCATACCTACGCCTTTGAGGAGGACACCCTCGTCCGGATCCGCTCCATCTGCGACGCCCACCTCTCCATGAAGAAGGCCTTAATCGGGGACAAGTACGTCATGGTCCTCGAGGTGGTCAAGGTCAGGGGTGCCCGCAAGACGACCGGGAACCTGGTCTCCTTCGAGGTCCACCCCGGGTACGGAATGAAGATCATCCCGATATCGATGGCAAAGGTGTGAACCCATGCCCGCCCTCACCGCAGCGCTCACCCTCCCTTTCAAGCCGGCAGAGAACACCGAGGACAACGACTGTGCGAACAACATTGAGGGATGTGCCCTCTACCGCATGCTGCCGGTCAATGCCAAGGAGTACGTGAAAAAGGCACCCCACCTCCTCGAATACCTCCATATCTTCCCTGTCGATGAGTACGGGATCCCCCTCTTCTTCTCCGAGCTCAAGAGGGACCTCAAGTCGATGACCGACCCCAACCTCATCTACCCGGCGGACGACACGGTCTTTGTCCACATCTTTTTTGACCCCAACGATGTCCGCAACTACTACATCCCCGTCGACCCCTCGTTCATGCACAGCGTCAAGGAGCTCCTTCCGGCCGTCGAGATCAAGCTTGTCGACCTCCTCGATGCCCTCGAGGAAGACCCGGTCACCGACGAGGAACGTGCCGAAGTCCTCAAGAGGCTGATTGCCCAAGTCCTCTACGTCAAAAAACCGGGTGAGGAACTGCCGGCCCTTGCGGGCAAGACCGGCCAGAAAGGTCTTGGCGCAAAGCTGAAAGATTTCCTGAACAAGGACCTGACGGCAAAGACGAGTGCACATAAAAAATTAGTTTTGTCCCACGTACCCCAGACACCGGACGGTCGGATCATCGTGACTCCCCAGGAGTACCGGGCCATCGAGTACATGATCATCCGGGACAAGATCGATGTCGGTCTCCTCAAGCCGTTCATCAACGACAGGTACATCGAGGATATCACCGTCGATGGGGTCGGGCCGATCTTCATCGAGCACAAGATATTCAAGGGATTGAAGGCGGTCGTAGGCTGGGACAACACCGATGAACTTGATACGTTCGTGATCAAGCTCGCCGAGAGGACAAAGAGACCCATCACCTACCGGAACCCCATCGTTGATGCAACGCTCCCCGACGGGTCGCGTATCAACATCGTTTACAGTACTGACATCAGCCGCAAGGGGAGCAACTTCACCATCAGGAAGGCAATGGATGACCCGATCAGCATCCTGAAGCTGATCGAGTTCAAGACGTGCGATTACATGGTCGCGGCCTACTTGTGGATCTGCATCGAGAACGGGATGTCACTCTTCATGAGCGGCGAGACGGCAAGCGGCAAGACGACGAGCCTCAATGCCCTCACCGCCTTCATCCCGCCGGAGAACAAGATCGTGACCATCGAGGATACCCCCGAGCTCCAGGTTCCGCACAAGAACTGGACGAGGGAGGTCTCCAAGGGCAAGGGGAAGGGGGAAGGCGAGGGATCGGACGTGACGATGTTCGACCTCCTCAAGGCCGCCCTCCGTCAGCGTCCAAACCAGATTCTCGTCGGTGAGATCCGGGGTGTCGAGGGGTCGGTCGCGTTCGGTGCGATGCAGACCGGCCACCCCGTCCTCTCCACGTTCCACGCGGCGTCCGTTGAAAAACTGATCCAGCGTCTCTGCGGTGACCCGATCAACATCCCGAAGACCTACGTGGACAACCTCAACATCGTGGTCATCCAGAGCGCTGTCAAGAGGCCGACCGGCGAGACGGTCCGCCGCATGCTGAGCGTCAACGAGCTCGTCGGGTACAACCCCGAGACCCAGGGGTTCTCGTTCGTCGAGATGTTCCACTGGGACCCGGTGACCGACACCCACGAGTTCACCGGCCGGGGGAGCAGTTACCTGCTCGAGAACAAGATCGCGACGATGCTTGGCATCCCGGAGCACAAGAAGGCCGCGATATACGAGGAGGTGGAAAAAAGGGCGCGGATCCTGGAGCGCCTGCACAAGGCGGGGTACACCGGGTTCTACGACCTCTATCACATGATGACAAAGATCAAGAAACAGGGACTCCTCAAGATCGATATCGACTCCATGTAGATGCCTCTCACAGGTTTCGGTGACAAGGTTCGCCACGCCAATGCTGGTAAGATCCCGTTCCAGGACCTTGGCACCTCTCTTAAAAAGAAACTGGCATCCCTTGATGAGAGCAAGAGGATGGGGCCGGACCTCCTCTTCATGGTCACCTACATGGCCTCCATCACGACGGCCCAGGCGACGCGGCCCGAGATCTTTGCCTACACAGCCGCACGAAAGGAGTACGTCACCTGCAAGTACATCGAGAGGGTCGAGTTCTTCGTCAAGCGCTGGAACTACAGCTACGTCCAGGCCCTCTCCCTCATTGCGGACAAGGTCCAGAACGACATGCTCCGGAGCATGCTCCACCGGTACTCAAACTCGATAGAATCCGGCGTCCCCGACGAGGACTTCCTGACCCGCGAGCTTGCCACCATCCGGAGCGTGTACCGGAACGCCTACGAGCAGGGGCTCGAGATGCTCAAGAAATGGAGCGATGCCTACATCGCGATGCTCTTTTCCGCAACCCTTGTCGGGATCATCATGATGCTCTCGGTTGCAATTTTTGCACCCGATAATATCCAGCAGACCCTGATATCATCCTACATGATCGTCATCTGCGTCTCCTTCTTCGGCCTGGTGACCATGTACAAATCGGTCCCATCAGATGACAAGACACATGGACTGGAAAAAGGCTCCCGGGAACAGGAACTCATCCGGCGCCTTGAAAAGAAGATCGTGCCCCTCGCATTCGCAGGAGCTATTCTCCTTGGGATCCTCACATCAAACATGGGGCTTTCCATGCTCCTCGTGGGACTCCTCCTCCTCCCCCTGGGGGTCATCGGCTACCTGGATGACCGGAACATCGTCCTGCGCGACTCTGAATTCACGACATTCATACGGAGCCTCGGGGCCGTGATGGGGGGTAAGGGAATAACCGTGGGGAGTGCCCTGGCTGAGATCGACAGGAAATCACTCGAGGCACTCGAACCCTTCATCAACGGTGTCTATTCAAAACTGAACCTCGGGCTTGATGAGAAACTTGTATGGCAGCGGTTCGTCAATGAAAATGGAAGCAACCTCATCTACAAGTATCTCAATATCTTCCGGGATGCCGTGGAACTGGGGGGCAAGCCTGATGTCATCGGCCAGATCGTCGGTTCGTCGATGCTCGAACAGGTCCTCCTGCGTGAAAAGCGGAACAACCTGGCGATGGGGTTCGTTATCCTCCTCGTACCCATGCACGCGATGATGGTCGGTATCTTTCTCTTCCTCTTCCACATCATGATCACCATGTCAAAGGCCATCGGGAGTGTTATTTCAACCCTCGGGGAGAGTAGTTCAGCACTCCACCAGCAGGGCTCGATTGCAGGTTCACTGAGTGGAGGGATCAACCTTTTCGTGAGTTTTCCCGAAGCCGAGATGGGGGTTTACGTCATCATCATGATCACAATCCTCTCCCTTTCCAATATCCTTGCCGGGAAGATCGTGATGGGTGGCGACCGCTACATGTACTATTTCTTTGCAAGTTTCATCCTCGGTGTCACCGGCATTATTTATATCGTTGCCCCGGTAATAGTTGGTATGTTCTTCAATATTCCCACGTTCCAGGGGATCTGACATGAAAGAGTCCACGACCAGGGTCGTCCTGCTTGTTGCCATCATGGCATTCGGGACCGTGATGCTCATTCTGGATATTCCTTTTTTTTACCTCCTGGTCGGTGCAGTCGTCCTTGCCATTCTTGTTCTCCTCTCAACCGGGACTGTCAGGGTTCCCTCGTTGAAGAGAAAGGAAAAACCGGCCGCGTCCCCCAGGAAGCAGACCCCGGAAAAGGGAGGGGAGAGCAAGCGGAAGGCTGTTGGAGAGGGAGGGGAGAGGGGGGCATCGCACTTCTTTTCATCTTTGAAGAGGGCGTTTGCCGTGCTCCGGTCAGATTTTCGGAAAGGGAAGCGGTCCAGGAAAGAGGAGGAGGCCCGTATAAAAAAGATCGATACACTCCTCGAGAAGACCATCCAGGGTGAACCTGTCACATCACTCGAGGACATCGTCCCCGAAGCTCCCCCTGCCGAGAGGGAAAAAAAGACCGATCCCTTCGCTTCACTCGTCGGAGAGGATCTCAACCCCGACCTCCTGAACGGGATGGAGACACCGGGGGAGTTTTCAATCCCCGGTGACACCGATCTCGGGATGGTGCCTGACCAGTCACTCCCCGCACCGGAAGCAGAAGTCTCCCAGATGGATATTGCCCTCTCGATGGAGGAGGAGCCCATTTCCCTCGACGAGACAAACGACGCCGACGAGGTAAAGGAGATTCTCGAAGCCCACAAGGACGATATCGGGCAGGCCGGAGATATCGGGGTTCCTGTACCCGAGGAGACACTTGAAGGCCTCGAGTCGATTGATATCGAGGGTATCGATATCGGGGAAGAGGAGCCCGAGGGCACAGCCGCCCCGTCCCCTGCTGCACTTTCAGCCGCTCCTCTGCAAAAGGGAACCCCTGCATCGCCGACCGGTCCAAAACCGGAGAGTCCGCCTCAATCACCAGCCCCCCAACCCGAGACGGAGATGATCTCATTCGGGAGCGGGAAGCGCGAGGACGATGACCTGATGGCCTCCCTCAAGTCAGAGGCCAAGGCAAAGAAGAAGGGCGAATATGCAAGCCTTATCAGGGACTTAAAGGATATACGGGTGGATGCATCCGAACTCCAGAAAGAGCTCGAGAGCCTCCTTTCACCCCGGAAACCAAAGGATCAATGAAGACGAGGTGCATCCCACGTGGCAGTGGTTCCGGTCAAGATCGAGAAGAACGGGAAATGGGTCGTCGGCAAGATCGACCTCCAGCAGGATGGGATGACTATCCTGGAGCCACTGAAGGCCGCTATCCCTTACAAGTCCGTCATTGACCTCGTGGAGAAGAAAAATCTCCTCATTATCACTGCCAAGGGAGACCCGCCCACCACCTACAAGATCGCAAGCGTGGAGAAGGTCCTCCAGGCAATGAAGCGTTTTATCGCCATGTCGTGCAGCGCGTACAGGCTCATGGCTTACTTCATGTCACCGGCCGTCAGGGGTGGCGTTCTCGTGACGAATGCAACGTGGGAGAAGGGGGCAATTGCCGTTCTCAAGTCCACGATCTGGTTCGTCAGCCAGAACAAGCAGGTCTCGATCGCCCTCAAGGAGGTGACAAGCATGGAGCTGACAAAAAAAGAGGTCCAGAAAAACCAGGTCGATGTCCTCAAGCTTGACCACATGGAGAACTCGGACGTCGTGACGAGTTACGTGCTCTGTCCCCTCTCCACCCTCCAGATCCTCATCAACTTCCTCAAGGACGCAACAAAAGACCTCGAGGTCACGGGGGAGGAACTGGACCCCCTCTCTGCCCAGGTCGGCATGCTCATCTACAGCGGGATGGACTCCCATGCCATCGAAAACATGCTCAACATTCCCCACAAGAACCTCGACGAGATCTATGACAGGCTCCTCAAGCTTGGCCTCGCCGAGGTCGTTCTCGTCCGGAGGGAAGTCCAGCTGACCCCCAAGGGAGTCCGGTTCATCACCGAGGCAGTAAAGCCCCCATCGCAGTGATAACCGGGCGGTCTGAGCGGTGACAATCATTAAATATTTAAATTCTTCGGATTTACCTTTACTATGGTAGATATGGGGAGAATTCTGATAGTGGATGACACTCTCTTCATGCGTACCCTCCTCAAGAATATCCTCTTTTCAGGGGGGCACGACATCGTTGGCGAAGCGGGTGACGGGGACGAAGCAATCGCCAAGTACCAGGAGCTCAAGCCGGACCTCGTCACCATGGACGTCGTGATGCCGAAGGTGAACGGTATCGAGGCCCTCAAGGGGATCCGGGCAATCGACCCGAATGCCAAGGTCGTGATGTGCACGGCGGTGGGACAGGAACAGATGGTCAAGCTTGCCATCAAGACGGGGGCGAAGGGATACATCGTCAAGCCCTTCCAGGCCCCAAAGGTCCTCGAAGAGATCAAGAACGTGCTTGGCTCATGAGACGATGATCCGCGTCCTGGTCGTTGACGATTCCCTCTTCATGCGGACCATGATCAGGGACATGCTGGAGAAAGACCCCGAGATCGAAGTGGTCGCAACAGCGGTCGATGGCGTGGATGCACTCAAGAAAGTCAAGGAGTATGCCCCTGACGTCATGACCCTCGATATCGAGATGCCACGGATGAACGGCCTTGAAGTCCTACGGAACCGACCCCCCTCCGGGGACTTCCCCCGCGTCCTGATGCTCTCGTCCCTCACGTCAGAGGGAGCCGAGATGACACGGAAAGCCATGGCGCTTGGCGCAGACGACTTCATGCTCAAGCCAAAGGACATAAGCGCCGTCCGGGGGATAGGGCGGGAGCTCCTCGGCAAGATCCATAACCTGGTCCGGATTTCATACGTCACGCGGGTGGAAAAACCTGCACCGGGAATTGCCGACCAGGTCGTCGTGATTGGTGCGTCTGCCGGCGGGCCGCCAATGCTCGATATACTCTTGTCATCGTTTCCATCCCCCCTCCCGGCTGCCATGGTGATAACCCAGCACATGCCGGAAGGAGGTTTTACTGCGTCACTCGCGACACGGTTGAACCGGATATCCAGGATGCCCGTCAAGGAGACCGATAACGGGGACGTCCTGTACCGGGGGAACGTGTATGTCTCCCGGGCCGGATACCACTCCGTTATATCCGCCTACCTCGGCGACAACGGCCAGAAAGGTGGGAGGATCATCCACTCGCAGTCCCCTCCCCTCCACAGCGTCCGCCCCGCCGTGGACAAGACGTTCATCTCTGCCTCGACGGTTTTCGGAAAAAGGGTTGTATCCGTCATCCTCTCGGGCATGGGGAACGATGGCGGTGAGGGGATGGCAACGGTCAAGCAGAACGGGGGGAGCACCATTGTCTGCCGGGAGCAGGACTGCCTTGTCTATGGCATGGCACGCGGAGCACTTGCACGGAACTGCGTGGACCGGGTCCTTCCCCTCGACGAGATCGGGGCCGAGATTGCAAAGACAGTTGAAGGGATGGTGAACTGAAAAGCCATGTCAGAACTCGATGCCTACCGGTCACTCTACATCGCTGAATCCCGGGAGAACCACGAAAATATCGTGAAAAATCTCCTGCTCCTCGAGACAGAAGCCTCTGAAACGGCAATCGCCGAGATATTCCGGTCGGCTCACTCGCTCAAGGGGATGTCGGCCTCCATGGAGTTCAAGGGGATGGAACGCCTCTGCCACGCCATGGAGGACGTCTTCCAGGAGATCCGGAACAACAAATTGTCCGTCTCCCGGGAGCTCATGGACTCCCTCCTTGCCGCTGCCGATGAGATAGAGGCGATGCTTGACGATATCGAGGCCGGTGGACCGGGAATGCCGGAGAATCTCGACGAGTGGGAGCTTGACCTCAAGCGCTGGCTGGGTGGGGGAAAGGCACCGGTAACCGAAGTCCACCCTGGAACCAGTTATCAGGAAAAGGCTGAAAGCGGTGCCGGAGTCATCGATGAACCAAAGGCCACGGGTTCCCGTCACTACCTGCTCTCGGTGCGTCTGAAAGATACCTGCGATAACCCCAACCTCCGGGCGATGATCATACTCCAGAACCTCGAGGAGATCGGGACTCTCGGGACGATCACGCCTGACCGCTCGGTCGTCGAGGACGGAGATTTCAACAGGCAGTTTGAGGTCGAGATCGAGAGCGATGCCGGGATCGATGCTATCCGGGCCATTGCAGGCACGACGGACGTCCTCTCTGCATTCCTGTCTGATCGCGATGCCCCCGGCTCTCCCCCCATCTGCCTTGCCGCTGCCGGCGGTCCACCCCCGCCGCAGGAAGAGAAAAAGCCCGCGCGGCAGCTGGACAAGCCCGATAAGGGCCGCGAGGTCAAAAATATCCGGGTTGACATCAGCCGACTCGATACGATGATGAACCTCGTCGAGGACCTCGTCATCAACAGGGGCCGCATCACCGAGATAGCCCGCGAGCACCAGATCAAGGCACTCGAGGAGACTCTCAGCATGATCGGGCGATCCGTGTCCGATCTCCAGGCCCTCATGATGGATATCCGGATGATCCCCCTCTCGCACATCTTCAACAGGTTCCCCCGCACTGTCCGGGATATTGCCAACCGGGAGGGGAAGGAAGTGGAATTCATCGTTGAAGGGGGTGACACGGAACTCGACCGGAGCGTCATGGACGGGTTGAACGATCCCCTCCTCCACCTCATACGCAATGCCATCGACCATGGAATCGAGAGCCCCGACGTGCGGGAGGCTGCAGGGAAACCCCGCAAGGGAACGCTCCGCCTCTCTGCCAGGAGGGACCGTGACAATGTGATCATCACTGTCGAAGACGACGGGCAGGGGATCCACGTGGAGAAGGTGAAAAGGAAGGCGATCGAGAAGGGTTTGATCTCAGCGGAAAATGCCGGGAACCTGACCCGTGACGAGATCATCGACTTCCTCTTCCATCCCGGTTTCAGCACCGCCGACACGATCACCGATATCAGCGGGAGAGGCGTCGGGCTCGACGTCGTGCGGACTTCTCTTGAATCACTCCACGGGACGATACGGGTCAATTCCCGGGAGGGCGAGGGCACGACTTTTGAACTCCTCCTCCCGCCCACGATGGCCATTGTCACCGTGATGATGGTCAGGATCAACGGGAGAAGGTGCGCCATCCCGATCCACAACGTGGTCGAGGTGGCAGGCCTCACCCCCGAGAGGGTCCACTTTATCGGCGGGCGGGAGACCGTTGTCCTGCGCGACGAAGTCCTCCCGCTCGACCGGCTGGGTGACATGTTCGGGCTGTCGCCTTCCACCAGTATTCTCGTCGTCCTCCAGTACCAGAACAGGAAGAGGAGCATTGCCGTCGACGAGATCGAGGGGCAGCAGGAGGTCGTGATCAAGCCACTCTCGAAGGTGGTCGGCATGGTCAGAGGTATCTCCGGTGTTACCATTCCCGGTGACGGTGAAGTTGTCCCTGTCCTTGACGTGAACTCAATTATCAAGGAGACCTAAAAAAATGCTTACAACTCAGCAATCCGATGCATTGAGGGAACTTGGGAACATCGGGGCTGCCCATGCAGCAACCACCCTCTCCACGATGCTCTCGACAAATATCGGAATGGAAGTCCCGGAGATCAACGTTGTCGATATAGCGAAGGTTCACGAATACGTCAGTGACGAACCCGCAGCCCTCGTCATTTTCCAGATCCAGGGAGAAGTCTCGGGCGGCGGCTACGTGCTCCTGCACATCCCAAAGACCTCTGTCGTCCGCCTGACGAATGCAATGCTCGGGATGACCGAACTCGACAGGGACCTGACAGAGATGGACCACAGTGCCCTCCTCGAGATTGGCAATATCATGGTCTCTGCGTTCCTCGATGCGTCGGCAACCCTCCTGTCGATCATCATGCTCCCCTCGCCCCCTTCCCTCATCATCGATATGCCCCATGCAGCTTTCCAGTCGATCCTGGCCGCACAGGACTTTTCTGATATCAACCAGGTCGTGATATTCCGGACGGAGCTGCACAGCGACCAGTACAAGATCACGAGTAACCTGTTCCTCCTGCCCAACCAGCCGATGTTGAACGAGATACTGGCGATGCTCGAGAACCTGATGAAATGACCGGGGAAGGGAATGCAGAGCCCTAATCAGGAGGTCGTGATGGTCGGGATAGGGGACTACCATATCGGGAGATCCCCGATGTCCTCCATCGGCCTTGGATCCTGCATTGGCCTCGTGGTCTATGACATGGAAAGGGATACCGGGGGACTTGCCCACATCATGCTCCCCGACTCCCAGGGGCGCACTGACCGGCCGGCGAAGTATGCCGATACTGCCGTTGAACTCCTCGTCCGGGAACTGAACAAGCAGGGCTCGAAGAAAGAGGCGCTGGGGGCAAAGATCGTCGGGGGATCCTCCATGTTCCAGTCATTTTCGGGTAACCTGAACATCGGGGATCGGAACATCGAAGCCGTGCGGTTCCACCTCAAAAAATGGAACCTCCGCATCCTTGCCGAGGATGTGGGTGGTGTCCAGGGGAGAACAATCACCTTCTATCCCGCCGAGAAGGGAAAAGTGAGTGTAAAGACCGCTGACGGGACGATCCGACTGATTTAATTCCCGGCTTTTCAGCTCCTGTTCGTGATGAAGACTGCTGCCGCGATCACCGTCGTCCACAGCCCGTTCTTGTCCCCTTGCGCCGACTGGCAAATCTGAGTCGTCTTAATGATCTTCCCGCTCGCCTTGTAGATCTGTTCCCTCTCCTGCCAGGCCTTGTTGATATCAAACTCGATTCCGAGAGTGGTCGCAAGCATGGTCGCAGCCAGGTCTTCGGCATAGTCCCCCGTCTTTTCTGCCGTCTCCCCGTAGGCATGGTGCTCGGAGAGGTACCCGTACTCGTTTGCGTCCTTGGGGAGCGCAAGTCCTATTGCAGCTGATATGAGGCGGTTCGGCTCATTTGTATCGTTCTTGGCCATCACGCAGTAGGTTATCTCCCCTGGTTCGAGCAGGCGGCACCCCTCCTCCACAGAGACTATCTTACAGTTGGGAGGAAAGATGCTCGAAACGTAGACAAGGTTGAACTTCTCGATTCCTGCCTTGCGCAGCGCGAGCTCAAAGGAGGCGAGCCTGTCGCGGTGAACACCCACCCCCTTTGTGAAAAAGATTCTGCTTGGGACGACCATATTGAAGAAATTTTCACGTTTGTAACTATTTAAACTTTTTAATTTCCCAAAAAAATGTTTATTTCGCATAATTTTTATTTTTAGCGGCATAAATTTTGAAAAACCAGAAACTGACAGAGAATGGCAAGCAGAAATGGCATGGAAAAGACCGTCGTGTCCCCCGACCCTTCTGTCGGTTTCTGACTTTTTTTCCCGGATCCAAGGTCAGACAACGCAGAATGTGGGTAAAATATATATACATAAGGGATGAACGGGAAAAAGGCTGGAATACGTATGGTTCACCGGATCCGGGCTTTCTCCCTTTTTATCTTGATCTGCGCTCTCCTCGGGAGTCTGGCTGCACCGGTACACTCCGATACCCCTCTCCCCTGCAAATTCTTTGGAAAGGCTTCCATTCTCGGAGAACCTGCCCCCCCTGGTTCCGTTATCACTGCCACGATAGGAGGAAACGAGAGGGGGCGCATCACGACGACGGTGAAAGGTGAGTACGCGAGTGACTGCATGTTTGGGAAGAAACTGGTCGTCCAGCCACTCGGCGAAGACATCGCGGACGGGAGATTGGTGATGATAGAATTCTTTATCAACGGGCACAAAGCGGACCAGGCTGCCATCTATGCTCCAGGGACGATCCAGTGGCTTGACCTGACAGTCTCGAGGGTACCCGTGCCGACCCCCACACCCACTCCTGCCCCTCCCGATCCTCCCGCCGCTAATTTTTCCTGCGCCCCGGCCTCTGGCTATGCCCCCCTCCAGGTCAATTTTTCCGACCTTTCCGGTCCCGCCATCACGGGGTGGGAGTGGGAATTCGGGGACGGGGCCCTTTCCCATGAACGGGACCCGACGCACCTCTACCGTTTTGCCGGGAACTATACCGTGAACCTCTCGGTCCAGTCGGCGACCGGAAATTCCACGCGGAGCGTCCCTGGTTGTGTCCGCGTGGCGGCTCCCCTTTTATCCCCATTCCCCGGCCAGGATTCCCTGCCCGGCGACCCGGACGGGGACGGCTATTTTGAAGATATCAACGGAAATGGCCGGGTTGACTACGATGACGTGGTCGTCTTCTTCCTTTCCCTGGAATGGCTGGAAGAAAACCTCGTTCCCAACCCCTTTGATTACAACGGGAACGGCAGGGTTGACTTTGACGATATTTTCAGCCTCTTCCAGGAGGTCTGATACCTCATCCGGGGGGACCTGCCCTCCCCTCCCCCCACGGGAAGAAGGGTCAAAATTCCGCTTTTTCCCGTATCCCGACACCTATTAAAACATATCCCGCACACCATATATGGAAACCATGAAGGCGGTTCTGGGCCTCGAAGACGGCACGTGCATGGCCGGTGAAGGATTTGGCGGGAAGGGGGAGTGCGCAGGAGAACTTGTCTTTTCCACGCAGATGGGCGGTTACATGGAAGCTCTCACCGACCCCAGTTACCACGGGCAGATCCTGATGTTCACGTTCCCGACGATCGGGAACTACGGTGTCGACCGGATGAATTTCCAGGCCCCGAGGGTCTGGGCCCGCGGGTGCGTTGTCCGGGAAGTCTGCCCCGTCCCCGAGGCCTGGCCCTCGCTCTCGCAGTTCTTTGAAGAAAATGGTCTCCTTGGGATCCAGGGGGTTGACACCCGCATGCTCACCATCAAAACGAGGGTCGAAGGGACCCTCCGGGCTGGCCTCGTTGTGGGGAACGATGACAGCGAAAGGGCCATTGAACTGGCACGGAATGCTCCCCCCCTCTCCCAGGTCGACCTCATCCCCGACGTCTCCTGCCGGGAGCCCTACCGCATCCCCGGGAAGGGGAAACGGATCGCCTTCATCGACCTCGGCCTGAAGAAGAACATGCTCGTCAGTCTCCGGCACAGGGATGCGGACGTGCACGTCTTTCCCCATGACTGTACCCCGGACCAGGTGACCGCGTGCAGGCCCGACGCCCTCTTCATCAGCAACGGGCCCGGGGACCCTGTCCTTGCCACGCACGCAATACGGTGCGTGAAAGAACTGGCAGGCACCCTCCCGATCTATGGTATATGCATGGGCAACCAGATCTGCGCCCTCGGGCTCGGGGCAAAGACGTACAAGATGAAGTTCGGGCACCGGGGGACGAACCAGCCCGTCCGGTACAAGGACGGGAGCATCTACATCACGACCCAGAACCACGGGTATGCCGTTGATGCATCGACCCTTCCCGAGGGGACGAGTGTCATCTACACCAACGTGAACGACGGGACCCTCGAGGGATTCGAAGACCCGTACCTTGACATCACCTGCGTCCAGTTCCACCCCGAGGCCCACGGGGGTCCCCGGGATACTGAGATACCCTTCTTTGACACGATGTTCCGGAGGCTGGCCTGATGCCAAAGAAACCCCATATCAGGAAGGTTCTCCTGATCGGGTCGGGGCCCATCCAGATCGGACAGGCCGCAGAGTTCGACTTCTCCGGTTCCCAGGCATGCAGGGCGCTGCGCGAAGAGGGGGTCAGGGTCGTCCTCGTGAACTCGAACCCGGCGACGATCCAGACCGACCCAGAAATGGCGGACGTGATCTACATCGAGCCCATCAAGGCCGATATCATCGAGAAGATCATCAGGAAGGAGAGACCCGACGGTATCCTTTCCGGGATGGGGGGGCAGACGGGTCTCAACATGACCGCGGAACTTGCCGAACGGGGCGCTCTCGCGGGGGTCGAGATCCTCGGCACCCCCCTTGAGGCAATCTACCAGGGAGAGGACCGGGAGAAGTTCCGGGCACTCATGGAGCGGATTGGAGAGCCGGTCCCCCGGAGCATGATACTCAACCGCATGGACCAGGTCGAGGAGGCGCTGCGGACCGTCGGGCTCCCTGCGATCATCCGCCCTGCCTATACCCTGGGCGGCTCGGGGGGTGGCATTGCCCACACGCGGGAAGAACTTGTCCGGATCATCGAGATCGGGCTTTCCCGTTCCCGCATTCACCAGGTTCTCGTCGAAGAGTCCGTCGTCGGCTGGAAGGAGATCGAGTTCGAGGTGATGCGGGATGCCGCCGATACCTGCATCATCGTCTGCGGGATGGAGAACGTGGACGCGATGGGCATCCATACCGGGGAGAGTGTCGTTGTCGCTCCCATCCTCACCCTCCGAGACGACGAGTTCCAGACCCTTCGGAGTGCTGCCATCAAGATCATCCGGGCACTCGATGTCCAGGGAGGGTGCAACATCCAGTTTGCTTACCGGGATGGCGAGTACCGCGTCATCGAGGTCAACCCCCGCGTCTCCCGCTCGTCTGCCCTTGCCTCCAAGGCCACGGGGTACCCCATCGCGCGGGTCGCCGCCAAGATCGCCATCGGGCTCCGGCTCGACGAGATAACAAACAGTGTCACGGGGTGCACGCCGGCATCGTTTGAGCCGGCCATCGACTACATCGTGGTGAAGGTCCCCCGCTGGCCGTTTGACAAGTTCAGGAACGCGGACCGGACCCTGACCACCTCGATGAAGAGCACGGGTGAGGTCATGGCAATCGGCAGGACCGTCGAGGAGGCTTTCAAGAAGGCACTCCGGTCCCTTGATACCGACATTGAACCGCACACGCAACCCGCGGAGATACGGATGATCCTCTCCCGTCCCACGGACGAGAGGTTCCACACGCTCTTTGACGCCGTCCGCGCCGGGTTCTCTGTCGGGGAGATTGCAGACCTGACACACATCTCCCCGTTCTTCATCGAGAAGGTCAAAAACATCGTCGAGATGGAGAGGAAACTTGCAGGAAATCCCGGCAGGGAAGACATCCTGCGTGCACGGAAGTTCGGGTTCTCTGCCGCCGAGATCGCGTCGCTGACAGGGATGTCGCCGGACGAGGTCCGGGAGACGGCCGGGGAACCGACCTACAAGATCGTTGACACGTGTGCCGCGGAGTTCCCCGCCCGGACTCCCTATTTCTACTCGACCTGGGACACCGAGTGCGAGATCCCCCGGACGGACCGCCAGAAGGTCCTCATCCTTGGCTCGGGGCCGATCCGGATCGGGCAGGGGATAGAGTTTGATTACTGCACGGTCCACGCCGTCAAGGCACTCCGGGAGGAAAACGTCGAGGTCCATATCGTCAACAATAACCCGGAGACCGTCTCCACCGACTTTGACACCTCCGACCGCCTCTTCTTCGAACCCATGACGCTCGAGGACGTCGTCAACATCCTGCGGAAAGATACCTACATGGGCGTCATGGTCCAGTTCGGCGGACAGAACGCCGTGAACCTGGCAGTACCCCTCCATGCGGAGCTGAAAAGGATTGGGCTTGCCACCCGGATCCTCGGGACATCCCCCGACTCCATGGACATCGCCGAGGACCGCGACCGGTTCAGCGTCCTCCTCGACCAGCTCGGGATACCGAGCCCGCCCAACAGTTCTGCCTATTCCCTCGACGAGGCGCGGCAAAAGGCCGCGGCCATCGGGTACCCGGTCCTCGTCCGGCCGTCCTACGTTCTCGGCGGTCGTGCGATGGAGATCATCCACGACGAGATCGAGCTCGAGGGGTACATGAAGGAGGCCGTGAGGGTGAGCCGGAACCACCCGGTGCTCATCGATTCCTTCCTCCAGAACGCGATTGAGCTTGACGTTGATGCCGTCTGCGACGGGTCCGATGTCCTCATCGGCGGCATCATGGAACACATCGAGGAGGCCGGGGTCCACAGCGGTGACTCGGCATGCGTCATCCCGACCCAGTCCCTCCCGCCTTCCATCATCGAGACCGTGAAGGAGTATACCCGGAAAATTGCACGTGCACTCGGCGTTGTTGGCCTCATCAACATCCAGCTCGCCGTCAAGGACGGCATGGTCTTTGTCCTTGAAGCAAACCCCCGGGCGAGCAGGACTGTCCCCTTCGTGAGCAAGGCAACCGGTATCCCGCTGGCAAAGATAGCGGCAAAGGTCATGATCGGAAAGAAACTCCGTGACCTGGCATACCATGAAAAGGCCTTCTCCCACGTGGCCGTGAAAGAAGTCCTCCTCCCCTTC
Organism: Methanolinea sp.; assembly: GCA_024518585.1. Taxonomy (GTDB): domain Archaea; phylum Halobacteriota; class Methanomicrobia; order Methanomicrobiales; family Methanospirillaceae; genus Methanolinea_A. Next base: position 10,000 of record JANIHI010000006.1, on the reverse strand, counting down.
AACAAGCTCCCCGGCGTGGACACGGTGCTCGGGCCCGAGATGAAGAGTACCGGCGAGGTCATGGGCATTGACTACGACTTCGGCCGGGCGTACTACAAGGCCTGCGTCTCGGCCGATAACTCGCTCCCCCTCGAGGGAAACATCTTCATCTCGATCTCGAAGGAACAGAAAGACGAGGTCATCCCGATTGCACGCAAGCTCCATGAGATGGGCCTGCGTCTCTACGGGACCGCGGGGACCGTTGAATACCTCAATGGCGCAGGGATCCCGGCCCACCAGGTCAGGAAGGTCCAGGAAGGGTCACCCAACGCGATCGACCTCCTCCGGCGGGGCGAGATCCGTCTCATCATCAACACCCCGACGGACAAGCAATCCCGGCAGGACCACTACCAGATCATGAGGGCGGCCGTGGATTACGGTGTCCCCTACATTACGACCGTCCAGGCGGCGAGGGCCGCAACCATGGCAATCGAGGCAATCAGGAAGGAGCAGCTCACGATTGAGCCACTCTCGCACTACCTCGAGGCGATGTGAGGATCCGATTCTCATTTTTTTTCTCCCCGTCCGGATCCTCTCCATTGTCCGGATTTCACAGTGCTGGGAGAGCGTGACCGGGGACGTTCTCTCATCCCGGTTCACATCCCCCTGTCCGTCCCCCACAAAAAAATAGCATTATTACCGCGAAAGGGGCAATGAATAGGTATTATCTTTTCCAATAGACAGCCAGGAGTGCATGAAAAATGGGAAAGGGAACGGTAGTCCTTGCCTATTCCGGCGGGCTCGATACATCGATCTGCATCCCCCTCCTTCGGGAGCGCTACGGGTACGACCGCGTGGTCACCGTCGCGGTGAACGTCGGGCAGCGGGATGAAGAGATCAGGACCGCGACGGAGAAAGGTCGCAAGCTGGCCGATACGCATTACACGATCGATGCCCGCGAGAAGTTCGTCACCGGGTACATCCTCCCGGCGATCAGGGCAAACGGCTCCTACGAGGGATACCCGATGGGGACCGCGCTCGCCCGCCCGCTCATCGCCGAGGAGGTCGTCGCGGTTGCAGCCCGGGAAGGTGCCCATGCCGTTGCCCATGGGTGTACGGGGAAAGGAAACGACCAGCTCCGGTTCGATTTTATATTCCGGATGGCGGGACTGGACGTGATCGCCCCCATCCGTGAGCTCAACCTCACGCGGGACTGGGAGATCGACTATGCCAGAGAACACGATATCCCCGTCCCCGTCGGGAAGGGGAGGCCGTGGAGCGTGGACGAAAACATCTGGAGCAGGAGTATCGAGGGAGGGATGCTCGAGGACCCTGCCTACCACCCGCCCGAGGAGATCTATGCATGGACCGTCTCTCCCCACGATGCCCCGGACACGCCCGAGATCCTTGCGATCGACTTCATCAAGGGGATCCCCCACCGGCTCAACGACGTGGAATACGGACCCTTTGACCTGATCAGGGAATTGAATACCCGGGCCGGCCGGCACGGCATCGGGAGGAACAACATGATCGAGGACCGGATCCTCGGGCTGAAGGCCCGTGAGATCTACGAGCACCCGGCAGCCACCGTGCTCCTCCTGGCCCACCATGACCTCGAGCACCTCACCCTCACCCGCCAGGAACTCGCCTTCAAGCACATCGTCGACGAGAAATGGTCGGAACTCGCCTACATGGGCCTCGTCCACGAGCCGCTCTTCCATGACCTTTCTGCGTTCATCGCGCAGTCCCAGGAGAGGGTCACGGGCAGGGTCGAGGTGGAGATGTTCAAGGGCTGTTGCAGGGTCCTGGGGCGGTCGTCCCCGGAAGGGCTCTACTCGGGTGACCTCGTCTCGTTCGATACGACCTCGATCGACCAGTGCCACGCAATTGGTGTCTCGGCCTACTACGGGATCCAGGCGCGGCTGGCGGAGCAGGGAAAGCGGGGGAAAGAGTAATCCCCCCACTCCCCTGTTTTTTTTACAGCCTCTTTTTTGAGATCTCCCGGTTGATTTTGGATACATGCGGCGATGGCATGACTCCGGTGGGTTATCCTCACGCAAGGATGGGGGGACAATTGCCTCTCTTGCACATCCCCATTACCCGACGGAAAATTGTGATAGGCCCAAAGGGAACTACCCGGCCGGGGAGAGGGTCAAAAAAAGTGTGGGGAGATCTACAGTAACTTCTTCCCGGCGTGGGGGCCGGGGTTGCACTCAAAGACTTCCGTGATCTTCATCACGAGGAGGGACTTTGCCGGGAGTTCCGGTTTCTTGTCGTGGACCATCTTCTTCATCTTCTCGTAGTCGGGACCCGCGGTCTTGACCTCCACTGTTCCCTTGATCTGGAAGCACTTCTTTGCGTCCGGGTCCCAGATGTAGATCGCCGCGTGCGGGTTCTCCTTCACGTTTGCGAGGGTCTTGTGCATGTAGTTGTCCGCGAGCCAGAGGGTGTCATCGGCGGCCATGATCACGAATGCAATCGGGGCGACGTTCGGAACTCCCTTCTTGGAAGCGGTTGCCACCGGGAAGAGCTTGATCTTTGCAAAAGTCTCTTTCATCTCGGGTGTCAGGTTCACCATTCTCTCATTCACCTCGTTTTCCTGGGGATTAAACAGCGTGGTAGTGCCGTTACTACTCCAGTATGTCTCCCTCCCCATATTCTTTTTGGGAGCTGCTGCCCGATACCCCAATAAGGGGAGAAACCAATACAGGGATGACAAAAGAACCATCCATGGCGGGCACATACGAAAGCGGGCCATCGTACCTCTCTTTGCACCGGTCCGGGGAACTGGAACGGCGTGTGAAACATGCCGGGGAGCTACTCTCACCCTGCCGGGTCTGCCCGCGGCAGTGCGGTGTTGACAGGTCCGCCGGAAAGACGGGGTACTGCGGGGGAGGTTTTCTCCCGAAGGTCTCTTCTTTTGGTCCCCACTTTGGAGAGGAGCCTCCCCTGGTCGGGAGTTCCGGGTCCGGTACGATCTTTTTTGCAGGGTGTTCCCTGCGGTGTGCCTTCTGCCAGAACTACGAGATCAGCCAGGAGAGGTATGGCAGGGAGGTCAGCTGCGAGGAACTGGCCCGGATCATGCTTTGGCTCCAGGACAGGGGGTGCCACAACATCAACCTCGTTTCGCCCACCCACTTTGTCCCCCAGATCGTCCGGTCTGTCTCGATCGCCGCCGGGCAGGGTCTCGCCATCCCCCTCGTGTACAACACAGGCAGTTACGATTCGGTCGAGACACTGCGCATCCTCGACGGCATCGTCGATATCTACATGCCGGATGCAAAGTATGCAGATGACGAGATTGCGCTCGTTCTCTCCGAAGCCCCCCGGTACGTTGAAATTATGGAGGCGGCGATCGTGGAGATGCAGCGGCAGGTCGGCGACCTGGTGATTGAAAGGGGAATTGCACGGAGGGGACTCATCATTCGCCACCTCGTCCTCCCCGGCGGCCTTGCCGGGAGCGGGCGGGTCTTTGCATTCATTGCAGAGAGGGTATCCCGGGATGCCTACATCAACATCATGGACCAGTACCGCCCCTGCGGGAGGGTTGGGGACTTCCTGGCAGATCCGCGATTGAAGGTTTTGAACCGTCGCTTGACGGTCAAGGAGTACAAGGAGGCGGTGGAAGCAGCACAAAGGGCGGGACTGCACCGCGGTATCCCGCTTGGGAACCGGTAAAGGAAAGAGACGCCCCGGCCGGGACTTGAACCCGGGTCAAAAGCTCCGCAGGCTTCTAGGATATCCACTACCCTACCGGGACACTGGCTATAGTTATCTCGCCTGGATGCTTAAATAGTTCACTCCTGGTAAATATAGGGGGGATTGCGCGGGTTTCGTAATGCCTGGGATAAGAACACCCGTGCCAGCCCTACCTCAACGTTTCCACGGGATATGCCGCTTGCCAAGGAAAACGGGAAGGTATATGCCTCCCGGTGCGAATATATTTCTCACTTATCCGGGTCGTACCATGAAAAAAGCCTTGATTACCGGGATTACCGGGCAGGACGGCTCCTACCTCGCCGAGCTCCTCCTCTCGAGGGGTTACGAGGTGCACGGCCTTGTACGGAGGTCCTCGTCGCTCAATACCAGCAGGATCGCCCACATCTTCCCCGAGGCAGAGATTGCCGGGACAGCATCGAGCGGGTCGGGACTCTTCCTGCACTACGGGGACCTCTCTGATTCCGAGCAAATCTCGACCATCATGGACAGGGTCCGCCCCGACGAGGTGTACAACCTTGCCGCCCAGAGCCACGTCCGGGTCTCTTTTGATACCCCGGAGTACACCGGGAATATCACGGGCCTTGGGACGACCCGCCTGCTCGAGGCTGCCCGCCGGAGCAACCCCGGCGTCCGGTTCTACCAGGCATCGAGCAGCGAGATGTTCGGCGGCTCCAACCCCCCGCAGAACGAGGAGACGCCATTTTACCCCCGCAGTCCCTACGCGTGTGCGAAAGTCTATGCCTACTGGATGACGCGGAATTACCGGGAAGGGTACGGGATGTATGCCTGCAACGGCATCCTCTTCAACCACGAGTCCCCCCGCCGGGGCGAGACCTTCGTGACACGCAAGATCACGCGGGGTATTGCACGGATACTCTCGGGCAGGGAGAAGTCCCTTGCCCTCGGGAACCTCGAGGCAAAGCGCGACTGGGGTTTCTCGCCGGAGTACGTGGAATGCATGTGGATGATGCTCCAGCAGGCCAAGGCTGACGACTTCGTGATCGGGACGGGTGAGACCCATTCCGTCCAGGAGTTCGTGGAGGCAGCGTTCCGGTACGCAGACCTCGACATGGACGAGCACGTGAGAATCGACCAGAAATACTTCCGCCCGACCGAGGTGGACGTGCTCATCGCCGACCCGCGGAAGGCAGAAAAGGTTCTTGGCTGGAAGGCCCGGGTCCGGTTCGGTGACCTGGTCAAGGTCATGGTGGACGCAGACATGCGGGCGTTCGGGCTTGAGCCCATCGGTGAGGGCGACAGGATACTGGAAAAGAGGTTTGGCAACAAGTGGTGGAAGGGGGACTAGAGCGGTGAGTTACTGGGATGGGAAGAGCATCCTCATCACGGGCGGTGCCGGTTTCCTTGGGAGTGCCATTGTCGAACAGCTGCTGAAGCGGGGGGTTGGAGCCGCGCAGCTCGCGATCCCCCGGAGCCGCGATCTCGACCTCCGGAAGTGGGAAAACTGCCAGAAAGCGGTGGAAGGCAAGGATATTGTCATCCACCTTGCCGCAAGGGTCGGCGGGATCGGCTTTAACCAGAAGTATCCTGCCGAGCTCTTCTTTGACAATGCCATCATGGGGATACAGGTCATCGAGGCCGCTCGCCAGGCCGGGGTCGAAAAATGCGTCGTCCTCGGGACCGTCTGCGCGTACCCGAAGTTCACACCGGTCCCCTTCAGGGAAGAGGACCTCTGGAACGGGTACCCCGAGGAGACCAACGCGCCCTATGGGCTTGCAAAGAAGATGCTCCTTGTCCAGTGCCAGGCATACCGCCAGCAGTACGGGTTCAATGCGATCTATCTCCTGCCCGTGAACCTCTACGGCCCCCATGACAACTTCAACCCCGAGAGCTCCCATGTCATCCCGGCGCTGATTAAGAAGTTTTCCGACGCTGTCTGCAACAGGGAGGAGGTCGTCGAGGTATGGGGGACGGGGAGCGCCTCCCGCGAGTTCCTGTACGTTGACGATGCTGCCCGGGCCATCGTCCTTGCAACCGAGCGGTACAACAAGCCTGACCCGGTGAATATCGGTGCCGGCAACGAGATCAAGATCAGGGAACTCGTGGCGATCATCGCCCGGCACACCGGTTTTTCCGGGAAAATTGTCTGGGACACGACAAAACCCGACGGGCAGCCGCGGCGGGGCCTCGACGTGAGCCGTGCAGAACGGGAATTTGGTTTCCGGGCAGAAGTCCCCTTCGAAGAGGGGTTAAAGAGGACGATCGAGTGGTACCAAAAGACTCTCGGAACGGGTACCACCGGGGAACCGGACCATTGTTGAAAGCTTTTCCGCCGGTGCACGCGAATACGAAGAACAGGGTTACATCATGACGGCGTCGACACCAGCTCCCGACGATCTCCCGGTCACCATCATCACTCCCCCGAAGAAGTGGGTACCCGTGGACTTCCGGGAACTCTGGGCATACCGCGAGCTCCTCTACATCTTCACGTGGCGGGACGTGAAGCTCCGGTACAAGCAGACGGCCCTTGGGGCGGCATGGGCTATCATCCAGCCCCTGTTTGCGATGGTCATCTTCACCGTCATCTTCGGCGGGTTCGCAAAGATCCCCTCCGAGGGCGTCCCCTACCCCCTCTTCAGCTTCGCCGCACTCCTCCCCTGGACCCTGTTTGCGGAGGGGCTCTCCCGGTCGACCCTGAGCATGGTCCAGAACCAGAACATCCTCACGAAAGTCTACTTCCCCCGCCTGGTCATGCCCCTTTCCGGGATCCTCTCCCCGCTGGTCGATTTCGTGGTCGCGTTCTCGATACTTGTCCTTCTGATGGTCTATTACGGGTTTGCACCCACGGTCAACGTCATCTTCCTCCCGCTGTTTGTCCTTTTCGCCGTCCTCGCCTCGCTCTCGGTCGGCATCTGGCTCTCGGCATTAAACGTCATGTACAGGGATTTCCAGTACACCGTCCCGTTCCTGGTCCAGATATGGCTCTATGCCTCTCCCGTCGTCTACCCCAGTTCCCTGTTACCCGAAAAGTGGCAGGTACTCTACGGGTTAAACCCCATGGCGGGGGTGATCGAGGGGTTCCGGTGGGCCCTCCTCGGGACGAGTCCGCCGGGCAGCATGATATGGGTCTCGCTTGCAGTCGTCTTCGTCCTCCTTGTGACGGGGACGTTTTACTTCCGGAAGGTGGAGCAGTATTACGCGGATATCGTGTGAATGGTGGTGATTCCTGTCTCGGAAGCTTTTTTTTCTCTTTTTCTAAAGGCTTATCTCGAATTGGTATTTTTCATCTCATCGCTGTATTATACGGGGAAAGATGAAAAAAATTTTGCCGTTCTCCATGACACGTCAGTCTCCAAACAGCTGCAGGGACGTCCTTTGGGGCGTGGCGGGAGGATCTTTTCTAGCGGTGTGGAGTCGGTCGCCTCTCCCATTGCTCCTCACTACCTATTCGAATATCGAAGACCCCTTTATATCTGGTTAACAATAATTTGAGAGGAAAAGCCAGGTTATTTTCCATTCCTGCATCATGCAGGTTACCCCCTCCTCACTATTTAATTAAGGGGGATGAATATACTTTCAGGAACAATCGCCACCGATCAAACAGGGTGGCAAGACCGGTGCAAGGTGGAGAGATGAAAGTCCGGAAAATTACTTATGGGGTTATTATTTTTACCATTTTCCTTTCTTTATGCATCATAGGGACTGCGGCAGGAAACGAAATTGAACAGGAATGCATCTCCTGTAGCGGGGCAGCAATCCAGGCCACTGACAATGATTCACAGGGATTGGTTTGTCAGGTTCACCAAGGGCCAGTATCCCAGGTCGACGGGGAGAATGATGATGACTGTCCTCCTCTTTTCTCAATGTCACTATCAACTCCGGGGGGTTCTGATCAGGCAGAGGAGTCCACTCCGCCCGGCAGCGATCTCCTCGTAGGACAAGTCAATTCCGAAATCATTACAACCCCGACTCAAACGGTTTTCCCCAGCATTGACCCGGCAATTACTCCCGCTTCCCCTTCCCTCGCAGATCCCAATCCCTCCTCCACTATGGGAGAGGAAATACCATGCCTCCAATGCACGGTCAAACAGGGAGAGAAACAGGGAGAGACCCCCGCAAGTTCTCTTGCTTTCCGGGAGAGAAAACAAAAGGAATTGGAAAATATCCAATCAGCCATCAAAGCGCAGGGGAAGAAATGGGTAGCAGGGTGGACATCAGTATTCGACCTGCCTGACAACGAACGCAAAAATATGCTTGGTCTCATACATGTATCAACAGAAAATTCATTCAGTTCGGAAGGGGGATCGGGTGTTTCACCCGAAAATTTCTCATCTGGTATCCAAAGCGTTCCTCCCTCTCTCGACTGGAGGGTTAATGGCGGTGACTTTACAACCCCCATCCGCAACCAGGGGGATTGCGGGAGTTGCTGGGCATTTGCAACCCTCGGGACACTTGAGTCCCGGATGGAAATTGCATACAACAACCCTAACCTCAACCCAGACTTTGCGGAGCAGGACCTTCTCTCCTGTCCGGGATGCGGGAGCTGTGACGGAGCCACTATGAGCTGTCCCCTCAACTGGGTGCTCAATCAAGGTGTCATGAACGAGTCCTGTTTCCCTTACAAGGCACAAGTGACCACCTGTAATCCTGGTTGCAGCCGAGCTAACCGTATATCAGAATGGCACCGGATATACCCCCTTAACAATGAAGCAGCAATCAAGGACGCGCTGACAAGAGGACCAATAATCGGAACTTTCGTTGTCTATTCAGACTTCTATTCTTATAAAACAGGCATCTATGAAAATACAACTGACGATTTCGAAGGCTACCATGCCATCGTCATTGTCGGGTATGGACAGGATGGGGGAGGAACATACTGGATATGCAAGAACAGTTGGGGAACAGGCTGGGGCGAGGCGGGATGGTTCAAAATCCGGTCTGGAAATTGCGAAATAAACAATGAACTGTACGAGCTCACCGTCTCCCCAGTCCCTGGCCCGATCGCAGAATTCAAGGCCACACCGGCCACTGGTGTAGCGCCGCTTTCCGTCCAGTTCACCGACCTCTCCTCCAACTCCCCTACCGCCTGGCAGTGGAACTTCGGTGACGGGACATCCAATGCAACCGTCCAGAACCCCGTGCATAATTATACTGCCGCCGGGACCTATACCGTCACGCTTACCGTCTCGAATTCTTACGGCTCCAACACCACCCGGAAATCCAACTACATCACCGTCACTCCACCCCCGCCGTTCCTCTCCGGCTGGTCCTACCGCAAACTCCACACCATCTCCGGATCTTCATCCCCGCTCACCGATTACCAGGTCCGGTTCAAAGTCTGGAACACGACCGGTACCGATACCGGCGAGAACGTCTACCTCGGAACCAAGGTCAACCCGGATTTCTCGGATGTCCGGTTCACTACTACCGACAATACCGTCCTCTCCTACTGGGTCCAGGAGACCGGATCTAATTACGCCATCGTTTGGGTCAGGGTCCCCTCCATCCCCACCACCGGAACTCAATTCTACCTCTACTACGGGAACCCCGCGGCAACCTCCCTCTCCAACGGTGATGCAACGTTCCTGTTCTTCGATGATTTTGAGGGGACCAGCCTGAATGCGACTAAATGGAACATTGGTGGCAGCACACCGACGGTGATCGTAAGTGGCGGAGTCGTAACAGTTACGGCATCTAAGTCAGCATACCAGGGTATTTATTCAAAAGCAACATTCGGTGGTAATCACGTTATCATGGGAAAGTGGAAACAAGCAACAACCAGTTCGGTTTCATATCCAGCAATTGGATTCAACAATGCTGATGCCTCGCGGCAAGTAATCATTTTTGCCCGCACTGATGGCTCTAACAAATTCCAAGGAAAAACACTTAGTGGTAGTAGCTATACATTTATTGACCTTTTTGGCCCACTTGATACCAATTGGCACAACGTTGAGGTATATCGAATCTCATCGACATCGGCTACATTTGTTATCGATGGGACAACCAGGACAACATCATCAACGATACCATCCGATTCTTTACCTGCAGCAATAACAAGTTGGGGTACTCCAAACAGTGCGATATGTGATAGGATTGCCGTCAGAAAACATGTATCCCCAGAACCCGCCGTCGTGACCTGGGGGACCGAAAGCGTCAACCCTGTTCCACCATCTGTCCAATTCTCCGCGTCCCCGACATCTGGCCAATACCCCCTTACCGTCCAGTTCACCGACCTCTCCTCCAACTCCCCTACCGCCTGGCAGTGGAACTTCGGTGACGGGACATCCAATGCAACCGTCCAGAACCCCGTGCATAATTATACTGCCGCCGGGACCTATACCGT
>JANIHI010000025.1 GCA_024518585.1 Methanolinea sp. | reverse complement strand
TTGCTTATTTTTCGATTTAGAGGTTTTTAGAAATGTACTTTTACACTAGGTCTATGAATTTCTTCTGAATCATAGATTGAACTGTGTATCAGGCGATTTTTATTGAGGAAAAAAGGAGGGGGCTAAAGAAAGGTTTATATCATGGTGTGGGGATTGACATATAGTGAAATCCCCGTGGGAGGGTGCGAAGGAATCGCTATCAATCAAGGAGATTTCAACCGTGAATGCCTCCCGTGCAGTCCAACGGACAGCAGGAAGGAGATAGGTGCGAGTCCTTCCGATGAAAACCTGCACGGTTCTCTTCGGGACAAAGGGATATGCACTCATGATGATGGCATAGCCATTAGCTTTGAAAATGCACTGAGTTTTTCATCCAGCAGGCCTGATGCGAAACGAATCACGTGTGTTTTCATTCGAACTGCTTATGACCGACGTGTGGTCAGGCATAAAAGGAAAAAATCACGAAATGATTTATAGCAAAAAAGGTGGATGTATCATGACAGTCCAAAAACCTCTCTGGGGTTCTGAGAAACTCTTTCCCGTATTGACAATCGCACTTCTCTGCGCGTTCCTTCTTGTACCTGGATTTGCAGGAGCAGCGATTCCCATCACCGGGCCGACTGTAATCTCCGAGCCTGGATCGTACTACCTGGCGACTGATATCAGGGACTCTCCGGAACCAGTTGCCATTCTCATCCAGTGTTCCAACGTCGTGATCGATGGAAAAGGCAAGATCATCGATGGAACCGATAAAGCGGAAAGCATTGGGATAAAAATCTATAACGCGGCAATGACCCTTGTCAACGTTGTCATCAGGAACGTCGTGCTGTCTGACTGGGACTCCGGGATATTCATCAACGATGTCAAGAACAGCCAGTTTGAAAAAATTACCTCAAAGAGCAACCTGAACCATGGCGTGCTGGTGGCACACAGCATGGGGAATACTTTCAGCAAAATCACAGCAACTGACAACGGCGGAGTCGGAGTCCTCCTGTATTTCCAAAGTAATCACAACACCCTTACCGAAATAACGTCTCAGAACAATGGGTTGGATGGTGTACGTTTCCGGTTCTCCAATGGAAATCGCCTCCAGAAGAGCAAGGTCCTGAACAATGGTCAGCATGGAATAAATTTCGATGAAGAGGCAAACTACAACACGATTATCCAGAGTACAATTAATGGAAATGGAAGGAATGGGATAAGGGTATATAAGAGCAACTATAATACAATCACCCAGAATACCCTCACGGGGAATAAGAATACGGGTATTTATTGCGAACAGTCGGATTACAACGTAATATCCGGGAATACCGTGAAGGATAGTAATGTTCATGGAATACAACTTACCACCGATTGCGTTGACAATGTTGTGTCCAAAAATGTCGTTCAGAACTCGACAATAAATGGCATCGATATAAGGTCAGACTCCAAAGACAATCTCATTAATGGGAATACAGTGGATAAATGTGGGGCATATGGACTTATGCTCGCAGGCAATCAGAATGTCATTTATGACAACCTGGTCAGGGAAAATGCACTAGCTGGCATGGGGATTTTCAGTAATGCCAAGGACAACATCATCTTCAACAACTACTTCTACAACGTCAACAACACCAGGTTTGGCACCACCAACGCGAACACGTGGAACCTGACCCGCGGTGAAGTCAAGAGTATCACCGATGGAAAATATTCGGGCGGGAACTCCTGGGGCCAGCCGAACGGGCAGGGCTTCTCCCAGATTACGCCCGACTCAAACAAGGACGGTATCTGCGACAGCCCCTACACCCTTGCCGCGAATAATATCGACAAGCTGCCCCTGAAATTCAAGAAAAAATAATTTCTTTTTTCCCCTCGCCACGATGCCCCCTCCGCGGGGGCACTGGCAGATTCGGGACGGGTAATACCGAGGGTATGGGAAAAAAGACGTGTTGGGGTGGATTAAAAGTCCGTCATCACCCGGAACTGGTCGATCTCCTCCTTGTTCAGTCTCTCGAGGAAGAGGTCTGCAGCAGTGTGGACATCCTTGCTCGCGGTAATCGCCCTCCCGACGACGATGATGTCGGCACCGGCGGCAATAGCGTCTTTTACCCCCTCGACCCGGATGCCCCCGGCAGTGGCGACGAGGAGTTTTCCACCGGCCGCTTTCCTGATAGCGGGGATGTCTCCCCAGGAATGGGCAGTGTCCTCGGCGTCGATGGCCCGGTGGATCTCGACGACATCAGGCTTGACTTTGAGTGCCTTGATCACCTTGACCGGGTCTGCCACGTTGAGCATGTCGATGACTGAGTAAATGCCGGTCTTGCGGGCCTCGGCGATCGCCTTCTCGAGGGTAGCCTGGGGAGCAAGACCCGAGATGACGACAGCATCGGCAGATGCGTCTGCTGCCATGCGGGCCTCGAGGTTTCCGGTGTCAAGGACCTTGAGGTCTGCAATGATGAAGGCATCGGGGCGGACTTTCCGGATCTCTCCGATGATGGAGAGGCCAAACCTCTTGATGAGAGGTGTTCCTGCCTCGATGATGAGGTGGTCGTTCTTCGGCAGTTCGGCAAGGACCGACCGGACCTTCTGCATGTCGACGAGGTCGAGGGCGACCTGGAGGTAGGGCGGGTCCCAGAGGCGCTGGACCTTGAAGCCCATGACGGCGTGGGCCGCCCTGTCCTTCTCGTAGAGGAGGGTCTTCCTGTCGGGGAAGTTTTCGAGCGCACGGGTGATGGCAAGTTTTGTTGCCCCGTAGTTGTACCGGTAGATCCTGTTGTAGTCGGCGGCTTCCGGGTCGAGGTAGATGCTTGCCAGGATGACGAGGGACTCAAGGTCGAGATCCCCGAATGCACCCTCTTCCACGCAGTCGGCCACGGCCTTTGCAACAGCTGCCTGGACCGGGCCAAACATCTCCCGGATCTGGCCCCCCTTCCGAAGGGTGACCTTGGGGATGATGAGGGTCGCCGGTTTTGTCATGAGGTTTGGCCGGATCACCGCGAGGAGGGGGGTATGGCCTGCCGAGAGCTGGGAGAGTGCGTTTGCAAACGCCGAGCCGACGGGTCCCTCCTTATCGCCCAGTACGAGGTCAACATGGGCCAGTTCCGGCCCCTCCCCGACCAGTGCTTCACCTATTTGGTACATGGAATCTGCCACGTCTCCTGCCTAGGTATTGGAACGATTTGGTTAAAAAGCACGCGGGCATTGAGGGGCAGGACGGGCGATGGCAGGAGATTGGGTCACAGGGGAGAACAGGGAGAAGGGACTGCGTCTTTTCGCAGGGAAAGAATGTGGGGCCGGTGAGATTTGAACTCACGATCGACGGGTCTCTCCGACATGCGTCAGTGCTCCAACGGATCATCACCAGGTTCAGGAGACCCATTGTTCATCATTCACACGACGCGAAAGACCGCTGGAGCCCGTCGCCATTCCGGACTAGGCCACGACCCCTTGACTGTATTAACTCACATTGAGCGGATTTAAGGGTTATGCTGTGAGCCGGGAAATGTTCCGGTGGGGCTATATCAATGCGCGACCCACGGATTTGGGATGGATGCAGGCAGCTATGAGTGCGGGATCTCGGACAAACCCCTCCTTGGGTTTACCATCGGCGGGATGCTCACCCAGATCGCACGGAAATTCCCCGATAACGAGGCGGTCGTCTCGGTACACCAGGGTATCCGCTATACCTACCGGGAATTGCTGGAGAAGGTAGAAGACCTTGCCCGGGGCCTGATGGCCATCGGTGTCGAGAAGGGGGACCGGGTCGGTATATGGGCCATGAACCACGCCGAGTGGGTCCTGACCCAGTTTGCGACGGCAAAAATCGGCGCCATCATGGTCAATATCAACCCGGCGTACCGGACCTACGAACTGGAATATGTCCTGCGGCAGGCAGAGATCCAGACGGTGATCGTCCAGGACCGGTTCAAGACCTCAGACTACGTCGGGATGATGCTCGAGGCATGCCCCGACATCTCCCGTTCCCGGCCCGGACACCTCCACACCGAGAAGTTCCCGTTCCTCAAGAATGTCATCTTCATGGGAGAGGACTCCCCGGAGGGAATGTTCTCATGGAGCGACATCATGCGGAAGGGCACCGAGGTGAGCATGGACGAACTGTCTGCCCGGGAAGAAGCCCTCTCCTTTGATGACCCGATCAACATCCAGTACACGAGCGGCACGACAGGGTTCCCCAAGGGAGTGGTCCTCTCCCACCACGGTATCCTCAACAACGGAAACATCATCGGTGACGGGATGAACTTCTCCGAGAAGGACCGGCTCTGCATCCCGGTTCCCTTCTACCACTGTTTCGGGATGGTCCTCTCAAACCTCGCCTGCATGACGCACGGTGCAACGATGGTGATTCCCGGTCCGACCTTCAATGCGGGCGACGTCCTCCGGTGCATTGAGCAGGAGAGGTGCACCGCCCTGCACGGGGTCCCCACGATGTTCATCGCGGAGCTCTCCCACCCGGATTTCAGCCGTTACTCAATGGAGACGCTCCGCACCGGTATCATGGCGGGGTCTCCCTGCCCGGTGGAGGTCATGAAAGAGGTCAACAGGAAGATGCACATGTCAGAGATCGTCATCGTGTACGGCCAGACGGAGACCTCCCCGGGGATCACGATGACAACGACCAGGGACCCGCTCGAGCGCAGGGTCTCGACCGTTGGCCGTGTCTTCCCCCATACCGAGATCAAGATCATCGACCCGAAGACGGGGCGAATAGTCCCGCGGGGGGAGGTCGGGGAGATCTGCGCGAGGGGATACTGCGTGATGAAGTGCTACTACAACAACCCCAGTGCCACCCACGCGACACTTGATCCTGACCGGTGGAACCATACCGGAGACCTGGGGACGGTCGATGCGGAGGGATACGTCAAGATCGTCGGGAGGTTAAAAGACATGGTCATCCGGGGAGGAGAGAATATCTATCCCCGCGAGATAGAGGAGTTCCTCCACCACCATCCCAAGATTGCGGACGTGTACATCATCGGGGTCCCGGACGAGAAGTACGGCGAGGAGCTGATGGCCTGGGTCATGGTGGAGAAGGGGGAGACCCTGACCGAAGAGGAGGTCAAGGAGTTCTGCCGGGGGAAGATCGCGCACTACAAGATCCCCCGCTACGTCAAGTTCGTCACCGAGTTCCCGATGAGTGTGACGGGAAAGATCCAGAAGTACAGGATGAGGGAGATCTCCATTAAGGAACTGGGCCTCGAGAACGTCTCAAGGATAGAGACTGCGTAGGGGTGACACCCCGCGATCTCCCTCCTATCCTCCTGATTATATGGTTCTCCCCGCCGCGCCGGGGGAGTGCAGTGGCTCCTTGCCCGGGCGGGGGAGAGAGGAAAAATCGTCTCGGTCTCATGTGGACCACCGGTCCTGAGAAGGGACTGTGCCCACTACTGCCCTTCCCGCGCCTTTTCCACTAGTGCCCGTGCGGCCCGTGCTGCCTGGCGGAGGATCTCGTCCTCTCCCGGCACTTCCCGGTTATGCATCAGCACGCGGCCATGGCAGATTGTGGTCATGACAACGCTCCCCGTGCAGGAATAGACGATGTTTGAGGTCATGCTGTGTACCGGCGTGTTACAGACCGCCCGCGGGTCGATGAGGATCAGGTCAGCCGGCTCGCCGGGGGCAACCCTGCCGTTCCCTGTGCCAAGAGCCCGTGCCCCCGACGAGGTGGCCATGGCCAGGGCCTCCTCTGCGGGGAGCAGGGTCGGTGAGTTCCACGCAAACTTCTGGAGGAGTGCAGCAATTTTCATGTCGGTGAAGAGGTCGAGGCTGTTGTTCGAGGCGCACCCGTCCGTCCCGAGGGTGACCGACGCCCCGGCCTCTTTCAGCCAGTGGTACGGCATCGCCCTTCCGGTCGCAAGTTTCATGTTACTCGTGGGGTTGTGGGAGACATGGACGCTCCGGCGGGCGAGGAGCATGCACTCATCGCGGTCCAGCCAGCAGCCATGGGCTGCGACCGTCCGGGGAGTGAGGATCCCGCACTCGTCAAGGATGGCAACCGGTCGCTTGCCCCATTGGGAGACAGCATCCCTTACTTCCTTCTCTGTCTCGCTTACGTGGATATGGATCCCGATCTCCCGCTGGGCGGCATACTCAGCACACCACCGGAGCCCCTCCGGCGAGACGGTGTACACCGCATGGGGACCGACGGCTGGCCGGATTCGCGGGTTCTCGAGACTCTCGACAAATCTGACGAATTTGTCGGTGTTCCTGCACTCCCTCTCCCTTTTCTCCTCGGAAAAGAGGTCGATGAAGCCATAGGAGAGAACGGCACACAGGCCCATCTCGGAAACGGCCCGTGCCGCGTCTTCCATGAAGAAGTACATGTCGGCGAAGGCAACGGTCCCGGAACGGATCATCTCAAGGCAGGCAAGCTTCGTCCCCCAGTACACATCTTCCCCCGTCAGGAGAGCCTCGATCGGCCAGATCTTTTCTGACAGCCATGCCGAAAGCGGCATATCATCAGCGTACCCCCGGAAGAGAGTCATTGCCGCGTGCGTGTGGGTGTTGACGAGCCCCGGAAGGACTGTTGCCCCGTTCCCCTCGATCACGCGGTCTGCCTCCTTTCCGGCCACCCGGCCGACCTCTCTCCCGACCGCAGAAATCATGCCACGGTCGTCGATGAGGATGTCTGTCGGTTTTGCATCGAGTTTTACGTTCCTGATAAGGAGGGGTCCCGTTTCCAGCAGTTCGTGTTCCATGCGCATTTTCCTCTATGAAAGTCCTGATATTATCCGAGAAAGAACATCCTCGTTCCTCCGGGAAAAGGATGCAGAAGATTCGAGGATACTCTCGTACGTGAGGAGTTCCTCCGAGAGGCCGTTTGCGTAGTTGTCAACCGTGCAGAGGGCAGCGACCTCGATCCCGAGTTCATTTGCGAGCGTGGCCTCGGACGCAACCGTCATCCCCACGATGTCACCGACAGACGAGAATGCCCTCACCTCCGCAACGGTCTCGATCCGTGGCCCCGGCGTCTGGACGTATGTACCCCCGAACCGTGCCTCGGGGACAAGGCACCGGAGTCGTTCGAGGAGGCCGGGCGAGAAGCCGGGGTGGACATGGCAGATGGCATGGTCATGGATGGAGGGGACGGGGGCAAAAGAGAAGTAATCAGTCGGGATAACGATGGTCCCCGGCGGTATCTCCTTCTTGAGCGAACCGGAGGAGCCAATCAGGACGATGCGGTCAACTCCCAGGAGGGCGAGGGCAGAAAGGTGGGCACGGTAGTTGATCCGGTGGGGCGGCAGCGACCCCTGGTGCCGGAGGAGCAGTGCGACCTCCCCTGTCCTGACCTCGCAGTTTCCAAAAGGCGTGTGAACGACGCATGCCTCGAGTGGCGGGATCCGCGCGTAGAGAAGGCTTGTACCCCCGATGATCCCAAGCATCAGGCGACCTCCGGAAGGGCAGACTCGTCCATGGTCGCACAATAGGTATCCTGATAGACCATGTTCTGGCTTTCGGTGGGGATCAAACCTCCCATACTCAATACCTGTATCTCCCCGGAACCCGACTCTTGATCCATGGGCCTGTTTGCCATCGTTGAAGAGGACCGGATCCGGAAGGGTGGGTGCACGGATATCTACTTCCAGAGGGCTGTCTCTGTCCTCGAAAAATCGGGCATTTCACCGCACGTGACAATGGAGGTCACCGTATCAGACCTCCCCCGGGGTTTTGGGGTGCTCTGCGGGATGGAGGATGTTACCACCCTCCTCGAAGGGCTTGCCCTTGACATGGACGCGATGCCCGAGGGGTCGCTCTTTTTTCCCCGGGAACCTGTCCTCCGTATCAGCGGGAAGTGGCGCGAGATCGCTGCCTACGAAACCTCTATCCTTGGCTTTCTCTGCCACTCCTCGGGTATTGCAACCGCTGCTGCCGGGATAAAGGCCCTGGCCGGTGACCGGCTGGTCTTCTCCTTCGGTTCCCGCCGCCAGCACCCGGCAATTGCCGCGATGGTTGAACGGTCGGCATGGATCGGGGGTGTCGACGGGGCCAGCAACACCTGCGCGCCGGCCGGCATCCCCCTCGCCGGCACGATGCCCCATGCCTTCGTGATGTGCTACCCCTCCCCCGGAGATGCCTTCCTGGCATTCGACCGCCACGCTCCCCCCGATGTCCCCCGGGTCATGCTCTGCGACACCTACTGCGATGAGAAGATGGAATCGCTCCTGGCAGCCCGGTGCGGCGCGCGGGGAGTCAGGCTCGATACCCCCCGTTCGCGGCGCGGTGATATGCGTGCAATCCTCGAGGAGGTCCGGTGGGAACTGGACTCTTCCGGGTTTTCCGGCGTTGAATTATTTATCTCCGGCGGAGTGACAGCAGACGACGTCCTTCTTTACAGGGATATCGTGGGTGCTTTCGGGGTCGGGGGTGCGATTGCCAATGCCCCAGTTGTGGATTTTTCCCTCGACATCGTCGAAAAGGACGGCCGGAAGTGTGCCAAGAGGGGGGAAGAGGAGCGGGGCAAAGCAGGTCTGGGAATTTCCCGGCGGGCGCCACGTCACATTGCCGGAAGGAGTACCCGGTCCCGACGGGGCTGTGCCTCTCCTTGTGCCGACCATCAGGAAGGGGAAAGTCATCCACAGGCAGACCATGGTACAGGCAAGGGAACGCGTCCTTGCCCGGATCCCTGCTCTCCGCGGGTTCCTGGAAAAGGGCAAAGGGGGCAGTTCCCCCATCGGGTGACCGTGCCCCACCCCTTGAGGCACCCTGCATTGGTCTCGAGCCTGTCCAATCAGTGAATTCCCTATATAAACCTACCTGATTTTCCCGTTTACAGGGGCTCAGATCTTGTAAAACGCGTTGTATCAGACACATTTCGGTACCTTTATATACTTTGAAGTCGTGC
>JANIHI010000015.1 GCA_024518585.1 Methanolinea sp. | reverse complement strand
CTTGAGATCACTGTGTTCGCGCGCGTTTTATCTCCAATATGATTCGTTGTTGTATTCCAGAATGGATGAGAGGAGTCCTTCTGAATAACTCTGTCCAACCAATCCTCGACCTCGTTGGACAGGCTCATACGCTCGCGGGGAGTTGTCGTTGGATATTTATACCCGGAAGATCTCTGAACTTCGTGTCCGGGACGAACGAGGTACCTGGTGGCAGATCAATCAGAAAGATGGGTCCTGGCTGATGTGGAACGGGGCCCAATGGATACCGGCAGATCCATTCCTCGATACACCACCATCAAAACACCAGAGACATACCCCTGGTGGGGTCTCTGATACCGAATCTCAAAGGCTCACTGCAAAGGAGGGATATTCTGATACAGGGAGGAAATATGAAGAAGGAGAGATGACTTCCCCGGATCTCCATGCCAGGGTCAGCGAATTGGAATATGGGGATCGGGGGGAAAGACATTGGGGGTTAAAATCTGGAGACACGCGTCGGTCTCTGGAAACTCAATCACGGATTGACACAAGAAACCACGTCTCAGGTCTTGCGACAGTAAACCTCCTAAAGACCCTTGCGACCGGGATGACGAAAAGTATTCGAAGGAGTTTCCCGCTGATGCTTATCAGCATGGCAGCTGTGTGGGGGATTCATACCCTGCTCATGTTGATGGTAAAAAAAGATACCCTCGCCGGGAACCCTCATCCCTTGATTGCATCCATTCTCATCCTCCCCGGTCACGAAGCAGCCGGTATGCTCTTCTGGGGACTTCTTGTGGGTCTTGTCATTTCCTTCATCAATAAAGTCAGGCATGGCCAGCTTTCCGCAACCAAAGAGAAAATACTGACAACCCCCGGATTTATCCGGCAATCCTTTGACCGGACCGGCTTCCAGGGCATGCTCCTCTTCCTCCTCGGTATATGCCTGGCCCTGCTCGTAGCCGGGATTATTTCCAACGTTCTGGTGAGTCTCCAGTGGATTCTTCTCTTTGTGAACACGCTGATTGCCCAGAGAGAGAGTATGATGGCGCTTTTCCTGCAGGCAATCGGATCTGATATCGCAAAGGGGCTGCATCTCGCCGTAAATATTAGTGATGCCGCAACCTGGTTTTCTGTTGCTGGAATGACAGGAGGTGTTGGAGGATTCATTATCTCAATATTTTTTAATTCATCGAATTATTTCATTCAAATATCCATTATAAGTATAATTTTCCTCTTCTTTATGCTCTTCACTTTTTTTAGAGCCCAGCCTGCACGAATTCGCGAAGAGAGGGAGATAATATGATCTTAATAAAACGTGAGGTTCGGTGCCAAAAAGCAAGTGCCATTGAAAAAGTGCCGTGTTATTCTTTATCCCCCAAACCATGCAATATTTTGTCTGATTTCAAGATTATTTTTTTTGTTTTAATGTTTATAACTCTTTTATTACCAATGACTGGGGCAAGTCCCTGTGATATATGTATGATGGTGTGCCAGCTTGATAGTCCTGAATCTCCCGCAAAAACTTACCAGGAGTGCTGGAATACCGATGCAAGTCAAGGTGGGTGTAAAGACTGGTGTAGTGGGAGTCATGACGTTACCACTGGAGAATCAGAAACTCCCTCGCTTCTGTTAGAGTTATACACTAACGCAGATACATTCAATGTCGAAGATCAATACATCCTCTCTATTTCAGTCCATGACTCATCGACAAATACCCCCGTTCCTGGAGCAGCCCTGTCTATTGCATATTATAACCAGAATACAGGGCAAAAAGTGCAGGAGAGTGGGACAATAAATTCTGCCGGAAAATATTCTCGAACAGGGACATGGTCAGAAGGCGCAATTGGCACTATTACAATTACCGCAACAGCAACGAAGGCATCCTATACGAGCAGATCGGCTTCCACCACCATCACTGTGAGTTCAGGTCAAACTGCTCCGGATATTCTCCAGGCATCATTCTCTGCGAGCCCATTATCTGGTAATAGTCCACTTACAGTCCATTTTACTGATAAGTCGACAGGAAATCCCAATAAATGGAGATGGGAGTTTGGAGATGGTGCTATTTCCACCTCCCAGAACCCGGTCCATACATACTACGCCCTTGAAGACATCCTCGGTTCAGCTGATTCTTTTACTGTGACCCTCACGATATGGAATGCCCAATCATCCGATTTTGCGACAAAGGTCAACTACATCACTGTTTATCCCGGTTCTTACACAATTCAGACTGGCGGTTCAACAGCACCACCTGTCACTCCTATTCAACCAACAGAACGTCCCGTGGCATCATTCACCGCATTTCCTTCTTCAGGCCCTGCCCCGTTGCGAGTATCGTTTTCGGACACTTCAACCGGGACTCTCAGCTCTCACCTCTGGGATTTTGGAGACGGGTACAAATCAGAGCTTATTAACCCCAGTCATACCTTCAAAGAGCCCGGGACCTACACTGTAAGACTCACTGTAAGTGGAGCGGGGGGAACTGATATTGCGAGAAAGACCATCTCTGTCAGTACTCAAATCGATGACAATTCCGAGAAGGGAGGAGATTCCACTGAAGGTGAGGGCGGAAAAAGTTCCGTCGATTCTGCTCCTCCAGTCAACGGTAATGATTCCCTGACCCCCGAAGACATTGGAGCCGGTGCTGTCGCAGGGATCGCAGGAGTCGTCGGGGGGCTTTTCGCCCTCGGCAGTGGCGCTTTATCCGGGTTTATTCCCGGGATGCGTCCGCCGCCGGGTATCTCTCCGGATGAACTCCGGGACCTCCAGGATGAATACCGGCGTCTCATGGATAATCTCGCAACAGAGAGAGCAAACAGGGATGCCTCGGACCAGGAAGGCATTGACTCGGGGAGGGAAGGGATAATCACGTTAATGGAAGAGGAGGCCCGGCGTCGCCGGGAAGAACTGGAGAGTCTCGGTGCACTTCCTGATTATGAAGGCCGTGTTACAGAACCAGTCGGGCCATCAACCGATGAAAAGAGACTTCATGACATTTCACATCGGCTCGATTCACATTCGGAATGGATCAGGTCTTCCCAGGCAGACCTTGACCGAATCGAGGCCCTATACCAGAAGTTCCTGGAAATTCAGGAACTCCAGCGGAGAGCCAGGGGGGATTCGGTAAAATGGACCGACGGTCTTGCTGAAGGCCTGAAGGGAACTTTTGATGACCTGATTTCAAATGTGGCATTGATGGGATATCCCGAGGCAATTTTTAATGCGATTCAGGAGGCCCAACCCCAGACGCTTGGAGAGCTCTACTCGGCATTCCTAGTGGGAATCGGACGAAACACCGGCGATCTTGTTAATCCGGTCAATTTTGTTCCCTATCACGAAATGGAGGCTTTTTACAAGTGGTACAGTGGGGAGTTGGACCTGTCGTGGGACAAGGCTGCAGGATTGGGTGGCTCCACAATATTGAAGACCGTCAGCTTGGGTCATATTGGTAAAAAGTTGGGGTCTCTTTTAACCAAAACAATCTCTTCACCCGAGCCATCACTCTCAAAAGTATTGGATATCGAACAATTGAAAAAATTCGAAGCTGGGTATATGAAGAGTGCCTCGCCTGAAGCTCTTGAACATATAAGAAAGACTGTGGAGAGTGGCCCGGATGGGAAGGTGGTTGC
This sequence comes from Methanolinea sp., assembly GCA_024518585.1. Taxonomy (GTDB): domain Archaea; phylum Halobacteriota; class Methanomicrobia; order Methanomicrobiales; family Methanospirillaceae; genus Methanolinea_A. The sequence continues at coordinate 34,729 of JANIHI010000015.1, read as the reverse complement.
TATTGGGGAGGCCAGGAAAAATCCTGCTCTTCTCGATGCCATCAATAGAGATCCGGATCTCAAAAATAGCCTCGCGACGTTTGATGAACAGTGCCACGCGGGTGGAAAAGCAGAATTGACCAATTTTGTTGCGAAAGAGGAAGGTGTATCAGCAGATTCAATCTATGTCCATGATTATACCGGGCACAAGGGTGCGACAAAACTCCCTCATGATCACGATGCAACTGCGTACCGGTACATCCCGAAAGGGACCGAACCGGCGCCCCATACCACTACAGGATTCGATTCAACTCAGTTCAAGCCCAAGGGACAGTTGGTGGGAGATGGGAAGCACTACTTTGATTTCAAGGAGCAAACGGTCAAACCCATAGAGCCAGGGCAATATTACGAATCTTCAACTCCGCTCTCCAGCCAGCAGGCTGCTTATAATCAGGGGTATACTGCTACTGCAGGCACGAAATTGAGACCCGAGTACGTGGGAAAGATCACAGAGTCAAATGTTACGTCTCATGCACATCCTGAGGCATACATCGAGGGTGATTATTCCCCGAAACAGTACAAGATTGACAATCCCGTTTCACGTGCTGTAGAGAATCTCAGTAAAGCTTCTCACGGTGATGTCAAGGCTGGGGAGCAAGCGGTCGCAGATATAAACCGGGCTGTCTATGAATCATCAAAAACTATTCGGAAAGCCATCGAGAATGGTACTCTGCAGAACCGTCCGGAAAGTGCCCAGCATTGGGTCAATGCAATTCAAAATGTTCTCACCAGTGGAAAGCCAGTAACTGAAATAATGACTGATTTGCAAGCCTTGGGTACATCTATCGAGGGCGTGGGACAGATGATCAAAAATTTAAATTTGTGAGATACGTATGAACGAGAAGAACTTACACGAAATAACTGGAAAGATGATGGTTCCAAGAGAATTTTTGATGCCACTGTTCGAGCACCTGAACATATCACCAAGTGCTCTTTTTCATTTCTTTTCAATCGGCCAGGTACAACACTCTTATGAGATAAAAAAGGCAATTGTGTGGTGGAACTCGAAGACGAAGGAAGATCAGGCGCGATATTTGACAATGTTCCAGGCCATTGGAAAACCTGAAAAGATCACTCGCCTGGTCTCGGTCCAATACTTTGACCAGATATACACCAAGGACCTCTTCTCCGCGGAAAACACACCTGAGGATACTATTTTTTCCCTTTCTCTTTCATCAGATGGAAGACACGTGTTATTTGATGATTCGAAAAGCAGGATCGACTATCTCAATGCCGGGATCGGTTTCCTTGCAACCAGTGAAATGCCGCAAAATCTTGAGACTGCAGGACTCTTAATGGAAAAGGATGCTCTTATCGCTTTTGCAGGCATTATCGACTTCCTGCAGAATTCAAAATATCTGCAGGCTGTCAATCATGCAGAACCATCGCATACTCTTCTCATTCCTGATTTGAAAAAATTTTTGCTCGGATTTGAGGGAATGAAAGATACCCGTTGGTTTACACCTCTTGTTTTCATAACTTTCCCCTATAACCCTGCTATGTGCAGGGAACTTGACTGGTCGCGTGCCCTGACTCAACTCCATAGTCTTGACGTCATCGAGTATTCCCAAAATGAGAATAAGATTGAGCTGACGCCATATGGTATTGATTTTTGTTATTCAGTTGCCCGGTCTGTAAAAAGGCTTGCAATTATTTCCCTTGAGAACAAAAACCAGAGCACTGTCCTTCTGAATAATTGCCTTCTTATCAGAACCTGGAACCGAGTATGGGCAATTTCACCTGCATTATCATCAGAGCAGGTATCTTTAGCAACAATTGAACCGGTTATTCTGTTTAAACTACTCGATGAACTGATTATACCAAGGAAACCTCTTTTACATGATAAGCCCTCTGATTTGAGTCTTGCATCGACCCTTTCATCTCATGGAGAGGTTCGCAAGGCATCCGACCAAATCAAAGTGCCTGATACCTGCACCTCCTGCCATGCCCCACTCCCACCAAACGCAAAATTCTGCCGTAAATGTGGAAAACCCGTTCAAATTCCAGATCAAAAGTCATGAGGACTGCAAATGCCACAGACCGTTTTCTGTACCCAGTGCGGGAAAGAAATTCCGGAAGATGCCGAGTTCTGCCCCAAATGCGGTGCTCCACAGGATGTGGGACCCCGGTCAAAGATGTCCAACGGCGCAGAAAGTGTCCCATATTCACCTCCTCCGCCTCCACCAGACATTCCCCTCCATCACCCGTCACCACCACCATCCCGGAAGAGAACATTGAAATGGGGAGCGATAGGACTTATCGTGATTATTCTTCTTACCATCGTGGGTATCCTTTTCATACTCAACGGGTATCCTCCTGATATCTCCCTGCCAGTCACCGTTCCACCGTCTGACATTATTCTGCCGGAATCACCACCATCCCTCCAACCGGGCCCCACACAAACGGTTCCCCCAGGAACCGAAGTACAGGTCCAGGTCCACAAGGACCCCTCCAATGGAGAGATCTCGTTCCTCTTTTCCGGCGGACCGGGCCAGAAGGTTTTACGTTCCATCGAGGTCGAAGTAATCCGGCAGGATGGAACATCCCTCAAGGGAACCCTTCGGCCTATTATCCTTGAAGAAGTGATCCTGCAAGGAACCAGGGGCGGGACCGACCGGGTGCAGGTCCGGGTTTCGTACCTCTCCGGGAGTACCTACACCATCATCGACAGGCAACTGGGGATCCGCGATTAGATTTTCCCCCGTTTATCCCTTTTGGACCCCCAGCCCCTCGAGGAACATCACGTGGAGGCGGGTGTCGCCGCCCAGCTCGGGGTGAAAGGAGAGGGCCATGTGCTGGCCTTTCCTGACGGCAACGATCCCGGCACCGATCTCTGCCAGGACTTCGACTCCGCTCCCGACCTCCCTTGCGACAGGTGCCCGGATGAAGTATGCATGGTACGGCCGGTCGAGCCCCCTGACCTCGATGTCAGCCTCGAAGGATTCCTTCTGGCGGCCAAACGCGTTCCGCTGGACCGCCATGTCGATGAGACCCAGCGTCCTTACGCGGGGATCGTCCACCCGGTCTGCGACAAGGACCATCCCGGCACAGGTGGCAAAGATACCCCCCTCAAAATGGACAAGGGGATCACGGAGACCGTTCTTGTCGATGAGGCGGGAAATGGTCGTGGACTCTCCGCCGGGAATCGCGAGTCCCCGGATGCCATCGAGGTCACGCGGCCTGCGCACGGGAACAACCGCGTAATCCCCAACCCCGATTGCCATGAGCGCCCGTTCAAAACCCAGGATATGCTCGCTCACGTCTCCCTGGAGGGCCAGCACCCCGAGTCTAACGCCCACGGTACTGGAGCACCTCGTCCTCGCGGAGGGTGTGGACGTCGATCCCCTTCATGGGCTGACCGAGTCCCTTGCTCACCTCTGCAATCACTTTCGGGTCATCGAAGTGGTTGACGGCCTCGACGATGGCCCGGGCCATCCTTTCCGGGTTGCCCGAGTGGAATATCCCAGACCCCACGAAGACGCCGTCTGCCCCCATCTGCATCATCAGGGCAGCGTCTGCAGGGGTTGCAATCCCTCCCGCAGAAAAGTTGACGACCGGGAGGCGGCCCATCTTCACGGTCTCGAGGAGGAGGTCAGGCGGGGCCTCGAGGTCCCGTGCCCGGCTTGTGATCTCCTGCGGTGTCTTTCCCTGGAGGGCCCGGATCTCGCCCATGATGTTGCGCATGTGGCGGACAGCCTCGACCACGTTTCCCGTCCCTGCCTCCCCCTTTGTCCGGACCATTGCCGCGCCCTCGTGGATACGGCGGAGTGCCTCACCCAGGTCGCGTGCCCCGCACACGAAGGGGACGGAGAAAGCCCTCTTGTCGATGTGGAACTCCTCGTCGGCCGGGGTGAGCACCTCGCTCTCGTCGATCATGTCCACGCCGAGGGACTCGAGGATTTGGGCCTCGACAAAGTGCCCGATGCGGACTTTTGCCATCACGGGGATCGAGACTGCGTCCATGATCTCGAGGATGATGGCCGGGTCTGCCATCCGGGCAACACCCCCTGCCTTCCGGATATCTGCGGGGACACGCTCCAGTGCCATGACCGCGACGGCACCTGCCTCCTCTGCAATGAGCGCCTGCTCGGCATTGACCACATCCATGATCACTCCTCCCTTCTGCATGGATGCAAAGCCGCGTTTCAGGAGTTCGGTGCCAAATCTCAGTTCCTCGAGTTTCATATGTTCATAGGAATTGGACGAGCAGGGCCAAAAATATTGGTATCACCACAAAGAGGAGGGCCGAAACGAGAGTGCAGGCCCTGACCGCTGCCATGATGTCCGAACCGGCGTCCCGGAGGGACTTTTTGCGGGAACCAATCGTGTAGGAACCGGGTTTCTCGAACATGACCCCTGTCCCTCCCGCTATCACAGCCATGGGGAGCCCGCCGTTATACCCCGGGCGCTTCCTCCCGTCCTGCCGGAGGCATTCGAGCGCGGGGGAGAGTCGTCCCCGGAATCCAAAATACGCAAGGAGGATCAGGGTGGTGAGGCGGGCCGGAACGTAGTTCAGGACATCATCTGCCCGGGCCGAGAACCAGCCGAGCCTCTCCCTCTCGTCCCGGTACCCGAGCATCGCGTCCATCGTATTCGCCGCACGATAGAGGGCAGCGCCGCCCAGGCCAAAGAGGGAGTAGTAAAAGAGGGGGGCAACGATGCTGTCCACGAGGTTCTCGGAGAGGGACTCGTATGCCGCCGAAAGCACCTGCTCGGAATCCAGGTCATCCGTCTTTCTGCTCACCATGTATCCGACCCGGACCCTCCCTTCTGCAAGGCTGGTGAGAAGTGCCTGTTCCACAGACCGGACATGGTCCTCGAGTGATCGCCATGCAAAACAGGACTTGAGCAGGACCGGCCCGACAAAAAGGAGGACATACCAGGGCAGGAAGAGGTCGGCGAGGAGGAAGGGTAGTGAAAAGGTGGTTACTGTCACTGCCCACATGATGATGCCCACCGGCCGCTGGAGCGAATGGCGATACCGGCCGGGATCACCCCACAGGGCGATGAACCGCCCGAGGACCGCGACCGGGTGAAACCGGGACCGGGGGTCTCCCGTGACCCTGTCAACGAGGAGGGCAAGGGGTAAGACGAGGATGCGCGTAAAGAGCATAGTGGAAGGCCAAGAGGGGTGGTGCAGGGGGGTGGGATATTTTCTTTTTTATTCCACGTCCAGCAGAGAGCAGATTCACTGGCGGACCTTCTCTCCCCGTGCTACCATGTCTTCCTTCTCGCGGGGGAGGAGATCGGGGATGCCTTCGGAGATGGGATACACGACACCGCATGTCGGGCAGCTGAGTTCCCCTTCCACGATCTCAATGTCGTTTTCGACTGTCACTTTCAGGGAAAGGTCACCCTTGCAGACGGGACAGCAGAGGATAGGGAGGAGGGAGCGCCTCATTGGTCACCCCTGATATCGATGATATGCGAGACATCCGGTCCTGTCGAGATCAGGGTGATGGGACGGCCGATGTCCTCTTCCGCACGTGAAAGGAAATCCCGTGCCTTCCTGGTGAGCCGGCTGTACTCCGTGATCCCATAACATTCCTTGTCTACGCGGTCTATTCCCGTGATGGCCGCCTGTGTGCATCCGTTGACCATCGCAGAGTAACGGGCCATCTCCCCGTCCCACTGGCCAACCCGTCTCTGCCGGTGGGTCACAGTCCCAAACTCCTGGATACCCAGCCGGTCGGATACCTCCCTCTCCATCTCGGTCGAAAACGGCCCCTCACCGACCCGCGTCGGGTATGCCTTGAACACGACCACGACGTCATCGATGCGGGTCGGTCCAACACCGTTATCGGCCGCGATCTGGGATGCCGATGTGTCCTTGCTCGTCACGAAAGGATAGGTCCCATAGTAGAGTGAGATCCCAAAGCCCTGCGTTCCCTCGAGCAGAACATTTTCACCCCGGTCGAGGGCTGAATTAATCTCCAGGGGGACATCGGCCAGGTACGGTGCGAGGGCCGGGACGTCCCGAGCCAGGCGTGCAACCCGCAGTACGCGGTCTGCATTGGCAGGCCCACAACCGCTCCCCGTGCTCCCGATGGTCTTGGCAAGGTGGGAACTTGACTTGTCACGCTCGATGTGCGAATCCTCGATGATTGCACAGCGCCTGTCGACAAATGTCCTGTCGCCGACTCCAAGCATCTCGACCTCGCGGGCGAAGACTCTCGGATCGACGAGCACCCCCGTCCCAATCATCAGGCGGGCACCAGGGAAGACAAACCCTGACGGGACCATGCGCACACCGTACTCCTTCTCCCCCATTCTGACTGTATGGCCGGCATTGGGACCTACCCCTCCCCGGGAGATGATGGAGGGGTGGTCCCGGTAGGCAATATGCGCAACGATCTTGCCCTTTCCTTCATCACCAAAAAAACCGCCCACGACGATGGTGCAACTCATGGTACAACCATATACTATACACCCGGATAGCGGATAAAAGGATATCGTGTATTCCCCGGCACCACCACGCCTCGCCGGGCGGCCCCGTCGTGCCTCCGACAGAGAGACTACCCGTGTAAAAAGAGGCGAGAGTAAACCCCCGGGTGAACGCCGCGGGGAGAACCTGGCACGTCTTCCTGACCTTGACCCATATCTTACACGCGTTCCCGCGATGGGGCGACGGCGGCCGGGGCCCCCGTGCACCGCGACACGAAGTTTTCTATCCGGTGGAGGGCAAGGGCCAAATTTTCCCTCGAGACGGCATAGGCGCAGCGGACATGGCCCTCACCGCCGCACCCAAAGACGCTCCCGGGAACGACTGCCACATGCTCTTCGAGGAGGAGCCTCTCGGCGAATTCCTGGTCTGAAAGTCCTGTTGCAGCAACCGAGGGGAAAGCGTAGAAGGCTCCCTCGGGACGATGGCATTTCAGCCCTGCCCTGTTGAGGCCCTCGACAAAGAGGTTCCTGCGGACGCGGTATTCCCGGACCATCCTGTCCTTCTCTTCCTCTCCCCTCCGTATTCCCTCGAGGGCCGCGACCTGGCCCATGACGGGGGCACAGAGCATGACGTACTGGTGGATCTTCAGCGCCGCATCGCATATTTCGCGGGGGGCGCAGAGGTACCCTATCCTCCATCCCGTCATGGCATACGCCTTGGAGAAGCCGTTCAATGTAACCGTGCGCGATGCAAGGTCGCCCACGGTTGCCGCTGCGACGTGGGTGCCCCCATATGTCAGCTCGGAATAGACCTCGTCACTTATGAGGACCAGGTCGTGGTCACACACGATATCAGCCACACCCCGGAGGTCTTCCCTTCCCATGACAGCCCCCGTCGGGTTATTCGGGAAGTTGATGACGAGGGCCTTGGTCTTTGGTGTGACCTTTTCCATCAGACGGTCGGGGTTGAGCCTGAAATTATCCCTTTCAACACACGGAACCGGCACGGGGATCCCCCCGGCAAGCATGACGCAGGGAGAATAGGAGACATAACAGGGTTCGGCCACGAGGACCTCATCGCCGGGGTCGACAACTGCCCTGATCGCGATATCAAGACCCTCTGAAACCCCGGTTGTGATGATCATCTCGGTATCAGGGTCATACGAGAGGCTGTAATGATCCCTCAGCCAGGAAGAGAGTGCCTCCCGGAGCGGCTGAATACCCCGGTTGGGTGTATACGACGTTCCCCCCTGTTCAATCGAGTAGATGCTCGCCTCGCAGATGTTCCAGGGTGTGGAGAAATCCGGTTCACCGACACCGAGGGAGATGACCTCCTCCATGGTCAGTGCAAGGTCAAAGAAACGCCGTATCCCGGAAGGCGGGATCTCCCTCGCCTTCCGTGAGATGTAGTCCCTCATCGTCACCTCAGAACGAGTACGGTATCCGTTCGCCTCCTTCTTTCTCGCAGAAGGTGCGGCCGTTCTCCTTGTACGTCTTCATGACAATATGGGTGGCAGTCTCCCGTATCCGGTCCATGGGAGCAATGTATTCCGAGACGAACCGTGCCACTTCCTGCATGTTCCTGCCGGTCACCACGAGTTGAAGGTCGTAGGCCCCAGTAATGAGGCGCAGCGACCTGACCTGGCGGAAGCGTGCGATCCTCTCGGCTATCCGGTCATACCCAAAGTCTCGTTCAGGGTTGACTTTCAGTTCGATGATGGCGGACACTTCTCCGTTGCCTGCCTTCTCCCAGTCGATGACAGCGGTGTAGCTCCGGATCACACCGGCGGATTCAAGTGCCAGGATGCGTGCGGCGACATCCCCTGGTGCCATCTCGGCCATGACGGCCATCTCTTCGTTGGTCAGGCGGCTGTTCTCCTCCAGGAGCTGGAGCAGAAGAAGGTCCTTTTCGTCCATTATCTCTTCACCTGAATAGGGATCGGCACCACTGGACGTCCCTCTCGGCTATACCCTGGGTACTCAAGCGGGCATCTGACGTGATGACTTCCCATATCTTACGGGTATTTGTATCAAACCACATCTCTTTTGTCCTGCCATAGCGGCCACGGCTCACGACACGGGTGTTGATCACGCCGAGCATGTTCAACTCGGAGATGAGGTCTGTGATGCGCCGGTGCGTGAGGACATCGAGGTCAAGCGAGGGCGCAATTTCCTTGTAAATCCTGCTCACCTCACCGCTCGTGAAGATGGTCTGGCCCATCTGGTCGAGAAGGAGCATGGCATAGAGAACCACCTTGCTCTGGGTCGGCAGGGTGGCAATGCACTCGATCATTGAATCTGCCTCGATCTTTGCCTGGGCCATCTTCACATGACTTTCCAGGACGCGGTCGGCCTCTTCCCGGTCGGCAATTTCGCCAGAGACGCGGAGGAGGTCAAGTGCTCTCCGTGCATCCCCGTGTTCCTGGGCTGCGAGTGCCGCGCACAGGGGGATGACACCGTCATCCAGTACACCGTCCAGAAACGCCATCTCGGCGCGCTGCCGGAGAATGTCACACAGCTGGGGGGCATTGTAGGGGGGGAAGACGAGTTCCTCTTCGGAGAGGGAGGAGAGGACCCTAGGGTCCAGGAAATCCTTGAAAGAGAGATCGTTGGAGATGCCGATCATGCTGACTTTTGAGCTTTTCAGGTCAGAATTGATCCGGGACAGGTTGTAGAGGGTTTCGTCCCCGCTCTTCTTGACCAGTTTGTCAATTTCGTCGAGGACGATGATGAGGACTCCTCCCAGTGCCTCGAGCTGGTTCTTGAGCTCCATGTAGACCTGGTCAGTTGGCCAGCCTGTCATGGGGATATGGATTCGTGCCTTATCACTCGGTGTTTCATCCTCTCCAAGGAGCGTCTTGGAGATCTGGGCAAGGACCCTGTACTGTGTATCTATCACTTCGCAGTTGAGGTGAACGACGCGGCAGACAGTCCCCATGTGGACGCTGGCCGTCTCGAGTTCTGACCCGACGTACCGGACAACCGCCGTTTTCCCTGTCCCTGTCTTGCCATAAATGAGGATGTTGGAAGGGGTTTCGGTCCGGAGCGCCGGTGCAAGGATTGCCGCGACCTGGTCGATCTGGGGTCGCCGGTGGGGAAGGATCTGGGGCCTGTAGGAGTGGCGCAGCACTTCCCTGTTCTTGAATATCTTATTTGTCTCAAGGTATTTTTTGAATAGTCCTATTGCTGCACTCTGGTTGTCTGACATCCCGGACCCCCTGGGAGTTAATCATATACATCCCTTACCTCAAAAAGACACCTGTTTGAACAGGATATAAACCCCTTTGTTTCCACTGGAGAGGCTATTTTAATACAAGATAATGACAAATTATACGTTATTAGAGAAAATTGTTTGCAAGTGAAAGACCAAAGTTTCCTTTTGATTTTTTATAGTTGAAAATGAGGTGGGGGAGCCCTTTGTTTCGCCTGGAGATAGGGGGAGAACTCCTTTTTGTGGAGTTAAGTAATGGTAAAACAGCCTTGGTTCTGTTTTGAACTTTGAAGATAAAAGAATTCCGAATTGAATTCAGGAGACACGGGTCCACGATATACCACATATTCGATAAGAGGATAATGCCATAAAATGCAGGAAAAACCAAATTACAATATCTCAGCAAAAATAACGGGACTTAAATGTAAAAACAATACCGAAATTACGAGATCAGCCAGGAAAAATCACCATTGCAATACCAAAACATATCAAAAATTACCAGGTGTATCCACGATAATTTTGAATTCATGACCAATAATCTCAACATGACCAATAATCTCAAGCCACTCTGCACCGTGAACACGAAGCCCAGGATCACCCCATCCCATCCCCCCTCTCCAATGGAAATAAAGGGGTTCCATCTCCTTCCATCTATAATCCGCCTCTTCTCTATTTTGAGTGGATGGATAGGAACCAAAGCGGGGGCAGCCTCGCTCCCGCACTTCCACATGAGGATTGTTCTGGAGCCCCCAAAAGGGAGCCCAGGCAGCGGTTTCACCATTCATTTCGCATTAAGTCGATTTCTTTTGGATTAACCAGCTCAATCCAGAGAGAGGCTATAACCCATTCATACACCTTACCCACCTGAAATGACGAAGAGGGTATAATCCCAATCACCTGTCAGTGGAGACTCTTCCCTTCATAGAACAACTGCACAGGCTCTTTTCAACCGACTTGTCTTCCCACTTCCAGTGGAAATGATAGGGTTATCCAAGATAGAACCTGGGAAAACATTGTCATGAAACCTGGGAAAACATTGTCATGATGCATTTTCCCGGATGATAACCCTCTTTCATTCGCTTATTGGGATTATTTATTCTTTCTGGAGTGGTACAATGAGAGTGATGAAATCGCACCATGAAAAACCCGTCGATATCCGTGCTGCCGTCATCACCATATCAAGCTCACGGACGATGGAGACAGACACGAGCGGGAAGACAATCATCCGGTTCCTGGAAGAAGACCACATACCCGTCCTTTCCTATGGAATCGTGAAGGATTCTGTCGAAGAGATCCGCCGGCAGCTCTTCCAGGCTTTGAAAGACTGCAACTGTATTATCATGAACGGCGGCACAGGGCTTTCTCCTGATGACTGCACAATCGAGGCTGTTGCGCCACTCCTCGAGAAGAGGATAGAGGGATTTGGAGAAATTTTCCGGCTCAAGGGTCTCCAGGATATAGGGACGGCGACCATCCTTTCCCGGGCAATTGCCGGGACATGCGGAGGAGGGGTAATTTTCTGCATCCCCGGCTCAACACCTGCCGTTTCGCTTGCCATGAAGGAGATCATCATTCCCGAATTGCGCCATATCCTGTCTCACGTCCAGGGCAAACCACCGGCGGACGATAAGAAAAAGGCGGAATAGCGCGGTTCCCCGCGGCAGTATCCCAAATCCAGGGGATCGATCTCCCACTTTACTATCACCAGGATGGAGAGGTTACTGGGATGGAGAGGTTACCGGGAGACTTCCAGGAGCGCAACCCTCTCGATGACAAGCTCAGGGAGGCGCTCCACTCCACAGACCTCGAGTTCCTGCGGTGTGATGGAAAAAAGCTCACAAAGGCGGGTTATTTTCTCGGGTGAAAGGGTCTCCCAGTCTTCGTTGTCGGCAGGAGAACAGAGGCCCCCCAGGTCTTCCCACGCCGCCCTGTTGTCCGGGCAGATGCACAGGTAAACCCTGTTTTCCCCTTCGTGGATGCCAAACTTCGCACCCTGCACAATCTGGCGTGAACCGGCGGCATACAGGAGCGCCTCCACCTCGACGCGACCGGATATCATCCAGCCCTTCTCCCGTGCCCGGAAGGCGTGCATGAGAGCAGACTGGACATGGCCCCTCCCTGCCATCCGGTCGGCATCAAGCAGGATGATATGAACCCTGCGTGACTCGGTAATCTTGCGAATTTTCCAGAGGAAACTTTCACGGTCGGGAATGGATATCCGGACCTGGTGAATGGAACAGGGGTCCATCATACCCCTCCGGAAAAGGAATCGAGCCGGGACTGCCCGCCAGGGTCCTCATCCTCATCATCTTCACGGATATCGGCATCCAGCTGTTTTACAACGGACTGGGCCACTCCGCGGCCGAGGATGGATGCAAGTTTTACAGGATCTGCAGACCGGAGCTCCTCGGGGGTTGTTATACCGTTCGCGTAGAGGCTCCGTGCCCTGACCCGGCCAATGTTCCGGATCCTGACCAGGGGCAGGAGCTCCCTCCTGACGCCATGCTTGATGCATACCTCCAGTTCCCTGACTGCAGGAGCATACCGGGGGGCATACAGTGCTGCAAGGCGGCTCGATGCATGAAGGAGCCAGTTGCTGCTTTCGACGAGGGCGTGCACGTCACCCGTCCCGATGGAATAGCGCTCGCACACCGTCTCGACAGGGACTTCATTCCCCCAGTCCCGGAGGACAAGTGCCGTCTTGAGGGCCCGGAAGAACTCCTCCTCGTCGCCGATGGAGAGGGGTGTCCACAGCTCGTCCTCGTGTTCGAGGACGAACCGCTCGAGGTAATAGAGGTCCCTGTTCGAGATGTAGAGGGTGAACATGTCCGGCGTGCTGCAGACGAGGTGGAGGAGTCCCATGTCGGAATATTCCCGTGCAGAGGAGAGTGTTTTGACGATCATCTCCGCTCCCCGGGGGTCTATGTAGAGGAGAGAGACAAGGTGGCCATATTCCGTCGCGGAGAGGTGACCGTCCAGGGACGTCACCATCTCGGCATTCTCGAGGAACTGGAGTGCCCGTCGGGTAACGGTCTCAAGGATTCGCCCCCCCTGGTGCTGGTAACAGTACAGTGTCCCGTCAAGGAATTCAAGCAGACCCTCGTATGTCCTTGCAAACCCTGATGCAACGAGGGAGAGGACGTGGGTGAGGAGGACAGATTCATCGGCACACTGCGAGTGGACGTCTTCAGGCTGGGCATTGATGTAAAACTCCTGGAGGTTCTGTGCCTCGGCCTCGTCCTTTGCGATGAGGACAGCCTCCCCATACGGGTCCAGACCCGGCCTGCCGGCCCTCCCCGCCATCTGGTGATATTCACGGGCGGGAATGGGAACCATCCCCATGCCGGCTTCGTAGCGTCGGTAGTCCCTGATAACGACCCGCCGGGCAGGCAGGTTGAGTCCGGCAGCAAGGGTCGGGGTGGATGCTATGCACTTGACAAGGCCTTTCCGGAACGCATCTTCGACAATTCCCCGGGCTTCCCGCGAGAGGCCGGCGTGGTGAAAGGCTGAACCCATGGCAACACACCCCGCCAGGGCCTGCTCGGTCTCCGTCACCGCAATCTTCTTCAAACGGGATGCGCATTCAAGGAGACCGGGATCTGAACACGTGAGGGCCTTTGCAGCCCTCTTGGCAAACGCTTCGGCATTCTTCCGCGAGGAGACAAAGACGAGGCACTGACCCCCCTCACCAACGGTGTCAAGGAGGAGGTTGACATCCTCGGTCCGGGAGACAGGGGGGACTTTTCGGATACCATTGCCAAAGGAGATCTCACCGTTCAGGTAAACGCCCTGCCGCAGGTCGACAGGTCTCCAGGTCCCGGTAACTACACCGGCATCGAGCCACCCGGCAAGTACCCGGGGGTTTCCGATGGTTGCCGAGAGAGCAATGACCTGGAGCCGTGGTATTTTTGCCCGCATCTTTGTCATGACCATCTCCAGTGTCGGGCCCCGATCCGTGGAGTCGAGCAGGTGGACTTCGTCCACGACCAGCAGCGTGATATCCGGGAGCCAGGGTGCCCGGTTGCGAAGGAGAGAGTCAACCTTCTCGCTCGTTGCCACGATGATATCATATCTCCCCAGGTTCTCGTCCCGCCTGTCAAAATCACCGGTGGAGATCCCGACCTTCACCTTTTTGCGCGAAAAATCCTCGTATTTTTCACTCGCAAGTGCCTTAAGGGGGACGATGTAGAGGCATTTCCCTCCCCGGGAGACATGGTAATGCATAGCCATTTCGGCGATGAGCGTCTTTCCGCTTGCGGTCGGGACTGCAACAAGGAGGTTTTTCCCCTCGAAAAGGCCCTTCTCCACACACTCAGCCTGGGGAGGATAGAGCGTATCTATCCCAAGGTTCGCATAGATCTCATGAAGGTAGGCAGGAAGGGGGAGATCTCCGACTCTCATTCATAACCCCTTTATTTCCACTCCAAAAAGCTCTTTATAATTCCCATTCGATAAAAAGAGCTCCTTATATAGTATCCATCTCCACTGGAAATAATACCTCCCGGGGTGAGAAATTCTTGACGGGTAGTCATGGAGGGTTCCGCTTCTCAATAGTAGTAATCGACCATGTTCTGACGGGCATCCTGTCGTTTCTTTTCCAGGTAGGAGAAGACTGCTTCGTGGGGGGCACCTTCGATCAGCATGTCGATAGCGGTGCGTGCAATTTTGAGCTGTTCGGGAAGGCCGATGAGGGCAATCGTCTTTCCCATGACGGAGATCTGGGTATTTGTCATGTGCTCGATCTGTTCCCGGGCCCGTCCGTCCCTGCCGATGACCCTGCCCCTCAACCGGTCCATCTGGCGGGGGCTGTCGGCGATACTGGAGAGGTCGATGACGTCGAGGAGGAGATCTTCGTCCTCGAGAAGAGAAAATGCCCTCTCGGGCGAAAAACCCCTGTTGATCGCATGGATGACCTCGACTGCCCGGAGGAACGGGACCGCGCACTCCCCCTCCACCCTGACGAGACCCTCCTGGCTGTCGACACTGATTTTCGTGCCGGTCTTCTCTTCCAGCTCCTTCTTGACAAGGCCTCCCTTTCCAATCAGGACACCGATACGGTTGCCTGCGACTTTCAATTCCTGCATCATCTTCTCATTCACCCCTTTTCATCGTGGTCTCCCGGAGTTCCTTTCCCGTGACCTCTGAAAATATCTCCTTCTCATCGCGGATGGGACACTTCGAGTGGAAAAACCGGTTTATGTTTGCAATGTCCCGTACAAGGAAGCTGTGTGCCCGCGGGTGGTCGTGCATCACTGCCTGCCCCATGTCAATGACGTAGAGGCGGTCACCGGCAAGGATATTGTATTCTGACAGGTCGGCATGGACAAGGTTAGCTTCCTGGTAGAGGACATGCATGAACCGAATGATCTCACGGTAGGCGGAAGCCGGGTCGTCGAGCCCGACCTGCCGGAGCTGGGGGTACGGTCTCTCGTCATGGCCAAGGAATTGCATGATGAGGATGTTTCGGTCCCAGACAATCGGCCTTGGGACCGGAAGGCCGACCTCGAGTGCCCTCTGCAGATTGGCATACTCCTTCCTGGTCCACGCAAATACGATGTCCTTCCGCGTCCGCCGGATGGACGAGAACCTCCGGTCACCCAGGATATATTCACTCATCGCGTTGAAGTTTGCAGTCCGGATCCTGTAGATCTTGATGGCCAGGTCTTCGTCCTCCTTTTCCCCAAAGAAGACGTTTGCCTCCTTGCCGGTCGAGATCGACCCCCCGATGGCTGTGATATACCCCTTGTGGACGAGGCGGTAGAGCGAGAGGAGGGTAATTTCATCAAAGACATCCTGCCGGACCTTGAGCTGGTCCATGTCCCTGATGCGGATTCCCAGCTCGGAAATCTTCCTGTCGAACCGGTCTTCAATGCGTTCGAGACTCATCTCTCACCAGGTTTAGGCGACCCTTTCCCGGACGCTGGCAAGGATCTCGGCCAGGTACCGGGCCGTGGTCTTCTTCAGATCGAGGGGGTGGATCTCGCCCCTGCGGTATGCCTCTTTTATCTCGGCGTAGTTCTCGAATTCGCGGTCACCGCCAAATTTTTCCGGCCGGCGGACCTGCACCCGGCGGACGCGGGGAAAGACGTGGTACTGGAGGATCTGGAGGATGGGGTTGTTCTCGGTCTCCGGTGGGCAGTATGCCTTCTGGCACTTTTTCTCGATGTTTTCAACGCTGTCTGCCACGGAAATGTAATTGTGGCTCGATGACGACATCTTCTTCCCGTCGAGACCGTTCAGGATCGGCGTATGGATGCAGACGGGTGCAGGGTACCCGACGGTGGGGAGGTACTCGCGGGCGAGCATGTGGATCTTCCTCTGGTCTATCCCGCCGACGGCGGCATCGACCTCGAGCTTCGCGATGTCAACCATCTGCATGAGGGGATAGATCATCTGGGAGACGGTCGGGTTTTCCATCTGCCTGCCGACCTCGTCCATGCTCCGGGTCGCACGGTTCAGGGTAACCTGCTGCGAGAACCGGAGGACCATGAGCTCGTAGTCCCTGTCCAACTGCAGGTCAGAGCCAAGGACGTACCTGACGCGGGAGAGCCCCAGTCCCTCAAAGCATCTCCTGTTGTACTCGGCGAGTTCGGAGACTTCTTCCATCGTCCCCTTCCTGTTCAGGAAAGCGTGCAGGTCGGCGAGGAGGACGGTGACCTCAAACCCGGCTTCCTGGAGGTCGATGAGCTTGTTCACCGTGACGAGATGGCCCAGGTGGATCTCACCGCTCGGCTCGTACCCGGCATATACCCTCTTTGTTGGCCTCGCGAGGAGTCCGCGGAGTTCGTCTTCAGTGACCACTTCCACGGTGTTCCTCGTTGCCAGAGCATACGCATCCATTCATATAAAATGGGGGATGGGTGGTGTTAATGCTTGTGAGCAAGACCTGCTCTCCCGAAATCCCGGAGGACCTCCCGATCCTTTCACGGAAGGGCAGGGTCTCCCGGACGGAGGGGAGATTTATTGCGAAGCAATGAAGGAAAACGCCAAAAAGGAGCGAAATTTAATGACGGAAAAAGAAGGGGAAGCGGTCCTTGATAACCTGACAGTCTTCCAAAACTCCCTCGATGAAAATTGACAATCGGGGGTAAAAGATAAGGGGAAAGGAACCCGGGTTTGGGGGGAGGGGAGAAGGATACCCGGAAATCATCCTGAACTTTCCATTGCCATTCACGACAGAGTAGATCCCACGAAGGTGGAGAGAAAGGGTGTAGGGATAGGGATCGGGGCAAACGCAAGCCCGTAGATCCCACGAGGCGGAGAGAAAGGTGTTTGATGGGGGGAGGTCACCGGATAGCAACAAAGTTCAATGCCTTGTTGGTCATGGCGATGGACTTTGCCGGGTCTTTCTCGATTCCGGTCATCGCCCGGATGCAGTCGATGTTCTCCACCACGACGTCAGCTTCCTGGTGGATCGCCTGGAAGAGGTAGAGCTCTTTCCCCAGGCAGGAGATCGAGTCCTCGAAGATGCCGTTCTCCCAGAGGTCGGACCGGGGACGTCCCATGTCCATCGCGTATTCCTTCAGCTCGGCCGTGCTCGTGATCCCGGTGGCCTTCCGGACGAGCCCCATGCGGGGATTCTTCTCGATGATCCTGATGACCTCCTCCCGCGTGGCAGCCCGTTTGAGGTCCATCTGGACAACGTGCATGTGCATCATCGTCACCGGGACGATCATCGCGAGCGTCACGATGGCGATGTGCGGCAGGACACTCTGGACGTCTGGTCCGTGGTGACTCGGGATGTGGACGGGATTCAGCACGATGGCATCGATGGGGCCCCGCTTGATGTCGGCAGGGTCCCCGCCCCGTCGGACCATCACCGCCCGGACTTTTTCGACGCCAAAATTTTTGTCCATCGCGTTGATGATGCGGCACAGTCCCGTGGTGTTGCAGGAGACGACCCGTGCAAACTGCCTCCCGATGGCATCGGTATAATTGCAGTCGGAATTGAAGGAGAACCCCGCCACCTCGTGCTCCTCGCCGCCCTGCCAGATGGCCTTCACACCGGCTTTCTCGTAGAGAGGCCTGTTCTTCTCCCCGACACCGCCCGGGGTTGCATCCACCACGATGTCAGCAGCCTTGAGCATGTCCTCGACGCTCCCTGCAACCGGGAGCCCGGCCCTCTCGAAGGCATCCTTCTTCGAGAGGTCAGCGATATAGAGCGGGTAACCCCTGGACCTTGCCACGAAGGCCTCGTGGCTCGGTCTTGTCTTTGATACCCCCACCACCTTCATGTCCGGCTGGGCAGCCACGGCATCGGCAACACGTTTTCCGATCGTCCCGTACCCGTTGATGGCAACTCTGATCATATGGTGAGGGAGTGGGAATGAGGGGCATTAAAGGTTGTCAAATGTGAGGAAAAGGTGAAGGGAAAAACCACCATTCTTTTCCCCTCTCCCACCCATTGGATCACGCGGAATGTCCCTGCTCATCCATCCGGTTGCCCCGTATGACTTCTCCTTGAGTTGCAGGGTCTTTTCCGGGGGAGACCCGGCATTCAGGACATTTCAGGGGGGTATCTTTTCGCAGGTCATCCGGGTCGGGGGTGATCCGGTTCTCATCCGCATCAGGGATATAGGGGAGGACGGCGACACGGTCCTTGCGGTCAACATTCTCCCCGGAGGAGAGGAGTGTGGGTACTGCACGGGGGACGTTGAAAGATGCATCGTGCGCCTGCTGGGCCTGGACGATGACTTAAAAGGGTTTTACCGGGCAACGGAGGCCGACCCCGTTCTCGCCCGCATCAATTCAGCCCTGTTCGGCCTGAAGATGCCCTCGTCAGAGACAGTCTTTGAGGCACTGGTGACCTCGATCATCGAGCAGCAGATTTCAACGCCGGTCGCACGGAAGATCGAGTCGCGGCTGGTGAAGAGGTTCGGAGAGGAAGTGAGCGCTGCGGGCAGGACCACCTTCGCGTATCCCCGCCCGGAAGATCTCGCGGATGCCGATCCGGCTGAAATCCGGGGGTGCGGGCTCTCTGCACGCAAGGGCGAATATATCATATCTGTCGCACGCATGGTGAAGGACGGGACACTCGACCTTGAATCTCTGCGAGGAACAGGCGATTCAGATTCTCTGATCCGGGATCTGTGCCGGATCAGGGGGATTGGACGGTGGACAGCGGAGTTCGTGCTGCTCCGGGGCCTCCATCGGCTGGACACGTTCCCTGCAGATGACCTGGGGATAAGGCGTGCAATTGGCCACCTCTACTGCCCCGGGGAGGAGGTCAGCCCGGCACGGGCAAGAGAGATCTCCCGGCAGTGGGGGGAATGGAAGGGGCTTGCAGCATACTACCTCCTTGTCGCTGACCAGCACGATTGGAGAGGAGCACCGCGACGCCAGGGGAATCAGATACAATGAACATTCTGCACACCCTTTATGAAAGGGCACCGGGGGTGATAAGGTCGTGATGACAGGAGAAGGGGAAAACAATGGGTCAAAACCCTCCCCGTGGTCGCAGAGAGAGAGGGAGTGCGAGGTACTGGCTGCACAGGGAACCCGCGGTTACCTCGGGCGGGAAATTGCCCGGATAGTCCTTGCATACTCACCGCGGGACCTCCAGCAGATGCGGTGGAACTTCAGCGGCAGGGTCACCGGCCTCGACCCGCAATACAGAAAGCACCTCGAGGAGAGCATTGCGGTTTTTCTCCACGGGACGTATCAGGCAATCCTCCTCATGAGGCAGCAGGAATATGTCAGGACGATCTATGACTCGCACCACTTCAACGGGTGACAGGCGGCAGGGAGGTTGACCAATTATATCCTGGGCAGGCAATACATGACCGGACAGCCATTGGATAGATTGAAGACCACTGATTGACAGAAAGTGTACCATTGAGGGAAAACAATGACCGATGAGAGAAGGGAGCGGGCGATGCAGAGGGTCGGAGAACTCAAGGGGTTTTATTCACACCTGTCAGTATATCTGCTCATCAACCTCCTCCTGGTGATCATTAACTATGTAACCTCGCCCGGATCCTGGTGGTTTTACTGGGTTACACTGGCATGGGGCGTCGCACTACTTTTCCATGCCGCACACGTCTTTGGCAGGGGAAAAATCCTGACAAGGGAATGGGAAGAGAAAAAGATACAGCAGTACATGGACGACGAGGGAAAAGAGTAGGCACTACTCCCAGTCTCTCTTGATGGGCGGCTGGTTGATCATCCTCCAGTAGAGCCCAAGTTCCCGGATGACATTCGCAAAATCATCAAATTTCACCGGTTTTACGATGTAGCTGTTGACACCCAGGTTATAGCTCTCCACGATATCGCGTTCCTCCCGCGATGATGTCAATACGACAACCGGGATCGTTCGTGTCTTCTCATCACTTTTCAGGCGTTTTAATACCTCGATTCCATCAACCTTGGGTAATTTCAGGTCAAGGAGGATGACGTTTGGCTGGATAGTAATGTCTCTCTCCCTGTAAGGGCCTGTGCCAAACACGTAGTCAAGGGCCTCTTCCCCGTTCCATGCAACATGCACCCTGTCAGAGAGGTTGCACCACTGGAAGATGTAGAGAATGAGCTCAACGTCGTTGGGGTTATCCTCGACGAGAAGTATTTCGGATGGCTGTCCCGGGCTCTCCATTGGTTAAGATGAAACAGGGATAATTAAAATATTTTCCGTAGCGTTTGGCATATCTTTATTGGAAGGGTGATGACAAAAAACAGTGTCATGATCCTGGACCAGGAGAAAATAACGAGGATTAAAAAACTATTGAAAGCACGGCCGAAAGGGTTGACAATTACCGATATATCCCATTCCCTCAAGCTCAACAGGAACTCGGTTGCAAAGTACCTCGAGATCCTCCTCATTACCGGGCAGGTCGAGGTCCAGCTCTATGGTAACGCAAAAGTATACACTCTCTCCCACAGGGTACCCCTCTCGTCAATGCTCAAGTTCTCGACAGAACTCATCCTGATCCTTGACTCGGATATGCGAATCATTGATGTCAACGACAATTTCCTTACATTCTTCTCGCTCCAGAAGTCGGACCTCATGGGGACAAGGATAGATGAGTCGGGCATTCCGGGCATCCTGGGTCTTCCCCTCACGTTCTTCTCGGGCAAAGAGAGCCTGCCGGAGGGAACTGACCGGGAACTCAACCTGACGCTGGGAGGAAAAACCTACTATTTCTCCATCAAGGTCGTCCCCACCGTCTTTGACGACGGGAGCGGGGGATACACCCTCATTTTCGAGGACGTGACCCTCTCCCGCGACTTCGAGAAGAAACTGAAGATGAGTGAGGAGAGGTTCCGGGCAATCGTCGAGGACCAGACAGAATTTATCTGCCGGTTTGATTGCGGATTTTGTTTTACCTTTGTCAACGGTGCGGTATGCAAGTTCCTGGGACAACCCCCCGGGGAGATCCTGGGAAAAAACATGCTCTCATATGTGCATCCCACCGACAGGGAGAGGGTCAGGCAAACCATACTCTCTCTATCTCCCGGTCAGGAGGCAGAGACCCACGAGCAGAGGGTGATTGACCCCTCAGGCATGACCAGGTGGCACCAATGGACGAACCGGGCAATATTCGATCAATCCGGCCGGATCGTTGAATACCAGGGCGTTGGCAGGGATATCACCGAGAAGAAAAGGGCAGAAGAAGAGCTCCAGGTCCTGAACATGGCAGTCACCTCCTCGATCAACGCGATAGGTATGGCCACCCTTGATGGCCGGATCACGTATGTCAATGATGCATTTCTCAGGATGTTTCGAATTTCACGAAGGGAGGATATCATCGGGCAGCCGATCGAAACCCTTGCCATGCCTCGTAAACCGGACGGGGGATTGAAAGAGGTCATGAGTAGCATCCGTGAGGAAGGAGTATGGAGCGGGGAGATGGTGATCCACCGGAGAGACGGAAGCTGCATCCACACCCACCACACTGCAAACCTCGTTCGGGACACTGCAGGGACCCCGATCGCAATGATGGCATCGTTCATTGACATTACTGACAGGATCGAGGCAGAACGGGAGATCTACATCAAAAATATGGCGATCGAGTCTGCTACGAACGCGATAATGATCTTTGATGCGGGCGAAAACTTGATCTATGCGAACCGGGTCCTCCTCTCCCTTTTTGGGGCAACAGATCTCCGGGACATGCAGGAGAACCGCATGAAATTTTTCTGGAATCTCACCAAGGCTTTTTACCCGACTTTCGGGGAGATCAGGGAGGAAATGAAGAGGAATGGTAAATGGAACGGGGAAATCCGGGTCCAGGGAGAAGACGGGTCTTTTCGGTTTTTCCAGGTCTCAACGACTCTCGTGAAAGATGACAGGGGTCAGCCCCTCTGCAGTATCGGCGTCCTGATGGAGACCTCTGCCCAGAAAGCAATCGAAAAGGCTATCAAAACCACGTATGAAAAGCTCCAGGAGGCCGTGGAGTTCATGCCGGACCCTACGTTCATTGTCGGGAAAGAGGGAAAAGTAATTGCATGGAACAGGGGTCTTGAGGTTCTGTCCGGCATCAAGAAGCAGGAAGTCATCGGTTCGGGTTCGTATCATTACGCTCTCTCTTTTCTCCATGGCAAAATGCCAATCCTTGTCGATATTATCAACCTCCCTGTCCACGAGCTGGCAAAGACATATCCCCAAGTCAGGAAGTTTGGGGATAGTATCTACGTGGAAGCGGCAATCCCCTTGCTTCCCGATGGGAAAGAGAGACAGATGTGGGCAAAGGCAACACCCCTCTATGACTCCGAGGGAAACATGATCGGAGCGATCGAGTCATTCAGGGACATTTCAGAATGGAAAAAGGCACGGGAGATACAGCCATGGGCAGGGTTATTAAGACCCGTTACCGGGCAAAATTGCGAGATTGAGGGGTTGGAAGGCACTATTGACCAAAAACTCCTGCAGGACGCATTTGACAGGATTCCCGATGGCTGTGCAATCCTGGATTGTGAAAGAAGGATACGATGGGCGAATACCTCATTTGCAACCCTTTTTGACCTGTCCCGTGAAGTGATGACAGGAAAGGTCTTGACAGAACTGGTCCAGAATGAGGATAGGGTCCGCATCGATGAAATTCTCCAGGGATTTTCAGAAGGTGGTTCCCCTGGGCAAAAAGTGCATGCCAGGAGGGGGAGAGAGAAAAAAGCCCTCCACATGAAAGTATTTCCCATCCGCACTGAAAATGGAAAGCTCCCCGGGTACCTGGTCATCGTCAGGCCTCCGGTCTCTGGACAGGATCAAATGTAAAGGCTCTGGACTTCGAGGATTTCCCGGCTGTCACGTGCGTGGGAGTAAAGATCGAGCGGCTCTTCGTTCAACTCGAGGAAACGAATTCCCCAGGGAACGGTCGTGAGGATTTCTTCCCCCTGTTCCCTCTCCCCCAGGATGGTGAGTGCCGCGGCAAAGGCCTCGACCGAGGAGAGTCGCCATGGTCTCCCGAAATTGACGGGATTTGCCGCCACGAGGAAGGGGAGGGCCCGCCGGCGTCTCCATATCCCGAGGGGAATACTCTCGAGGACCTCCCATGAACAGTCCAGTACAGAAAGGGAGCGGGGATTCCTGTCGGCAGGGGAGAGGGCCTGTTCTGCGGTGGGGTCAAGGAGGAGAGTATTTCTCGGTATCCGTGATACCTTTGAAAAGACCCTGACGAGTCCGGCCCGTTCCATCCTCTTGACCGTGCACTTGCGGGGGTCGCAGCTGTTGTCCCGGAAGGCAAACAGGGGGATCATCTATGTATCCTCCCCCACAATCTCGTATTAATGTACGTATTGGCGTGCCCCTGCATCCATGACCCGGGGTTGAGAGCCAGGGGGATAACGCGGGAATCTGACATTAGGGCTTTTCAGAAGGCACTTGCCCGCTGCAGGGAATTTGGGATAGACGTGGTTTTGCTCCCGTGCCCCGAGACACTCTTTCTCGGGAAGGACCGGGAGCCAGGGACATTCCTCGAACGCCTCAACACGGAAACTTTTTTCCACCTCCTTGACAGGCTTGAAAGGGATGTGGAAGAGATCATCAGGACCCGCGGCCCTCCTCTCTGCATCGTGGGTGTCAACTCCTCCCCGACCTGCGGGGTGGATGCGACGTACTATGGTGATGACGGGAAAGGACCTGCCCGCCGGGAGGGAAGGGGAGTCTTCCTGGCCAGGTTTCCCGGGATCCCCGCCATCGATGTCATTGACTTTTCCCGGTACCGCATCTACCTCGCCGCCCCCCTCTTCTCTGCTGCTGAAAGGCGTTACAATGTCCACCTCCGGGATATCCTCACCGCACACTTCTTCTCGGTCTTCCTCCCCCAGGAGGCCGGTGATGACAGTAGTCACCGGGATGAAGAATCGCAGCGGAGGATATTTTCCCGGTGCTGCGAAGAGATCACCCGCAGTGACATCATGGTTGCCGTCATCGACGGGGCAGACGCAGATTCCGGGACGTCCTGGGAGATGGGGTATGCGTATGCCCGCGGGATTCCTGTCGTCGCGTTGAGGACGGATTTCCGGCGGGCAGGGATGCATGAACATGTCAACCTGATGCTCGAGCGGTCGTCCACGGTCGTCCGGGAGGAGAACCATCTTTTAAAGGTGTTACGTGCACCTTTTCATCTCGATTGTTACAATAATAGTTCTAAATAGGAAAAGACGGAGTTATTTCATATGCAGGCGGGTGAGCATAAAAAGAGGTCAAAAGTAAAAAATGGGAATCTATCCGTCGTTGACCTTAACGGATTATCTCCCGTTCCTCTAAAAAAAGGCCATTTGGGTTTGATAGCGACAGTAAAAGGTGTTCTATTCCATAGCAGGTATATCCAGATACTTTTGGTTTTGACTGTAATCGCTGCAATATTACGATTTTTCTCCCTTGGTCTTGCTTCATTATGGCTTGATGAGGCATTGACCTACCGGTTTTCAATCAACCCATTCATGGAATACTGGACTTTGATCAGTGCTGGAGGGGAACCGCACCCTCCGCTTTTTTACTGGCTCGAGCACCCTATCCTTGTGTTTGGGCACAATGAAACAACACTCCGTTTTCTGCCTGCAATTTTTGGGATAATGACCGTTCCGGTCATATACTTTCTGGGCAGCGAAGCAGTCGATAGGAATGCCGGTATTATTGCAGCGGCGTTCCTCGCATTCTCACCTTTTCATCTCTTTTATTCCCAGGAGGCGAGGATGTACTCACTCATGCTCCTGTTTCTTTCGCTTGCCATGCTCTTCTTCTATTGGGCATGGAAGAAAGAGCAAATAATTTGGTGGATTATATTTGGCATTTTTTCTGCACTGGCCTTCTGGACACAATTCTATTCCATCATTATCGTTGCAGGCCTGTATCTCTATTATTTTGCCTGGATATTGAAAACGAATCTGGATCTAAAAAAATTGAAGGGACTAGGTTGTTCATTTGCACTTTTCATTTTGCTCTCTCTCCCGCTCCTGGCAATAATCTGGACGATACTGATTGACCGTGTTTCAGTTGCGCCCACATGGGGAATGCGAGGCCTTGATGTCTTCACTATTACTTTCAAACAGTTCTCCGGCTATTCTGTCCCTATTGCACTCGTATTTATTGTTCTTTTTCTCATCGGCATGTATAGAATCCTGCTCATCAGGTCAGATACCTGTATCCTTTTTATCTGGCTTACAATTCTGACATTTGCAGCAAGCCTGGGACTTTCCTATTTGATGCCATTAGCTCCGCGGTATCTTATCGGCATTCTTCCCATTTTTTTTATTGGAATAGCATCGTCTTATCTCTTTCCTGCAGGATTCAAACATGACAGAAGGATTATTTATATGTATATTGTGCTTGCATTCGTCGTGAGCATGCCTGGTTTGGTAAACCATTACAACGCAGGATACAAGGCAGATTGGAGATCCGTATCTACAATGATTGCTCAAAATACTTCGCCCGGCGATATTGTTGTCCTCATGCCAGGGTATTTAACCGCACCTTTTGACTTTTATTACAATAATACCACTGATATGACAACCGAGATAGGGGTATCCAGTGCAGAAGAGCTTGATATTCATTTTGGACAGAGAAGGGATGAAAAAGTAATTATCTTATTCACCAACGACTTGACGGCAGCAGACCCCTCCGGGAAAGCAGTCCAATGGTTAAAGGAGCACGCTCGGTACGGGGGTTCCTACTGGGGGGTGCATATTTTTACTATAAACTGATGATTAATCGGGTAATTACATTTGAAATAGTATATATTAGCCATTTTTTTCAAATTTCGTTTTACATTCAAGGTGAAGAAAAAATATAGATGTTTGTGTACTCTCCTTTATATGACGTATTTTTCTCTAGCCATCGTATAACATCCCCTTCAGGGTTCGCGGCCATGATATCCCCTGTCACAATGTAGAAGGTCCTGTTCTCACCGTGCAAACGGGCGATATTTTCCAGTTCGGCGACGCTTGCGGCACCAAATACCCTCGTCTGGTCCGAGGAATTGTTATAATAGTAGGTAAATGGCATCTCGAGGTATCCTGGTACCAGGATGATGGAGTCGCCGGGCATGGTATTCGTCTCCATGATTGTTGCAAGACCCCGCCAGTTCTCCTTGCTGTATCCCTGGTAATAAGAGACCAGGGTTGGCGTATTGAGAAGAATGAATGCTGCAATGAATACGAGTACAATCCATTGTCTGGCTGAATACTGTCTCACCCAGAGATATGAACAGGCAATACCCGGATAAAAAAAGGTAAGGAGAAAGATAAGATACCGCGGGTTCATCGTCATCTTTGAAGACAGAATTACGGAAAGGAGCAGGGGAAGGGATATCATCATGACCCAGAGCCAGAAAAGATGTCTGTTTACCCTGTACAGGTACAGGGTTCCTGCCACGAAAAGGAGAACGAACAGAATGGTAACTGGAAGGGAAAATGCCGAGAAACGGATGAAGGATTCACTGATTAACGCAGGTCCCAGTACCCCATAGGTTGGGGGCCTGGCTGTAAGGGAAAGGTAGCGCTGGATAACGATTGGAATCAATGGTGAGATGAGGATGATGATGGTTATTACGGAATAGAAAATATTTTTAAATGCTTCCCAACCTTTTCTCCGTTCCGGAAATACACCCATCAGTGCATGAAGATATACGAAGAAAACCGGAATCAGGGTATAGAAATGGATCCAAAACGATAATGCCGAGAAAACACCACAGAGGAGCCAGTAAGTCCGCTCCCTCGTTCGAAGCGCTCTTAAATAGCAATAAAGCACCAGGGAAAAGGTGAAAAGAACAGCAGAGTATGAATACGCTTCCTGGGAGTAATAAATGTGAAATGGGGAAAAGGTGAGTAAAGTGGCTGAAAGGACACCTATTCGTTCATCCACGAGTTCCTTTCCCACGAAGAAAAAGAGTGGGATGGTGCATACACCAAGAAGAGCCGGAATAAAGCGGAGGACGAATTCAGAATGTCCGAATGCCAGCATGAAGTGTTCTATCCAGTGGAAGAGCGGGGGATGGAAATCCCCAACCTCCATTGTATTCCATATCTCCATGAGAGAACCTTTCGACGCATCGTACGTGAAGGCCTCATCCAGCCAGAGAGAATTGAAATCAAGGTGGTAGAAACGAATTATCGCTCCAATAACGGTCAGCCCGACCAAAAGCTGGACCCACACATCACCCCGAACTGATCTTCCTATCGAAGAGATAATTCCAGCCGGGCTCTCATCACGTGCCTTTGTCACCTCGGAATCATCCTCTTTCTTTTGAGGTCCCTTTAATTGTCCTTTCCGGCCCATCGTAGAGATATCATTTTTTATTCATGTTAAAAATTATGGGCCGGCAATACGGAACCTTCCCGGTACTTATGCTGATAGTCTTCACGCGCTTTAATGGAAAAAATGGTGCTTCCACGCTTTTTTTATGTTGGCACTGGCCCCAAGGACAAAATTGTAGTGCAGGATTCCCACCGTTTGGATAAGGAACTGGAGGATGATGAATGGCTTTAACTTACTCTTACCTGCATTCCGGTTCCTGAAGATAAAAGGGATCTCCTTCGCGGTTTGCCAGTTTCCTTTCCCCAGTATCTCAAAGCCCATCCGGAACCCCCGGGGAGTCAGTGTTGCGCCCTCCAGGACTCTGCGGTTAATAGCGAAAAAGCCGCTCCCGGAATCATGGACAACCGGGATAACGAACCGTCCGATAATGGAGGCACCATAGGATAGAATCCTCCGAATCAACGGCCAATTCACCGACCCCCCTCCTTTCACATAACGGCTCCCGATGACGATGTCCATGTCCTCCTCTTTGAGGCACCGGTAAAACTCGGGAATCTTTTCGGGAGGATGGGAAAAATCGCAGTCGATGCACTGGATCAAAGGTGTGGGAGAGAGCAACAAACCTTCATACAGAGATGGAGAGAGGCCATGGTTGGTATAGCGCACAACGAGGCTGACATTCCGAAAGGACGGAAGGATTGATTTCACAGCTTCAATTGTACCATCCCGGGAGTTATCGTCCACAACAAGAACGTGGCCCCGAATGCCCGACCTTATAAAAACGTCGTTAAGAGTTGAGATCATCTCGCAGATATTCTCTCTCTCATTAAAGGTGGGAATGAGAACGGTCATGTCAAATTCGTGGGTTAAATTCTTCGATTCAGCCAGAAAACCAAAGGTTTCCCTGTTTTTATCGGAACTTTCCTGCATTTTTCCGATCATGTCATCGCCGTTTCAACCTATTATACGTTCTTACCTGTTGCACCGAGAGTGAACCGGGCTGGGCGGAATCATTTCCTCGCGTGGAGAATGAGAGAGACCCCCCAGCCGAGGTTCTCAAAGAAGGTGTCGATTCTCATTCCCAGAGAAAGGAGGGAAGGGCTGTTCGTGAGGGCAAACAGGGGGGATATAAAAAAGAGTGTCCTGGTTGAGCAGGAAGAGAAGTCCAAAAAGAGTCCGCACAACTCACGGGCAGAGAAGAATCTGAGGTGAGTCTCCCCATAATTCCGCCCCCGCCCGAAAAGGTCCCAGAAAAATTCATAGATCCCCCAGATGGAGCGTTCGTTGGGGGTCGTGATGACAACTTCACCACCAGGGGCCAAAACGCGGCGAATTTCTTTGAGCATCCCTTCAGGCCTTGATACATGTTCGACGATCTCGGCACTGATCACGCGGTCGACACAGCAATCCCGGATAGGGAGATACTGAACGTCAGCCTGGATGAAAGAAGCGCCCGGGATCTGTTTCCCCCGGGCATAGCAAAGGGCATTCCGGTTGATATCAATCCCGATTGCCATACCCGGCCTGTCTTTCTGGATTTCTTCTATTTGGACACCGCTGCCGCACCCGATATCAAGCAGAACGCCATTCCCCTTACCGAGGATCTGCTTTATCGTCTCAGTCTTGCGCCGCTGGAAATACCGCTGGACCAGAAGGTTGGAATTGTATGCCTGATCGTCGATGTCACCGGGAATGGACTGATAGTGGGCCTTTAGGCTCTCCTCGTCCTTGGGATTGATGAAGAATCCCCGGATACCAATGGAATCGACCAGGATTTCGCTCCCACGCACCAGGAAGGCGAACGATGCCGCGGTCGTGAGGGATATCCCGATCACGGAAAAAAAGGCAATGATTGCAGTCTCCTGGATCCCGATACCGGCAGGGGTCAGCGGAATGAGCGAGAAGAGGGTGAGCAGGGGTGAGAGGAAGAAAGCGTCGAGGTACGAGGCAAAGGTCATGTGGAGCGAGAGCCCGATACAAACCCACTGGAGACCACGTAACAGCCAACCGAAAAAGGAAACGATTAGGATCATCGGAAATAAAGGCTGGATTTTTCGGGCTTCCTCACCCATGGCCAGTACTTTCTGTCCAAAAGCCCATTTTGTCATGATTCGCCGGATGAAGGGACGGGGATACAGGATGAGGAAATAGAGTGCCAGGATCGTTGCAATCAGGAGCAGGATGGTAGCAAGGGAATATGTTATCTCGGGGGACATGAGACTGGTATAGAGATAGGAAAAACCGAGAATAGCAACAGAGACCTTGAAGACAAGGTCGTACATGTAGGTCGAGGTGATTGCGGCCGTTCCCTTCTCAAGCGGGACTCCTTTTTTCCTCAATACTTCAGCAGTATAGAGATACCCGCTCCGGAGCGGAGTGAAATCCGAGAGGATCATCCCGGACATGTGTGCAAGAAAGACGAATTTCAATCGGATTCTTCGACCCTGGTGGGCAAGGAGACTCTTAAGCCTGAAAATCATCAGGGCGTTATTAAGGAAATAACAGACCAGTGCGAGGATGAAGAACCTGACGTCAATCGAGAGAAGAGTGGCAAGGAACTCATTGGTTGAGACAAAAACGAGGATGGCAATGATGATTGCGATTCCTAGACCGAATTGAAAACCCTGGAGAATCCTCCTCAACCGGTTCGGGTTCATGGTATAACTGCTGATATCCTTTGGTCTTGGGACCTTGAAAAATATGCTACATGAGGATTTTGGTCTTTCATAGATGCACGGATGAGAATCACGGGAGGTGGGGAGTATAAAAGTTGTGTAATCCTGAATTTAGTTTACACATAAAACCACTCCTTCACATATCCCAGGATTCGTTCAGGAGGTAATCGATACCAGAACGCATGATAGGGTTCGTCATAATCGAGACTGGAATGCGGTTTGACCTCATTGTGCCAGACTACAATCTTTTCAATTGATCCAAATCTCGGAAGGCGTCGTTCCACTTCACCAAAAAATCGTTCAATCTTACCGTTTGTCTGGGGGTGCTTGATTCTGGCAATGATATGTTTGATGCCATATGAGTCAAGGAAGTCTTTGAATGTATGAGATGCATTGTCCCTGTCTAGTGCAGATACAAATTGGGTACCATGGTCAGTCAGGATCTCCCGGGGAATGCCATACTGTGCAAAACCCATCTGAAGGACGAGGATTGTATTCTCTGTTGTCGGAAAATCGAAGATACCATGACACGTAATCAATCTCGATGAATCGTCCATAAATGCAATGAGCCATTTCACCTGGCCGTCTATCGTGACCTGTTTCCAATCTCCCTGCCAGAGTGACATGGAGTGCTCTCGTTCGAACCGGACCCATTTCCTTTGTTTTCTCTTCCTGACGTTCACCTCAATGCACCCATACTCAAGCAGGACCTGGTAGATGGTGTTATGCGGGATATGTATCCCATGTACTTCTTCTATCTTCCTCTCGAGTAGTACTGGCCCTACCAAATGTGCATGAAAATTTTCGAGAATGAAAATACGCGTCTCTTCTGCGATTTCCTTTCTTTTCCTACCTGGTTTACGCAGAATGGGATATTCTCCCGAATCCTTGTATTCTTTAATGAGTTTATAGACCCGTTGCCGGGTTATCCCAAAATAATTCGCTATTTCTGGAATCGGTTTTCCTTTCTTCCATTGTTTGATGATTCTTTCGATATCCCTGTTAGATAACTTCTGCACAAACTCGTCTGTGTTGGTTGTAAAGTTATTTCGGGATACTACAGGGGAGTATAAAAGTGAAAAACTATAATTCATAGTAACAAGATTGCTACGCAATGAAATGCATTGAGTTTAAATCCAGTCTGCCTTCTCTCAAGACTTTGATAATAATTTTCCTTCCCCTGGTATCGTTCATCCTCATTTTCCCTTCTGTATTGACAGGTCAGAGGGTCTTCATCGGGGACTGGCACGATCTTCTCCAGAATACTATGCCCTACCATTTCTTGAGAGAACATCCCTTCTCTTTATGGAATAACGGATGGATCACGGGATTTCCGGAAATTGCCTCCCCCATGTCCGACAGGTTCTATCCCTTCTCTTTTCCCGCTTTTTTTCTGACGGGAGACATTTTCGTTATCAACGGGGTCCTCATCGCGCACCTCGTCATCGCGTATCTGACGTCTTTTGCGCTTTTTTCACTACTTAAGAGAGAATATGATATCCCCCTCCCGGTCCTGGCACTCTTTTCATTGGTATACGCCTGTTCTGGTGCCATGCTCGCACGAATCATGGTGGGGCATATTTTCATCGTCTATGCACTCGCGTGGATTCCACTCCTCTACTATGCCTACTTCCGCATAGTGCGGTATTATGAGCATACTATGTCCAATATCCTGATCTTTCTCATTTCCTCACTCTTCATCCTGTTTTCGGCAAGTGTTTATTACCTGTTTTTTGCCTATTTGTTCATTGCCCTATTACTTGGTTTTGAATACCTGCAATTTCGCGATTGGAAAATTGTACTTCCCCTTGTAATGGGTATCACTTTATTTTTCCTCGTTGGAGCGATAAAAATCGTTCCTGGCCTCTTCATAGAAGATTGGATCGTGAGGGTTGATCCTATTGATCCCCTATCCAACGGTGGCTCTCTCGAGAGCAACTTGGCGTCATTTATTTTTGGTACATCAATTACCAAGGGGTTCCAGATAGCAGGTTTCCAATTCGGAGATTTTGAATCAATGGTTCTTATCGGGTTGATCCCCGTATTTTTCCTCATACTCGGATTCATATTCGGCCAGAAAAAGTGGATAATACCTGTCTTCCTGTCACTTGTTGCCGCCTTGATCTGGGCTGACGGCGGAAAGACCCTCCTTTCTTTTGTCCATCTCTTCCCCGTTGTCCAATCCTTCCGTTGCCCCGGACGGATATTTGCTCCCCTGGTCCCCCTTCTCCTCCTTGTAAGTATCCAGGGTTTTGCCATCAGCCTGGAAAAGTTCAGGACACAAGGAAAGTTTTCACTCACCGCTGAGCAGAAACGATTCATCCTCTATGGTGCCGGCGTGCTAATCGCGCTCAAATTGACAGAGATCCCGTTCCAGGAGACGGTTACCCCTGAATCCTGGGTGTCTATCATTTTTATTGCTGCCGTCATCATCCTTCTCTATTTTGATCGAATGTCAACGAACGTCCTCCTCGTATCAATGATCGTGGGATTGGGACTGAATGCAATTGGGATCGCTTTGAACCATCCCATCTCCACCGTGGGAGCCATGGGGACGGCAGCCGGTATTGGGGTCATCCTTGCGATAACCATGTGGCTGTCCTGCCGGGAACTCCGGGCATTTGGAAAACCGGCACTCATCCTTTCCCTCATCCTTTTATTGGGGATTATTATTCCGATTACAGGAAGCATATCGCATCTTTCACCCGTGGATCCACGGCTCGATGAGAGCCCGGCCAGGGAGATCGCCGAGACATTGCACACCAGGATGTCTGGCACTGCTCAATCTTGGGTCCTGACAACCGGCCAGAGCTACTACTATATCGACTATACTTACTGGTTGATCCGTCAGGGCCTCCATCCCGTGAGGGCATACTATGCGTATTACCTTGAAAATTCAGTTGATACTGCCTACAAAATTGAAAATACTACGTATTATTCAGCTGACTTTATTGTTGATATCCAGTCTCTCAAAAATGGTGAGACGATTCTTCCCGGTGTCAGCTTTACCAGTGCAGGGATACCGGTCTTTCAGCCCCAAAATGTTCTGCCCAATGTATTTATCCTTCGTCATGGGACCGTTCTCCCCGTCTCTATCATCACTTTCGAGCCGGATCGTGTGATTGCAAGAGACTCCTTTTCCCCGGGGGACATCGTCATCCTGAAATATTCATATTTCGAGGGATGGACGGTAAACGGCGAAAAGGCGGTCCCCGCAGGGAATATGATCGGTTACAGAGTGACTGCCCCGGTCGATGAAGTAATTTTCAAGTTCGATTTCATGCCCTATAAGGCCGGACTGGTCCTTAGCCTGGGCGGCGTTGTCCTGGTCGGTATCCTTTTCATGATGAGGAAGCGAATTGAACGCATGATGCAACCGGCGGCTACCCGGCACATAACACCCTCACGGAGAGGAATGAAATAAGAACACCCCCCCCATGACCTAATCTAGAAGACTCATTACCATCCTCCTCCCACTATACTACCACACATGCCCAACCTCACCGTCGCGGTCATCGGCCCGGAAGGCTATGCCGGTCACCTGGGAAAGAAGGGGACCGTCTCGGACATCACCTTCTATAACCAGAAGAGGGACCAGACAACCGTCACCTACATCGAGCCGAGCCGTTACCCCGAGAAGATCTCCTCCCTCTTTTTTGCCGTCTCCATGGCTGACATGGCCCTCCTGGTTGTTGGCGAGATAAACCCGGCATTCGGGGAGTGTGTCCTTGTGCTCGATGCCGCCGGGGTGAAGAAAGGGGTACTTGTCCTTTTGAATTACCTCTCCCCCGACCAGGTACTGCCCCTCGTGAAGGGGACGGTCGTTGAGAATTACACCCTCTCACCCGACGACCACAACCACCTCCGGGAGATGTTCCTTGACGGTGCAGGGCAGCAGACGGACCGCGGAAGAGGCCTGAAGTTCGGCTCGGTCCCCGTCGACCACCACTTCCCGGTGAAAGGTGTCGGGACCGTCGTCCTCGGGGGTGTGGCCGAGGGGACAATCCGTGTCCACGACGAGCTCCGCGTCTTCCCGACGACAAGGGTCGCCCATGTCCGCTCGATCCAGAAGCATGACGATGACGTGACCGAGGCCGTGGCCGGGGACAGGGTCGGCCTTGCCCTCAAGGGGGTGGAGGCCGGGGAGCTTGACCGTGGTTTTGTCCTCTCCAACAACCCCTCCCTCGTCGTCTCCGGTATCCTGAACGGGCGGGCAGAACTCGTCCGTTACTGGCCGGCTCCTTTGAAGGAGCAGATGGTCGTTTACCTTGGCCACTGGATGCAGTTTGTCCCGGCAAAGGTCGCCTACGTGAACAACAGCGGTGACTGGAGGAGACCCGAGGTGACGTTCCGGTCGGAAAAAGACCTCGTGTATCCCCCGGGGGCGTCAATCCTCATTTTCTACCTTGAAGGAGGAAAACTCAGGGTCGTCGGGAGGATCGTCCCCGAGTAAATCTCCCTGTCATCCATCTTTCCATCCATCTTTCTATTCCACTGCACCATGTTCCCATGACTACCGCATGTTCCCATGACTACCGCATGTTCCCATGACTACCGCATGTTCCCATGACTACCGCATGTTCCCATGACTACCGCATGTTCCTATGACTACCGCATGTCCCCATGACTACCGCATGTTCCCATGATCGGTGTAAAAAGGGTACAGGTTGCCATTCTCCCCTCCTGCCAGTGACATGGACCACGGTCAGAAGAGCATGCCGGACGGTGGCA
>JANIHI010000007.1 GCA_024518585.1 Methanolinea sp. | reverse complement strand
ATGACTACCGCATGTCCCCATGACTACCGCATGTTCCCATGATCGGTGTAAAAAGGGTACAGGTTGCCATTCTCCCCTCCTGCCAGTGACATGGACCACGGTCAGAAGAGCATGCCGGACGGTGGCATTCGGGGGGAACTTAATGATGCCGCGGAGTAATAGATGAGATATGGCACTTGGTGACCTCATACCCTGGATAATCATCGGCATTCTCATCGTCATCGCGGTAGGCCTCGTGCTCTACTTCGTGGGTATCTACAACAGGTTTTTCAGCCTGAAGAACTCCTCTGAAGCGACACTTGGCCAGATCCGAGTCGCAATGAAGAAACGCCTCGACATGATCGAACAGCTCCTCGGAGCCGTCAAGAGTTATGCAGCGTTCGAACGCGAGACATTCGAGAAGGTGACGGCAATGCGGGCAAGCGTCGGATCAGCCGGGCCCGGCGACCTCAACCAGATCGAGAGGGAGTCCCGGTCCCTCCTCGGGCGGCTCTTTGCAGTGGCGGAGAACTACCCTGACCTCAAGACCAACAGCACCGTTATGTCCCTGATGGACGCGGTCAGGGGGGTCGAGGACGAGATTGCCCGCCAGAGGTATACGTACAACAATATCTCCCAGCAATACAATACCCTCTGCGACGTGATCCCGTCAAATATCATCGCCAGGATCCTCGGCCTTTCCAAGCTCCAGTACCTTGAGTTCGAAGAGGCAATCCAGACACCGCCTAAGATTGCGTTCTGACCATGGCACTCACCGGCGAGAGAAAGGACCTCCTCATCCTCGTTGCAGTCGCCTTCGCCATCGGGGCAGTGGCAATTGTCATCGCCCTTGCAGTCCCGGTCCTCTTCGAAGGGGACCTTGTCATCGCGGACTACAGGGCTGCACTCCATGAGAACGGCACATTCGAGGAGGTCTATACCTACGAGGTCAGGAGTGGCGGCACGTTCAGGATGCTCTACCGCTACTGGCAGGACCCCCTCTCAGCCGAACCGCTCCAGTACCCCTTCATCCAGTTCGTGGGCATGGAAAATCCTCCGGGAACCGTGGGATACATCCGGGACGCATCCGGGAAAGTGACCCTCTACCGGGATCAAAACCCGGCGTATGCCCGGTTCATCGAGGGAATGGCGGAGAGAAACGAGGTCGGGATCTACAACCCCGGGTATTTCCCGGCCGGGACATATACCGTCTCTTACACGTATATCCTCCACCCACCCATTGAATATGACGCGTCAGATGCGCACCTCAACCTCCGCCTCGTCGACCGCCACATTCCTTTCAGGCACCTCGGGATTCGCATCCCCTCCCGGTATGCGGCAGAGGTCTTCCCCCATCCCCCTGGCCTCTCTGTGTCACGGGAAGGGGAATGGGTCAGCATAACAGGGCAGGTCGCAAGAGACGAGGTCCTTGGTGTCGAGACGCTCTTTTCCCCCCTCTCCATGGCGGGCCTGCCCGGCTTCCCGGCCCCTGTCGATGGTGTCCGGGCCAAGACCCTGGCAGCAAATCCCTTCTATAATATTCTCCCCCTTTATTTTGCCTGGGTGCTGTACGGGCTCGGCTTTATAATGGTCGTCCTGACACCCCTCGTCCTCGTCCTTTTGTATCGGAAGTACGGGACAGAGAGGGAATTTACGGTCCCGGAGTACCTGAGCTTTACCCCTGACCCGACGATGAAGCCATGGGCAGTCAACCTCCTCTTCAAGGGAGACCCAATGACATTTGACCAGGACGGGTACTTTGCAACCCTCCTTGACCTCCACCGGAAAAAGATGATCACAATCCAGGAAAAGCCCGATGGAAAGGGGGTCAGAATCACGGTGAACCAGGAGACGTCGACAGACCCCTACGAGCAGAGGATCCTTGATTTCCTCCAGGAAATCGGGGAAGGCGGGACCGTTGATTCAGAAGCTCTCCAGAGTACTGTTGCCCGCGCCCGGAGAGATCCCTCGGCCGAGAAGATGATCCTCAAGTACCAAAGAGACCTCCTGGCCGTGACCCGCAAATCCGATCCGCGCCTGGTTGCACGGTACGTCGTGGATGGCAGGGACCACATCTTTCCCCTCCTTTTTGTAGCCATCGCGCTCTGTGCCGTCTCGGTCATGGCCCTGCTCGTGACACCGGTGCTCTCTTCCCTCCTTGGTCCCGCGGTCATCCTCTTTGGCGGGATGGTCGTCCAGTCGGGGATTGCCCTTGCGTTCCCCTCCACGCTCTTTGGGCACTGGAAAGATGACCGGTACCGGGAAAAACTCCAGTGGGACGCATTTGCGCGGTTCCTCTCGGATCTTGCCCTCCTGCGGCAATACGCACCGGCAGACATCTCCATGTGGGGCGAATGGCTTGTGTATGGGACAGCCCTCGGTGTCGGGGACAGGGTCGAGAAAGCGATGAAGGAACTCAACGTCTCCCTTCCGGAGGCCGGTGTCCCGATAGCAAGCGGCCTGAACGCCGCTTTCATCCCCGTCCTTGCCTTCACACCCCCGTCCCGGGGAGGGGGCGGCGGAGGTTTCGGTGGCGGGTCTTTTGGAGGCGGCGGAGGTTTCGGCGGAGGGGGAGTGGGGGGAAGATGACACGCCCACACCTTTGTCAAGGGGAGAAGTCACGTGCAATGCATTGAAGGCCGTCCCGGCCGGGTCTTTGTTCTCCGTATCGACCATGGCGAAGACCTCATCAGGGCCCTCGAGACGTGTATCACGGAAAAGGACATCCGGTGCGGTTTCATCCAGGTACTTGGTGCAGTCCGGTCTGCACACCTGGTAACCGGTCCGGAGGAACCAATCCTCCCCCCCGTCCCGCACCGCGAGGAGATCCATGACGGGTGGGAAATCGTCGGGATCGGGACCGTCTCGTGGAGCAATGGAAACCCCCGCGTCCACCTCCACACAGCGACCGGACGGGGGCTCCGGGCGATGACAGGGTGCATGAGGGACGCAGCCGACGTGTACATCGTCGTCGAGGCAGTCATCTTCGAGGTCAGGGGGATGGAGACCCGGAGGTTTTCGGACCCGCTCACGGGCCTCTCCCTCCCCGACCATGTCTCCCGGGACTAGTTGGATGAGGAAGAGACAGCCGCGGTTCCTCCCGATGAGCAAGGAGGAGGCAGCAAGGATCCCTGTCGACCAGTTCGATATCATCATCGTGAGTGGCGATGCCTACGTCGACCACCCCTCGTTTCCCACAGCGCTCCTTGGCCGCGTCCTGTGGGAAGAGGGGTATTCCGTCGGGATCATCGCCCAGCCGGACTGGAAGGGCACAGACGATTTCCTTGCCCTCGGGGCCCCCCGCCTCTTCTTCGCAGTGGCACCCGGGACCTGCGACTCCATGGTGAACAATTACACCCCGGCACGGAAGAGGCGGTCAGAAGACGTTTACTCACCGGGCGGGAGACCCCGCCGCCCAGACCGGGCCGCCCTTGTCTACTCAGACAGGTTGCATGCACTCTTCCCGGAAGTGCCCATCGTGCTCGGCGGGATCGAGGCATCGCTCCGCCGCTTTGCCCACTACGACTACTGGTCCGACAGGGTCCGCCAGTCAGTCCTCGCCGACTCACCGGCGCACCTCCTCGTCTTTGGCATGGGGGAGCAGCAGATCGTGGAGATAGCCCGCCGGATGGCCGCCGGGGAAAAGATCGGGGAAACACCCCCCATCCCCGGGACCGTCGAGAAAGTCCCGCCGTCTGGTTTTTCGCCCGGACGATATCCCGGCCTGCTTGAGATACCCTCCTATTCCGAGGTAAGGGAGGACAAAGAAGCGTATGCCAGGGCTTTTGCCCTCCACTACCGGGAGCAGGACCCCTTTTCTGGGAGGCCTGTTTCCCAGGCCCACCCCAAGTGCGTCATTGTCCAGAACCCGCCCGCACCGCCCCTCCCGACACCCGCCCTCGACGCGATCTACGAGTTGCCGTTTTCACGGGAAGCCCACCCTGCGTATGACCAGCCCGTCCCGGCGCTGGAACCGGTCAGGTTCTCGCTGACGAGCCACCGCGGGTGTTTCGGGGGCTGTTCATTCTGCGCGATCACCCACCACCAGGGACGGATCATCCAGAGCCGGAGCATTGAGTCGCTCGTCCGCGAAGCGACCCGGCTGACATCTCTGCGGGGTTTTTCCGGGGTCATCACGGACGTCGGGGGGCCCACGGCCAACATGTACGGCATGGGATGTGCCCGGTGGCAGACGGCAGGGGCCTGCCCGGACAGGAGGTGCTCTCCGGCATGTCCCTCCCTCTCTGTATCCCATTCCCGCTTCAAAGAGCTCCTGGCCCGTCTCCGCCGGGTCCCGGGAGTCAGGAAGGTACTCATAGGATCAGGAATCCGGCACGACCTCCTCGTTGCCGATTCGAATTCGCTCCTTTCCGACCTCTGTGCATATCACGTCTCCGGGCACCTCAAGCTGGCCCCGGAGCATGTCTCGCCGCATGTCACGGACCTGATGGGAAAACCCCGGGCCGATGTCTTTTGCGGGTTCATGACCGCATTTGAAAAGGTCCAGGAGGGGAAGAAGAAGCGGCAGTATATACTCCCCTACTTCATGTCAGGCCATCCCGGGTGCACGGTGGCTGACATGGTCGCCCTCGCGGAGTTCATGCGCGATCACCGGCTGCGGACAGAACAGGTCCAGGACTTTACCCCCACTCCCATGACGGTCTCGACCTGCATGTTCCACACGGGACTCGATCCCTTCTCCCTGGAACCGGTCCACGTTCCCCGGGGAAGGGAAAAAGCGATCCAGAGGGCACTCCTCCAGTACTGGGTGCCACGGAACCGGCCCCTTGTCCGGGAAGGGCTCCTCCTGGCTGGGAGGGCAGAGCTCATCGGTGACGGCAAAAAATGCCTTATCCCCGCCAGCTCAGCGGCAGAAGGCAGGAAAAGGAAAGGTGCGGTTAATCGACGGGCTGGTCGATCCCCTCGTTGATGCAGGGGATACACCGGGCCATCTTCTCGTCAAAGATCCGGTATGCATTTGCCAGGACCGAGGAGTTTGAGATGAGGCCTGCGATCAGGATGACCTCGAGGATCTCTTCCCGGGTTGCACCCTTCTTGGCGGCAGCCTGCATGTGGTAACTCGTGCAGTGCTGGCACCGGAGTGCCGCTCCCACGGCCATGCTGATGAGCTCCACGTACTTGGGGTCAAGGGAACTGGTCCGCGTCACGGCACCCTTGTACAGGAGGTGCGAGATGAGCACCTCGGGCCTCTCGGCCATCCGTTTGAAGATCAGGGGTGCACGACCGTACTCGGCCTCGATGTTGTCCATCCACTCCCGTGCGATCTCTCCCCCGCCGCGCGTCACGATCTCTTTTAAGGTCTGTTCGAATTCCACGAGGTCATCGGTTACCATAGTCGTCGGCATACATATCCACCGCGACCCTATTTGAGGGTGATGGAAGGATGCGATGAGTGCAAAAAAATTCGCAGTTTTGAACAGATTTTTAATGAAGGACGTCCGTAACTCTCTATCAGTTCGGATTCACACCCGGACCAGGAAGAGAGATATGATAAAACGGAGTCTTTTTCAACACTCCCTGTGCCTCCTGCTTGCCATTGCGCTCCTTTTTGGTGCAATGGGCGCAGTCCAGGCACAACCCCAGAGTACCGTGAAGGGAAAAACCACTGAATTTTCATCATTTTCCCTGCAGAAAACTGATACGGCGTTTTCCGCTGGCATTCCCGGAAAGGTTGTACCCCTATCCGGGCGGATTGGCGAGAGTCGTCGTATCCCTGTCCCCGGGGGACGTGCCGCCCTCGGTTTCCCGGCCGGAAATAACAGCCACCGGAACGAGACCCCGCTCTACCAGGAGATGAAAGAGAAGGTCCCGAAAAACCTGACACCTCTCCGTAATATCGTTTCCGGGAAAGGTACAGTGGTCTATGTCGACCTCGAGGGTGGTTTTTTCGGGATCATCGGTGATGACGGGTCACGGTACCTGCCTGATACACTGCCCCCCTCCTGCAGGGCTGAGGGGACGAGGGTATCATTCATGGGTTTTCTCCGTCCCGGTGTCCCTACCATCAAAATGTGGGGAATACCTCTCCGCATCTTATCGGTCCAACCCCTGGGAGAAGAGATAACTGCCGAGGGGACCATCCGGTACGTTGACCTCGAAGGGGGATTCTATGGAATTGAGTCGTTGAGCGGGACGCATTACCTGCCCCTCAACCTCCCTGAAAAGTTCGAGGTCGATGGCCTCGAGGTCTCTTTCACTGCAAGAACCTCCCCCGGGACAGCGACGGTCCAGATGTGGGGAATACCCGTGACGATCCTCACCATCCAGGCGCGGTCACCACCCGGCGGGCCCGGGGGAGATACCCTGGCCGGCACCTGGATATTGACCGAACTGGCACGGGAGAACGGCTTGTCACCTGCCATTCGCGACAGGGACGTTACTGCCGTCTTTGGTGATAACGGCCAGGTCAGCGGGACAGCCGGGTGCAACCTCTACTCTGCACCATATTCTGCAAAAGGACATACGATGGAGGTTGGAGTCCCGACGTCGACGATGATGTACTGCCCTGATGTCTCCCGCCTGTTCTTAAGACAGGAGACGATCTACCTGCAGCTCCTCGGGGAGGCGGCATCATGGGAGGTCAGGGGCACACAGCTCGTGATCAGGGATGCAGGGGGGCGGGAGATCCTCGTCTTTGAGAGGCAGTCTGCCAGGGACCAAACGCCCCTCGTCGAGTTCTGGAGAACGGGAGGCTTTGCCGGCATGAACGACCACCTTGTCATTCTCCCGGATGGGACCGCGGTCCTCGAGAGAAAGGAGTACACGGCCAGTTTCCTCCTCCCCCCGGCGGTCCTGCAGTCCCTTGAGGAGGACCTTGCTGCATCAGGATTCGGGGCCCTTGCGCCTTCCTACCGGGCACCTCCCGGCAGTGCAGATTACTTCACGTACCAGATCACGTACAAGGGAAAAACC
The DNA here is from genome assembly GCA_024518585.1 of Methanolinea sp. Taxonomy (GTDB): domain Archaea; phylum Halobacteriota; class Methanomicrobia; order Methanomicrobiales; family Methanospirillaceae; genus Methanolinea_A. The sequence goes on along the minus strand of JANIHI010000007.1, from coordinate 77,037 downwards.
GTTACCGCAGATGACGGGGCAGTCCCTCCCGCCCTCCTCCCCGTCATAGAGGCCCTGACGCAGCTTGTCATCGTGAACGGACCGGATGACATCATCCCTCCCGCACCCCGGTGATCACTGGAAATTTTTCCCTTTTTTTTTCCAGTCAAAAACACAACGTCCCGGGCTCTCCCCCTCCTGCAGGCGCATCTTTTATCAGTGGACAGCTTCCAGTCTCTTTGAAGGGACGTGGATTGAATGAGACGCACGAATACCTGGTCTGCCCTTGCCTCAATAAGCATCATGGGAATTGTGATCCTTGCATCCGGGTGCCTTTCGCCCGAGGTCCTGCTGCCGGACCAGGGGCACGGAGGGGAGACCTCTCCGACGGCATTGCCGACCGAAGGTCCTTATCCGGCCGTGACACGGGAAGAACCAGTCCCCGGCGTGGTGCAGGTGGCAGCTGATGCAGGAGGCCCGGCGCACTATGTCGCCACTCCTTACGGGTACGTCCTGGCACGGCCACAGAAAGGTCTCCGCCTCGTCGTGATGGACATCAGGGAGGAGACCGATGCATCAGGGCAAAAGTTCCTTTCCGGACGAATAAAGAACGAAGAACAGGCACGGATCAGCCACGTCACCCTCCAGTTCAACCTCTACAATGCAAACGGCAACCTGCTCGGAAATACCTATGCCAGTGTCAACTCCCTGCCTCCCGGGAAGATATGGAGGTTTTCGACAGACCCCATCCCCTACCGGGATTACCAGTATTACGAGCTCGCCGAGATATTTGCCGCCTGATGGAAAGAGAAAGAGACCCCTCGTCTCCCCGGGACGTCCCCGTCCTTTAAAGGACGACGCTGGTCTCAGAGAAAGGCCTGATGCGCACGAGGATATAGTCCCTCATGCGGGACGGGGCGACGGTTGCCAGGTCACCGATGGTCACCCCTTCGTCCACCTCGACCCTGCGTATCACGGGAGCGAAGGTATCGTACGGGAGCTTGACGCGGAGCCCCTGCATCTGGACCGTGAGGGGGGTGGGGGAGAGGACATCGTGGATCTCGTCCACGTTCTCGGCAATGATGTCCATTAAGCGGGCCGGCGAGATCGAGAGCGGGTCTTTTGCTAGTTCCTCCCTCCTCCTGTCCAGGATGCGGGTAATCTCTGCAACCACCTCTTCCAGTTTCTCTATCTCCTCGGACTCCTTTGTCCTGTGCATGAACCGGCCGACTCCTCCCACGTACCCGTCGACCGGCGGGTCGATGATCTTCCTCAAGGCGTCGGTTGACGGTCCCCCGCAGAGCACGATGGGCACCTCGATCCCGCGCCGGAGCACGGGAAACTTGTGCTCGATGCAGGTCTCGAAGTCCCCGAGCAGGTAGACAGCAAGGTCATGCTCGTTGATAACATCCCGCTCCTCGTCATTGAGCTGGGCGATCCGCTTGCCAAATCCCCTGGCAAGCCCGACCATGTTGGTCTTGGCCCCGAACCTGCGAATATATTCGGCGACATCGCACGAGGCATGGGGGAGGTGGTGGATCTCAAGCGACGGGCTGACCACAGCGATCTCTGTTCCGACCAGGGGGGAGGGTGTGATCTCCCCGGTCAGGGGTTTTCCTATCTTCCGGATGAGCTCGATATCCTCGCGGGGCACGAGTGCCTGGAGGACGACTTCCTGGGCGATCACGTGTTTCTGGATGATATAGCCCCCGAGGTCCTCGATGAGATCGATGATCTCGTCGTGCCGGTATATTCCCCCCTTGTAGGTGACCGGGACGTGTGTCATAGCTCTTCTCCCATGAGGGCAAACTTCCGGCGGACGAGCTCCTCGGTATCGTCAGGGAGAGTATCCTCGCTTGCAACGAGGTAGAACCTGCCCTTCCCGTAATACTGGCGCCGGACCTTGAAACCCTCCGGCTGGATCACCTGGAGGACGTAGATGAGGTCCTTGTAGATCGTCTCGCTCGGGTCAAAGACGGGCAGGTCTTCGAGCCCCTCCTGTTCTCCCTGGTCCAGCGTCAGCAGGACGGTGAACCGGTCAGGCTGGTTGACGCGGTCCTTCCCGAACTTCTCCCAGAGGAGGCGGAGGAGGGGAGCAAGGTACGTCTCGTCACCGATGGAAATCGTCACCGAGGACTCCTTCTTGTTGACGTCGGCGAAATCCCGGAGCCGCACGACACCCGGCAGCTTCCGCGTGACACCGGTTGCAACAAAAAGGGGGATCTTCGGGTCGATGAAGATGTGGAGCTTGGCAATAACCCGGAGGAGGTTGTGGTCGAGGAGGACGATATCGGCAATCTTCCTGTAATACTCTCTCCCGGCCGGCTCGTCGCATTCTACCTCGAAGTACTCCACTGCCTCCATTCACTCTCTCCGGATGAACCCTGATGCGAGCAGGGCAGACCCCACCGCCCCGATGTACTGGGAGTAGGGCGGGACTGTGATCTGGGTCTGGAGGAGGTCACCCATGGCCTTGACAAGTCCCTGGATGAGGGACGTCCCGCCGACCATGATCACAGGTTCCTTGATGTCGACCTCCTGGAGCTGCTGCTCAAAGACCTGCTCGGCAACACTGTGGCAGGCCGCTGCGGCAACGTCCTCGGGGGTGCTGCCCGCAGCAAGGGCATTGACGAGGCTCTGGGTTCCAAAGACGATGCAGTAACTGTTCATCGGGACCTTCTGGGAGAGACCTTTCATTGCCAGGGGACCAAGTTCGGTGATATCCACGCCGAGCCTCTTTGCCGTCATCTCGAGGAACCTCCCGCTCGCACCGGCGCAGATACCACCCATCGTGAAGGTCCCCGGGATCCCGTCCTGGACACTGATGGCCTTGTTATCCATGCCCCCGATGTCAATGACGGTGGAAGGGCCATGCTGTGCATCCGCCAGGTACACGGCCCCCTTCGAGTTGACGGTCAGTTCCTCCTGGACGAGGTCTGCCTTGAGGTGTTCCCCGACGAGGAACCTTCCGTACCCCGTCGTCCCGACGGCCTGGATCTCTCCCCGCGTCACGCCCGCTGCCGAGAGAGCCTGGTCAACAGCCTCGTCGGCACTCCTGATGACCCCTGTCGTCGGGAGCCACCCTGACCCGATGATCCGGTTGTCCTTCATGACGACGGCCTTTGTCGTACTTGACCCGGAATCAACCCCCATCGTGAGACCCTCCTGGACTTCACGCGCCAGGAGTGCACGGCGGCGGGCGATGGTCGTGAGAGCCTCCATCCGCGTGAGGAGGGTCCCGGCGGTGGTCCGCTCTGTGAACGAGTAACTCACGACGGGAAGCCGCGAGTGCTCGTGGATGTACCTCCGCAGTTCGTTGCGGACGATTGCAGCCTCGGCACACCGGAAGCATGTTGCAATGAAGACGGCATCTGCCTCGACTCTCCCCTCGACGAGGGCCTTCGCCCGTGCGATCGCGAGCTTGAGGTCCGGGCTCCTGATATCGAGGCCAAAGTCAGAGTATGACTTCCTGATATCGGCAAGTTTCATGTCGGGGAAGAAGATGTCTGCATCGACAGCCGCTGCAGCCTCGTTAATCTCCTTCTGGACACCGCTGTACTCCGGGCCGCAGGAGAGCTGGGCTATCCGGACCCTGCTCATGACCCGCCCCCTCCAAGCGAGTCCAGGAATTGCCTGATCGCAGCCACGAACTCCACGCCTTCCTCCTCCGTGGTAGGGTATTCGAGGTCGAGGACGGGGATACCCTTCTTCCGGATCAGGAACGTGAGCAACTCGTTCGTGCGGGCGCACCCCATGCACCCGAACGAGTACTCGGCATTGTTGACGATGATCGCCGCCTCGGCCCTGTCGAGGAGCGGCCCGTAGATCGCCATCCTGCCCCGCACACCGGATGGCACCTCAACGGCAGCCCACCGGAGCCCCTTCTTGGGGTCCTCGGGTGTAATCTGGAGGGGGGGAGACTCGATGCCGGGGGTCTGGATGATCTCCCGGACCTGGAGGGCGGCCGAGAGGGGTTTGTGGCCGAACCGCGCAACGAGGTCAGAGAGGATGAGGCTCGTGGTGGGGTAAATGAAGACATTTGCCATGTCAGGACTCCTGTGATTCGATGATCGCCTTGAGCCGGGCTGCGTCGAGCCGCGGGGTCGCACGGGGCGAGGGGGGTTTTGCCACGACTCCCGGTGCCCGGTTGGGGAGAGCCGCAAGACCACTTGATATGAACCTGATCAGCCCGATCTCGAACTCGTGCCCGAAATAACCGGGTCGGGCACCTCCCAGGTTGGCCCTGCAGCGCCGGGGGTCCCCGGGAGGAAATCCCCGATCCTTGACAAAGATGTGGGTCTGGTCAAGGCTCCGGAGAAACTCAATGATGCGGTTGACGTCCCCCTCATTTCCTGTGACCTGGAGGCCAAAACACGTCTCCTTGATCATCACTCCCTGCGAGATTTCGTAGGCGCGTATCGCCAGGTCAGAGGGGGTCATCTCCGGTGACTCGACAAAGACGTACTTCGTCACCGTTCCGACGAGGCGGGGTATGTAGGTATTCATAGACTCACTTCCCTGATGAATACGATCTGGTTCTCTTTCAAGGCCCGGAGCTTCTCCAGGTCATGGACCCTGCCGATGATGTTTGTCCCTTCGAATGGTTCCGATGTCGGGCCGAATTCACTGTTCTCGCTCGTCCGCACCCCGACGAGACCTGAACCCCTCCTCGAATCGTTGGTCATGGCCAGCGTCCCCGGCTTCACGATGTCGGACGGCAGGTTCTCGGGGTGGATGTTGATGCCGGCGGGGATGAGCGGCTTGAAGAGGTACACGTCCTCGAAGTGAAAGAAGAAGGGGATTTTTCCTACCCGGTGCCGGTGCAGGCCGGTGAGCCTCCGGAATATCTCGCATGACCCGGGAGCGCCCGAGTCATCGAGGGTAATATCGATGACGTGGGCAAGAGGGACAGTGGAGAGCGTCACCTTTCCGGCCATAAGACTCTCGAGGGTTGTGGGGGGGTCCTGGTCAACGACGACAAGGTTGTCCCCGTCAGAACCGGTCTCGATGGCAATTCCCCTCTGCGTTGCAAGGGCACGGGCCTCCCCGAGGAAGAGGCCGACGAGGTCAAAGCGTTCCGGCTCGACCCTGACGCAGAAGGTATCCTGGGCCTTCACCAGTCGGGCGAGTTCAAGGCCGTGTGTGACCTGCCCGAGGAGGGTATGGGACGGCGACGCAGGGATATCCCGGGTATAGATGTAGAGTGAACCCATCGACCTGCCCCGCGTCCTCGTCGTGACGAACCCTTCCCGCCGGGCCGACTTGACCTCGAAGGGCACCTCTGTCCCGGCCGCCCTTTCGTCCTGGATGTAAGTGCTCGAAGCCCTCCCGACTGAGAAGTGCCCTCCCGAGAGGGCAAGGAGCATGTGCTCGACCGTCTCGGCAGCGTCGGTAGAGACCACCCTGCCTCCGGCGAACCCCTGGGCAGTGATCCGGGCATGGGTGATGATCTCCATGCCATCCTCAAGCGGCAGGGAGCTGTCCCGGGTCGTGAATGACCGGCTGGTATCGGCCCAGTTGACGACCGGTGTGACCGCCGTGACCTGGTCGCTCGTGCCCCAGCGGTCGATAGCTCCCCTCCCGCTCACGACTTTCCCAATGACCCCTCCTCCTGCTGCGGCACCATGGTCTGCGGTGTGCCGGATCTTCGAGAATATAAGGTAGGACCGTCCGGGGTCGTACCCCCCGCACCCGAGGATCAGGTCACCCCTCTCGTACAGGTGGGGCTTCCTTGCCGGGACGAACCGTGAAGGAAACGGACCGAATGCAACAGCGTACCTGTCATGCCAGTGGACACGGAGGGGGAACGGGAGATCGGGTGACTGGAGTATGTCCTGACCGGCGGGGAGCAGCTCGGCCGTGATCTCACCGGCAGTGGTCACCAGTCTCATGCTCCCCGTCACGGACGACTCCCGGGCTCCCGGCCGGATCACCGCGACCTGGCAAGCCGGGTCCCGGTCAGGGAGGATCTCCCCAAGGGTCATACCTTCGTGGACGGAACGCCTTTCCCCATCGATGAAAAGGGTTATCATGGCCTGACCCGTCAGGATGGCGCTGCCTTCCCCATGACCTCCCGTTCTTCCGCCGTGAGGGTCGCAAGCACGTCTGCGGTCTTCCCGATCTGGACGATCTTCCCCCCTCGCATGAGGGCAAGCCTGTCACAGATCTCCCGGGCGAAATCAATGTCGTGGGAGACAACGATGAAGGTCTCGTCCATCTCGTCCCGTGCATGCATGATGGAGTGCTTGACGTCCACCTTGGTCAGGGGGTCCATCGTGCCGGTCGGTTCATCGAGGATGACCATCCGGGGTTCCCGGATGAGGACCTGAGCAAGCGCGACCCGGTGCCGTTCACCCTCGGAGAGCTGGCCGGGGAGGCGGTCAAGGATCTCCCTGCTCTTCTCTTCAGAAAAACCTGCCATCCTGAGGGTGATGACGGCCTTCCTCATCGCCAGTTCCTTGGGGAACTCGAGCCCGATTGCGTCGGTGAGGTTGTCGAGAACGGTCCTGTGGGGGTAGAGGTCATACTCCTGGTGGAGGAGACCGATGTAGCTCTTGGCCCTGCCACGGTTCTCGATCCCGGGTTTTGTCATGTCAACCGAGTCGTCACCGATCCGGATGATCATCTCTCCCGTCGTGGGTTCGATGATCCCTGCCATTATCCGGGAGAGCGTGGTCTTGCCGGCACCGCTCTTGCCAATGATGCCAAATATTTCTTTCTCCCTGACCTCGAAGGTGACGCCGTTGACAGCCCGCACAACCCCCCTGTCAACAGAGATGTACCGCTTGTACACGTCGCGGGCGATCAGGATCTCCTTTCCGAATTGCGGGACCTCGAATGTCTCCGTATCAGAGAAATCGGCCATGAACCTGGTGATGACTTCTTCGGGCGATCCGAGCATCCTGACCTCGCCATCGACGAGGAGCATGGCCCGGTCCGCAAGAGTCTTTATCACCTGGGAGAAGTGGGACGTGACAACCATTCCCATGTGGTTCCTCTCCGAGGCCTCGACGAGCATCCGGTGGACCAGGTCGGCAGTCTCCGGGTCGAGGGTCCCGGTCGGTTCGTCGGCAAAGAGGAGGAATGGTTCCTTCGCCAGCTGGCGGGCAAGGACCACGCGCTGTTTCTCCCCTCCGGACAGGTCGCGGGCGATGTGCATCATCCGGTGGGAGAGACGGACCTGGTCAAGGAGGTCGGCGGCCCGGTTGATCGCCTTGTCCGGGGGATAATCGATATCGTCGAGGGCATGGAGAACGTTCTCTATCACCCTGTCATTGCCGTAGAGCGCAAAAGTCCTCTGGAACATGATGGCAGTGCGGCGCATCAGCCGCCGGCGGAGCTCCTCATCCTTCTCGTTCCAGAGGTCGATGTCCTGTGCACGGAGGACCTTGCCGCAAGACGGGCAGGTCTTTCCTGCCATGCCCCCGACTCCGACATAGGGGCAGGAATCGCACACGGCAACATGGTAGATGATCTGCCCGGAGGTGGGGGGCTGCTCCACACCCCTCAGCAGGTGCATGAGCACTGTCTTTCCTACCCCGCTGCGCCCGATAATCCCCAGAACTTCTCCCTCACTGATCTCAAAAGAGATATTCTTCAGGACTCTCTTCCCGTCAAAGTCCATGCAGAGATCCTTCACGGTGATCAGGGGGTTCATTTATAATCCTCTCACTAGTGAATGTGGTGCTGGGTGCATATTACTTTTCATCTTGTGCACGCCGCTCCGCCGACGATTCGCACTGGTTCAGGCCCCGCACGATGGCAACAACCTCCCGTACGCTCTTGACCACGTGGTCGGCGGCCTCGTAGAGCTCGGGGTGTTTTTCTCCGGACTGTTCCTCCGAGAGGATTGCCACGTCCGCACTCTTCATTGCACACAGGTCGTTGATGCCGTCCCCGACCATGACCACGCAGTCATACTCCCGCTTGAGGTCGGCAACGATCTGGGCCTTCACCGTCGGGGTAGCCACCCCAAAGACCCTGTCCCGGGGGATGCCAAGGTAGTCTGCCATCTTCTCGAGCTTGGTGACGCGGTCGCCGGACGCGATGAACGTGGGGATACCCATCCGGTGGAGTTCACTGATCGCTTCCCGTGCACCCTCGAACGGTCGTCCCCCGGTCGTGACCATGAACTCGATGCCGGGGATGGCCATGTTGATGATCACTCCGCTGTTCAACGTCACCACCGCTTCCTTCCGGCATACCTGCCAGACATGCCGGATACAGTCCTTGAGGTCCCCGACCGTCCCCTGCTGCGAGTTGTAGAGGGCCTGTGCCACATCGTCGGCGGCCAGGACCTTGCGGGTGCAGCTGATGCCAAAGCCTATCCTGTTCGCCTTGAGGTAATCCGAGAAGAGGAGGTCCCCGGGGGCCCCGATTACGTCGCGGGAGTGGACGTGGACAACAACGAGGACGCGGTCGGGAGACGAGAAGGTGAGGCTGACCGTCTCGATACCGGGAAGCAGTTGGCCGGAAAGGACGTTTTTTGCAACCCGGTAGGTGTGGAGGAGGGTCCCGGCACTGTCAAAGACGACGGCGATGGACATGGGAATGGAGCGCCTCTAATTTTAAGTATCGGCAACAGTCACTCTAGTACACGAGTGCTTTTCAATGCTATCTCTTACCGCTGAGAAGATAAAGAACATGGAGATCCGCGGCGCCGGGCGGATTGCACGGGCAGCGGTCCGGGCTCTCGGGGAGTATTCCTCGACTCTCCCGGCCGGGACGCTGCCGGAGTTCCGGGAGAAGATGGAGGAAGCAGCGTCCCTCCTCCTTTCCACCCGGCCCACGGCCGTATCTCTACCGAACGCCGTCCACGCCGTGATGTCTGTCCTCCGCCGGGATTTCTCTACCCTCGAGGAGGCAAGGGAGGAGTTTTCCAGGAGGTGTGAGGCATTCATTGCGGCATCAGAGCAGGCGGTCAGGAGGATTGGAGAGATCGGCGCCCACCATATCCGGGACGGCGACGTGTTGCTCACGCATTGCAACTCGGAAGCGGCCCTCGCGTGCATGGTGGAGGCACGAAAGCGGGGGAGGGACTTCTCTGTTTTTGCCACCGAGGTCCGGCCAAGGAACCAGGGACTCCTGACGATCAGGACACTTGACGACGCAGGGATACCGACGAACTACATCGTTGACTCTGCGGCACGCACCTTCATGAACGAGGTCGACCTTGTCATCGTGGGGGCGGATGCCATCTCTGTCAATGGCGCAGTCGTGAACAAGATCGGGACCTCCCTGATCGCCCTTGCCGCCCACGAGTCACGGACCCGGGTGATGGTTGCCGCTGAGACCTACAAGTTTGCTCCCCGGACAATCCTTGGGGAATACATCGCGATCGAGGAGAGAGATCCTGCCGAGGTTCTTTCCCCCGAGCTCGCGGGATCATTCTCCCATGTCAGGGTGCGGAACCCTGCCTTTGACGTGACCCCCGCAGAATACGTGGACCTCATCGTGACAGAGGCGGGGGCAATCCCCCCCCAGATGGCTTACATCATCATCAGGGACCTGCTCGGGTGGGATATCGGGGACTTTACCCACGGGTACCCGGGTAATGCGGGGGGAGGCAGAGAAAAATGAAGCAAATCACCCGTTTTTTGACTCCCTGCACGATTTGTCCGGAAAAACCACGGCCTGCCGGCGCTATGCCACCTTTTTCCTGACACGAGGAGACGAGAGAGATGGAGTTGCAATTCACCAAACTGCATGGGAACGGGAACGATTTCATCCTCATTGACGAGTATGACAGGGTGAAAATCCCCGATGAGATGAAAGCAGAGTTCGCTCTGCTCTTCTGCGACCGGAGATTTGGCATCGGGGGCGACGGTGTCCTCTATCTCTCCCGGTCGGACAAGGCCGACCTGAAAATGCGCCTTTTTCAGCCGGACAGGAGCGAGGCCGAGATGTGTGGCAACGGGATACGGTGCCTGGCAAAGTATGCGTACGACCAGGGCATCATCCGGAAGTCGTGCACCGTCGAGACGCTGGCGGGAATCATCCCTGTCGAGTGCGGGTACAGGGATGACACGTTCTTCGCACGGATCAGGATGCCTGACCCGAAGTTCCAGCGGGCCGATATCCCGGCGACCGGCGAGGGGGAGTACAAAGAACAGATCGGGGGACTTGAGGTGTATGCTGTAAATACCGGCGTTCCCCACGCCGTCATCTTCGTCGGGGAGCTGGACGCCGTGGATGTCAATGCCCTGGCCCCTGCCATCAGGCACCACGGCTCATTCCCCAAGGGTGCAAACGTCAATTTCGTCGAGCGCTCCGGGAAAAATGCCCTCAGAATCCGGACGTTCGAGCGCGGCGTCGAAGGCGAGACCCTCTCGTGCGGGACGGGGGCGACTGCCGCGGCCGCAGTTGCCCACCACCTCGGGTACGTCGACTCACCCGTGGAGGTCGAGACCCCCGGCGGACCGCTCACCATCATCCTCGGGGAGGAGACGTGGATGGAGGGACCGGCTGTAACGGTCTTTTCCGGCACGATCACGTTTTGAAGGGTATAGGAGTATTGGGTTTGGAAAAACTATTGTTGCGATTGCATGGAAAATGGCGACAATTATCTGGCATTTGGTGATAAACGATGAGATATACGAAGAAAAAGGTCGGTTTATCACGCGCGAGATCCAGATTCCTACATCAAAAGAACCCAGGTATTTACACCTGAACCAGATTCTGGAACTTGTCTCGTCTGCGAATATTTTCCTCGCTCAACCTGACCCTCATGTGGATTCAGGTTGATCCCATTCCATTTATGATTTACATACCAACCGCCCATGACCGCCGGGCGGTCGAGCATAAAGCATGAAAATGGCGAAGTCATTTTCATTAGAAAACCTGGTCATCAATAGCCATCATCGAGCACTGAACTTTTCTATCGAGCCCTTCTTCTATACTACCCCAATGCAATCAGTACTGAGAATGCTTGCCGGGAAGCAGAGAAAAGCACCGCTGTTTGTCGCGAGGGAGCAGGTGGAAGGGGGGGGGTAATGTCCCCCTTTCCCTCAGGCCTGGTGAGTGATGATTTATTCCTGACCTATTTATTCACTCGACCAGCCATAAAGGCGCGAAAGATTGTCCAATCACCGGTTATATGCAAATCAGTGATTCACGTTGTTGCCAGGTCCGTTGTATCCGGGGGTGTCAGAGGGAATCCTGCCAACAAAAGCATTATTCCTGCATGATGACTTTAGTACCCATAACACAATACATTAAAGGAATTCGAATGCTCGTCAAATTTGAAATATATTCGGATGGCACCTTCTGGTGTAGTCGCGGCATCGGGGTCGACATATTCACCCAGGGCAAGACGCTCGATGAGCTGATGGGCAATATCCGTGAAGCGGTCGAGCTCCACTTCGAAGAGGAACTGGCGAAAGGAGAGTCGATCCGGATACTCACCATATCGGAGTGCGAGGTCGGTCCCGTTGCCCGGGCTACCGGTTGTTAGTGGCAGAGATCTTATAAAGATCCTTTCCCGTTTGGGATATCAGCTCATTCGCCAACCCGGCAGCCACGCACGACTAAAATGTAGTACATCGTCAGGAGAACATGTTATCACAGTTCCCCTCCACGAAGAAATTCCCCGGGCACATTGCAGGACATTCTCTCGAAAGTTGCTCTCTGGAAGGGCATCCCAAAAGAAGATCTTATCCGAATGCTGAAATAAGCATGAAAACGGTTTTGTTTCATCACCACTGGTAAATGATGAAATATCAGATTTATCATCAAATTTTTTGATTCTGTCCAAAGATCGGCTAAGATAATCCCTGATGGGATGATCTCACTGGTGACAAACCAAAAGGAGATCACCCCAGATGGATATCGTGCACGCAATAGAAGTAAAGGTATGCATTTCAGAAGACGGCCAGCCGATACCAATCGAGTGTCTTATAGCATCGGTGAAGAAACTTCAAATCGAAGCGAAGGTATTTGAACACATACTCGAGGCAATGGACGAATATCTCGTCAATTCCTAGGGTAAGACTGTCATCAGCCAGACAAAGAAACAGACCCAACGACCAACATTGAAATGGGTCTTCTTCCTTTTCAGGAGGGTGAGGGAATTTGTGGTCATTGCGGATGGGAAGAAAGTTCTGAAAATTGCAAATTTAAACGACGATTTGCGGAAAATACTCGCTCTGCTGGGGCCGCCGTATGAAAAAATATTATTTTTGATTTACGACCTGCGGAATGTTGGCTGTACCTTTCTATGTGCGTGCGAAGGGTCTTCTCGTCTTCGTTGGGATCGATGTCCAACCCGACGACAGCGACCCCTTCTCCCATCTCTCTTTTGAACTGTGTTATCTCCTGTTGCTGACGGGTGTAGATAGGGCAGGCGACAATGAAGGTAAAGAGGATCACAGGTGTGGAGCCGAGTGAGTCAAGGGTGAAGTTCTCACCTGTCGTGATGTCCCGGAGGGTAATGGACCGCCAGGAACCGGTGTTACTAGTGTCCCGGACAGTGCCTTCTGGTGAATTCAGGCAGCCTGAAAAGAGGAATCCCGGGAAGAGGAGGATGCAGAGCAAAATGCCAGCGGACGCCCGTCGCCATTTCATGGAATAGTAATGGAGAAAATTGGTTATTTCTCTTCTCCGGGACTTTCCCCTGCCGCGGGGAGTGCCCTGATACCATCGCCCGTGATCTCGAAGTCAAAGAACTCCCCGGGGGGTTTGGACCGGTGCTTGACCAGGGTTGCCCGCCGGAGGTGGTTTCGCCTCTCCAGGCGGACGATCACCTTGGAGAGGTGTTCGAGTGCCGTCCCCCCGAGCCCGACAAAGGTTCCCCGGGCGGGGTCCATGTAGACCTGGTTTGAGATGAGGACCGGGACATGGTACTTCCGGGCATACCCCAGCAGGAGAAGGACCTGTCCTGTCAACCTCTGCATGGCGTCCCTGCCCCGTTCGAGCTGGCTCCGGTAGAGACCGGTCGCAGAGTCGACAACGACGAGGCCGGCACCTTCCCGGAGGAGTGGGTCAAGCCCCCTGACCATCATTCCCTGCTGGGAGAAGTCTTCCGGTTCAAACAAAAAGAGGTTGGTGGCAAGATCAACGGCATGTTCCCCAGCGACCTGGCGGAACCTCTCGGCAGAGAACCCCTCGCTGTCGAGGAAGAGTACCTTTAACCCGGCACGGAGGGCAGAGACCGAGGCAAGCACGCAGAAGGTACTCTTGCCCGAGGCCGGTTCCCCGTAGACCTGGGTGATGATCCCCCTGCAGAGCCCTCCCCCGAGGAGACGATCGAGATCCGGAGAGCCGGTCGGCAGGAAATCCCCGTTCATGGACCCTTCCGCGCCGTCTGCCTCCAGGCCTCTTCCCAAACCTTCTGTGCCACTTCCCTTGCGGAGAGAGAGCAGAGCCGGGCCACCTCCTGGATGCGGGAGAACTCGGGCTTGCTCGAGTAAACAACGCCATCGGCAACCGCACACTTCACCGGGACCTCCCAGGAACGACCGCACAGCGAGACTGTTACCGTCCGGGTCTCCCTCTCGGCAACGAACCGGTGGACACCCTCCAGGCACCGGACACCGAGCGTCCCTGTCTCCCGGGCGAGGGCGAGTGAAAGTTTCCGTGAGTCCTGTGGGAGGCAGACCACGCGGACCAGCCACCCCGGCCTCCCCTTCTTCATGGTGCAGGGGATGAGGGAGACGTCCCGTGCTCCTGCCGCCATGAGGTTCTCCGTGCATGCTGCCAGGACCTCCCCCGTGACGTCGTCGACGTTAGTCTCGAGGATATCGACAGAGTCATACGCCCCACACGGCACGATATCGAGGAGAGATGCACGCAGGACGTTTGGAACAGAAGGATAGTCCCGCGTACCGGCACCGTACCCTGTCCCGACCACCCTCCCCCGGAGGGGTGACCCGGCTGGGAGGGTCACCATCTCAGAGAGGAGGGCAGCGCCCGTCGGCGTGCAGAGCTCCCCCATCCCGCCCGGGCCATACTCCACGGGGAGTCCCGATCTCTTCAGGATGGCCAGGGTTGCCGGTGCAGGCACCGGGTATGTCCCATGGTGGGTGCTGGCGCTGCCGCCCCCGAGGCGGAGGGTCCCGGTTGCCACGGCGTCCACGCCGAGGGAGTGGAGGGCAGTGCAGGCGCCGACCACCTCGGCAATGGCGTCGTCTGCACCAACCTCGTGGAAGTGTGCGGTCTTCCCGTGTACATCCTCTTCTGCCTCGGCAATCCGGAAAAAGACGCGGCAGGCCATCTCGATGGCCTCTCGCGGGGCATCGGCAGCCTTGACCCGCACGAGGACCTCGTCGAGGGAGCGTTGGACTGTCGTTGCCCGGGTATTGACGGCGACTGCCCTGATCCCCGCCCTTTCCACGACCCTGATTTCCGGGTCGGCAACGACAGACCGCATGGCTGCCGTTACCTGAAGGCTGTCTGCACCAAGGTCGAGGAGCGCTCCGCAGACCATGTCCCCTGCGGCGCCGGAGAACGGGTCAAAAACGAGGACTCGCATACGTACCTATAAATCCCAGCGTATTGCACCTTTAAATTAATGCCTGAACTCCATCTGAAGGTTGACAGCGCGTATCCCGGAGACCAGGGGGGGGGAAAAGCACGGCTCGACCCTGAGACCATGCTCTTTTTGAAGATATCCCCCGGGGATATCGTTGCCGTCGAAGGCAAACGCAGGACCGTGGCCAAGGTCTGGAGGTCCCTTGTCGAGGACTGGAACCAGAACAAGGTCCGGATCGACAACTTTACCCGCATGAATGCCGGGGTGAGCATCGGGGACACCGTCAAGATCTCCAAGATACAGGACGAGGTGGAGGCAAAACGGGTGGTCCTCGCACCCCCCGAGGACCTCCCCCGCAACGTCTCGATCAACATCACGCCCCACGTGCTCAACTCCCTCATCGACTTCCCGGTCGTAAAAAACGACCTTGTGCCCATCTCGAGTGGTCTGCCATTCCTCCAGACACAGTTTATCCCGTTCAAGGTCGTGGAGATCGAGCCGGAGGAAGCGGTCATCATCACCAAGAATACCCACGTCGAGTTCTCTGAGAAACCTGCACCGGGCGTGGAGGGGGCAAAGAGGATCAGCTACGAGGACATAGGCGGCCTAAAAGACGAGCTCCAGCGGGTCAGGGAGATGATCGAGCTGCCGATGCGGCACCCGGAACTCTTCCAGAGGCTCGGCATCGAACCCCCGAAGGGGGTCCTCCTCTTCGGCCCGCCCGGGACGGGAAAGACCCTGATTGCAAAGGCCGTTGCCAGTGAAAGCGGTGCCCACTTCATCTCTATCGCCGGCCCGGAGGTCATCTCCAAGTACTACGGGGAGAGCGAGCAGAAGCTCCGGGAGATATTCGACGAGGCGGAGCAGAACGCCCCCTCTATAATCTTCATTGACGAGCTGGACTCGATCACACCACGCCGCGAGGAGGTGACCGGGGAGGTCGAGAGGAGGGTCGTTGCCCAGCTCCTCACGATGATGGACGGTCTCGAGGAACGGGGACAGGTCGTGGTCATCGGGGCCACGAACCGCGTCGATGCGATCGACCCGGCCCTCCGGCGACCGGGGAGGTTCGACAGGGAGATCGAGATCGGGGTTCCCACCGAGCCGGACAGGGTCGAGATCCTCAAGATCCATACCCGGGGGATGCCCCTTGCCCCCGACGTGAACCTTGACGGGCTTGCCCAGCAGACCCACGGGTTCGTGGGCGCTGACCTTGCGGCCCTTGCCCGGGAGGCGGGGATCCGTGCACTGAGGCGGTACCTGCCGGAGATCGACCTCGAGGAGGAGGAGATACCGACCGAAATCCTCGAGAAGATGGTGGTGACGGCGGCTGACTTCCGCGATGCCCTCCGGGACGTGAGCCCGAGCGCCATGAGGGAAGTGATGCTCGAGGTCTCACACGTCACCTGGCAGGACGTCGGAGGCCTCGAGGAGGCAAAGCAGGAGGTCCGCGAGGCCGTCGAGTTCCCGCTCACCCAGAGGGACCGGTACGATGACCTCGGGATCCGGCCCCCCCGGGGCGTCCTCCTCTACGGACCACCGGGGACGGGAAAGACACTGATTGCCAAGGCGGTTGCAAACGAGAGCGGGGCCAATTTCATCGCGATCCGGGGGCCCCAGCTCCTCTCGAAGTGGGTCGGTGAGAGCGAACGGGCGGTGCGGGAGATATTCAAGAAGGCCCGCCAGGTAGCCCCCGCCATCATCTTCTTTGACGAACTGGATGCCCTTGCCCCGATGCGCGGCGGCGATGTCGGGAGCCACGTCATGGAGAGTGTCCTCAACCAGATCCTCACCGAGATCGATGGCCTCGAGGAGTTAAAGGACGTCGTTGTCCTCGGGGCCACCAACCAGCCCCTCCTCGTCGACCCGGCACTTCTCCGGCCCGGACGGTTTGACCGCCTCGTCTACATCGGGGAACCCGGTCTTGAGGATCGCAAGCACATCCTTGCCATCCACCTCCGGGGGAAGCCCGTGGAGGGATCGGCCTTCGAGGACGCGGTGGAGGTGCTCGCACCCCTTGGTGAAGAGGGGATCGCCCGTGTCTGTGAACTCCTCGGAAAGGACCGGACCGTTGCGCCCGAGGAGATCCGAAAAGCCGCCGGAGAGGTCCCGGTCCCGGAAAATGCACCGCTAACGCGTGCAGTGGGGCGCCGCCTCGTCATCGAGCAGCTGAATGCCCGCCACCTTGAGATCACGGACCCGGCCCTCGAGGCCCTGGTCCACTCCCTTGCAACCCGGACAGAGGGGTATGTCGGGTCAGACCTCGAGGCCCTCTGCCGGGAGGCCGGGGTATTCGCCATGAGGGAGGGGGCATCCCGCGTGGGAATGCGCCACTTCGAGGCAAGCCTCTCCAAGGTCCACCCGACCATGAACCCGCACCTCAAGGAGTACTACGAGAGGATCCGGCAGACATTCAAGGGAGGCCTTCCCCGGGAGGTCCAGCTCCCGGAATACCAGTGACGGCCCCGGCGACCGGGAGAGGTATCCACGTGCACCCCTGATACAGGGGTGTGCCATTTTCATCGGGAAAAAAATCCGGAAGAAGGAGAGAACGGCGATCCCCCATGTTCAACATTGCGAGCCTCCTCGATGGTCCCGCCCGCGGCCCCCCGAAGGCAGCCGTGGTCTCGCCGTCCCGGAAGGAGACCTGGACCTACCAGGAGCTGACAGCCCGGGCGAGGGCACTCTCGCACACCCTCGTGGCAGAGGGTATCTCGCCGGGCGACAGGGTCTGTATCTACATGGACTCCTGCCCGGAGTTCCTTGTCAGCTACCTGGGGGTGTGGCGGGCCGGTGCCGTTGCCGTCCCGGCAAACGCAGCCCTGCGGGAAGCGGAACTTGCCTTTCTCATCGGGGACTCGGGTGCCCGGGCACTCATCTGTGGTCCCCGCGAGTGGGAGGTTGCACAGCGGGTCAGCGACCACCCCTCTTTTCCCGGCATCGTGATCGCAAAGGGGTGCCCGGGCAGGACACCCCTCTCGTGGGAGGAGGCCGTTGCAACAGACCCGGGACCCGTGTTCCCACCCAAACCCCGCCATTGTGATGATGTCTGCCAGCTCCAGTACACCTCCGGGACAACCGGGAGGCCGAAGGGGGCAGTTCTGACGCAGGGTAACTGGCTCGCCGCCCTCGAGGCCGAAAGGGACCTCCTCTCCCTCCATCCCCGGGACGTGTACCTGGGAATCTATCCCATGGGACATATCGGCGTTTCCTGGGGCATATCCGTCCTCCGGGCGGGAGGGACATGGGTGATCATGGAACGCTTCTCCGAGCCGGAATATCTCCGCCTTGTCCAGGAATACGGGGTTTCTGTCCTCTCCTCGATGCCCCCCGTCATCCATGGCCTCGTGCATGCCCCGCCCGGGACAGAACAGGCTCTCTCCACTGTCAGGGTAATGATCAGCGGGGGAGGCCAGCTCCCCCCCTCGGTCTGGGAGTCATTTGACAGGAGGTACCGGATACCCATCGCGAATGCCTACGGCCTTTCCGAGACGATCGTGGTCGGGTCGGGCACGGCAACCCTTCCGGGGAGACCGGAACTTACCCGCGGCTACAGGAGTGTCGGGATCCCGGTGGGGTACACAGAGGTGAGGGTGGTGGATACAGAGGACCCGGAAAGGGTCCTCCCCGCCGGGGCAACCGGTGAGATCGCCATTCGGGGGCCTGCGGTGGCTTTAGGGTACTGGGGGAGGGAGGAAGACACGGCTATGGCGTTCCTCCCTGACGGCTGGTTCCTGACTGGCGACGTCGGATACATGGATGCCGACGGTGTCCTCTTCATCACAGACAGGAAGAAGGACATGATCAACATGTCGGGGTGGAAGATCTATCCCACGGAGGTGGAAAACGTCCTCCTCCAGCACCCGGCTGTCGCCGACGCCGCCATCTTTGGGATCCCGGACGAGAGGAGGGGCGAGATACCCGCAGCCGCCATCGTCTTCCGGGAAGGGTCCGATGTTTCCGACGGGGAGATCCTAGAATACTGCCGCCGGCAGCTTGCAGGGTACAAGGTGCCCCGGAAGGTAGTCCGGGTGACGGCGCTGCCCCGTGTCCATGGCTGGAAGCTCCTCCGGCGCACACTCCGGGAAGAGTTCTCCCCCAAAACACCCTGATTTTGTGCAAGATTATAAGAGTGGTAACTGAAATACTAATTTTTCGGAGATACAGAAGGTGCCCAGGGAGAACCGGCGATCCACAGGTATTTCAGGTCTGGATCTCGCCATGGAAGGAGGATTTCCGACAGGGAGCACAATCGTCGTCCAGGGTTCTCCCCTGACCGGCATCGACCTCATGGCCCGCCAGTTCTGGAGCGCAGACGGGACCGGGGGCACGTACGTGATGATCGACAGCGAGGTCGAGGACGGGATGGTGGACGCCCGGGCCAGTCCCCTCGGTGACCTCCCGGGATTGATGAAAGGGGACAGGATCGTGGTGGACTCCCTCTCCTCGATCATCACGAGGGACGGTATCGATGCCGCAGTCAGTTTTCTCTCCCTCGTGAAAAGGGATATCGCGGGACGAAAGGCAAATGCGCTGTTCATCCTCTACAGTGACCTCCACATCCCCATGGACGAGATTCGGATCATGCGGATTGCCGATGTCGTGATCGAGTTGAAGGAAGTCATCTTCATGAACGAGATCGAACGCCAGCTGGCCGTCCACAAGGTCCGGAACTGCCAGGTCCCCAAGCGCCTCATCCCCTTCAATATCACGGAGAAAGGGATAGAGCTCTCGACGACGTCGCGGGTCGTCTAGGATGGATCCCTTTGACGTTCCCCTAACCCTTCCCTGACTTCCCGTACCGCAGTCACCATGTTGGAGAGTTTCTGGAACGCTGCATCCGGGGGGAGCATCCGGAGACCGCAGTCAGGGTCGACGAGCAGATTGTGGGGGCCAAAGCGGTCCACTGCCTTCTCGACCCGTCCCCTGATCTCTCCAACGCTCTCGACCCGCGGGTCACTCGAGTCCACGCACCCGGCGGCAATCCTTCTCCCCTGCAGGTCTTTTTCGGAGAGAAGGTCCAGGTTCTGCGGGCTCTTCGCACACTCGATGTCAAGGACAGCGACCGGGAAACGCAGGAGATCGTCGATAACCCCCGCCAAATCTCCGCAGACGTGGAGGGCCACCGGAACATGGAGGGTGCCGGCAAGGAGAGAGAATGCCTCCCTTGCCCGGGCGATATCAGCGGCACCCGTCGAGAGGATCGGTTCATCGACCTGGACCATGCAGACGCCGGCCTTTTCGAGGGCAATGGCCTCGACTGCAAGTGCCCGGGCAAGGTCCCGTGCAAGGTCACCGCGGTCCCGGTATACCGGGGTTGCGATGTGGAGGGCGTGGGAGAGGGTGGTCGGGCCCGTCAGGATGCCCTTGACCCACGTGTGGCAGGAAAGGGCATAGAGGGTGTCTCCCACGGTGATTGGGCCGGGGGCAGGGAGGACCGGGTTGATCACGTCCTGGCCCCTGATCCCCGGCAGGTGGGAGGAGAACGCCTGGATCATGTCACCCCGCACCTGCCCGTCGGAGATGATGTCGATTCCGGCCCGCACCTGGCTCCCGACCGCGACACGCACGGCGTGCCGGAACGGGTCAAGGAACGCTGCAAGCCCCCTCCCCCTCTCGACGGGATAACTCCCCACCACGGTGGTCGGGAGGAGGGGGAGAGATGCAAAAGGGTCCATGGAGCGTCTCATGGGACGAGGCGGTGGCGGTCCCGGGGGAAGAGGACGGCTTCCCGGATGTTGGAGAGACCAAGCATCGTCATGACGAGCCGTTCCATCCCGAGTCCCCAGCCGGCGTGGGGGGGCATGCCGTACCGGAAAGGCAGAAGGTAGAAGGAGAAGTTGTCGGGGTTCAGACCCTTGGACTGGATCTGGCGTACAAGGAGGTCGTACTGGTGGACGCGCTGGGCACCGGAAGAGAGCTCCATCCGCGGGTGCATGAGGTCAAATGCCTTGCAGATCGAGGGGTCATCCTCGTAGGGCATTGCATAGTAGGGCTTGATGGCGGTCGGCCAGTCGACGATGAAGTAGTGCCCTCCCATCTCCTCCCCGATCGCCTTTTCGGCAGCAGTCCCGATGTCATCACCGTACGTCACCTGTTCATCCGTCTTCTTCTGGGCAATCGCGATCGCCTCGTCATACGGGAGGCGCGGGAACGGGCATGAGGGCACGGAAAAGTCCTTGATCTCCATTGCATCAAGGAACGGCCGGCACTCTTCGTCGACCCTGCGGTAGAGGGTGACGAGGAGGTCTTCGAGGAGCGCCATGACGTGGTGGTGGTCGGCATACGAGACCTCGACGTCAACCGAGGTGGCCTCGTTGAGGTGCTTGGTGGTATTGTGCTCCTCGGCCCGGAATATGGGACCTATCTCAAAGACTTTCTCAAACCCGGCACCCATCATCATCTGCTTGTAAAGCTGGGGGCTCTGGTTGAGGAACGCCTCCTTCTCGAAGTAAGCGATGGGGAAGAGCTCGGTCCCTCCCTCCGTGGCTGCCGCCACGATCTTGGGGGTCGTGATATTCACAAAACCGGCTGAAAAAAGGTATTCATGGATTGTCCGGGCAAGAACGCTCCTGATATGGAACACGGCAGCGACCCGGGGACGCCGGGCATCGAGGAACCGCGAATCGAGGCGCGTGTCCAGTTCGGCAGGCACCTTCTCGGCCACGTCCAGGGGGAGGGGGCTCTCGGCCCGGCTGATGATCTCGAATGATTCCGGGACCAGCTCGCGCCCGCCCGGCGCCTTGTCGATGGCCTTGACCGTGCCTGACACCCTGACGATCGACTCGCGGGAGACATCCCTGACGGCACAAAGGACGTCTTCTGCGACTTTCTTCTTGGGCACCGTTACCTGGATGATCCCGGTGCGGTCCCGAACGAGGAGGAAAACAAGGCCTCCCAGGTCCCGGACCTCGTGAACAAAACCACACACCTCTGCCCTCTCGCACCCGGGAGTGACCTCCTTTATCGGTATCCGCATATGAAATCCAGTACGTATGGTGGCTCTGGGATAATGGGTTTTTCCAAAAAAGCCACATGAGTCTCTCTCAAGGACACACGCATCACCATTCATGAAAGTGGCATCTGCCATTTTCATGGGGGAACAATGACGCGGAGAAAAAGCCCCCCTCCAGGACTTCAGTCGGGACCGAAGATCTCTTCCCGAACGAACTTTTCGATCGAGGACTGGGTGGCGAGTACAGTCCTCCTCCCTTCGGGGGTGTCCCACAGGAACCAGTCCTGCATCCCCACCATCACCCACCAGCGGACAGGAATCTCGGTGGAGAGGAGATAGAGATCGTGAAAGTAGGTCTCGGAAAATTCTGCCTCGGTATCCATCGTGATAGTCCGCTTGAGCATGTTGGAGAGGGCATCGCCAACGACCTTCGTGTGGTACCAGGGAGACCGGCTCCACCGGTGGGTCATCATCTCCTTCATGTCGAGGTTGCGGAACCGCTGGAGTTCGGGGATGTTGATGACAGGGTTCAACTTGTACTCCGAGAGGATATAGGCAAGGAGCATGTCCCGTGCGTAGTAGATGCCGTTGTGGAGCACGAAGTACCGCTGGGGCAGGAATTCCTTGACAGGGACGAGGTCGTGCATGTCCCGCATGCTCTCCTTGAGGAGGAAATAGACCTGGGCGTTGCGGAGGAGGGGGAACTTGCGTGCAATGACGATGTCGGCAAGCAGCCTCAGGGGCATCTCGGAGAAGACCTCGCAGAAAAGCATGTACAGGAGGAAGACGAGCTGCTTCTTCTGCCAGACAGAAAGGTTCCTCGTGCCCTCGTCCTTGAGGACGTCAAGGTAGATCTGGCGGCAGCCGGCCAGCGCACTCTCGCGGGAGAATGCAATGACCTTGTAGTTCCCCCTCCTCGATGCACACCCGCGGGCAAGGAGTTCCAGGCAGTTCCGGCATATGGTATAGTCCTTGAGTGTTCCCAGGAGCGCGCTTGAGAATGCGATGACGTTCTTCCCCGTGCCGTACGTGACGTCATCGATGAGGAGGCCGTGGGGAGGGACATCCGTCCTTCGCACGAGCTGGACCTCGGTTCCCAGCAGCTCCTGGGTATACGCGAGGAGGTCCCGCAGGGGTGGGGAGATGTTGAATGTCTGGTTCATTGGTCACGGCCTGGTTGTCCGGCGGGGAGTCATCGCAACCGGTTTTCGTTGAAAGGTCGGCGCTGGTTACTTATAAACGATACCCCACCCTCCCCGGGCAGGGCAATATCCTCACGACATCCGCGAGTGGACCGAGCGTATTGGGGGTTCGGCAGCCGGGAGAAAGACGTTGAGGACGTTCCAGACAAGGCCCCCGTCGACCGAGAAGTAGGGGTGCAGGAGGTGCGATTTCAGGGCTTCGAGTTCCTTCCAGGGGACTTTCGGGGCATCTCTCCGGCACTCCGGTGAGACACGCGATGCCGATTCCGCGATGACCTCGAGGCTCCTCTCGACAGCCCGCCGGAGGGTCTCGTCTTTCTGGAAATCGCGGAAGGAAACCCCCCGTGTCCTGTGCGAGAGGTATGCCATCTCCTCGAGGATGCGGCCGAGGTAGACCTTGTCCCTGCTCATCGTTGCGTACTGGGCGCCAAGCTCGGGGCGCAGAAACGACGCGAGGACCCGCGACATGACGAGGTCGACGCGGCGCCCGAGGGTCTCTTCGAGGAAGAAGGCGAGCCCCACGAAGTTCTGGTAGGTGTCCATTCCTGTCTCGAACTCGACCTCGATGTCAACGTCGCTCTCCGGCCGGTCCTCCCCCCGGGCGAGGGATCCGAATATCCCGATCTTCCTGACGCCAAAAAGCCTCCTCATCACGGGGAACTTGCTGTTCAGCGAGAGTATGACCGTTTCTCTGGGAGATGCCACATCCTTTGGGGGCATTGCACACCTTTTACTCCATCTCCTTGGTCAGCGACCGGCTTATGGATATCGATGGGGCCGGTCATGCACCAGGGGACAACTTTCTTGATGGAAGGGGCTCATTCACCTGGTGATGGATTGCACGAAGTACCTCCTGCTCGTCATCGTGGCAACCGTGGCCGTCACTGCGGGATGCCTCTGGGGAAATGCCCCCCTGGCGGTGCCAGGCTCTCCCCCCGCCCCGCACAACGGGACACCGGGGGCCCTGCCGGGGGAAGACCAGAGTGAAAAGTTGACCGTCCCGCCGGAGCGGGAGACAGGTCCCCTCTCCCCCGCCCCGTTCGTTCCGGGGACCACGTACCCCGCGGGGTCACGTATCCGGCTCTCGGGACCAACCATCCTCTCCCCTGGTAACCATATCCTCGTCGAGGTGCGGTCTGTCTCCTTCTTCCCGACGGGGAAGAGCCAAAGCCTCCCGGTCTCGGGGACGGCGGGTATTGCAACGGTTGAAAAGTCAGACGGGACGGCATTCAACAGCTGGTCGTACGAGTGGGACACGGAACGGTGGGAACCGGGTGAATACCTCGTCCAGGTCAGGGGAATGGAAGTCCCGGCCTTCTCCCTCGATACGCGGTTTTTCCTCGCTCCCTGACCGCGGGGAGGCGTCCCCTCCCCTACCAGGCCCCGCCCTTCTTCTTCCCCTCGGCCGCCCTCTCTCTCCCCGTCTCCTGCGAATTCCCTGCCTTTGCCTGGTTCCCCGATGCCTGCTGGTTCTTCCGGATCTTCTCCAGCGCCTCGAATGCCTCCCGGCGGACGGCAGGTACCGGGTCAGTCAGAACCCGCGCGAGGGCCTCGGTGGCGGAAGGGTCACCCATCTCCCCGAGTAGGAGGGCAGTCCTCTGCCTGACCTCGCCAGACGGGTCATCAAGGACCTCAATCAGGGGCCGGATCGCGGGGCCGCCGATGAGCCAGAGGGCCTCCATCGCGCAGTTCCGCACGATGACATCCCCCTCCCGGAAGGCCGTCACAAGGGACGGGATGGACGGGTATCCCAGGGCAGCAAGTGCCCTGACGGCTTCCTGCCGGACTTTCCTCTCCCTGTCGCCGAGGAGGCGGATGAGGGCCTGCACTGCCCGGGAGTCACCGATCCTGCCCAGGACACCGGCCGCTCCCTGCCGGATGAGGGGGTCTTCGTGGCCGAGGGCAGCAAGGAGGGAGTCGAGGGCGGGTGAGCCGATGGAGACGAGTGCCAGACCGGCCCTCTGGCGGAGCTCGGGCTGGGGATGCGCGAGGGCAGCAACGAGGGGATCGATTGCAACGGTCCCGAGGGAACAGAGGGCTTCTGCCGCGGCAATCCGGACGTACCCTGACTCGTCCCCGAGGAGGGTGACCAGGGGGCCGACGGCATCAGGGTGCCCTGCCTGCTTGAGGGCGAGGGCAGCCTCGCGGCGGACACCCGGGTCAGGATCCCTGAGGGCCTCGATGAGGGGGCGGACGGCACGGTCCACGCCCATCTGCCCGAGAATCTGGGCTGCGCCCTGCCGGATGGCTGCCGAGTCGCGCGACAGGGCCCGGATCAGGGGGTCGACTGCCGGCTCGCCGATCGCGACGAAGGCCCGGAGGACTTCCCGGCGGACCGAGTCGTCCTCGCACCCCAGCATCTCGATGAGGGGGGGGACCGCCGGGGCACCAATGGCGGCCAGGGTCTGTGCGGCTCCCCGACGGATAATCCAGTGCTCGTCCTGGAGGGCATGGATGAGGGGGTCGATGAACGCGTCCCCGAGTTCCCCGGCAGCACGGATCGCGTTCCATCGTGCTTCAATATCACCGTAAATCAGGGCGTTGCGCACGCTCTCCACGCGCCCCTGTTCTTCTTCGGTTCCGGTCTCCTCCCCTCCCCCGGCAAGGACGCCCTTGAGAGATCGAAAGATGCTCATAATCCTCCCGCTCCTTTCACGAATGTCAGCCGGCGGGGTAAAAACCCTATCTGTCCCTTGTCCTACCCTTTGAGAGGAGGGTGAGGGAAAGGGACGCAAGATCCGCGGCGATGCGGGGCCTGTCCATCAGGGTATCGGCACGGATTGAACCATCCACGGGAAAGGGGTCACGAATGTCCTGGATGAAGTAGTCCACCAGCCCGGCGTAGACCTCGCAGGTCCCCGCCGAGTCGGGAGAGTAACCCCGTGCCCGCATGAGGGCCGCTGCCGGGCCGCTGATGGGAGAATCCCCTATGAAAGGACTCACCGCGACGACGGGTACGTTCCGGAGGGCTTGCCTGACCCCCTCGCACTCGAGGATCGGAAGGATGCTCGAGATCGGATTGCTCGGCCCGATAATGACACCCCGGGCCTCGCGCAGGGAGGAGAGGACTTCGGGCGTTGCCCGGGGCGGGACCTCCCAGCGCCGGATCACCTCGTCTATCCCGATCCTCCCCCGGTGGCGGACCCAGTATTCCTGGAAATGGATCTCCCTTCCCCCCGCCCTGACCATCGTCGCGACCGGCGAGTCTGTCATGGGGAGTATGCGGGCTTTGACGCCGAGTGCCCTGCCGAGGGCAAGGGTCGCCTCCGTCAGTGTCAGGCCTTTCCGGAGCATCTCTCCCCGCGCAATGTGGATGGCCCGGTCCCGGTCGCCGACCGTGATATATTCATCGACCCCCAGGCGGAGGAGTTCCTGGTGGGTATGGCAGGAATCGCCTTTTATTCCCCACCAGGTATCGGTATTGAGCGAACCGGCAAAGAGGTAGAGGAGGGTGTCGATATCGGGAGAGAGGAACCCGCCCGGGATCCACAGGTCCTCGGCGGTATTGACGATTACCGTGATCTCTTCGTCCGGCAGGACCTCCCGCATCCCGCGGACCATCTTGGGGGTACCCGTTCCCCCGGACAGGAAAACGATCATGCTGCTCTGTACTTTATCCCCTCGGGAGATGACTGTTCTTCCGGATGGGCACAAAGATCATCAAGGACCCTGTCCACGGGTACGTGGAGGTCGAAAGCCCCCTCCTCCCCCTCCTCGACCTCCCCGTTCTCCAGCGCCTCCGCTACATCCGGCAGCTGGGTTTCTCTTACCTCGTCTATCCCGGTGCCCACCATACCCGTTTTGAGCATTCCCTCGGGACGATGCACCTGGCAGGGGTCATGGCACATCAGCTCCGTCTCCCGGCGGCCGAGAGGGCTCTTGTCACAGCGGCGGCCCTCCTCCACGACATCGGGCACGGCCCCTTCTCCCATGCCATCGAGCCTCTCTCCGAGGAGTTCCTTGGCATCCGTCACCACGATGTCCAGTACTTCGTCTGCGAGGGAAAGACGCGGGAAGCGCTCGAAAGTGCAGGTATCGATCCCGGGGACGTTGTCAGCGTCGTCCAGGGCCGGCACCCCCTCTCAGGGATCATCCACGGCGACCTCGACGTGGACAGGATGGATTACCTCCTCCGGGACGCCCACTACACGGGGGCCCCCTACGGGACCGTTGATGCGCACCGCCTGATCCGGAGCATATCCCTCGAAGGGGAGAAGATGGTCCTTGCCGAGGCCGGTGTGCAGGCCGCCGAGTCCCTCCTCATTGCCCGGACCCTCATGCGCCCCTCGGTGTACTTCCACCATGTCAGCCGGATCGGGGAGATGATGTTCCAGGAAGCCGTCATGGCCCACGTCGGGGACCACTTCCCTGAGAGGTTACTCCCCATCGTCCGTGGTGACGACTCGTCCTGCATGCAGGCACTCCTCACCTCCCCCCACCCGGTGGCACGCGAGCTGGCGTGCCGCATCTACGAGAGGAGACTTTTCAAACGTGCCCTCTCCGTGGGCCAGGACCAGGTCAACGCGCCCCGCCTTGCCGCTGAATTCTCCTATACGCGGCGGCGGGAGATCTCGGCCCGGATCGCTGAACTGGCGGGTGTGCCTGCCTGGTGCGTGATGGTCGACATCCCCCCATTCCCCGGCGACCTCGTCCTGTCGGTCCCGGTCAGGAACCGCACCCGGACAGTCCCCCTCTCCCTCGTCTCCCCTCTGGTCCATACCCTCAGCGAGACGCGCCGGGCCCAGTGGAAGATCGGGGTCTATACCCTCCCGGAGACCCGCGGGGAGGTCTCTCTCGCGGCGTCAGAGATCCTCCACGTGAAACCCCCGACGACACAGGAGATGCTGTTTCCTGTGACGAAGGGTCCCGGGGGATGAAAAAAGAATGTTTAAGAAGAAAAGTGCCCTAAAGAAAGCACGGGGGTCCGTGTTGTGGATTACTGGACAATGGGAATAACCGGTGTGGTGGTGGTTGTCCTTGCCCTCTGTGGCACATACCTCTACACCGAGGGACGGGAACTTCGGTTCCTCCGGAACCGGCAGAAACAGAAGGCCTACGAAGAACTCCTGTGTGCAGTCACCGAGATCAACGTCGCGGCCGGCGACCCGTCCGCGCTCGATCGGGCGAAGCGCCACCTGGCCTACGTCCTCAACAGGCTCAACCTCATTGCCGGTCCAAAAGTCCTCGCCCACGTCAACGAGCTCCTGGACTTCCTGAACGAGACGACGGCAGGCGACTACGACGTCCTCCGCGAGAAGAATATCCTCAATTCCATCGTCCAGGCGGCCCGCGAGGAACTCGACCCGGCAAGCGCAAAGGCCCTGGAAGAGGCCCAGTTCCGGTACCGTTTTTACAACCCGCCCCGCCAGTAGGGAGGGCCGGTGCCGGGGGCCCCGCATCCCCCCTCATCCCTTCCCCTCTCCCTCAAAGGCTTGCAGGTTTATCTGACCGGAGGTCACACATTACCGCATGGCTGGGAGGCGAGAGTCGATTGCGTGAGTTTATCGAGGTGATGAGGGAAAAGTCCGCGGTGATCGATGTCGAGGAACGCCCGGAGGGGGAGTTTGGTGCCCCCCGGATGGCAAGCCGCACTGATTCGCTCCTCTTTTTCCATGACCTCCCCGGCGGGCGGGCCGTCATGAACGTGACAGCCACGAGGAAGGCACTCGGGCTCGCGCTCGGAATGGATGAGAAAGAGATTGCGCGGAAACTGGCAGGCGCATCTCCCGAGGGCGCAATCGTCCGGGATGACCCGCTCCCCCTGGGGGAGGTTGACCTCTCGCGACTACCCGTGATGAAGTTTTTCCCGCGGGACGCGGGCCCGTACATCACGGCCGGAATCGTCTTTTCGTGTTACCAGGGCGTCGAAAATGCCTCAATCCACAGGATGCTTGTCCTTGGCAGGGACCGGGTCGCCGCACGCCTTGTCGAGGGGAGGCATACCCACTCGATGCACAGGGAAGCCCTCGCGAGGGGAGACGTGCTCCCCGTCGCGGTTGCGATTGGTGTCCACCCCGCCGTGACGTTTGCCAGCTGCACCCGTGTCCCTCCGGGAAAGGAACTCGCCTTTGCCGCAGGGCTCCTCGGCGGAGAGGTCCGCGTGCACACGTGCCGGAACGGGGTCCTCGTCCCGGATGCCGAGATCGTGCTGGAGGGGTACATCGGGACGGAGACTGCCGAGGAGGGACCGTTCGTGGACATCACCGGGACCTATGACAGTGTCCGCGTCCAGCCGGTGATCCGGTTCACGGGGATGTATACCCGGCCGGACTGCATTTACCACAGCATCCTCCCGGGGGGAAACGAGCACCGGGTCCTGATGGGTGTGCCGTACGAACCGGTGATCTTCAGGGCAGTCTCGGCCGTCACCGACGTCAGGAACGTGGTGCTCTCGAACGGGGGGTGCGGGTACTTCCACGCCGTGGTCCAGGTCCGGAAACACACCCAGGGAGACGCCAAGAATGCGATCATGGCAGCTTTTGCTGCCCACACGTCCCTCAAGCACGTGGTGGTCGTGGACGAGGACATAGACCCGGCCGACCCGGTCGAGGTCGAGTACGCGATCGCAACGAGGGTCAGGGGTGACCGCGATATCATGGTCATCACAGGGGCCCGCGGGTCGTCCCTTGACCCCTGTCGGCTGGGTGATGGGACCAACGTCAAGGTGGGTGTTGATGCGACGATGGTCATGGGCCACGAGAGCGAGTTTACGAGGGCCAGCTGGTAGGAGACGGGATGATACTCTCGCCTGAAGAGGAGGCGATCCTTGCCGGGGAGCAGGGAGAGACCCGTGCCCGGATGCTCGAGATCCTGGTTGCCCTTGGCAAGGTCTACGGGGCGAGGCGGCTCATCCCCATCCGGAGTGCCCAGGTGAGTGGCGCGTCCTACAAGACGATTGGGCGCTATGGCCTTGAATGGCTCCAGCAGCTGGATGCACGGGTCGTCGTGCCCACCGTCCTGAACCCGGTGGGGATGGACAGGGAACGGTGGAGGGAGATGGGGATCGACCCCGGGTTTGCCAGGGCCCAGGAGGAGATCATTGCAGCGTACCGGAAGCTCGGGGTTTCCCTGGAGTGCACGTGCACGCCCTACTACATCACGATCACCCGCTACGGGGACCACCTCGCGTGGTCAGAGTCCTCGGCCGTGGCCTATGCAAATTCCGTGATCGGTGCCCGGACGAACCGGGAAGGGGGGCCGGGGGCACTCGCAGCGGCACTGACAGGGAGGACGCCGGAATACGGCCTGCACCTCGTCCCAAAACGTGTGCCCCAGGTGGTCATCGCCGTGGAGGGAGGTATCCCCCGGGAGGATTCCGCATGGTACGGTGCCCTCGGGTACCACGTGGGCAGGACCGTGGGGAGCCGGATCCCGTACTTTGTCGGGATACGGCCCGGCAGGGACCAGTTGAAGGCGCTGGGAGCAGCGATGGCCGCGTCCGGGGCCGTTGCCCTCTTCCACGTCGCCGGGATCACCCCCGAGGCCCGCATCTTCTCCTACGATACCTCGGGCCTTGAGGTCGTCCCCGTCGAGTCCCGGGAGATAGGCAAGCTGATGGAAGAGACCCCGGTCGAGGCTGTCGCCCTCGGGTGCCCGCACTGTTCTCCCGGGGAACTGGGGGAGATTGCGCGACTCCTTGCCGGGAAGGTGATACGGATACCCCTCTACGTGTTTGCATCCCGGGACGTCATCGAGAAGAACCGCGGCGAGGTCGCGGTTATCGAGGCGAGCGGGGCCCGGGTCTATGCCGATACCTGCATGGTGGTCTCGCCCGTCATGGAACGGTTCCGCGCCATCATGGTGAACTCGGGGAAGGCATTCTCATACGTGCCGGACATGTGCGGTGCGGCAGTGCGTCTCGGGACGACGGAGGAGTGCATCAGGGTCGCGACGGGCGAAGCCCCGGGTGCCGCCTGAAACACCGGGGCTCTCCCCGGGGGGAAAGAACGACCAAGACCCGGTGGATTTATCAGAAATATCGTGTAATATCCCCTCTCAATGGCATTTTCTGACCTGAAGCAGGACTGGTTTGACCCGTACAAGCCCCTGGTCCTCGGCCTGCTCATCGGGACCTCGATTGCCCTCGAGGTCTTCGTGCACGGCGTTCTCGGCATTGGGGTCGTGTACTCACACTTCTTCTACCTCCCCATCGTGCTCGGTGCCGTCTGGTACGGTGTCCGGGCACTCCCGGTCAGTCTCCTCCTCTCCGCGGTCTACCTGGGCAATACCTACGCCCTCACCGGGTCCCTGGGACTGGACGCAACCCTGCGGGCAGGGATGTTTGTCGCAGTCGCCCTGCTCATCGGCATCCTCACCGACTCCCTCCGCCGGCGCCAGGACCAGCTCGCCGACCAGGTGGCACAATCCGCCCTCAAAGGGATCCCCCGGAGGGGGGGGAAGATTTTCCTTCCCGGCATTGTCAACGTGAAAAGAATGCGCCAGGAGAGGGATATCGCGGACCTGGTCCGGGCGCTTTCGCACAAGGATACTGCCGTCCAGTACGAGGCGGCCGATGCCCTCGGGGAGCTCCGGGATCCTTCTGCCGTTCTCCCCCTCATGGAGGTCCTCACACAGGACCGCTACTCGGGGGTGCGGTGGAAGGCTGCGGAGTCCCTCGCCAAGATCGGCAGTCCTGCAGTCGAAGCCCTCATCGGTGCCCTCCGCCACCCGGACGAGGACGTGCGCTGGAAGGCTGCAATTGCCCTCGGCGAGATCGGGGACGTTGCCGCAGTCCCGCCCCTCATCCAACTGCTTGGCGATACCGACCGGTTCGTGCGGAGCAGGGCAGCCTATGCGCTCGGTGAGTTCGGGCCTGCGGCAACGCCCTCGCTCTGCGAGGCACTTTCCGCCGACGATCCGGCCATCCGCCAGGGGGCAGCCCGTGCCCTCCGGAAGATCCGGGACCCCGCGGCCCGGGATGCCCTGACCCGCGCCATGACCGACCCGGACGAATCCGTGCGTGCAGCGGTCCTCGAGGCTCTCATGGCCCTTGGGGAGGAAGGGTACAGGACCATCCTCTCGTTCCTCTCGGGGGCAGGACCCACGGAACGGTCGGCCATCTCGTCTGCCCTGAAGGAGGTCTCCGAGCAAAGGCTGCTTTCCGGGTTCCTCCCGCTCCTTGACGGGGCCGATGGCGAGGCACGCGCCAGTATCCGGGCAATCCTTGGCACGCAGGGTGGACCGGAAAGGCCAGGAAGCCCCTGACACCCGGCCTCCCCCTCCCGGCCCGCGACCGGGGTAGCCAGGGAGAGCAACGGGTGCACCGGGCATGCCGACCGGGACCCGCGGTCAGCTATATCTCTCCCCAGCACCACATCTCTCTGTGTTCGGGAGATATCCCATCCCCTTCAAGGTCGAGGAATCCGGGATCCGTATCTCGGTCGAGACGAGCGGGACTTTTTCGACATACGTGAGGCAGACGCCCACGGGGAGAGCCGAGAAGAAGCTTGGGTTTGCTGACGGGGACCTCCTCGTCAACCCCGTGGAACCGGTACACCTCCCCCAGGAGGTGACAGGGATGGTCGAGTTCCACTTCCTCCCCATCGCGATACGACCCCTCTCCGAGATCAGGGTCCACCTCCTTTTCCCGGTTGAAATCGGTGTATTTTCCGGAACGGAAGACA
Source organism: Methanolinea sp. (assembly GCA_024518585.1). Taxonomy (GTDB): domain Archaea; phylum Halobacteriota; class Methanomicrobia; order Methanomicrobiales; family Methanospirillaceae; genus Methanolinea_A. Next base: position 44,811 of record JANIHI010000007.1, on the reverse strand, counting down.
CCTATGCCCTGGTCGACGTCTTCTCACTCGCAAGGCCAAAGTACTCCCTGTACGGGACGCCGGAGAGGGGTGTGATCACGCGGCACATCGAGACGGAGGTCTATGGCGACGTACCACCGACGCGTCCGCTCCACGAGGGGGTGTTCTCCCTCACGATCAACAACACGTCCCGGGACTGGGTCTGGGTGTCCCGGGCAGTGTTCGAGAGTTCTTCCCTCCGGATATTCTGGGGGACCCGCGTTGCGATGTCCGGCGAGATGATGGTCTTTTCCCGCCAGGTGGGGGAGACGTGGGTCAACAAGATGCCGCCCGAAGATGGGATGACAGAGGCGGTCCGCGTGTACCCGACAAGGAAGAGCCTGATCCCCGAAAAGCCCAGTTACCTGATGGAATACGGTGTGGGGGACTGAGTCGGGCCATGGTCTTTGAATCGCTCTCTGTCCCGATCCTTGGCGAGTTGACCCTCCTCGACCTCCTCGTCTTTGGCATTGCGATCATCGTCGTCCTCGTCATCTCCCGGATCGTGGGGGTTTATCTGAAAAAAGCACTGAGCGACCGGGTCGATCCCACCGAACGGGAGAAGCTGATCAAGGTCATCCAGGCGGCCATCATCATCATCGGGGTATACGCTGCCTTCCCCCGTTTTGACATCAACCTTGCCGACATGGTCGTCGTGGGAGGCACGATCGGGCTTGTCGTTGCCTTTGCGAGCCAGAGGATCGTCTCCAACCTGGGGTCCGGTCTCTTCCTGATCGCCGAGCGCCCGATGAAACCGGGGGATAACGTCAATATCGGGTCATTCAGCGGCACCGTCGACCAGATCCGTGTCCTCTCGACGATCATCAAGACATACGAGGGCGTGTATGTCAGGGTGCCCAACGAGAAGATCTTTACCTCCGAGATTACCAACTACGTTGCCAATGTCGCACGGAGGTTCGAATATACGATCGGGATCAGCTACCGGTCAGATGCAGAGGCTGCCCTGCGCATCATCAGGGACCTCCTCTCGTCGCACCCCTTTGTCCTGGCCCATCCGGCCCCCAGTGTCTTTGTCGATGCCCTCTCTGATTCGAGCGTCAGTATCAGGGTCTTCATCTGGGCACCGTCCCGGGTCTGGTGGTCGGTGAGGACAGAGATGCTCTGGACGATCAAGACAGCCCTCGAGGAGGCAGGGATCGAGATCCCCTACCCCCAGAGGGTTGTCACCCTCGCACCCGGGGCAAAGATCGAGGTTTCCCATGTGCCCGGGGGGGAGGGGCCGGCGTGACCAGGGAGGAGCTGGGACAGCTCCTCGGGGTGCTTGCGTCCGGGAGCACGGCTGCAAGGAGGGACGCCGTGCAAAGGATTGCGGGGATGGGAGAGGCGGCAGTCCCCGTGCTTCTCGACTTCCTTGCCACCACGTCTGACAGCGATGCCCGCTGGTACGCGGCCGTTGCCCTCGTCCGGATCGGGCCGGCCAGCATAGGGCCTCTTATCACTGCCCTCACGGAGAGTCACGACCCCGCGTTCCGGCGTTACGTGGCCGCAGCACTGGGACAGATCGGGAGGCCGGCTGTCCGTCCCCTCCTCGGGGCCATGAGGACGGCCGATCCTGGGACACGCGGGTTCATCGCACGGGCCCTCTGCCGGATCGGGGAGCCCGCAGTCCCCGGGCTGAAGGCTGAACTGGACTCCCCGGACCCGGAGATGAGCAGGTGCGCCGCGCTCGTGCTCTGGCAGATGGGAGAGGCCGGGATTGACGCCCTGCTCGGCGCCCCCGGGGAAGGAGGGAGGCAGGCCCCTCCCCCGGACCCCTCCGGCACCCCGGAATAAGCCTGCCCGGGACCCGGGAGAGCCCTTCGCCGGGTGGTGAGGAAACCGAAGGGATAAGTCCTGGGGTAGCAAGAGAGATGGTGATGATCCCCTGCTCCCCCGCGATGGAAGAGTACCTCTCTGCCCTCGATCGGGAGCTTTCCCGCGCCATCGAGGTCGCCCGGAGAGCCCGGGCCGTTGGTATCGACCCCCGGACCGGGGTCGAGATTCCCGTCGCGAGCGACCTTGCCGAAAGGGTCGAGGCGCTGCTCGGGATCCCGGGACTGGCAGCCCGGATCCGGGAACTGGAAGGCCAGATGTCGAGGGAGGAGACCGCGCTTCGCATCGGGCTCGACTTTGTCCAGCGTAGGTTTGGTGAGCAGAGCCGCGAAGAGATCCTGGACCACGCCATCCGGACGGCCATGGCCATCCTGACGGAGGGGGTGGTCGCGGCCCCGACAGAGGGGATCGCCAAGGTCGGTACCGGTCGGAACGACGACCGGTCAGAGTACCTGAAGATCTACTACGCGGGTCCCATCCGGAGCGCGGGGGGGACGGCCCAGGCCCTCTCGGTGCTCGTCGGGGACTACGTCCGGCGGGAGCTCGGGATGAACCGCTACGTCCCCCGCCCCGAGGAGGTGGAGCGTTACATCGAGGAGGTCCGCCAGTACAACTCCATCATGAACCTCCAGTACCTCCCCTCTGACCACGAGATACGCCTCATCGTCCAGAACTGCCCGGTCTGCATCGACGGGGAGGGCACGGAACAGGACGAGGTAAGCGGGTACCGGAACCTCGAACGGGTTGAAACAAACGCCGTGCGGGGCGGGATGGCTCTCGTCCTCGCCGAGGGGCTCGCCCTCAAGGCCCCCAAAGTCCTCCGGTACGTCCGGGCCCTCTCCCTCGACGGGTGGGACTGGCTCGAGGAGCTGATAAAGGGCGTTGCAAAGCCGGGGGATGGGGAGAACGGCGCCGCGATCGCCCCGCGGGACAAGTACCTCCGTGACCTCATCGGGGGCCGCCCGGTCTTTGCCTACCCCATGAGGAAGGGCGGGTTCCGCCTCCGGTACGGGCGGTCCCGGAACACGGGTTTTGCCGCGGCCGGACTTTCCCCGGCAACGATGCACATCCTTGGTGATTACCTCGCGGTCGGGACCCAGATGAAGATCGAGCGTCCCGGAAAGGCGGCGGGTATCGTGCCGGTCGACACGATCCAGGGCCCGACAGTCCGTTTGAAGAACGGGGACGTGCTCAGGGTCGATGACGCTGCCCTCGCCGTGGCCCTAAAAGACGAGGTCGAGCGTATCCTCGACGTGGGCGAGATCCTGATCGGGTATGGGGAGTTCCTAGAGAACAACCATCCCCTCGTCCCGCCTGCTTACTGCCACGAGTGGTGGTGCCAGGAGGGGGGAAAGGGGCGGCCCCAGACGGAGGAAGAGGCGATCGCCCAGTGTTTCGAGGGGGCATACCTGCACCCTGACTTCACGTACCTGTGGGACGACATCTCACCCGCAGAAGTCGCCGAACTCGCGGATTTCGTCTCGGCGAACGGGGCAATTCACCACGGCATCCTCGTCCTCCCCCCGGACCCGCGGGCAAAGCACCTCCTCGAGGAGATCCTCCTCCCGCACCGCGTCCGCGAGGGCCAGGTCTGCATCAGCGAGTACATGGTCTTCCTCGCCTGCCTCGGCCTTGATCTCAGGCTAAAGAGACGGCCCGTATGGGAAAACGCACCGTCCGGGGACACCCTTTCCCTCGTCTCTTTCCTCTCGGGCCTCCCCATGAGGTCACGGGCCGGGACACGGATCGGGGGTCGCATGGGCCGGCCGGGCAAGTCACGTCCCCGGAAGATGAACCCCCCGCCCCATGGCCTCTTTCCCCTCGGGGACGCGGGGGGCAGCCGGAGGTCGTTCCAGGAGGCCCAGAACCACAGCCCCCAGCCGAACATGGACGGCGGCGTGATCACCGTCGAGGCAGGGAGGAGACGGTGCCCTTCCTGCGGGGCCGAGACGTTCCGGAACAGGTGTACCTGCGGGAGCCACACGGAACCGGTCTATTCCTGTCCCCGCTGCCGGAGGGAGGTCGGGGGTGCGAACTGCCCGGCCTGCCACGTCGCGTCGGTCTGTTCCTCGACGACGAGCCTCAACGTCCGGCAGGAGTACGCCCAGGCGGTAGAGAGGCTGGCTCTCCGCGAGAACACAATATCCCTCGTCAAGGGAGTCCGCGGCCTGATCTCCCGGGAGAAGGCGGTCGAGCCGATCGAGAAAGGGATCCTGCGGGCGGCACGGGACATCTTTGTCTTCAAGGACGGGACCGTCCGCTTTGACATGATCGACCTCCCCCTCACCCACATCCGTCCCGCCGAGGTGGGAGTGCCTCCCGACAGGCTCCGGGAACTGGGGTACACCACCGATACCACGGGGGCTCCCCTGGTCTCCCCCGACCAGGTAGCGGAACTGCGCCCCCAGGACATCCTCGTCTCAGAGTCCTGCGCCGAGTATTTGGTGAGGGTGGCCCAGTTCATCGATGAACTCCTCGAGAAGTGCTATGGGCTCCCCCCCTACTACCACGTCCGGACGAGGGACGACCTCCTCGGGCACCTCGTCATCGGTCTTGCGCCCCATACGAGTGCCGGCGTCCTCGCCCGGATCGTGGGGTTCTCCCGGGCCAACGTCGGGTATGCCCATCCCTTCTTCCACGCGGCCAAGCGGAGGAACTGTTTCCACGGGGATACCCTGATCGAGACATTCGACGGGAAAAAATGGAGCACAAAACCTATCCGGCAGATCGTTGCCGAGAACTTCGACCTCTCGCGCCCCGGGATAGACCGGCTCGGCACGTACTACTCAGACCCCCAGCAGACGCTCCTCGTCCGGACCGTCGATATCGAAGGCAAGCCACACCTCCGGCGGGTCACCTCTGTCTCGATCCACCGGGCACCCCAGGCCCTCATCCGTTTCGAGACAAGGGCAGGCCACTCGATCGTGGTCACCCCTGACCACGCGATGCTCCTCTGGGACGTCTGTTTCCTGCGCAAGATCCGGGCCGTCGAGGTGAAGGAAGGGGATGCCGTCCCGGTGATGGTCGGGGAAAACGTCCTTGCCGACCACATCGCACGGAGGGATGTGGTCCCTTGCCCGGACGACCGCGTCTACTGCCTCACCGTCACCGACGAACACACGGTCTGCGCCAACGGGATCTTTACCGGCCAGTGCGACGGGGACGAGGACTGCATCATGCTCCTCCTCGACGGGCTGATCAACTTCTCCCGGGCGTTCCTCCCGGAGACAAGGGGCGGGACGATGGACGCCCCGCTTGTCCTCACGACGCGGATCGACCCGGCCGAGATCGACAAGGAGAGCCACAACATCGACGTCGGGCCCGGGTACCCCCTCGAGTTCTACCTTGCTGCCCTCCGGTATGCCCATCCCCGCGAGGTGGAGGGGCTCATCGACAGGGTGGGCAGGAGGCTTGGGACACCTGCCCAGATGGAGGGCTTCTCGTTCTCCCACGACACGACGGATATCTCGGCAGGTCCGCTGGAGTCGATGTACACGCAGCAGAAGACGATGATTGACAAGCTGCAGAAGGAACTCGAACTCGCGGAGAAGATCAGGGCGGTCGACGAGCACGACGTAGCCGAGAGGGTACTCACGACCCACTTCATCCGCGACCTGATGGGCAACCTCTCGGCCTTCTCCCGGCAGAAGTTCCGGTGCACCAAGTGCAACACGAGCTACAGGCGGATGCCCCTTGCAGGCAAGTGCACCCGATGCGGCGGAAACATCATCCCGACCGTGCACGAGGGCTCCGTAAAGAAGTACCTCGAAGTCTCCCGCGACATCTGCGCCCGGTACAGGATCTCAGATTACACCCGCCAGAGGGTCGCCGTCCTCGACATGGCAATAGAGTCGACGTTCGGCCAGGAAAAGTCCGAGCAGAAGGGCCTTGCGGACTTCATGTGAGGGTCCACCCGCCGGTGGGTAACTATCTTTGGTGCAGAGGGAGAATACCTAACCCGGATGTACGATGTAAAACGCCTCCGCGGAGAGTTCCCGGTCCTCTCCACGTGCATATACCTTGACTCTGCCTCGACCAGCCAGACCCCGAGGAGGGCAGTGGAGGCCATGTGCGCATATTTCTACGAGTATGCCGCAAACCACGGCAGGGGGTCGCACCACCTGGCCCGGAGGACGACCACGGAGTTCGAGAGGACGCGGGAGGTGCTGGCCCGGTTCCTCGGCGTCGGTCCTGAAACGCTCGTCTTTGTCAGGAACACGACAGAGGCCATCAACCTGGTTGCAGCCGGCCTTGCCTGGGAGCGGGGCGACGAGGTCGTCACGACCGCCCTCGAGCACCATGCGAACCTCCTGCCCTGGATGAACCTGGAGAAGAGGGGCGTCCGCACCGTGGTCGTCCCCCACCACGGCGGAAGGATCGATCCCGCGGATGTCGGGAGTGCACTGACGGAGAGGACACGCCTTGTCGCGGTCACCCACATGACAAACGTCCTCGGGACGGTCCAGCCGGTGGAGGAGGTTGCAGACCTGGCCCACGAACGGGACGTCCCGGTCCTCCTCGATGCTGCACAGTCCGTCGGGCACATCCCCGTCGACGTCGGGAAGTTCGACTTTGTTGCCATCCCGGGGCACAAGGGGCTCCTCGGTCCCCAGGGGACGGGAGTCCTGTATGCAGCTGATCTCTCCCTCTTATCGCCCTGCTGCTTTGGTGGCGGCATCGTCGAGGAGGTCACGCTCGGTGGGTTCTCCCTCCTCCCCCCGCCTGCCCGGTTCGAGGCAGGGACACCCAACATCCCGGGTGTCATCGGCCTTGGTGCGGCGATCGGCCTTGTCGAGGAACTCGGGGTGGAAAATATCCACCGGCACGAGGCAACGCTTGCCGGGCTCGCCCACGACGGTCTCTTTGCCCTGCCCGGCGTGGAGGTCTACAGCCCCCGGGGCTCACCGGTCATCTCGTTCTCTGTCAGGGGGATGAGCCCCCACGCGTGTGCCGCAGAACTCGACCGGAGGAGGGGTATCTGCGTCCGGTCCGGGTTCCACTGTGCCCAGCCGCTGGCGGCCTCCCTCCACCCCGAGGGGACAGTCCGGGCGTCGCTGGGGTGCTATACAACGGAAGAGGAAGTGCGCACCTTCGTCGGGACGGTGGAGGAGATCGCAAACGACCACGAACAGCTCGGGAGTATCCTGGACCTCTGAGGAGACAGGCTCGGGCCGGGACGATTGGTGCCGACAGGTAGGCAGGGATCGTCCCCAACCATCCCCGTGGATCGGGAAAAGGTTGACAGTCTATACAGGTCCAGTTCACCGGCTGTCCAGGATCCGTTCTGCCCGGCGCCTTCCACCTCTCAAGCCGGGAGACTCCCCGTTTGTGAAGTTTTATCCCGCTGCCTGATCCTTTCCTAATGTACAGACGCGAGTGTGACTGAGAGGCCAAAAGTGACCGACTCAAGATCGGTTCTCGCAGGAGTTCGCAGGTTCGAATCCTGCCACTCGCATTTATCCCTCTCCAACCCTTCTCTCTACCCTGAAAGCCTCATTTACCCCTTTTCCAGGCAGTGTCTCCTTTGCCGGGAAGACCCGTAAACACTCCCGGCCGCCTTCTCCCCCCCGTGACACCACCCTTAATCTCTCCAGGAGAGAAACCATTGACCGCATGTTCAGACCGCTTGATGTGGACCGGTGGGAGAGGGACCGGCGTTGCAGCCTCGACGAGGCAAAGGTCTCAGCAGCCCGGATCATCGAAGAAGTGCAAAGAGGCGGGGATGCCGCCCTCCTCCGGATGGCACAGAAGCATGATTCGGCCTGCACGTCCATCCGCGTCATGCCAGAGGAGGTCGATTCTGCCTACGAGGAGGTCGAGGACCGGCTGATCGAGAGCCTGATCGAGGCCGAGGCGCGGATCACGCGGTTCCACGAGCTCCAGAAGGAGAAAAGCCTCTGGCTCGAGGAGACCGAGCCCGGGATCGTGCTCGGTGTCAAGACAACGCCCCTCGACCGGGTGGGCCTCTACGTCCCGGGCCGCCGGGCCGCCTATCCCTCGACGGCCCTGATGAACGCGGTGCCGGCAAAGGTCGCCGGTGTCGCCGAAATGTGTGCCTGCAGCCCGCCGCCCATCCTGCCCCTCACCCTGGTCGCCCTCGACATCGCGGGCGTGGAGGAAATCTACCGGATCGGGGGGGCCCAGGCCGTGGCGGCAATGGCATTGGGCACGGAGTCGATCCGCCCGGTCCAGAAGATCGTCGGGCCGGGGAACGTGTACGTGACGGCAGCAAAAATGCTCCTCCGGGAGCACGCGGAGATCGATTTCCCGGCGGGTCCAAGCGAGATCGGTGTCCTCGCGGACGGCACCGCCGACCCGACGTTCATCGCCATCGATATCCTTGCCCAGGCAGAACACGACCCGGACGCCGCCTGCGTGCTCGTGACAACCGACACGGCGCTCGCGGAGAGGGTGGGCCAGGAGGTAGGGCGTCTCCTTGAGGTGTCCCCCCGGAAGGAGATCATCGGGAAATCCCTGGCCCACTCCGGGTACGTGATCGCATCGTCCATGGACGAGGCGATCCGCGTGATGGACCGGATAGCTCCCGAGCACCTCTCCATCCAGGTCAGCGACCCGCTCGCGGTCCTTTCTGCCGTCAGGCATGCCGGGTCCATCTTCGTCGGGCCGTATACCCCGGTCGCTGCCGGGGACTACGCGTCCGGCACAAACCACGTCCTGCCCACGGCAGGGTACGCGAAGATGTACTCGGGGTTGAACGTCAGCCACTTCTGCAAGACGTCCACCGTCCAGGTCATCGACAGGGAGGGCCTCGAGGCGATCGGCGACATCATCGAGACGATCGCGGATGCCGAAGGCCTCCACGCCCACGCCGAGTCGGTCCGCATCAGGCGGAGGAGAAGCTGAATTCCCGGTCGGTTCTCCGACAATGGGGCGGTCAACCGGTATTGCCATCTTTCCTCTCCTCTCCCCTCCCCACCGTTCCCCTTAAGATACTCTCCCTCCCTTTCCTGTACAGGGACAGCCTATGGCAACCGACTGGTACATGGACTTCGTGGACACGTCCCACGAGCCCGGAAAGGACGAACTCATCGCCCTTTTTTACTTTGAACCGGCAGCGGGCATAAGCAGGGAGGAGGCTGCCGGGAGGATCGCTTCCGAGAGCTCGACCGGGACCTGGACGACACTGACAACCCTGCCGGACAGGATGAAGGGCCTCCAGGCGACCGTCTTTGAGATAGAGGGAAATTACGCATCGATCTCCTACCCGCTCGAACTCTGGGAGGAGGGCAATGCCGTCCAGCTGATGAGCGGGATTGCCGGGAATATTTTCGGGATGAAGGCCCTCCGGAACCTCCGGCTCATCGACGTCACATTCCCGCAGGCGTACATCTCCCACTTCCGCGGCCCGCACTTCGGGATGGAGGGCATCCGGAAGATGATGAAGGTGCACGGCCGGCCGCTGACCGGGGCGGTCCCAAAGCCGAAAGTGGGCTTTTCCGCGAGGGAACACGCCAAGGTCGCGTACGAGACCTGGATGGGCGGGTTTGACTTTGCCAAGGACGACGAGAACCTGACCTCCACGTCCTTCAACAGGTTCGAGGACAGGGTGGGGGAGATGACGCGGTTGCGGGACCGTGCCGAGCAGGAGACCGGGGAGACAAAGTCTGCGTTCCTCAACATCACGGCCGATACAGAGACCATGAAGAAGAGGGCAGACCTGCTTGCAGAGTCCGGCTGGAACTACGCGATGATCGACGTTGTCGTTGCCGGGACAGCCGCAGTCGCGACGATGCGGGACTACTGCTCGGACCTTGGGCTTGCCATCCATGCGCACCGGGCCATGCACGCCGCCTTCTCGCGGAACAGGAAGCACGGGATATCCATGCAGTTCCTCGCGAAACTGATGCGCCTCATCGGCGTCTCGCAGATCCACACCGGGACAGCGGTGGGCAAGCTCTCGGGGACGAAGAAAGAGGTGGCCCTCCTTGCTGATGTCCTGCGGGAGCAGCGGGTAAACGCCGTCCCGCGTCTCCTCCTCGACCAGGACTGGGGCGGGATGAAGACCGCGTTCCCGGTCTCATCCGGGGGTCTCCACCCCGGACTCGTGCCGGCGGTCCTCGATATCTACGGGTGCGACCTCGTCCTGCTCGTGAGCGGGGGCATCCATGGCCACCCCGACGGGACGCGGGCGGGCGCGGTCGCGACGATGCAGGCGGTCGAGGCCTGGAGGGAGGGACTATCCCTCGAGGAGAAGGCAAAACACTCACGGGAGCTCGCCCGGGCACTCGGGAAATGGGGGTACGTGCGGCCGAAGTAAGGGGGAACAGATATCCAGGGGAGCCCCCGCGGGCATCCTGGCAGGGAACCATTATTCCCCGTCCTGGTCCACCCTGTTACCATGGCTCTTTCTCCCGGCAGGGTCCACCACCCGCATACCGTCTTTTCGGCAGAGAAGGCCGGGCACCTCGACACCCGGCTCCGGCGCCTCCTCTACCGGCCTGACCGGCTCGCAGACCGTTACGTCAAACCGGGGTACCGCGTCCTTGACTTCGGCTGCGGGCCGGGTTTTTTTTCCCGGGAGTTCGCCAAACGGGTGGGGGAGGGGGGCCGGGTCTTTGCCGTCGACCTACAAGAGGAGATGCTCTCCATCCTCCGCGCCAGGATGGAGGCCGAGGGGCTTATCTCCCGCATCACGACGCACCGGTGCGGGCCGGACACGATCGCTCTCCCCGACGAATGCAGGGGAACTTTTGACGTTGCCTTTGCCATCTTCGTCGTGCACGAGGTCCCGGACCCACTGAAACTCTTTTTGGAGATATTCTCCCTCCTGAAACAAGGGGGGATGTTCTTCCTCTCGGAGCCGCCGTTCGTGGTCTCCGGCAGGGACTTTGAGGACGAGCTCCGGTGTGCAGAGGAGGCCGGGTTCCGCGTGAGAGACCGGAGGCTTTTTTTCGTCAACAGGGCAGCGGTGCTCGTAAAAGAGTGAGGGGGGAGACAATCTCCGCCGGAGGACAGCCGCCGCTCCGTGTCCAGCGCCCGGGGTCGGAAGCCGGGTACCGGAACGAGGTGCTTACTTCCGGGACCCGCACCGCCCCGCGTGCCCCCGCCGGCTGGCAGTGTGCGAAGGGACGCAAATCTTTTATCCGTCCGGCGTAAAAACCGTGCAGGGAAGGCATCTTTCGCGGGATGTGCAGTGCGGGGAAGCGAAGGGTGCCAGCCGGGGGTTTTGGAAAGGGCATGACAGAGTATACCGAGGCCTGCAGGCTCTCTGAACTCCGGGACGGGGAGTTGAAGAAGGTTCCGGTCCGGGGCAGAGAGATCCTCCTGGCCCGGTGGGGGGACCAGGTGTACGCAACCGATGTGCTCTGTCCCCACCTCCAGGCGGACCTCTCGGAGGGGACACTCCAGGGCCACATCCTCACCTGCCCGATGCACGGTTCCCGGTTTGACCTCCGGGACGGGCACGTCGTGCGGTGGACCGACCTTTCCGGGACCATCCTGAAATATGCCTCCCGGGCAATACCCCCGCGTCCCCTCCCCTGCTACCCGGTCCGCGTCGACGGGGACCGGGTCCTTGTCGGGATACCAGGGGTTTGAGAGACAAGGGAACGGGATTCTGCCGCCCGCGTTGTATCCCCCTGCAGGAATTTTTCGTCCGGCACGAGAGGGACGATTGTGACCGGAATGGGGGAGACGGGACGATCCTGTTTCCTTCAGAGTCCCACCTTTCCCGGCAACCCACGTGTCCTTGCCGGGATTGACCCCCAGTCCCTGAAAACCTCCCCCCGGGCTCTTCACCACCTTCCCGATGGACCGGACGAGAGTTCCCTGCCCACGCGGGGGACCCCGTTAGGGTATTCCCGGGGTTCTCCCCCTTGTGGCAACCCGGGTCTCAAAGCGATGTATTCCCGATCGAGCATCCCGTAGTACCGTGTCGACCGCCAGTGGTCACGGAGCCAGACATGCTCCCGGATCGTGCCCTCGTACGTCAAACCGCATTGTTCCATCAGGCGTGCCGAGGCGAGATTCCGCTCGTCGCACTTGCCAAACACCCTGTGGAGGCCGAGGATGCAAAACCCAAATTCAAGGTATTTCCGCAGGATCTCCTTTCCGTACCCGCATGCCTGGAACTCCGGGAGGAGGACGATCCCGACCTCGCCCGTGCTCTCCTGGGCGGGGTCGATCTCAAGGAACGTCAGTCCCGCGAATTCACCCGTCGCCTTCACCCTGGCAGCAAGGATGTAGGAGTTCCGGGGAGCCTTTTGCGATTCATCGACCGCCCGCTCGAAGAATGCAGCGACCTGTGCATCGGTGTCAAGCCAGATCAGGACGTACCTCATCACGTCCGGGTTGCCTGCAATCCGGCCGATGTTGGATAAATCGTCTCTTCCCAGGTCTTCGAGGATCAGGCGTTCCGTTTCGAGGAAAAATCCCGTCACGCAACCCCTCCCTGCCGCTGCCCCGGGGTGTGGTTGATGGTATCGGGGGTGCAAACCCGCTCCCTGGCGGTGGGTGAGCGGGGTAGCGGATCGCTGTGGGTCGATGTACGTATATTTCTCGAACGATGCCGGCCTGCTGCCACGGATGAATATCCCGGCATGGTGGAACACCCCGGAGCGGTTGCCGAAGGGAGTCTCCCCCGCCTGATCGTGCCAGCGCGAGATGAATTCATCGCGTCGGATCATCCCCCTCGTTCCAGGCAGGGATGGGTCCCCGAAGTACACGTTTTCATCGACGATCCCGATGACGACCATGTAATGGCCGGATTCCCATACCGGCTCCCACGGGAGGGGCCCTCCCTCACGTCTCTTCCCCCAGTTCTGCGAGGACCTCGGCGTCGTCGAGGTCGTACCACTCCCTGTACGCATCGGCGACGGCAAATGACCTGCCAGTCCTGATATTGAGGCAGACGAGGAGGTCAGCCTCCCGCCGGACGAGCTCGGCTGCCGAGAGGGATGCCGTCGGGACGGCGACGATAACCCTCGCGGGACGGCCATCCCTGGCACCCTGGATTGCAGCACGCATCGTGTACCCGGACGCGAGCCCGTCGTCGGTCAGGATCACTGACTTTCCCTCCAGGGGAGGCATCGGCCTCCCGCGGGAAAACCGGGCTGTCCGTTCCCTGACGTTTGCCCGGGTCTCTGCCACCGCGGCCTCGACTTCCCCGTCGGAGAGGCCGAGAGCATCTCGCAGCCGCTCGTTGATGAGGACCCTGCCGTCCCAGGTCACTGCCCCGAACCCCGACTCGGTCGTCCCGGGGATGCGGATCTTTCTTGCGACCGCAAGCGAGAGGGGTGCCCCGAGTGCCGCGGCGATCTCCTTTCCGACGGGGACCCCTCCGGCCGGTATGGCAAGGACGACGGGGTCCCGGATGATTGGGAGCGAGGTGAGAAACACTCCCAGTCTCCTGCCGGCATCGTGCCGCCCGGAGAAGACAAACGTCCTGTCCCGGAGGCGGGGGTCCTCGATGATGTCTCCCATTGGTCTTTCCTCTCTGCCCCATGCGACATAAAGGATGGGGATCGGGAGACGTGCCCGCCGGCTGGCAGTCACACCCGCACCGGGATGAACCAAAGGAAAGGCTAACCGGGGCGGGGATTTTCCCGGCAGGAGTCGGCGTGGCCTGGAAAACCCGGTAACCGGTGGCCCGACCACGGGTTCAATCCGGCCAGAAGTGCTGCGGCCGGGTTTCGGGGGAAATGAGGTAGTCCTTCACGCGGTGGATGACCTCGGGGTTGGCAGGGAGGTGGAGGTGGCAGTAGTGGTCAGGGGACCCGTGGAGGGAGGACGGATCACGCGGGAGGACATCAAAGCCTGCTCCCGGGAGAAACGAGTCGGCATGGGGGACGATCCCGTCCCCTGCATACGTCGTCTCCCACGACCCGTTGCCCATAACATACGTCTTCCCGGCCAGGGGAGGGAAGAATGCCGGGTCGGCGGTGACGTTTTCTGTCAGGATACACCGGTAGGAGACGTCGTCCCGCAGGCCTGCTGACCGGAGCGTCACCATTGCCCTGCTCATGGGACGGAACTCCTGGACGATGGTATCCCGCGAGGGGTCAAACCGGCGGGGGACGAAGATGCCGCTGAGGTCCCGGAGGACGCGGGGAGAGTGCACCGGGTCAAAGAAGAGTTCTGCAAGGCTCGAGCCTCTCTGGGGGGGCCCAAGGCCAATCACCTGGCAGACCTCCTCTTTTCTGGCGATGACCTCGAGAAGGAAACGGGCGATGCCGGTTCCCATGGAGTGGCAGACAATGTCCATCGGGCCACGGTACCCCGACCTTTCCCGCTCTCTCCCGATGAAATCCCTAAGAGACCGGGCAATCGCCGCAAGGTCTGCCCCTTTCATCCGGGAGTGGTCAAACCTCCAGAAAGTGACAGGGAGACCCGATACCTCGGCGACGAGCCTGTCCCATATCCCGGGGTGACTCTTCCACCCGTGGACCAGGACGACCGGCCTCTCCCCAGCAGTCATGAACAGGAGATGTGACCGCGTGAAACGATAGAGGTTGTGACCCGGGGTGGGGGGGTGACGCTCCAAAAGGCCCCGCCGCAGGGTGGGGCTTTATCTCCCCTTTTTTCGCCCTCTCCCGGCAACTCCTAGCGGAGAGCTGTGATCGCCCGGGCGAGGCGTGCCATCCCCTCGTGTATCTGTTCCTCACCGGTCGTGGAGAAGTTGAGCCGGACGGTGGACTCTCCTCCCCCGCAGGCATAGAAGGGGATCCCCGGGAGGACGGCAACACCCTCCCGGAGCCCTTCTTCAAAGAGCCGGAGCGAGTGGAGCCCGGGGGGGAGACTGACCATGAGGAACATCCCGCCCTCCGGCTCGGTGTGGGAGATGTCCGGCGTGAAGTCGTCGTCGAGGATCTCGCACATCAGGCGGCAGTTCTCACCGTAAGCCTGTGCCATGCGCCGGACGTGGACATCGAGGTCGTGGGTCTCCAGGTAGGCGGCCAGGATCTTCTGGCAGAGAAAGTTCGAGTGGAGGTCGGCGGCCTGCTTGGCGCAGTTGAACCTCTCCAGCACGGCGGGTGGCGCACAGATCCAGCCGATCCGCATCCCGGGTGCGATGATCTTGGAGAAGGATCCGGAGAGGACGGCCTGGTCCGGGACCATGCCTGCGACGGGCGGCCGGGGTTTCCCGTCAAAGAAGAGCTCGCCGAACGCGTCGTCCTCGTAGAAGATGGTATCCGAGTCCCTGATCACCTCTGCGACAGCGCGCCGTGCCTCAAGGGGGTATGTCTGCCCCGAGGGGTTCTGGGAATTCGGGATACCGTAGAAGAACTTCGGCCGGGCCTCCCGGATGACGCGGGAAAACTCGTCGATGTCGGGGCCCGTCGACCCGAGGGCCACGTCGGAAAAGACAGGTTCGTACAGGGAGAACGCCTCGATCGCGCCGAGGTAACCGGGGCGCTCCATCGCGACGGCGTCCCCCCGGTCGAGGAATATCTTTGCCACCAGGTCGAGGCACTGCTGGGACCCGTTGACGATCTGCACCTGTTGTGGGGGGATGGAGAGACCGAGGCGCTGCCTGTACCGGCGGGAGATGTACTCGCGGAGGGGAAGGTAGCCGTCGGTGGTCGAGTACTGGAGAGCATCCCTTCCCTCCTCGCCGAGGACACGGGATGCGGCCTCCCGGATCCCCTCGACGTCGATGAACCGCGTCCCGGGAAGCCCCCCGGCAAACGAGATGATGCGGGGGTCTTTTGAGACGGCAAAGAGCCGGTCGAGGAACGAGGGGGGTGCACAGGTCATCCGGTGGGCAAAGCGGTACTGCATCGGCGTCGTATCCCGGGTCTCCTCCTCGGGCACACCGGCGCCCGATCTTTCCCCTCGTTCTCCCGGGAAGAGCGATCGGCTGCGGTGGTACCTGCACGATACAGGTCTGGCGAAAGAAATCCGGGGAGACCCATGGGACTTTTCGATGGAGGGGACCTTATGCGTTTCCATCCGGGCTGCAGCATGCTGGCCGGCAGAAAATGGGGCAGGGTTGCAGTCTCCCGCACCCGTCATTCACTCTCTTGGGCCGGAGAGAGACCAGGGGACCGGATTTTCCCACGGCAAACCTTCTTACTGCGGGATCTCCGGGGACCGGGTGGACCGGACACGGTCGAGCGCGATGCGGGCACTCTTGCGCACCCGGCAGTCCGGGTCCCGGAGGACTTTTTCGAGGATCTCGGCCGTTTCGGGGCAGCAGATATTTCCCAGAGCCAGGACTGCAGAGTTGCGGAGGATCTCGTCGCCCTCCTGCAGGAAGGAGACGAGGACGGGGAGGAGACCAGGAGAGTCGAGCGCCCTGATGCCGGCCGAGGCTGCCTCGCGGATGTACCACTTCTGGCCACGGAGAGCGAGGAAGAGTCTCTGGAGCGTGTCCGGGTCCCGGATGGCACCAATGCGCCGCACCGCCGACTGCCTCTCGTTCCAGTAGGGGCTGTGCAGGTCGCGAATGATCTTCTCTACCTCATCCATCTCTTCCCGCGGTTCCATCATCCCAGGAGTATGGTACAAGAAATTATATATAATATTGGATGGAAAATTCCTTCTTAATACGAATTTTTTCCTGGCCAGGCGGGGTGGGGTCTCCCTGTCAGCGGGTTTTTTTCCCGGGGGAAATCCTGGATAGGGCCAGGATACGCGGCATTCCCTCCTTCCGGCCGGGCGGGATGCCGGTGCCCCTGGATCATGATGAATTGGTTCCCGGACTTATCGAAAACACCGTGGGAACGTGGTGGAACGGGAAAATTCTATATTCTCCGACCTTGAAAAGTACATGTTTAACACCGGGACAGGAGTTTTGTTCGACCACGAGGAGTTGATTGGCTGAACCAGAGAAGGGGTGACGAGGAGAGGGGCGACGAGGAGAAGAACGAGGCCGGGGAGATCATCCGTGTCCGGCTCCCCCAGAAACGGAACAGGGAGATGTTTGCCCAGGCCGAACTGATGATGGGCGCAAACCACATCCGGGTCAAGTGCTACGATGGTGTGACCCGCCTCGGGCGCATCAAGGGCAAGATCAAGAAGAAGATCTGGATACGGGAGGGGGACATCCTCATCGTCATCCCCTGGAGCTTCCAGGACGACAAGTGCGACATCGTCTACCGGTATACCGGGCCGCAGGTGGAGTGGCTGCGCCGGAACGGGTACCTCTAGAAAAGGGCTCTTTTTCCTCCCCGTGTTTTTCTTTTACCGGGTGAGACCTTCCTTTTCACCGGGCATCCCGGACGGGTCCCCGGGACAAACGCCGTGATCTTTCAGTCCCAGGGGAGAAAGTTTCAGTTCCAGGGGAGAAGGCGCCGCTCGCATTCACCCCGGCGGGGGATGTGCCCGGCCAGGACCCCCAATCCCCCAAAAAATCCCCGGGGGAAAATCACCCCTTCCCGGGATACCGGGGAGAACCCAAGGGAGTGGATACGGCCCGGCACCCGTGACCCCCCGTTAAATTATCAGTTTCAACGGGCCAGCCGGATGTTCTCCGTTGAGCCGGCGAGGTATCCCAGCTTGCGCAGATCGGTCACGAGCGAGGAGAGGAAATCTTCCTCGAGAGTCACCTTCACCGGCTCTTCCACCACGTCTGACTGCACCATGTATCCCTTCAACCGTTCCCGGAGGTCTTCAAAGCTAATCCGGCCGGCCCCGCCCACTACCTCGAAGAGGGCCATCACGGCAAGCCTCTTCATCTCGAATGCCGAGTAGAAGGCATCGAGGCTTTCCGCGTCGACGTCAAGGCCTATCAACCCCTCCTCGATGTCATCGACCGAGAACTCGACAACGACCGTCCCCTCCATGACCACCTCGTGCTGCGAGTCCATGACGATGTTCGTGCAGGACGAAATCTCCCACGAGTCCAGTTCCTCTTGATCCGGACCCCCGAGCCCGAAACCCGACATCTTCACCCGGCACTGCTCCACCGGTATTTTCCGAACCAGCCGGTAGTTCCCTTCCTTGTCCTTCTCGAGCAGTTTGTTATCGTCCAGGATATCAAACACCGCCAGGAAGATCCCTGCCTCTTCGACCTCTTCGTCCGCGACCTCGCGACGCTGTTCCCGCGGCGGCAGATCGATGCCCAGCTCTTTCAGGTTCTGCTGCATCACAGGGAACACTGCCTGGGCCATATGCTCGAAGAGATCATCGCCATGCCTGTCCAGGTCGGCCTCCGTAAACAGGACATCCCCCTCTCCATGCGATCCAAGGATATTTTCGAGCCGGGCCCGGGCCTTCTTCAGCTTCTCCAGGCGCCCTTCCACGGCATCCCTGTCAAATTCCTCTTCCTCCTCCTCCTCTTCATCATCCAGCCAGTCCTCCTCCTCTTCGTCGTCCTCCCGCTCGAGGAGGTCTTCCAAAAAAGCGATGAAATTGTCAATGGTTCCTTCCAGCTCTATCGTCTCGAAAAAACCAGCCACTGTCTTCTTATGGGCCTTGCACCCCTTCTTCCGCAGGTACTTGATGAACGCGTCGGCACCTTCCGCCGAATCAAACCGGAGGGTCTCTTCCAATACCATGGAGAAAGGTTGGCGGGAAGGGGATTTGTGGGTTGTGGTTGGGGGAGATCAGAGGCCGAGGACGGTGATTTTGTAGGCTTTGATGACTAGTTTTTGAACATTATTGATTTTCCAATCTGCACCCTCTTTTTCCATATAGGGTTTTGATTCAAAATAATTCTCAAAAGCTCGGAAGTAGTCAGATTGAACGTCTCGATAATTGATATAAACCGTTTTAACACCTGGTGCGTAATTTTCTATAATTGTATTCGTTCCAGCGATGTCAATGGCTAAAGGTTCTATTTCCATCTGGATAGTGCAAATCCCACTTTTCACCAAGTTCGGAGGAGAATCAATCTGGATAAGTGTAATTACCAAAGTTTTAGTTGGATCATCAAAAAACCAACGTGGTTCGGAAAGCATAACCGAACCTCCAATGTCTCGTTTCACAACCGCCCCGTTAAACAAAGAAATAATGGGCAATCCCTGGTCAGATTTAAAGGAAAGGCTTCCGAATTGAAAACGATTGGCAGTGGCGGGAATATTGAGAACGTCCGCTCCATCAACTTGTATCGAGAGTGATTTATCATCATGAGGGCTTTCAACAGACAGCACTCCCCCGCTGACCTGCATCGTCGTCTCCTTGTAAGGGACACTCTTGTAGACGAGGGCATTGACGTCGCTCTGGAGCACGATCATGTTCCGCTCCATGTTGCGGATGTTTGCCTCCTGCTGCTGGTTGAGGAGGGCAGGATACCCGAAGAGGGTCACGAGGGCTATGCCGCTCATCATGATGCCGAAGATGATGACGTAGCCGATGGTCTCGGAGACGGCGGAAGTATTTTTCAATTTAAGGTTTCTTATGCTCATGTCTCCACTCATGGATATGTATACTCTATATAATTCAAACCGCTTGCCGTCGTTTTCCCTTCGGCAACACCAAATGTGGTCTCTCCTATTCCTGCAAGTGAAATCGTTGATTTGATTGGACCACCACCAAATATAACAATCCTCCTGTCAGTCGGCCTGTTCGGTGGACCTTCAACAATTTCTATCATGTAGTCTTTACCTGCAACATCGTCCGGGACATCGAATTTTGTTCCGATATGGGTATTCACCCGGCTGTAGGGAATTATTGCATATAAGTCAACAATGCGAGTACTGACTCCATTGCCAATGTCCATGTATGCATAGGAAGTCAAAAAATTGGAGGGCTCTTCAATAAAGGTATTATTGACCATGAGAATTGTGACGACAAGGAAAAGAAGGAGGATACTACTGATTAGTATGTATTCTATCATTTGAGATACCCCTGACTCACTGTCAATGGCTTTAATAGTAAAAGTAAAAGAAAGTGTTATTGGCATCATATATCACCTCCGTGTAGTTCGTGATTCCATTAAAGTAATGAACCCTCCACATTCCAGGGGTGATATTGACTACAGCATTCTTCTTGATCAGAGATATTACCTCGATGTCTCTAATCACCTTGTCTTGTTCAGAGGGAGTATTATTGTATCGAGAATATATGACCCATACTTCGTTTCGAAGATCCTGAATGTCTGATTTTGGAAAATCGAGAACAGCCTCTGCAGTGGTCTGGCCAACGAGGATTGATTGATTTACGAGAAGGGCAAGGAAAAAAATCCCTACGCTAATAATAAATCCCATCAGGATGATCCACTGCCCTTCATCGTTTAACCACGCCATAATAAGACCTCCAGAAGGACAGTCTGATTTCTATTATCGAGGTGAGAATTTGAATGATTATCATTTACATTGACCCAGCGGGTGACCTTCACTGCCCTTTCACGGGAATAATCCCGAGTTGAATTAAAAATATACGTATTAATATTCGCTCCACTTCGGTACGTTACAATTGCGATAAAATTGATTTCAGCAACATTCTCCTCCCCGATGGTCTGTTTTCCAAGGGTGAGGAAACGATGGCCGAAACCTGGGCCATCATCTTTTTCAATGTAGCATTGAAGGGGACTTTTCGCATACCCATACCCATTATCAACCCAGGTTTGGTTGAGGTCCATGACAGCAAGAATATCATTTCCAAGTTGTTCCAATTGCATGTCATAGACATGGGTTTCACCAGGGGTCAGGATGGTAGTGGTACTCAAAACAAGGTAAATCGTTGTCATGACCAGGACAGATGCTGCTATTCCTTCAATAGTATAGAGTTGTCCCTCGGTATTTACCATACCCGGACCTCCAGGACAGCAGGTGTCAGTGAAGAGGGTGTGAAACCAACATTTCCCGGGATATATTCGTAGCGATTATTAGATGATGAAAGATTTACAGTTGTTGGTTCAAATTCATAGTGTATTGTCATTCTTATCAGGGTGACATCTGCATATGCAGAGGGAGGGATGAAATAGCCCGCAGGGAATGTGATATTGAGAGAATGTGTAACGTCAAGGTGAGAGCCTGCTGCACCATCCGGCCATACAAAAGTATAATCAGTCCCATCTATTTTCACCACGAAGTCACGATAGGGAAGGTCAACACCTGTCACTTCCCTTCCATCAAGGAGTATTCCATCAAATGTCATTTTGATATTCTTCAGCTTCACATTTGACATGGATGATTGGTTTTTAACAGAGCTCATATTCCCCAAATTTATGGTAATATCTTCCTTTGGTGGTTCTATCCAGTACTGGGGCCCCCATGATTGGTTGAGGAGCTTATTGTATGAAATATTGACGTAAAAATCACTGGAATCTGGGATTGAAACATTGTATCTATTCATATCGACCGTTGCCATTGTCTGGCCTTTCACAAGAACCATTCTTCGAATATAGCCATACGTGCTGTTTGGATTGTAGGGCTCTCCAAGAAAATATGTCACGCCGGTTGGGAGAGACCGCAGGCTGATATTAAAACTGTATGGATAATCTCCTGCGATTATTCTTTCACGATATTCTGAAAGGTCTGGAAACTTACTTCGATTAAAAAAGCTGAAAATTTTCTGCTCGGCAAGAACACGGGGAGTACTTTTATAGAGTGCTAATCCGAATCTTCGGATTTTATCTTTTTGATCTAATCCAACAAATTCCCATTGTTGTTCTTCAGCAACCGTCAGATCAAAAGCCATCTTACTGGGTTCACCGGGATCTTCAACGAGGATCACACCAGTTCGATAGGCAACAGCATCAAAATCGATTTTTTTTGCCTCCAATCCAATAAGGAGTCCTGATATCATTGTAGATGCGATAATAAGGATCGTTGCGAATATTGAGATTCCTACGAGAAAATCAAGAGATAGCTGGCCCGAATCATTGAGTGATTTCATTTTTGTTTTGTGATGGGGAGTCATTTTCTGATCTGAAAGATAACCCATTATTCAGGATTCTTTCTTTACTCTATTAAAAGACTGTGGTCTCTTGTCGTCAAGATTAGGTGTTTTTATCATTTTTCTGAAATTTCGAATCACGAATTTTTTAGTGAATTGTATTGTGGCATACTTATATATCCTACGAATATAGAAGGGAAGGTAACTCAACAAGGGTTCAACGGGGTGAATGGACATGAGAAACAAAGGTGGTGTTATTCCTGTTGTTCTGGTTTTGCTATTGTTACTCATTCCTGTATTAGGTGATACACCAAAACCAGACCACCTATCCGTTCATATCGTAAAACAAGGATTAATTGCAAATGGTACAGACAGCACAGGCATCAGTGTGACAGTCTATGATACCTCTAATAACCCAATAAATGGACTTCCAGTCGACTTTATTCTCGAAAACCCCGATTTTGGTCAATTTTTACCATCTTCGGCTATAACGTCTGACCTAGGTAGTGCTGAAACACAGTTTAAGGTAAACACGAATGCAGGGCATGCGCAGTTCAGTATCAGGGTCGAATATATTGAGAATGGGTCATCAAAATACCAGATTTTTACCAGTCCGGAGAGAATCTGGATCCAAAACCCAATCCCCGATATAATCAATTTCACTACGACAAAAGAATGGTTGATTGCCAACGGAACCGATTATGATTTTGCACGTATCAGTGTTAAAAACCGGACATATCCCATTCCTGGTCTGGGTGTAAGTTATCAAATATTAGAGCCGGAAATGGGATATTTCCCCTCAAATTATGCATTTACCAATGACCAGGGCGAAGCTGAATCACAATTCGTAGTAAAATATAAAAGTGGAAATGCAACCCTGAAGGCATTTATAAAATATGAATATGAAGGAGTGGAAACGATTGTCGAAAATCAGACCACACAAAGAATTGATCATGACTTCCCCTATGCCTTGGCAAGTTATGATGTTCCAAGCGAGGCCCAAGTCGGATCTGAAATAAATCTCACCATGGCCTATCGGGATCGATGGGGGAATCCCATAGATAGCCGAAATATTGCTGAGAACGTCATATTCATGGTGAGTTCTCCTAATGGTGATGCCTCTTTCATTAATAATAATCGTACAAATACAACAATACCAGTTGATGAGAAGGGATATGCAATCGCAGGATTGAGAGTGAGCAAGTCTCCCTCAATGAATGTTGTAAGGGTTGATCCCGATATGGGTACAATTCCGGATAATTATTATTTTATAAATATCATATCCAACAGAACGCCTGTTTATATTAATCAGACATTCGAGCCGGAGGGTATACAGGGGAATCCACCAAAAGTATATGCTGATGGAAAAAGTTCCTTTGCAATCACATATCTAGTCACTGATGAATTTCATAATGGAGTAATGTATTCTCCTGTATTGGTAACAGTATTTGATGCAGTGACAGGAGAAGTTGTGGAAAATAAGACTTTATATACCAACTCCATTGGACAAATACTTCTCACTTTTGGACCAAAATCATCGATTGGAAAATATCGGATAGTTGCCCAAGCAATTGCAACATATCCAACTCCACCTTACCCGAGTTGTTCAAAAGAAGTCTGGTTTGTCAGTCAGGAAGCCCAGGATCTTCAACTTACAGCTGTTCCGGATACTATGGCAAGCCGAGATGTTGATGGGTGGCAACCGGCACTGCTGATGGCCAAAGTAATCGATGAAAGTGGTAATCCTGTCGAGGGAGAAACAGTAAATTTCAGCTTAGGGACTCCCTCATATGAGGCGACACCGTTTTATCCTGTTGTAATAAGGGATCCAGAACTTGTTTCAACTTCAGCGCAGACAAATAGTGATGGGTTTGCAATTGTTTATTTCAATCCCGGTGAATTTACAAGAAATTGGACCGATCCTTTCTATGATGATACTGCCTCGGGTAACTGTATCGCAACAGCTCATTGGGAAAATGTAACGAGAGGAAAATCCTCTACCAAGAGCATTTTGCTAACTTGGAAAAACTATCCTTACCTTTCGATTGAGACTGATGTTTATCCTCAGACAGTCAATGTGAGTGGAATTATCAATGTTAAAGTAAGTTTGAAGGGAGATGGTTGGGCGCTCCGGCCAAAACCCATTGACGCTGTCTTATGTACGGACCGTTCAGGAAGTATGCTGAAAGATGAACCAGACAGAATGATTCCTGTAATAAATGCCTCAGGGGCATTCGTTACAACGATGCATGTTGGTCCAACACGTGACCATATAGGCCTTATTTCTTTTGGAACAAATGGATGGGCAAAATTAGCACCTGTTTACCGCTATCTGGATGGAACTTATTATTGTTATCGGAGTGGTTCTGGTTTTGCAAACCGAAATCTCAAAGGATGGTTCTATGATTGGACAAATGTATATGGGGTTTCATCCACATCAACCTCTATTAGTAGTTCCAGTTTCAGGTGGGTATACCGGGATAACTACTGGGATACGCCAATAATATATAATACTCAAAATTATTGGCCCTACACTGAAATATATCACACAAATTCGGAGCATCAGCAATATATTAACACATATTATCCTGGAGATAACCGCAATTATGGCGATTATGCTGTAGTTGAGAGTCCATTAACAGATACCCCCTCGTCGATAATTACTGCAATTAGAAACATGGTCCCCACCGGTGGAACTCCGATGCGATATGGAATTTATCGTGCTATCAATGAGATAATTTCAAACGGTCGTAATAATGCTATAAAAGCAATTGTTCTACTTAGCGATGGGGATTACAACTATTATGGTGATCCATTAGCAAGAGGAACCGGGTCAGACAGCTGCAATCCTACAAGTTATGGGGACTTAAGTTCAGGCTATTGTAAATTTTCTGGTCTTGGGAATGGTATAGATAGCAATCAAAACATGTCCAACTATGCAAAGAATAATAATATTAAAATTTTCTCTATTGGATATGCCAATGAAATTACGACCGGCGGGAGAGATACACTTCGCATCCTTGCAGAAAGTACGGGTGGACAATATTTTGATGGAAATTCCGCAAATATCGAAGAAATATACACAATAATTGCTGGAAAACTTCAGGAAGAAGCCGGTGTTGATACATTTATGGATATGCGGTATGATAAAATTGAAGTAAATTATGATATTATTCAGGTAAATGGAAGTTATAAAGTATTTACCTATATCCCCTCAACTGATATTGATTTGTATGATCTCAATATGACAAGGCCAAGTCACGATCCACCGTATCCCTATAGCATTGATCAATCTGAAGAATTTAACCAAACGAATAGATTGACTTTCAATGTCGGAACAATCAAACTCGGACAGACGTGGGAAGCAACATACAAATTAAAAGTACTTGTTGATGGAACTATCAATGTATTTGGCAACGGTTCTTATGTATATTTCAATGGAACATTTGGACCCTCCCAACTTAGGCTCCCCAAAACATACATCACGGGTGTTCCAAATATGACTTCAGAGGGAGTCAATTATAGCGCTTTAGAATTTACAAATTTTGAGTCTTCTATTAGTGAAACAAATATTATTACATGGCAATGGACTCGTGAGTATACAGGGGTCAAAGACGTCATTGAGACGTGCTATTTGTCAATTGACGATGGGAAAACATGGATATTGGTTAAAACAACAAAATTTAATAAGGAGGATCTTAAAGATCCAAAAAAGAAAATAGGTTCATATTCAGTAAATCGGAATCAGTTCCCTCCTGATGCAAAGTTGAAATTTAGAGTCGTTGGAAATGCTCTTGATGCACCAGGTCCAGTTATCAATATAAGTCTACCACCACCTCATTCAAATGGGATTGCCGGGAAAGCATATATCAAATTAAAATAACTTTTTTTCATTACTCTATAAGTATATCGGTACTCCATTATATGCATCAAAATATAATATTTTTTTCATAGTATCAGTTGATGAAGTTAGTGAATATACATTATTTTTCATTTCTACATCAATAAGAGAAAATTGTCTGTTTTTAAAAAAAGCCTCAGCAATACCATTTCTGTTTTTCGAAATTAATTGATCAGGAAGAATTATTTTTTGTATATCGACAGTCACCCTTGGATGTTCTCCTTGGAATGGGATCAATACCTGCCGGTTCGATTCTACAATCACAAAATAGAAATTTTGATCATACTCAGTTCCCAAAATCCACTGCTCCGCTTTTCCCTCCTTGTTAACCCCCTTCCCTCTAAAATAATAGAGAGGCATGGTTTTATTCAAAGTGGGCCCCTCATTAGAAAAGAGGGCGTTTAGGAGATTGATACCTTCTTGGAATGATATAGGGTAAAATGATTCCTCTGTTTTTTCGGGGTATAAGGGAGCAAGGCTGCTTTCTGATTGTATTTTTTCCATACATCCTGATACCAGCGTTAGCTGAAGAATAATTACCATAACCAGAGCCAATCTCCATTGTTTTAATAAGGCCATTATTGTGAAATGATATGTTTGATTGAATAACATTATCGCTTGATTAAATAATTGTCAAATAGAGAACCTTTATAAATGCCCACCACCA
Source organism: Methanolinea sp. (assembly GCA_024518585.1). GTDB lineage: Archaea > Halobacteriota > Methanomicrobia > Methanomicrobiales > Methanospirillaceae > Methanolinea_A. The sequence goes on along the minus strand of JANIHI010000007.1, from coordinate 18,649 downwards.
CCGTCAGCGAACTCGCCCCGGCCGAGTGCTCCCTCCCCGTAACCACCCGCCTCACCCTCTATACCGGTCCCCTTCCTGAAAAATTTGTATATTATTAAAATACAAATTAAACATAAATTGTATATCTGTAATATACAACTATATTGTAGGTGAATCATGATCACCATCAACCGCCTGGAGGAAGTGCTGATCGATCAAAAAGAGGCGTTCCTTCGGAGAGATCCCGGGGTTCCCAGGGATGTTGACCTTGACCGGTATCTTGGGTCATCGCATATCATCGTGGTCTCGGGGGTCAGGCGATGCGGGAAGTCAACGCTCCTCCGGCAGTTTGCCGAAAAGACTGGCGATTTCCTGTATGTAAACCTGGACGACGAGCGCCTTTTTGAGTTCACCCTTGCGGATTTCGAGAACCTCGTGCTCGTGTTCGAGAAACTGCACCCCGGTGGGAGGGTGATGCTCATCGACGAGGTCCAGAATGTCGAACACTGGGAGCGGTTCGTGCGCAGAGTCCATGACGACGGGTACAAGGTGATCCTCACCGGGTCGAACGCCCACCTTTTGAGTGCTGAGCTGGGAACACGCCTGACGGGGAGATACCTGCAGATCGAACTTTTCCCGTTCTCGTTCCGGGAATACCTGCGGTTCAAGGGGGTGGAGTGGGGAACGACGACGACGCAGAAGAAGGCCGAGATCCTGAATCATTTCGATTCTTACCTGCAGAACGGAGGATTTCCTGAGTTCATCAGGACAGGGGATGACGAGGTTCTCAGAAGGACATACGAGGATATCCTGTTCCGGGATATCGTGGCGCGGTATGGAATCAGGGACGTGAAGATGTTCCGGCAGGTGGCCCGCTACCTCTTTTCAAACTTCACGAAGGAGGCAAGTTACCATTCGCTGAAGAATGCACTCGGGATAAAGTCGGCGATGTCGGTGAGGAGTTATGCGCAGTACATGGAAGAAGCATACCTCCTGTTCGAACTGTTCAATTACCAGCACTCGCTGAAGAAGCAGTATGCAGGGACGAGAAAATTCTTCGTGGTGGACAACGGGATGAGGAACGCCGTCTCGTTTCGTTTCTCGGGCGACTGGGGGCGGATGCTCGAGAACCTCGTCTTCATCGAGCTGAAAAGGCGCGGGCTTTCCGTGTATTTCTGGCGGGAGGATGGGGAGTGTGACTTTCTCATCGAGAAGAAAGGAAGGCTCGTGGAGGCGATCCAATGTTCTTGCACGATTGGCGAGAACAACCGCGAGAGGGAGATATCCGGGCTGTTGGCAGCCATGGACCGTTGGAAGGTCGAATCCGGGATAATTGTCACATATACCCATGAGGAGGAACTGGATTTGCCTGGCGGCAGGGAAATACACGTTATCCCTGCGTGGAAGTGGCTGATTGGAAACATCTCCCCGTCCATTCAGCCATCCAAAACCACCTCCCTCTGATTGCCAGGCCTTCCACCCCTACCTTTTTCCCGCATCTCCTCCAAACCCTTCGCAAGGAGCATTACTCAATGACCACCACCGTCCGCGAACTCACCCCGGCCGAGTTCCCCCTCGCCGAGAAGGTCTGGACCCATTACCGGAACCAGAAGGCCGACCCAAAGACCGAGCGCATCTTCGGGGCCTTTGTCAATGGAAAACTTGCCGCGACCGCCCGCTGCACCCGCCACCCCGATGGCCTGGAGATGGACTGCGTCTTTACGCTCGACGAGTACAGGGGCCAGGGCCTCGCCCGCAGGGTCGTTGACGCCCTGCTTGCCGCCTGCGGGACGGAGAAGATCTACATCCACTCGACGCTCGTGCTGCGGCAGTTCTACGGGTCGCTCGGGTGGAGGCCGATCGGCGAGAAGGAGATGCCGCAGACGATCCGGGACCGGTTCATCTTCTGCTTCGGGGAGATGGAGGGGTGCAACGCGGTCCCGATGGTGCGGGAGGGGAAGTGAGCGGAGCGGGAGAGTGAAATGAAGTGAGGCTGTTCAACCATCGTGGTGGGTGTGAATCAGATGGATACGTGCAATGGCAAAAGGCGTGACGGGATGACCCGGTGCGAGCGGGACAGGTAATACGGGAACATGATCGCCGGGATCGAAAGTAACGGCGATATTTTTGCATTTGACCCGGCGATATCCGGCGGGATGATTGGGTGCATCCCGACGTGCCCTTGGGATAACCAGTAGATAGTCAGCGAATTGGACAGGAACTGGATACGGTGATGGCATATCGACGTGTATGACCTCCTGGAAAAGAATAAGCGGGAAGTCTTACGGATCGCATCCCGGTATGGTGCAACAGATATCCGGCTGTTCGGATCGGTAGCCGGAGGGAGTGCATCCTGAACAGGCGATAGAGATTTCCCTGTCACGCCGGATTCCGGATGTACCCTTTTCGACCCCGGTGTGCTCGCATACGAAATGGAGCTTTCCAGGACCTCACACCCGTTCATCGGTTCCATGCTTTTCGATCTCAGTGTGCTCGTTTACGTACTGGAGCAACTCCCCGGAAGGCATGGCGATGCCGCTACCCGGCCAATCCTCCAAAAAGAGGTGCAGGAGAAGGTGGAGAAGGAAGCAATCCTAGTACGAGAGACGATTCGCTTCGTTTCCAGGATATTCGGAATGCGATTGAGAACATAGAGAAGGTGAGCAAATACTCACGGCAGGAGTCCATGCAGAATGAACTGATGCAGGTGCCTGATCCCACGGGGAATAAGGATACATGATCTTCCTCGTTTGACCCCGAATCAGGTCGCATTCACCCATCGGTCAGCAATATGAACTGGTGAAATGACACGGCAAAAAGGAGGTGGGATTCGCTGGCACGGCAGTTTACAGGATCTCCTTGAGCCGCCTCTTTGCAGTCTCGCAGTACTTCTCGGAGATGTCGATCCCAAGGTACCCCCTGTTCAGCTTCTTTGCCGCGACGCAGGTGGTCCCGGTGCCGTTGAACGGGTCAAGGACGACGTCACCCTCGTAGCTGAAGAGCTTCAGCGCACGCATCACCAGTTCTTCGGGGAACATGGCCGGGTGGTCGTACTCCTTCATCCTCTTTTCCGGGGCGATCGACCACTTTGCGACCACCCACTTCTTGAACTCCTCGGCGGTGATGTCGACCTTCTCCCGCGACCCTTCCTTTTTTTGGTTCCCCTTCGAAAAGACCTCCAGGAACTCCCAGGTATACTTGAGGTAGGGGTTGCTCGGGCTCTTCCAGCTCCCCCATGCGGTGTACTTGCAGTTGTAGTTGTTCTTCTCCCAGAGGATCTCTCCTTTCCAGATGAGACGCTTCTCCATGAAGTAGTGGGAGATGATATGGTGGCTCGGGATGGAGTCAGAGAATAATGGCTGGACGTTGACGATGATCCTCCCGCCGAACTTCAGGACGCGGATGCACTCGTCGAATACCGCAAAGAGTTTCGAGAAATACCGTTCCCAGTCGACGCCATCCTCTGTCGTGTCGTACCCAAGGCCGAAGTTGTAGGGCGGCGAGGTGATGACGATGTCGACGCACTGGGGGGGGAGCGCCCGGAGCACCGCCTCGCTGTCTCCCCGAATGACCCGGTCCCGGAACTCCCCGGGCAGGGGGTTGTTTTCCGGGGTGAACCCGTGGTCAAGGGCGTAGAACCAGGGCCCCCGCGCCGCCTCCTTCTCCTTCCTCCCCCGCACCTTCCGCTCCCGGTTGTAGGTCGCGTAGATGCGCCTTCCCCCCCGGATCCCGTAGCTCCTCACGGAGTCAATCTTTCCGAGCAGCTCGGTGAACACTCCATGCATCCTGGGTGTCGCACCCCCGCTCTCGCCACGTTCGCGGAGCAGGGCACGGACGGCACCCTCAAACTCGGCGGGGTCGAGTGCGTGGAGAAAGAAGGAGAGGTCATTGTCCCCTGTCTCAAAGTAGAAGCCGTTATTCCGTGCGTGCCCCTCGACCGCATCAACGAGCCCCTTCTCGGGACCGGTAAGCGGGGTATCGAGGGGAATGTCAAGTCTGAGGTACTCTCCCACTGGGGCAGCGTCCCTGCGCGGCATGTCAGGCCACTCCCTGGCCAGCTCCGCCGGTGGGAGCTGTTCTTGTATCCGCAGGGAACGATGCCGGAATCATCATCCCCTCCCGGCCGGTGGGCCCCCGTGGGCCCCTGGTCCCGGCTGCACACCAAAAATCCCGGTTAGCCCCGGGGACGACCCTCCTCTCTCTCACCATGGAGAAAGAGTGGCCCGTCTCCCGGGAAATACATGCATGGTCTGTGACCCGTGAGACATCCAGGCACTCCATCGGCACCATGTGCACGGCCCCCGGGGACAAAGCGGGTGCTACAGCAGCTCCGGGAAGAGCTCTCCCTGGTGCATACGCCCGCCCGGCCGGGCGGCAACCGGGCGCGACTCGAGGAGCTTGAGCGCCCGCCGGAGCCGTGCCTTCAGACGGACGTTCTCGACCTCGAGCCGGCGGACGCGGCGGTGGAGCGGCTCGGTGCCATGGGCCCCGCAGAGGCTCGCGATGTAGTTCTTCAGGAACCGGTCGGCCCTGTTCTCCTTCCGGGGGATCCACCGGAACTCGACCTCGAGGTCCTTTGTGGCGATCAGGTCCTGGATTTGTGCCTTCTTCCGGGCATACGTCGCTGGGCGCCGCGGGGAGACGGCGGCAAGGTGCCAGACCACGACCTGGCTGTCGGTGTGGATCCGGGCCCGGGAGTGTTCCGGGAGGTTCTCGAGGGCCAGGATGACGGCATTGAACTCGGCATCGTTGTTGGAGGCACCCCGCTCGTAGCTGAAGAAGACCTCCTCTCCCGGGAAGAGGGCGATGCTGTGGCCATCGCCGCTCCCGTCCACCATGATCGTCAGCCACCCCCCCTCCCCCTTATCGCGGTCCCATAGGTAATCAGCCGTGCGGTCACGCCGGGATGGCAAAAAGAGGTCAGGAAAAAGGATTTCACCGGGCGAGAGGGAGGCACCCGTGCCGGGAACCTGGGGGCTGTTCTCCCTTCTCATCCCTTCTCAGGAGATGTGTTGAGTAACTCCCCTATTTAAAATTTCCGGAAACTCTCTCCCCTTCCAGGCGATTAAATGGTCTCTTTCGCCTATCGGGGGTGAATAAAATAAAATGCTGATATTCTGCGAAATAGGAATATAATGCCCCATTTTCAAAAATGGGGTTGTTATCTCACGATTTTCGTGATCGGGATCTCGAGGATGTCCTCTGCCCCGGCAGCCTTCAGGCTCGGGATCAGGACATTGACGTCCTTCTTGTGCGCGACGGTCTGGATACTGTAGTAGTCGATCCCGTGCAGGCGGCTCACGGTGGGTTTCTTCAGGGCCGGCAGGACGGCGACCACCTTCTCCATGGACCCTGCCGGAACGTTCATCGAGAGGAGGACCTGGCGCCGGGCCTCGATGACCCCGAGCAGGAGGGTCACGATCTCCTCGATCGCCCGCCGTTTGTTGGGGTCACCGAAACTCTCCCGGTTCGCGATCACGACGGTGTAGGACTCCATGATCTGGCCGATGATCTTGAGGCCGTTTCTCCGGAGCGTGGACCCGGTCTCGGTCAGGTCCACGACCACGTCCATCAGGTCAGGGACTTTCGCCTCGGACGCCCCGTAACTGGGGAATATCCGGACCGGGATGCCGAGCCTCCCGAAGTACTCGCGGGTCAGCTCCGGGTACTCGGTCGTCACCCGGCTCTCGGGGCGGATATTTCGTGCGTCGTCGATGGGCTCGTCCCTGTGCACCGCGACCACGATCCGGACGGTCCCTTCCCCGGTCTTGCTGTAAGTGAGCCGGGCGACTTCCCGCACCCGGGCCCCGGTCTCCTTCACCCAGTCAAGGCCCGTGATCCCGAGGTCAAAGTACCCCATCTCGACGAACCGGGGGATCTCCTGGGGCCGGAGGATCTTCACCTTGCTGATGCGGCTGTCCTCTATCACCGGGTTGTAGTCCCGCTCGGTCCTCTTGACCTCGAGGTCCGCCTCGCGGAAGAGGAGGAGCGTCTGTTCCTCGAGGCTCCCCTTCGGGAGTGCAATGGTAATCATAGTACATACTGGTGGACCGATGACGAAAAAAAGGTCCCCGTTGCCGGGGGACGGTCCTCCCTTGCGGAACGGTGATGATCAGTCCAGGGTGTGCACCACAAGGCCCGAGAGGAGCTTTGGCTCAAACCATGTCGACTTGGGTGGCATGATCCCACCGGCGTCCGCGATCGCGAGCACCGTCTCGACTTTCACGGGCTGCATCGCGAACGCAACGGCATAGTCACCAGAAAGGACCCTTTCCATCAGGTCTGCGAGCGGCCGGGCACCGCCGAGGTACTGGAGCCGCGGGTCGCGGCGGGGGTCATTGATCCCAAGGAGGGGTTCGAGCACCTCCCGCTGGAGGACGGAGACGTCGAGGGACGCGATTGGGTCGGCGGCGTTCTCCCGCGGGCGGGTGCACTCGTACCATTTCCCGCCCAGGAACACGTGGAAGATGCAAAAGGCATCGGCCGGGACACACCGGGGCGGGATGTGGAACGCCCGGGTGTCCACCTCCCCGCGTGGCTCGACCGAGAACTTCTCCCCGAGTCGCCCCAGGAACTCCCCGGGTGTCATCCCGGCCAGGTCAGAGACGAGCCTGCTGTACCCGTGGATCTTCACGCCGTCGTGCGGGAAGAGGACGCCGAGGAACCGTGTCGCCTCGTCGGTTAACCTCCCCTCCACCTTCCTCTTTCCGGCCACGTTGACGGCAGACTTTGCCCGGTGGTGGCCGTCGGCGATATAGAGGCGCGGGACTGGCGCAAAGGCCTCCTCGAGGGCGGCAAGGTCTTTTTCGGCTGTCACCCGCATGATGCGGTGGACCGTCCCGTCAGGGGCAGGCACTTCCAGGTCAACCTGCCCGATCTTCTTCCAGAGAGTATCGAGAGAGGCGGCAAGCCCGTCACGGTCGGCGTAGAGGAGGACGACCGGGCCGGTATGGGCGTTCACGGCGTCGATGTGCCGGGTCCGGTCCTCCTCCTTCTCCACGCGGGTGAGCTCGTGCCGGCGGATGATGTTCTCCTCGTAGTCACGGGTCGCGACCGTGCAGCCGAGGCCCAGGAAGTCGTTGCCGTTTCCCGTCACCCGGTAGAGGTACATGCCGGGCGACCTGTCCCGGGAGAGGATCCCTTCGCGCAGGAACGACTCGAATGTCTCGCGGGCCCGTCTGTAGACCCTTTCGTCCGAGGCAGGGACCCCGGGGAGCTCGGCATCTGCCCGGCTGATGCGCAGGAAGCAGAAGGGGTTGTCGCGGATGGAGGCGGCTGCCTCGTCCCTCGTCACCACGTCGTACGGGACCGCGGCGACCCGGGGAGCGAGGGCAGGGCCGGGGCACACCGCTCTAAAACGAAAGATCTCCACCATCTCTGGGCGTCTCCCTCATACATTCTCCCTCGCAGTATATTAGAGCAATGAAGATCAAGGGGTGATCACAGGGTCACATGCTCCCGGAAGTCACCATCCGCAGGGCACGGCCGGGGGACATCGTGCACGTCGCCCGGATCGAGCAGGAGTCATTCCCCGACCCATGGAGCGCCGCCATCTTTGCCGAGACGCTCCCGCTCTACCCGGAGACCTTCTTTGTCGCCACTGCCGGCGACCGGGTCGTCGGGTTCATCGTCGGGGGGCTCGAGGACACCGGGGAAGAGGTCTACGGCCATATCTGCAACCTCGCCGTGGACCCGCAGGTCCGGAAAAAGGGTATCGGCCGCCGCCTCGTCGCACGGGAAGAGCAGCAGTTTGCGGTCAGCCTTGCCACCGGCGTCCAGCTCGAGGTCCGCCTCTCCAACAAGCCAGCCCAGGCATTTTACCGGAGGCTTGGGTACCGGCCGGTGCTCCGCATCGCCGGGTACTACGCCAACGGCGAGGACGCGATCGTGATGATGAAGTGGTTCGGGTAAGGCCCTACCGCCCGAGGGTTTTGTGGGCCCGGGCCAGGTGCTGGGCGGCGAGTGCCGAGAGGAGCGAGAGTTCGCCGGCAAGGACACCGGCGGCCACGATCTCGGCCAGTTTCCGTGCGTGAGTCCCCGGGGGGTCGCCGCTCCCGGCAACGCCGAGCAGCGAGAGGCACTCGGCCTGCGTCTCGACGCCTGTCCCCCCACCCACGGTCCCGACCGGGAGGTCGGGGAGGGTAACAGCAACGTACACGCCCCCCTCTGCAGGATCGGCGGTCGTGGTCGCGAGGCTCCCCTCTACCACGTGGGCCGGGTCCTGCCCGCACGCGATGAAGAGGGCGGCAACGACGTTTGCCGCGTGGGCATTGAACCCAAGGGACCCGGCAGCGGCAGACCCGAGGAGGTTCTTCCGCGTGTTCACCTCGACGAGGGACCGGGCATCTGTCTTGAGGACCGCGGCGATGAGATCGTCGGGGAGGAACACGCCCGCGACGACGCTTCGCCCCCGCCCCCGGACGACGTTGACGGCGGCAGGTTTCTTGTCGGTGCAGAGGTTCCCGGAGAGGGCGACGAGCCGGGCCCCTGTCGCGGCGCTGATCACCTCCGCGGCCTTCTCGCTCCCGATGGTGACCATGTTCATGCCCATGGCGTCTTTTGTGTCAAACTCCATCCGGACGAAGACCGATGTCCCGACGACCGTGCAGGTTGCGCCAAGGAACTTCCCGTGGGACGTCGTCGACTCCGCGGCCCGGGCAAGCTCACCAGGGTGGGCCGCGACCCAGTCGGCGACCTCGCGGGCATGGGCCACGCTCCGCGTGGAAAAGACCGGTGCCCGCGTCATCCCGTCGCGGAGGATGCGGACATCTGCACCCCCGGCCCGCGTGATCGCGGCGCACCCGCGGTTCACCGAGGCGACCAGGGCCCCCTCGGTCGTCGCGAGTGGCAGGTAGAACTCGCCGGTCGCGTACTCCCCGCGGACACGGAGGGGCCCGGCGACCCCGACAGGGACCTGGACAGTCCCGACCATGTTCTCGCAGTTCTTGCGTGCCACCCGGTCGATCGCGATGGTAAATGACCCCACCTTCGCGAGCGATACCCCGGTCTCCCCCTCGATGTACCGCCGCCGGAGGTCAACGGCGTCCTTTGGTGGAAGTTCCTGCTCGAGGGCATAGAGCCGAAGCGACCCTGCCTTGATCCGCTCGAGGTACTTGTCCATGTACCACCATGGGGGCGGGTGGTGCATAACCTTTCTTTCCGGGAGACACCATCCCTTTTTCCTGCAGGAGTCCCAGGAGTACTAGGAAAGGATGGACGAGATCAGGGAGCAGTGGTGCGTGCGGGTGAGGAAGACGGGGGCAGAGCAGGTGCGGCAGGACCTGCGTTCCCGCGGGCTCCTTGACCCCTCCCTCCGGCCCCGAAAGGAGGGGGAGTGGGTCCTCTTTCCCGTCCGGGAAGCATGCGAGGGGGCGGTCCGGGAAGAGTTCGAGGCCCTGGCCCCGCCGCCGGACCTCCCCCGCCACGAGATGATCGGGGGGATCGCGGTCCTCCCGGAACCCGACCCTGATGGTGCAAAACGCCTCCTTGCCTCCCGACCCTCCCTCCACACGGCCCTCTATCCCCTCGGGGACGTCGAAGGGGAGTACAGGACCCGGCGGTTCATGGTCCTCGCCGGGAAGGACACGACCGAGACCATCTGCCGCGAACACGGCCTTGCGTTCTCGATCGACCTTGCTGTCGCCTACTTCTCGCCCCGCCTCTCCACCGAGCGCCAGAGGGTCCTTGCCCTCGCAGGGCCCGGCGAGCGGGTGCTCGACATGTTCGCCGGCGTGGGACCGTTTGCACTCACCCTGGCAGGAAAGGCGTCCCTGGTCGTTGCGTGCGACCTCAACCCGGGCGCCATCCGGCTCCTCGTGGGAAACATCCACCGGAACCATGGCCGAAACGTCCTCCCGGTCTTTTCCGACGCCGCCCGGCTCCCTGCCCTCCTCCCGTGGACGTTCGACCGGATCGTGATGAACCTCCCCCTCGGGGCATTCCGCTTCCTGCGCCACGCCTTTTCCCTCTCGCACCCGGGGACCACCATCCACCTCTATGCCCTCCAGGAGGAGGAAGGCCAGTTCCTCCCCGCGATCCGGGACGCCCTCCCCGCCAGGGAGGTGACCGAGCGATTCGTCCGCTCCTATTCCCCCGGGCGGTGGCACGCGGTGTACGACGTTGTGGTGGGAGAATGAGAGGGGGAAGAACGGGTGCCTGCAGGGTACGGGGAACCCAGGTCTTCCTGCAAGTGAGAGCGGCCGACCGGGTGAGATGTCGTGCAATCTTTGGCTCTGTGCTATTGTGAGTGATTGATTGTGAACCAAAAGGGGGGCTGGCCCCCACTCTCCGGGTGATGATAGACCTGCCACCGCGAGGTTTAACTGACTCACTTCTCTCGTGACCGGAATACGTGTCAGCTGGGATAACCCGGACCCTTTCCTGCTGGCACGTTATCAGCCGACCTTGTGACACAGCCAGGTTTTTTCCGGTTCTAGGGGGGGGTTTTTTAAATCCTCGATTATGAAAGGAAGTTATCAAAGAAGGTCCCTGGCATATCCGGGACGGAAAATACATGTCAGAAATCCAATGGTACTATCCCAATTCCCTGTACTCGCGGTATGCTTTGAGCAGGTAGTCGCGGAGTTCTTCTTCTGTCGAGCGTGACCCCGTTGACACATTTTTGACAGGACAATTCACCAGGCAGACTGTGTGCCGGGATGGTTTATCCTATGATAAATTCCACATCCTTGAAATTTTTGAAATGGGTATCGCTCGTCACGAGTCGTGCTCCTTCCCGTTTTGCTGTTGCATAAATGATTGCGTCTGCCATATTCAATCCTGATTTCAAGCTCACATCCGCAGCATCGAGTGCAAGGTTCGAATCAAGAGAAATGACTTTTGCCCTCATGAGCTGCGCATATGCTTCGAAGGCCCTTTCTTCGCTCGCTTCCTTCTTTATTTTTTTATAGACTTCGTACACTACGATGGTTGGAATCGCAGTATTTTCTTCATTTGCGTCTTCAATGTATTTCGCATACCGTTCCGCGAGGGGGCCGTCCCTGAAATACTCAATCCAGCCGTAAGAATCCAGCACAATCAAAATCTCTCCCCCTCATCCCGTATCTCTTCACCGGACATTCCTTTCAAAAAACCCTTCATCTCCTTCACGGGGCGCTGGGGGATCAGATGTATCACGCCATCCTTTTCAACAACAACCAATTTCTGGTTCGCTTTTATCTCCACTTTTTTCCTTATCTCTTCCGGGATGACAACCTGGAACTTCGAGGAGACGGTGACAGTTTTCATCGATATCACTATTGTTTTACTATTAATAATTCGATCAATTATTAGTTTTACTATAAAGTCATGCAGAACTTTTTCGTAAAAATGGGATATTCACCACCGTTGGCTGCAGAAGGTACCGGGAAGATGCCATGGAAAGAGGACACCATCGGTCGAAAAGTTTCCCCTTCCGCGCCATAGATACCCGTTTCGTTTTTCCACAATCATTATCTTTCAATCCCTGGTATAGAGAGAAAAAGGACATAATTCTGGTGATTTTCCTGATCCAGTTTGGTACATGCTCCGTTGGCGAGGGCTGCAAGGTCTTTTTGGACTTCCGGTGACCGGGACTCCCGGAATACTAATTCAGGCTTCAAGTGATGGGCAGATTACTTCACTTGGACATGAGATGAGAACGGGGAGAGATTTGGGGCAGTTCCGGGTACACGATACAGTAGAGAGGCGAATTCACGATGACGAAGTGAAACGGCAACAGAAATGATCCCATTAAAGGCGGGTCCGGAGTAAGGTTTCAGTCGATGAATTAGAGTAAAGGGGGGAAAGCTGATGTCCGTACCGCACGGATGCGGTCACTATTCGATCCTTCCTTCCGCCGTGACGGCAGATATGCACTGGTCGTGATACCATTGGGGGAACGAGCGAGAGGAGTTCCCGGAGTATCGGGGTAGCATTTCAGGGTAAGTGCATAAGTATAATAGTTTCCCCTCTCGATTGGTACTTATGGATCCCGTCTCACGGATTATCCTGGATCCCTCCATCCTTGCCGGCAAGCCTGTAATCCGGGGGACACGCATCCCTGTCGATCTCGTGCTCGAACTTCTTGCATCCGGGTGGCAGGAAGCAACCATCCTGGAGGAGTATCCCATGCTCGAACACGAGGATATTCTCGCCTGTATCCGTTATGCCCATGAGATCGTCACTCTTCCGGTGTTCTGAAATCGCGAGTAAATGAGCGTGTGTTTAAGAATTCCTTCTCCTCCCTGGACCAGAGCAGGTATCGTCTCTTTTCTATCATCCCCTTCATGAGGGGAGGTATCACGCACGCCCACGAAAGAGATAAAGGACATGATCGTCTGCGCCGTCGGGCCTGGCTTTGTTTAACAACTCAGAAAAATACTTATGAATAAGAGAATGATATTATTCTTCATTCGATGGAGAAATATTCACTCAGTGCAACGATATGGGAAGAAGATGGGGTATATGTGTCCGTCTGTCCCGAGATTGATGTGGCAAGTTGTGGAGATACTCCAGGGGAAGCTCTCGCAAATCTAAAGGAGGCGGTCTCATTGTATCTCGAGAACGCAAGGGAGCTTGGAATGCTTGAGGAGATCCGTCCGGCACTGACGGCAACGCTTCGTTTCCAGGCAACCATCGAGATCAATGCATGAATGGTATCCCCCGGGTTTCATCGACAAAACTCATCAAAGCACTCCTTTCTGTTGGTTTTCAATATGCCCCGCATAGGGGAAAGGGAAGTCATACTGCACTTTACAGGACTGATCCTCAGGGAACGAAACATCTGGTTATCGTGCCGAAAAGAAATCCCCTCCCCGCAGGGACACTCCACTCTATCATGAAACAGGCAGGGATGTCCCGCGAAGAATTTGTTGAAATGCTAAAACGGTAATATCCTGACTGAAATTGGTGCAGAGTGAGTCATTCTGCATCATATTCCCGACCCCTCATCCACCAGGATATCTACCATCCGGTTCCCGGAGTGTCTGTCGCCGCAGGGGTTGTTCCTGACCCTCATAATCCAGGTAAACCCCTCCTGGGAAGGGAGAATACCTTTTCCCTCTCCAATCACCTAAACGGAAGCACCTGCTGCCCCGGATGCCGGGATACTGACATGCCATACATCTCCGCAGCCTCTGTCCTGTCAGTGAAAAATGGCATACCGGTGGAAATGCCTGTCCCGAAGCCTGCGGCCGGTGTCTTCCAGGATCGGCGTGCTACCGAGTTCCAGAGTCTACTGGGTGCTGGAGGCCCTGAAGCCAGGTAACCCGCATCGCCCACACCTCAATTTCCGGACCTGGACCGCGTGATCATCTCCCCCCGGTATTCTGAAATCGCGAGTAAATGAGCGTGCGTTTAAGAATTCCTTCTCCCACCTGGAACAGAGCAGCTATCATCTCATCTCCATCATACCATTCATGAGGAGAGGTGCCACGTACGCCCGGGAAAGAGACAAAGTACCATCTGCGTCGTCTGGCCCGGCTACGTCGGGCTTCCCCTCGCCGGGGTATTCGCACGGCACCTGAACGAGATCGGCTACCGCCGGAACCAGGAGGCCGTGGATGAACTTAACGGGACGGGGAAGGGTCCTTTTTTTTACCACCCCCGACACCGGGTGATATTCAAGGCATCTTCCACGAGGGCGACCACCCCTCCGGTCCGCGTTCGACCAGGAGCTAACTCACAACCACCTTCGTTAATAGTGGAAACGGGCGATCGCGGTGCTGGTGACGTTTTGCACCATTCTCATGATGGAGAAAAATAATATCATTATACATACACATATGTGTATTCTATGCCCACCCGGACCATCAGTATCAGCGAAGAAGCCTACGAGGTATTGAAAAGTCTCAAGGAATCCGACAGGATGAGCTTTTCAGAAGTCATCATGAAGTACTATCCCCGTCGCCGTGCGCTTTCAGAAGTTTTAAAGACCATCCACCCGCAAGAGGATCTCGCCACCTCAATCGAGTCGGCCTCAAAGGAGATGAGAAGCTGGAAGGTCCGTAAAGCAGAAATCTGAACAATGCCAGTACTGGACACGACGTTCCTGGTCGATCTTCTCAGAAAACGCCCGACAGCCTGCCGGAAGCTCACCGAGCTTGAAGAAAGGGGTGTATTTCTTGCGACGACCTGCATGAATATTCTTGAGCTGTACCGCGGAGTGTATCTCTCGTCCTCGGTAGAACATAACCTCTCCCTCATCAGATCAATCCTTAGGGAAATACCCATTCTTCCCGTCACCGACGAGGTGTTTCCGGTATTCGGGGAGATCTCGGCACAAATGTCCCGAGAGGGGATAAAGGCAGGCGATTTCGATGAGATTATCGCGGCTATCGCACTTTGTTACGATGGTGTGATTGTCACCCGTGACGCTCATTTTTCGAAAATCCCCGGTATATCTGTTGAAAAATATTGAGGTCGTCTCCTATCCCGGTCTCATTGGAATATTTGCCGTGATGCGGACGGCATCTTCCACCAGTTTGCGATTCCGTCCGTCCCGCGATCAATCAGAGATCAGGGCGAGCCACGAACGACGTCGAGGCTGAACGACACAATTGCGGTGCTCGTGGCGGGAAAGCAGTAAGGAAGGCGGTGTATGCGTCGTCTTCATCGGTGTTCGTCGAGACACCGGCCCTGCCGAAGGTGGAGGGGATGATAACAAATCCAAAATCGCCGTATGCCGTCTCGAAACTGGCAGGGGAGTATTACTGCCGGGTAGGGGAATTTGGAGTATTGAAATCTGTGCGTGAAGAGTCCTTATGGTGTGTAAAATCAGCATACCGGCGAAAAGAGATCTCTTTCACGAATGATCCTGATCTCCTTCTCAATCTGGGGGAGGTAGTGTTAAGGATCTTACTGCAAAAACGGAACTTCGATCCTACACAGTCACTGTACACTCCCAATAGGAAAAACCAACCGAATTATATCCAGCAATTTAAGCACTAGTTCCAGTGGAACTTTCAGACACCAATCCCTCAAAACAAGATCTTACGCAGTCACTGCATACAGTCACTGAACCGCCGCGGGGGCGCCCCGTCGGGGGCGACGGCACCTATCGTAATCGGGGTGTGGGGCGATGTCCCCCGGTTGGTTCTTCACTACCCACTCGAAATAACGAAGCGCAAAAAATTATCCTGTTTGGCTCAGCAGCACGGAGAGAGAGGGGACCGCAAAGCGATCGGGACCTCCTGGTGACCAAGCCCAGTACCTGCAATCCATGTACGGTTGCTGAAAGGCAGTCCCATGACATTGCATGGGGTGGTTCAGGCAGTTGACCTGGTCGTTGTGACTCCGGAGCAGGGCGATCCCCCGTCTCTTGTCCTGCATGGAGGGATTGGTCTTTAGGATGCCACCGCGATATTGGCGAAATAATTCCGGGGTGTCGGTGATTACCCAACGGGGGAGTACTTCGTCAGGGCTCATGTACCCTGATGATCCCCTCAACTTTATCGAAATCTGAATCAAATGAGAAGATTCTGTCGATATTCTTTTTCTTCATGATAAAGACTGATACGGCATCAGAGACCGACAGTGTCCCGTCATAGCGAAGAAATACCTGCATGCCGCCATCGAGAATTTTTTGATCGGTAATCACACAGTCGCAATTGTCCATGAAATAATGATAGAGCTGTTCTCCCGCCTTGCCCCCGCTGCGCCTGCCAATGACAGTTACGGATTCGACGATGACCAGGTCTGAAACGAGAATTGTCTCGCTGGTCAGGGTGGGAAGGAGTGACTTTGCGGCAGAATGCCATTGATCCTTTCGATCGACAAGCGCAATAAAAAATGAGGAATCAACGAAGATCATCATTCCCCGGACTGGATCTTCTTTTTGTCCATCACCGCATCTCCCCCTGCACTGATAATACCGCAGATCCCCTCGAGTGTCACCTTTTTCCGGGGCTGGATTTTGATGATGCCATCCTCTACATCCCACTGGAGTATATCTCCCGGGGAGAGATTCAGCGCTTTCCTGATTTCAGCGGGAAGTACGGTGGAATATCCCTCTGATATTTTTGTTTTACTTGTCATAATCACTCTCCTTAGTTATATGATTATTATTAGTTTACAAATATTCCTTATAAAATTATCATCAGATAAGGAATGAATCCCCTGCGCACACCGTCATATTTTCCATCCCTGTCCAAAAAAGCCGCCTGTATCCCCGGACTGCACCCTCAACGACAGCTTCTCACTGAAACGCGGTTAACTGATTCTGACCGGAAAACCTGGTGAACGTCGTCACGGTCGTCGGGGCACGGCCCCCGTTCGTCAAGTGCGCACCGCTCTCGCGGGAACTGCGGAGGGAACATACCGGGGTCCTGGTGCACACCGGCCAGCACGACGACCCGGAGATGTCAGATGTCTTCTTCTCCGGGCTGGAGATACCCCGGCCTGACTACAACCCCGGCGTCGGTTCCGACCCGCAAGGGATGCAGACGGGCGAGATCCTTGCCCGGGTCGAGGACGTCCCGCTCAAGGAAAGACCCCATATGGTGATCGTCTTCGGCGATACCCACTCCACGCTTGCCGGGGCCCTTGCCGCCGCCAAGCTCCATATCCCTGTCGCCCACGTCGAGGCAGGCCTCCGGAGCTTTGACCGCACCATGCCCGAGGAGGTAAACCGGGTCGTGACCGACCACCTATCGGACCTCCTCTTCTGCCCGACCAAAAACGCGGTCCGGAAACTCCGGGATGAGGGGATCACGAAAGGGGTCCACCGGGTCGGGGACGTCATGGTCGATGCCCTCCTCCACACCAGGCAGGTGGCTGCACGCCGGTCCCGCGTCCTGGAACGGTTCGGCCTGTCCGGTCACAAGTACCTCGTCCTCACCGTCCACCGTCCGGCAAACACCGATAACCGGGAGCACATGGAGTCCATCATGGCGGCACTCGGGGATGCCGAAGTCCCGGTCCCCTTTCCCGCCCATCCCCGGACGAGGAAGGTGCTCACGGAATACGGATCCTGGAACCACCTGCCGGCAAACATCATTGCAACGGAACCGCTCGGGTACCTCGACATGCTCCAGGCCATGGCCCATGCGGACACGATCCTCACGGACTCGGGGGGTGTCCAGAAGGAAGCGTACCTGCTCGGGGTGCCGTGCATCACGCTCCGCGACACGACCGAGTGGGTGGAGACGGTCGATGACGGCTGGAACGTGCTCGTCGGTGCAGACAGGGAGAGGATCGGGGAGGCGATCAGGACGTTTAGGCAAAGGAAGGAGAGGAGCATGATCTTTGGGGAGGCGGGGGCGAGCGGGAGGATCGTGGCTCACCTTTCTCGTCTGTGCGATAGAAAGTGGTGATGGGATTTGGCCATGGAAACGCCTGCCGCAGTCGTTCATGGAGGAGAAGAGGGAGATGGTGCCTTGAGTGTCCCGGGGTGGAACTGCCCGGCCATAAAGCAACAATCGGGGAAGCGGTATCCAGCCTGGAAGGAGCATTCCGGGAAGTATTCCCGTACATGGATGACCGGCGATCGTTCATCACCACCTCCGGGCTGGTTCCGCCTGCTCAAAAAAGAGAAAATTATCAGGAGAAAAGGTTGATAAAATCCCCTGTAACACGTTTGACTTTTCCATTTTTCCCAGGATGAAAGATAAAAATGACCGGTCAGAGAAAGAAAAACTTCTGCGGGGTATCATGAAGCGAGGGATGGTGAACGGGAGTATCAGGCCTGCACGAATAAGCCCAAAAATACGCCGTCACCGGCGGTGCCGCGTTCATCGGGCCGCATATCACGGAATACCTGCCCGACCAGTGCCATGACGTGACAGTCGTCGATAATTTCTTTTTGGGGGAAGAGGGGTAATCTCCGGCACTTGTGTGACCATCCTGTTTTCACTTTGTGCAGGGGAG
Organism: Methanolinea sp.; assembly: GCA_024518585.1. GTDB lineage: Archaea > Halobacteriota > Methanomicrobia > Methanomicrobiales > Methanospirillaceae > Methanolinea_A. The sequence continues at coordinate 826 of JANIHI010000007.1, read as the reverse complement.
CATCACCGATCCCGGTCTCCTGAAAGACACCTTCAGGAATGGAGACGGCACCTTCCACCAGGCGGCCATCCCCTCCGTGCCACGATCGATCCGGAACCCGGTCGCCACGAACGACGTCGAGCCGTGAACGGGACGCTTGCGGTGCACGTGGCGGCGAGGGAGTGTGGGGTGAGGAAGGTGGTGTACGCATCGTCGTCGTCGGAAATCGGGCTCCACTCTCCCTGCTGGAGAGAGTGGAAAGAATTCGCTCCAAAATTGCAGGTACAGGAGATCAGGAAGAAGTCTCTGTGAGTACCCGCTGCAGGGCATTTTTGATGAGGGGAATATCTTCCCTGACGGTTTTCCATATCACCGTTGCATCAACTCCAAAATAGGCATGTATCAATTTATCCCTCATCCCGGACATCTGCTTCCATGGCAGGTCCGGGTACCTTTCCCTGACACTTTCAGGGACATGTTTTGATGCCTCTCCGATGATCTCGATTGCTCTCACGGTTGCATAGAGTGTCTTGTCATCGGCAAGGAACTCATCAATGGTCATACCACAGGAGAATGCCTCTGCCTTCTCTATAGCGCCGATGATATCGTTCAGATAATCAATCGATTGACGCGGGGCTTTCATACCGGTACAGCCTCGCGAAGGATTCGGGTTCCAATCACCGGTTTGAGTGATCCTTTCATCACGAGGTCTACTTTCAGGCCCAGGCGAGTGCTCAGTTCCTCTTCAAGAGTAAGGAATGAGATGAGACCTGGAGGCTCAGTGAACTCCACGAGTATGTCCAGGTCGCTTGCATCGGTCTGTTCTCCCCGGACCCATGATCCAAAG